>DGXN01000021.1:72280-117444 GCA_002396335.1 Bacteroidales bacterium UBA4231
GGAGGGGCCGGAGCGAAGCGGAGGCGATTTGTGAGGCAGAGCCTTCCGGGCCGGACTACTGGTATTTCCGGATTTCAGCCGATCGGTTCCTGAGGAACATGGTCCGGGCTACGGTGGGCTCCCTGATCGAAGTCGGAAGGGGGAAACAGTCCCCGGAATGGATTGCGGAACTGCTGGAGGGCGGCACCAGAAGCGATGCGGGCGAGTCCGTTCCCGGACACGCCCTGTTTCTGAATCGCGTAACGTATTAATGCTTACCAGATAGCGGCCGACTGCTTCTCCGCCGCATCCTGCAGGCTCTGGGGAACATTGGCGAAGAAGTCGAAGCCGGACTCGGCTTCCACCTCGTCGATGGTGGTGGCGAAGGAACCGTAGGCGCCGCTGTGCGACTTGTTCTCGAACAGGTAGGCCACGCCTTTTGCGGCGGTCATGCTGCCGCTTCCGTCAAAGCTGCACTTCATCAGACACTTGTAGAAGTGGCTGGGCGCCAGTACTTGGGCGCCGCCGCCGTTGGGCGTCTGGAAGTTGTTGGCATTCTTGTACAATACTCCCACTACCACATACAGGGTGTCGTTTCCGGAAGGGGAATGCGAGGAGACATTACTCTCCAATGAACTCCAAATCCCGCTGTTGAATCCATCCTGCCACTGGAGGGCTTGGTTGGTATAGTAGAAGGTTTCGCTATTCGCATCAACAGTATTCTGCCTGTAGTCTGAGGCAACAAAATGACCACGGGAATAGTTGCTGGTAGCGACACTTCTTTGCCAATCAGAAGGTACTGCAGGATCTTGTGTCCATCCGGCGCCGTATTTGTCATATCGGCCAATGCTGTTTTTTGGAAAAACCTGACCGTGCATGATAAAAGCAATCCAAAGCGGGCCCTGCTTGTCTTTGTCAATGAGCCCGGTCCAGTTACGAATGCGCTTGCCGTTATTTTTGAAGGTATGCGTTACAACAACCTGATTGTCTTTTGTCGTGAAACTCTTGAACCAGACGTTGTCGGTATTCTCTCCAATGTATTGGGTCCTTGATTGGTTTTGCGCAGGAGTCTCTTGCCCGGAAATCCAGTCTCCGATGCCGTTTTTTAGGTCGATTTTGGGGATTTCATAGCAGTGAAGGTAATCCTGAATACTATTTCCTCCCTGGGTGTAAGCCTCCGTCTTAAATGAGCGTAAACTGGAGAAATAGTCCACATAACGATTCTCTTCGGTGTTCCAGACGGTGACATAGGTCTTGTAGTAGTACGTGGTGTTGGGTTCCAGGGCGCTCAGGTTCACCGTGAAGCTGCCGGAGGTTGCGGTGGAACCGTCAATGGTTTCGCGGAGGGGCAGACTGGATGAGTCGACTCCGTAGTCGACGCCCATTTCATAGACGCCGCCCTCGGGTGCGTTTTTGTAACTGCCCCTGATGGTGGCCGTAGAGAGGGAGATGTCCGTCGCCGCTTCGGCGGTAACGGTGGGAGTGGTCACGGTGGTGGACGGCTTGTCCGGGTCGGACGGCTTGGTGGCCGGGGTGACGGGAGTCATGGGCTTGGCGGGCTGCGATTCGGGCGAACAGGCCAGGGCGAATGCAGCTGCCAGAACCAGCGTCAGGGGCAGTTTCATAAGCTAATAACGGTTGAGGGGACGGCCGGCGGTCATCATGTGGACTTTGCGCCGGACCTCGTCCAGGATGAGTTTATGGGCGATCCGTTCCGCGGTCTGGGCCTCCGTGGGCTCCTTGGCCGTCAATGCGGCATAGTGTTCATTGGCCGACGCGAGGACGGTGTCAATCAGTTCTACGATATTGACCATGTCCTTCTCCTCGAAGCCGCGGGAAGTGATGGCCGGGGTGCCGATGCGAAGGCCGCTGGTGGCAAAGGCGCTGCGGCTGTCGAAGGGGACCATGTTCTTGTTCACGGTAATGTCGGCCCTGACAAGCTCTTTTTCGGCGACGCGGCCGGTCAGGTCGGGGAATTTGGTCCGGAGGTCGATGAGCATCAGGTGGTTGTCGGTGCCGCCGGAGATGATCTTGTAGCCGCGGGCGATGAATTCGGCGCACATGGCGGCGGCGTTCGCGACCACCTGTTTCTGGTACTGCACGTATTCCGGCTGGGCCGCCTCATAGAAAGCGACGGCCTTGGCGGCGATCACATGCTCCAGCGGGCCGCCCTGGATGCCCGGGAAGACGGACGAATTGAGGATGGCGCTCATCTTCTTCACCTCGCCCTTCGGGGTGGTGAGGCCCCAGGGGTTGTCGAAGTCCTTGCCCATCAGGATAATGCCGCCACGCGGTCCGCGGAGGGTCTTGTGGGTGGTGGACGTGACGATGTGCGCGTATTTGACGGGGTTCTTCAGGAGCCCGGCGGCGATGAGGCCGGCCGTGTGGGCCATGTCAATCCACAGGATGGCGCCCACTTCGTCGGCAATCTTGCGCATGCGTTCGTAGTCCCATTCGCGGGAATAGGCCGACGCACCGCCGATGATGAGCTTGGGCTTGCATTCGAGTGCTTTGCGCTCCATCTCGTCGTAATCTACGCGGCCGGTTTCCGGATCCAGGCCGTAGGGGACGGGATGGTACAGGATGCCGGAGGCGTTGACGGGAGAGCCGTGGGTGAGGTGGCCGCCCATCGACAGGTCCAGACCCATGAACGTGTCGCCGGGATGGAGAATGGCCATGGTGACGGCCATGTTGGCCTGGGCGCCGGAGTGCGGCTGCACGTTGGCATATTCGGCGTCGTACAGGGCGCAGAGGCGGTCGATGGCGAGCTGTTCGATCTGGTCCACCACTTCGCATCCGCCGTAGTAGCGCTTGCCGGGGTAGCCTTCTGCGTACTTGTTGGTGCAGATGGAACCCATGGCGGCCATTACCTGGTCGGACACATAGTTTTCGGAAGCAATGAGTTCCAGGCCGCTGGCCTGGCGTTCCTGTTCTTTCTTGATTAGGTCAAAGACCTGGAGATCCTGTTTCATATATTTGTTTTAGTGTTGTTCTGATTCACAAAGATAATCTTTTTCCCAGAAAAAGGCTATTATTTTATTCCCCAGAGGACAACTCCTATACTGACGCTTACATTCAGGGAATGTTTCGTGCCTTCCTGGGGAATTTCCAGGGAAAAGTCGCACTGGTCCACGACGCTTTGGCTCACGCCCTCAACTTCGTTTCCAAAAACCAGCGCAATCTTTTGCCCCTCTTCGCGGTGGAACTGTCCCAGTTTGATCGACCCCACGGTCTGCTCTACGGCGGCGACGCGGTATCCGTCGGCCTGCAGGCGTCTTACCAGCGCCACAACATCATCGCTGTGTTCGCTGGGGACGGATTCTTCGGCACCGAGTGCCACTTTGTGCAGCTCTGCGGAAGGAGGAAGCGGACAGATGCCGCCCAGGAAGATCTTATCCACCCCGAAGGCATCTCCCGTACGGAAGGCCGACCCCACATTGTGCGCGCTGCGGATATTGTCCAGTATTAGGACGATTCCGCTGGGCGTGCGTTCTGTGCGATATTGCTCTGCCGTCAGCCGGTTCAGTTCGATGTTGAGCAGTTTCCTGTTTTTCACGGGCTAGGACTATTTTGTAAATACTTGTGTTATAATTTGTTATAAAACACGCCCAGCCCGGGGACCTGTTTTAAAGTGGGTTGGGGCTGGGACGTTTTCTGTAAGTGTTTGGTTATTAATGTATTGTGCGTTGTGCCAAAGCCTGGCACAAGCGGAACCTTACACCAGGGAGTGGATGGCAAGACCGCTGCGGAGCTTGGGTTCGAACCAGGTGGTCTTCGGAGGCATGATGTTGCCGGTATCGGCGATGCGGATGAGCTGGTCCATGGAAACGGGATACAGCGCAAAGGCTACTTTCATTTCTCCGGAATCCACCCGGCGGGCAAGCTCGCCCAGTCCGCGGATACCGCCCACGAAATCGATTCGCTTGTCGGTGCGAAGGTCCTTGATGCCCAGGATCTTGTCCAGTACCAGGTTGCTGAGGATGGTGACATCCAGGACGCCGATGGGGTCGGCGTCGTTGAAGCGGCCGGGTTTGGCGGTGAGGCTGTACCATTTGTCGCCCAGGTACATGGAGAAGTTGTGAAGGCCGGCGGGGGCATAGGGCTTGGCCGGACGGCCGCAGCGCGGCTTGGTGGCCAGGGATACCTCGAAGTCCTCTTCCAGGGCCTTCAGGAAGGCTTCTTCCGTGAGCCCGTTCAGGTCTTTCACCACGCGGTTGTAGTCGATGATGGCAAGCTGGCTCTTGGGGAAGCAGACGGCCATGAAGTAGTTGTACTCCTCCTTGCCGGTGTGGTTGGGGTTCTGCTCCCGTTTTTCGGCGCCGACGCGGGCTGCGGCTGCGGTACGGTGGTGACCGTCGGCCACATAGAAGGCGTCGATGTCGCGGGTGAAGATGTCCGTGATGCGGGCGATGACCGCGTCGTCGTCGATGACCCAGAAGGTGTGGGTGAACTTATTTTCGTCCACGAACTTGTATTCGGGCTTGCCGGCGGCGGCTTTGGCGACAATCGCGTTCAGCTCTTCATTGTCCTTGTATGCGAAGAAGACGGGCTCGATATTGGCGTTCTGGATGCGGACGTGGACCATGCGGTCGTCTTCCTTGTCCTTGCGGGTGAGTTCGTGTTTCTTGATGATGCCGGCGGCGTAGTCGTCGGTGTGGGCGCACAGGACCAGGCCGTACTGGGTGCGTTTGCCCATGGTCTGGGCGTACACGTAGTACTTTTCCTTTTCATCCTGGACCAGCCAGCCTTTTTCTTTCCAGGCCTTGAAGTTTTCCACGGCTTTGTCGTAGGTGCGCTGCTCGTGTTCTCCGGCGATGGGGGTGAAGTCAATCTCCGGCTTGGTGATGTGCAGGAGGCTCTTTTCCCCGGCCATGGCCAGTGCTTCTTCCGAATTCAGGACGTCGTACGGGGGGGCGGCTACCTCGGTAACCAGGTCTTTGGGCGGACGGATGGCCGCGAAGGGTTTGACTTTAACCATAGGAACTATTTGTTAACTTGGAACTTACGGTTGCCGGTGGCGAAGAAATCCACAATCTGGCGGGCGGCGGCGAGGCCGGCGTTTACATTGGCTTCGGCCGTCTGGGCGCCCATCTTCTTGGGCGTGGCGAACACGCGGGTGCCGAACTTCTCCTGGAGGAGGGCATAGTTGTCGGGCATCACGTCGGCCACGTATTTGAGGTCCGGACGCTCTTCGAGGGCTTTCAGGAGGCCGTCCTCGTCGATGACTTCCTTACGGGCGGTATTGATGAGCGTAGCGCCTTTGGGCATGCGGGTGATGAGGTCGTAGCCGATGCTCCCGATGGTGGACGGCAGGGCCGGGATATGGATGGAGAGGTAGTCGGAAGATGCGTAGAGTTCCTCTACGGAATGTACAGGGTGAGCGCCGCCGGCGATGATCTGCTCGTCGGTGAGGAAGGGATCCAGGGCACGGATTTCCATGCCGAGGGCTTTGGCCTTCTGACCGACCAGCCGGCCGACGTTTCCGTATGCCTGTACGCCCAGGCGCTTGCCCAGGAGTTCGGAACCGGTGGCGGGGGTGAGCTGGGTGCGGGCCATGAAGATCATCAGGCAGAGGGCCAGTTCGGCCACGGCGTTGGAATTCTGTCCGGGGGTGTTCATTACCACGATGCCGCGGGCGGTGGCGGCGGCCAGGTCCACGTTGTCAAATCCGGCGCCGGCACGCACCACGATCTTGAGCTTGGGTGCGGCGGCCATCACTTCCTCCGTCACTTTGTCGGAGCGGATGATGAGGGCGTCCACGTCGGAGACGGCGGCCACGAAATCGGCCTGCTCTGCGTATTTTTCGAGTTTTACGACCTCGTGACCGGCCTGGGTCAGGATATCTGCGATTCCTTCCACCGCCTTTGCGGCGAAAGGTTTCTGGGTGGCTAATAAGATTTTCATTACTTCTTAAGGGTTTCGAATTCTTTCATGCAGTCTACGAGGGCCTGGACATCTTCGACGGTGCAGGCGTTGTACAGGGAGGCGCGGAAGCCGCCGACGCTGCGGTGGCCCTTGATGCCTACCATGCCGCGCTCCTTGGCGAAGGCGAAGAACTCGTCCTGGAGGTCTTCCTTGCCGGGGGCCATCACGAAGCAGACATTCATCAGGGAACGGTCTTCCTTGACGGCGGTGCCGACGAACATGGAGTTGCGGTCGATCTCGTCGTACAGGAGGGCAGCCTTCTTCTTGTTGATCTCATACATGGCTTCTACGCCGCCGATGCTCTTGAGCCACTTGAGGGTCTCGTTCATCACGAAGATGGCGAACACGGGCGGGGTGTTGAACATGGAGAGCTTGTCGATGTGGGTGCGGTAATCCAGCATGGTGGGGATGTACCGGCTCACGCGGCCGAGGGAGTCCTTGCGGATGATGGCGAAGATGACGCCGGCCGGGCCCACGTTCTTCTGGGCGCCGCCGTAGATGAGGTCGTACTTCGAAACGTCCACGGGACGGGACATGATGTCGGAGGACATGTCGGCGATCAGCGGGCAGGGGCAGTCGATGTCCTCATGGATTTCCGTTCCGTAGATGGTATTGTTGGTGGTGATGTGCAGGTAGTCCAGGTCTGCGGGAATGTCGAATCCCTTGGGGATATAGGTGTAATTCTTGTCTTTGGAGCAGGCGATGGCGTAGGCGTCGCCGATACCTTGGGCCTCTTTCAAGGCTTTGTGCGCCCATACGCCGGTGTCCAGGTAGGCGGCCTTTTTCTCCAGGTAGTTCATGGCTACATACAGGAATTGGAGGGAGGCGCCGCCGCCGAGGAAGACAACTTCATGGGTGTCGGGAATATGGAGGAGTTCACGCCAGAGAGCGCGGCATTCATCCATGACGGCATCCCATTCCTTGGTGCGGTGGGAGATGCTCAGGACGCTGATACCGGTGCCGCTGAAATCTTTCAAAGCCTCGATGGCGTGGTCAATGGCGACCTGCGGGAGAAGGCAGGGGCCTGCATTAAAAACGTGAACTTTTTTGGACATAATAATATGTGGTTAATTTAGTTGTACGAAGTTACGGATTATAATCGAGAAAACCTACAATTCTTCTATTTTTGCGATTCCGCTCATTCTTTTCTTAAAATCCGGGGCCTGTGTCAGCCGTACGCTGACCTGGAGCGAACAAGTCTCCCCGAAGTCCTGGGCCGACGGCTGCAGCCCCATTTCCTTGAGCACTTTCATGACGGCATTCATGGAGAGATAGTCGAAACGGATGCACAGCCGCTCCGTGGCCAGTTTCCGGATGGGGGTGGCGTGGGCGAGGGCGTCGGAGGTGGAACTCTTGTAGGCGCGGATGAGGCCGGGGATCCCCAGCTTGATGCCGCCGAAATAGCGCACGACCACCACCAGCACGTCGCTCAGCCCCAGGGAATCGATCTGGCCCAGGATGGGGCGGCCGGCGCTGCCGGAAGGTTCGCCGTCGTCGTTGGAACGGAATAAATCTCCTTTGTAGCCAATGCGGTAGGCATAGCAGTGGTGCCGCGCGTCGTGATATTCCTTTTTCAGGGCCGACACGATCTCTTTCACCTGCTCCTGCGTCTCGACGGGGTAGGCGAGGGCGATGAAGCGGGATCCGTTGTCCTTGAAAAGGCCCTCCGAGGGCGCTGCAATGGATGTATATTCGTCAAAAGGTTCCATCTCCCACGAAAGTAATGATTTTTGCTTTTTTTTGCAAGGGAACCGGAAAAAAGCCGTATATTTGATACGGCTAACGTAAAAACGAACTATGGTTTTTAAATTAAGGGTGACCCTTTCGGGCATCAAAGGTTTTTTCAGAGTATATCACGTGCATGGCGCCACCACGCTGTACACCCTTCATAAGCAAATCCGTTCCGACTTGGAATTTCCTCAGGATCAGCTCATCATGTTCAAAGCCCTGGACATTACCGGCGCCGTCGTAGGCCGATATGGCCTCTTCGACCTGGGCTGGGGCACAGTAGACCAGACCCCTCTGGAAAAAGTCGTAAAGGCCGGCGCAACGGACTTTGTCTATTTTTATGACGTCACCAACCGCAAGAGCGTCAACATCGCCGTAGAAGGAGAAGTGGAAGGTTCCCGCGTTTCTCCTGACTTCCCGTACCTGGCAGAAGTCAAAGGCCCTAACCCCATCGAGTTCGAAAACGGCTACGTAGCCTTTGAGGACCTTCCCGACAAACAGCGCCGCCTTCCCGGCGAGGACGACGAAGACGACGACGACCTGGACCTCGAAGACCTCGACGACGAGGAGGAAGAAGAAGACGAAGACGGCAAAGAAATTTTCGACGAAAGCGAGCAGTGACCATGCCCCGGCGTGTAGAGATCATACTGGGTCCCACTGCCGTCGGCAAAACCGGCTACGCCATCCGCCGCGCTTTGGAGGTCGGCTCTCCGGTCATCTCCTGTGATTCCCGTCAGGTTTACCGGGAACTGAGAATCGGCACGGCCTGTCCTTCAGATGAGGAACTCGCCGCCGTCCGGCACTATTTCATCCGCAGCATCCCCATCACCCGCAACTACACGGCAGGCATCTACGAGGCCGAGGCCGTAGACCTCGTGAACCGCCTTTTTGCAGAAGGGCACGAGACCCTGGTGATGTGCGGCGGTTCCATGATGTACATCGACGCATTCTGCTACGGCCTGGACGACTTCCCCGAAGTGCCCATCCAACTCCGCCAGCACCTGATGGAATGCCTCCGCGAAGAGGGTGTTGAATCCCTGGCTTCCCAGCTCAGGGAGCTCGACCCGGTTTCCTACGAGGAACTGGACCTTTCCAACGGCCAGCGCGTGATCCGGGCGCTGGAAGTCAGCATGTACACCGGACAGCCGTTCTCTTCGTTCAAGACCAGGCGTTTCAAGGAGCGGGATTTCGAGATTGTGAAAATCGGCCTGGAAAGGCCCCGGGAGCAGCTTTACGACCGCATCAACGCCCGCGTCCTCCAGATGGTCTCCGACGGCCTGGAGGCCGAGGCCCGCTCCATGCTCCCATACCGCAACCTGCCCGCCCTGCAGACGGTCGGTTACCGGGAAATGTTCGATTACTTCGACGGCCAGTGGGACTTTGAAACCACCATCCGCCACATCCAGGCCAGCACCCGCCACTACGCCAAGCGCCAGCTCACCTGGTGGCGCCGCGACCCCTCCATCCACTGGATCTCCGCCTAGGTTTCCCGCCTAGGTTTCCCGCCTAGGTTTCCCGCCTAGGTTTCCCACCTTCCTTTCCTTTCCTTCCACTCCGCCCACCTCTCCACTCCACCCACCTCTCCACTCCACCCACCTCTCCACTCCACCCACCTTCCCTCCCCACCCTCCCGCGCCGAGCTTGGGCCAGGCTATGGCACAAGCTGTAAATAACTGATTTAAAGGTTGTTGCAAAAACGTACCTAGCCCGACCCTCCGAAAAAACCTGGGTCCTGGCTAGATGTGTTTTTATAAGTAATTAATTCTTAGCCATTTATCGCTTGTGCCATAGCCTGGCTCAAGCTCGAACCACCTCTCTTCTTTCACAATATCCTGGCTCAAGCTCGAATTCACTTTCTTCTTTCATGAAAGGCCGTTGAAGTGGGTTGTATGGGCGTTTTTTATAATAAAAAGTTTCACGCCTTTCACAGAACGGGGAAAGGTGCTAACTTCCGGAAAAAAACATGAACGCATTTGACGATCTTTTTGAAGGAAAAAGCGGAATCTATCAATTCACGATGAGCCATCTGCCGGAAGGACGAATCTTCCGGAAAGAGGAGGATTACATCTATGGCGTCAATTCTCTGGCACTGGCGACTACTGTAACTCCGGTACAGTTGCTGGGGTATGTACTGATGAGTAATCATCTGCATTTGCTGCTGAAGGGAATCTATTTGGCCTGCTGTGAATTCTACTACTTTATAATCAGACGGTTACGGCGGATGCTCAGCAAGGAATACCAGTTGAGCGGAGTCCTCCATGAGAGCGCCTTCAATGTCAGTGCCGTTACGGACCGGCAAATGTTTGTGAACGAGCTTGCTTACATTCTGCGGAATGCTTACAAGGCCCGGCTGGGATCTCCCTATTCTTACCGGTGGAGTTCTGCCGATGTCTATTTCAATCCATGGCGCGACCGGATTCGCGGCACCGCGCTGTCGACAATGTCGCAGCCGCAACTGCGGAAGCTTTTAAAGAGCCATCGGCCTGTTCCCGGACAGTGGGAGCAGATTGACGGATGTATAATGAACCGCTGCTTCGTGGATTATCCCTATGTGGAAAAAGCGCTGGGGGACAGTCTGGCCCTGTTTGACAAGCTGCGGGTATACGATCTGGAATCGGCTGTAAGGCTGTCGCATGGATTCGCGGAAAATGTCCGATTCTCAGATTTCCAGTTGCAGGAAAAAATCCGGGTCATTTGCCAGAATGAGTATCATGTCAGCTCCCTTCACCAGCTGGACAGGAGATCCCTTTTCCTTCTTGCCCGGACGCTTGTCCGGCGGTTTGGTGCGGGAAAATCGCAGCTCCGGCGACTTCTGAGTCTTTCCAATGACATTCTGGATCAGCTTCTGTGATGTTTTTTATCAGATATTTCTTATATTTGAAAAAAATTAATTATGAAATCACGAGCATTAGCCAAATCCACCTGGATTGCATTGTCTGTCACCGTCATCACCATTCTGGTTCTGTCTTCCTGCTGCACGACCATCGACTCGGCCTCCGTCGGCATTAAATTCAAGAAATGGAGTTCCAATGCCTCCCTGAAAGGCGGCGTGGAAGGCACTTGCCGGGGATGGGTATGGTACAACCCCATTACTGAAAGCATTTTCGAGTATCCCACCTTCATCCAGCGCGTCACCTACGAGCCGTTTACCGTCAACCCCAAAGATGCGGCCATCTTCTCCATGACCCCCACGCTGGCATATCAGATTGACGAGTCCAAGGCCGTTGACATTTTTGTCAAGTACCGCAAACCCGTCCGGGAGCTGGAAATGGGCTACATCAATACCTGTATTTTCGAAGCGTATCGCACCTGCGCCAACAACTACACCTCCGACGAACTCATGGCCAACCGAGCCAAATTCGAGAATGAAGTGCGCGCACGTCTGGACGAATCCATGAACCAGGAAGGCTTTATCGTCCGGGAGTTCACCACCAAGATTGATCCGCCGGCATCGCTTACCGCCGCCATCAATGCCAAGAACGAAGCTGTCCAGAATGCACTGAAAGCGGAAAACAAAGTAAAAGAGGCCGAGGCCGAAGCCAAGATTGCCATTGCCAAAGCCAAAGGTGAAGCCGAAGCCCAGCGCATTCAGGGCGACGGTGAGGCTTACTACAACCGTGTGGTCGCCGCTTCACTGAATTCGCTGCTGGTCCAGCAGTACGCTATCGAAAAGTGGGACGGGAAGCTGCCCACCTACAACGGATCCAACGCCCTTCCGTTCATCAACTTGACCAAGTAATTGCCTTTCATGGCAACCCTCCGAATTTTGTGGTTGCCTTTCGTGGCAGCCTTACGAGCTTGAGCCAGGCTATGGCACAAGCGCCAAGTAGTTAAGAATCAATTGCTTGTAAAAACACATTTAGCCCGGACCCCAGAAAAAACAGGGGTCCGGGCTAGACTTATTTTTGTAATAATCTCTAAATCAGTTATTTGCAGCTTGTGCCATAGCCTGGCCCAAGCTCAAGGCAATACTGCGGGAAGCAGTGAGGCAGCACAGAAAGGAGATACTGCGGGAAGCAGTGTGCCAGCTGCAGGGGAGCACGGCAACGCTGTGTTACCGTGTAGCAGCATAGAAGGGCAGTGTCACAGGGCTGAACCGCCGGCCGAGGCGGGGCTAGCCGATGACGGCGCCGTTGACGACGGCTTCCTGGGGGGTGATGAAACGCATTTTACCGTCGCCTTGCTTGGCCATGAGGATCATGCCGCGGGATTCGATGCCGCGGATGACGCGCGGAGCCAGGTTGGCGAGAATGCAGATCTGCTTGCCGATCATGTCTTCCGGAGCATAGTATTGAGCAATGCCGGAAACGATGGTGCGCTGGTCCAAGCCGGTGTCGATGGTGAGTTTCAGGAGCTTGTCGGTCTTGGGGACGCGTTCGGCGGCGAGGACGGTGGCGGTGCGGATGTCCATGGCGTCGAACTGGTCGAAGGTGACTTCGGCCTTCTGGGGCTCCACTTTCTTTGCGGCTTCGGCGGCGGCGCGGGCGGCTTCGGCGGCTTCCCGCTGGGCTTTGATGGCCTCGAGGCGGGCAATCTGGGCATCCACGACAGCATCTTCGATCTTCTGGAACAGCAGGACGGCTTCTCCCAGCTGATGTCCGGCCGGCAGGAGTTGGGCCGACCCCAGCATCTCCCAGTTCAAGACAATGTCCTGAGAAGGAGCGATGCCGGTATGCAGGGCCCGGCCTTCCCCTTCGCGGTAGAAGTTCACGGTAGGGGTGCCTTCTCCGGCGCGATGGTCGGAGCCGGCGTCGATTCCGACGCGGAGGATGTCGCGGAGCTTCTGGGCGCTGAACGGGGTGAAGGGCTCGAAGGCGATGGCCAGGTCGGCACAGATCTGGAGGCAGGTGTTCAGGATGGAGGCCGTGCGGTCCATGTCGGTCTTGGCGGTTTTCCAGGGCTCCATGTCGGAGATGTATTTGTTGCCGATACGGGCCATGTTCATGGCCTCTTTGAGCGCCTCGCGGAAGTGATAGGTTTCGATGTATTTCTCCAGGGCTTCCCGGCAGGGCTTGATGGCGGCAAGCGTTTCAGCGTCGATCGGCTCCGGTTTCAGGCTGGCCGGGACCGCTCCGCCGAAATACTTGTGCGTGAGCACCACGGCGCGGTTGACGAAGTTGCCGAAGATGGCCACCAGTTCCGAGTTGTTTCTGCTCTGGAAGTCTTTCCAGGTGAAGTCGTTGTCCTTGGTTTCCGGAGCATTGGCGGTAAGGACGTAACGGAGCACATCCTCCTGGCCGGGGAACTGCTCTTCGTATTCGTGCACCCAGACGGCCCAGTTGCGGGAGGTGGAGATCTTGTCGCCTTCCAGGTTCAGGAATTCGTTGGCGGGGACATTGTCCGGCAGAATGTACTGGCCGTGAGCCTTGAGCATGGACGGGAACACGATGCAGTGGAACACGATATTGTCTTTGCCGATAAAGTGGACCAGCCGGGTGTCGGGGTCTTTCCACCATTTCTCCCAGCTCTGCGGCAGGAGTTCCTTGGTGTTGGAGATATAGCCGATGGGCGCGTCGAACCAGACGTAGAGGACTTTCCCTTCAGCGCCGTCTACGGGGACGGGTACGCCCCAGTCCAGGTCGCGCGTGACGGCGCGGGGCTGCAGGCCGCCGTCCAGCCAGCTCTTGCACTGGCCGTAGACGTTGGTTTTCCACTCTTTGTGCTGCTCCAGGATCCAGTCGCGGAGCCAGGGCTCGTACTGGTTCAGCGGAAGATACCAGTGCTTGGTCTTTTTCTTGACCGGGGTGCTGCCGCTGAGCTTGGATTTGGGGTCCAGCAGTTCATCGGGAGACAGGGTGGAGCCGCATTTCTCGCACTGGTCGCCGTAGGCATGCGGGTTTCTGCACTTGGGGCAGGTCCCTTCGATGAGGCGGTCCGTGAGGAACATCTTGGCCTGATCGTCGTAGAGCTGCTCGCTTTCCTGGGTGATGAAGTTGTCCTGGTCATAGAGCTTGCGGAAGAATGCGGCGGCATGCTCCGCATGGACGGCCGATGACGTGCGGGAATAAATGTCAAAATTGATTCCGAGGCCCGAGAAGGCGTCTTTCATCACCTGGTGGTACTGGTCCACGATGTCCTGGGGACTGACCCCTCTTTCCCGTGCCTTGATGGTGATGGGCACGCCGTGCTCGTCTGATCCGCAGATAAACAGGACGTCCTCTCCCCGCATCCTCAGATAGCGGACAAAGATGTCACCGGGAATATAGGCGCCGGCCAGATGGCCGATATGGACAGGACCGTTGGCGTACGGAAGCGCACAGGTCACGAGGGTTCTTTTGTGAGTCATTTGGTGAGTCTCCCTAGTTTGATATTGATGGTCTTCTTGAATTCGTTGAGTTTTCCCAGCTGTTTCATCAGTTCCAGGATTTCCTCCGGCGATGCCTCCTGAAGGCGGCGGCGGATCTGTTCCTGCTGGGCGGTGATGCGTTTGTCATGGTACACCAGGATGGCCCTCGGGACGTATTTCACGAGCCAGGAGTCGGTGGTGGTGAGCGCATCGGTGAAATTGTGGACGGAAAGTTCGTATTTTTCGGTGGAGAGGTTGGCCGTGACGGAAGCCACGCTGCGGTCTTCTCCGTTGAGGAGGTTCAGGACGATGGTGTCCTGTTCCTGCCCCTGGTCGTAAAGAGCGAAATAAGCGTCGTATGTGGCCTGGAGGTCTTCGTTCGCGAAGTGCAGGTCGTCGGCCTGGAGGGCGGCGTCGATGAATTCCGCGACGCTCTGGGCGCCGTCCGGGTCATAGAACTCGCTGTCGGACTCGAACTGGAGGGGGGTGCGTCCGAAGCGGAGGATGAAGCCCAGCAGCTCCTTTTCCGAAGGCATGAGGATGCGGTCGATCTTTTTGAGGGGGCTCTCCTCCCTGGAATACTCCGCGGTCTTTCCGTCCTGGGCGGCGTTGTTTTCCGGCATGCCGCCGGGCACGGCCGTGCGCTCTGAGGGACGCCGGGAATCCGCCGCGCGGTGGTTTGCCTCTCGGGTCTTGCGCACGCGGTCCTGGATGATGTCGGCGTCGATGTCGAAGCGGCGGGCGACGGTGTCCACATACACCTGGCGCTTGATGGCGTCGGGAATATCGGCCACGGTGTCGGCGATTTCGTTGATCAGGTTGGCCTTTTTCAGGGGGTCGTCGCCGGCCTGGGACAGGAGGAGGTCCGTCTTGAAGGTGATGCCGTCCTGCTCGTGCTCTGCGATGAACGCCTGGATCTCTTCCAGGGTGTGCTTGCGCGAGAAGGAGTCGGGGTCGTCGCCGTCGGGGAGAAAGACCACCTTCGGATTCATTCCTTCTTTCAGGATCAGGCCGATGGCGCGGATGGCGGCGTGGAGGCCGGCGCTGTCGCCGTCGTACATGATGGTGATGTTCTCGGTGAAGCGCTTGATCAGGCGGATCTGCTCTTCGGTGAGGGACGTGCCGCAGGAGGCCACCACATTGGTGATTCCGACCTGGTGCATCATCACTACGTCGACATTGCCTTCCACCAGGATGCAGCGGTCCTGTTTGGCAATTTCACTCTTGGCGAAATAGATGCCCAGCAGGTTCCGGCTCTTGATGTAGATTTCCGTTTCCGGCGAGTTGACGTATTTGGCGGGGTTGTCGCTCCGGAGGGTGCGGCCGCTGAACGCGATGACACGCCCGCTCACGGAGTGGATGGGGAACATGACCCGTTCGCGGAATTTGTCCGCGAGTGAGCCGTTGTCCTGCTGGACGGCCAGGCCGGCGGCGACAAGATATTCGTCCTTGTAACCGGCTGCACGGGCCGCGTCCACGAGGGCGGTTTTTCCGGAAGGTGCCCATCCCAGGCTCCATTTCTCCAGGGTGCTGTCCAGGATGCCGCGGGTGCGGTAGTAGTTGTGCGCCACGGCATGGCCTTCCTGGGTCTGGAGCTGGTCGCAGAAGAATTTTCGGGCGAATTCGCTGACGGCCATCAGGCTTTCGGTGCGCTGGCGGGCGGCGATCTGTTCGGCCGTTTCTTCCTCTTCCTGGATTTCGATGTTGTATTTCCTGGCCAGGTAGCGGAGTGCTTCCGGGTAGGTCATGTGTTCGTACTCCATCACAAAGCCTACGGCGCTGCCGGCTTTTCCGCAGCCGAAGCACTTGTAGATCCCCTTGGACGGCGTGACGTGGAAGGAAGGAGTCTTCTCGTTGTGGAAGGGACAGCAGGCGACATAGCTGGACCCGCGGCGCTTGAGCGTCACGAAATCACCGATCACCTCTTCGATGCGGGCGGTGTCCAGAATCTGGTCTACTGTCTCCTTGGGAATCATTCGGCTTCCTTTTCCTTTTCAAAATTCACTTCCTTGGCGGAAGAGAGGTCTGTCACCTGGATTTTCGCGTCGTTGCTTTCCGGCTCTTTGGGCGCGGCGGGCCGATAGGTCTTTTCCTGCCAGAGGGCCTTGGCCTGGAAATAGGCGTCACGGCCGTACCAATAGGCGGCAAGGGCGCCCAGAATGGCTCCCAGGATGCCAAAACGCAGCATAATCCAAATGGAGACGCAGGCAAAGACAAGGTCCTTTACCAGGCGGATCCAGCGGTTATTATATCCAAAATTTGTCATAGTCTGCAAATATACAAAAAACCTCCGGCTTTCACCGAAGGTTTTTTCATGCAGTGCACAATTTTTAGAACGGAAGGTCGTCGGGGTCGCCGGAATCGGCGGGCAGGTCCTCCAGAGTAGGGGCCGGGGCGGCGAATGCTTCGGGAGCGCCGGCCGGAGCCTGGAATGACGGAGCTGCTGCAGGAGCCGGGGCGGCAGCGGTCTGGCCGGCCGGGGCGATGCGCCAGATCTGAAGGTCGTTGTACCAGCGGCCGTTGTATTCACGGCTCTTGAGGTTGAACGATACCTTGATGCGGTCGCCTGCCTGGTACTTGTCCAGTTCGGCCACTTTTTCCTGCCCCCATGCGGTGAAGCAAGCCTGGGCGGTGAAATTGCCGTCCGGGAATTCCAGGATGAACTCTTGCTTGGCCCAGGGGCCCCGGGCCGATGTGCCTTGCTGCAGAGCCAGTTTCTGGCGGAGCGTGCCTTCCAGTTCGAGTGCCATGGATTTATTTCTCCTCTTTCTCTACGAACGGGTGAACTTCCAGGAGGTCGACGTCGAAGACCAGGGTGGAGTTGGCACCGATCTCACGGGGACCACGCTCGCCGTAAGCGAGGTTGGCGGGGATGACGAGGGTGATCTTGCCACCTTCGCCGACCAGCTTCATGCCTTCGGTCCAGCCTTTGATGACGCGGTTCAGCGGGAAGGAGATGCCTTCGTTCTTGTCGAATTCCTTACCGTTGATGAGGGTGCCGCGGTAGTTGACCTTCACGGTGTCGCGGTCGGACAGGGCGCGGACGTCGCTGCCGGAATCCTGGATGAGGTAGACGATACCGGAGGCGGTGGAGTCGGCGTTGTTCTTCACATAGAAGTCTTTGCGGAAAGCGTCGCCTTTCTCAATGTTCAGGGCGCCTTCGTAAGCGGTGCGCTTCTGGAGGAAGTTGTTGATGATCATGTTCATCTCGGAAGGGTCGATCTTGAACTGCTTCACGAAGACGGAGTCCATGGGCTGGCCTTCCTTGGCGTTCAGGGCGTCGTTCATGCCTTTGCGGACCTGGGCCATGTTCAGCTCGCCGAAACCGTTCTGGGTCATGACGAGGCCGAAGTTGACACCGAGAAGATAGGAGGTGGAGTCTACCTGACCCTTGGTGGGGAGCAGGTCACGTACTTCCTTGGAACCCTCCACTTTGGGGGAGTTGCAGGCCATCACCAGCACAGCGGCGGAAGCGATGGCGAAGATTTTTACAAGTTTCATATAATTAAATGTTTAAGTATTTTCTCAATCTGCAAAGATACATATTATTTCCGAGAATGCCTAAAAAAACAGCATAAGAGCAAAAAAGCAGCCCGCTGCCTGTAAAAGATTTGTTTTTCACGGGTATATTTTGTATATTCACGCAGACTTAAGAACTTAGGACTGTTATGGTGAATGACTCCATCCTATCGGCCAAACTGAAAACCTTTTTCGGTTACGATGCCTTCAAAGGCGACCAGGAGCGCATCATCCGTCATCTGATTGACGGCAACAACGCTTTTGTGCTCATGCCGACAGGCGGAGGTAAGTCACTGTGTTACCAGCTCCCGGCGCTCATCATGGAAGGGACCGCCATCGTGATTTCTCCCCTGATCGCCCTCATGAAAAACCAGGTGGACGCCATCCGCGGCTTCGAATCCGGCGACGACGGCATCGCCCATTTCCTGAATTCCTCCCTCTCCCGCATCCAGATCCAGGAAGTCCAGGAGGACCTGCTCCGCGGCGTCACCAAACTGCTGTACGTCGCCCCCGAGTCCCTCACCAAAGAAGAGAACATCGCCCTGCTGAAGGAAATCAAAATCTCCTTCTACGCTGTGGACGAGGCCCACTGCATCTCCGAATGGGGCCATGACTTCCGTCCCGAATACCGGAAAATCCGCTCCATCATCGACCAGATCCAGCCGGCTCCCGTCATCGCCCTGACGGCTACCGCCACCCTGAAAGTGCAGAGCGACATCCTCAAGAATCTCCGCATCCAGGATGCCCGAGTGTTCAAGTCCTCCTTCAACCGGCCCAATCTCTATTACGAAGTGCGGGACAAAGTGGAGCCGGAGAAGGACATCATTCGCTTCATCCGCCAGAACCCCGGCAAGAGCGGCATCATCTACTGCCTCAGCCGCAAAAAGGTGGAGGAAATGGCCCAAATGCTTTCCATCAACGGCATCAAGGCCCTTCCGTACCACGCCGGCCTGGACGCCAAAACTCGGGCCGAGAACCAGGACAAGTTCCTGATGGAGGAGATCGACGTCATCGTGGCCACCATCGCTTTCGGAATGGGAATCGACAAGCCGGACGTCCGCTTTGTCATCCACTACGACATTCCCAAGAGCATCGAGGGCTATTATCAGGAAACGGGCCGCGCCGGCCGCGACGGGCAGGAAGGCCGCTGCATCACCTATTACAGCTACAAGGACATCCAGAAACTGGAGAAGTTCATGCAGGGCAAACCCGTCGCGGAACAGGAAATCGGCAAACAGCTGCTCCGGGAAACGGTCGCCTATGCCGAATCCAGCCAATGCCGCCGGAAACTGCTTCTGAACTACTTCGGCGAGGATTATCCCCAGGACAACTGCGGCTGCTGCGACAACTGCCTCCATCCCAAAGCCCGCTTCAACGGCCAGGAGGAGCTGTCCCTGGTGATCGAGCTCATCGAATCCCTTCCGGAACATTTCAAGCTGGAGCACCTGTCGGCCATCCTGTCCGGGGTCTCCAACGCCATGATCAAGTCCTACAGGCACGATGAGCTGCCGCTGTTCGGCGCCGGAAGAGACCACGACCAGCGCTTCTGGGCCACTGTCATCCACCAGGGGCTCATCCTGCACTACCTGGACAAGGATATCGAGAATTACGGCCTCATCTACGCCACCGACGAAGGACTGGAGTTCTATCTGAACCCCCATGAGGTGATGCTGGTGGAGGACCGCACCTTCTCCGAAGGGGAAGACGACGAGGACGACGACCTCCCTTCCGCCGTCCATGGCGGAGGCGGTGGAGACCCGGTCCTGCTCGCCATGCTCAAGGACCTCCGGAAAGACCTGGCCCGCAAGCTCCGGCTCCAGCCCTGGATCGTCTTTTCCGACCCGGCCCTGGAAGACATGACCATCGTATATCCGCTTTCGCTCAAGGAACTTTCCGAAAAGTGCCAGGGGGTCGGGGAAGGAAAGGCCAGGAAGTTCGGCCAGCCCTTCGTGGACCTGATTGCGAAATACGTGGAAGAAAACGAGATCGAACGTCCGGACGACTTTGTCGTCAAGTCCGTCGCCACCAAATCCGGCAACAAGGTGGCCATCATCCAGGCCATCGACCGCAAGCTCTCCCTGGAAGACATCGCCCAGGCCCGCGGGCTGGACATGGATGCCCTGATGACGGAAATCGAGGCCATCGTATCCACCGGCACGCGCATCAATCTGAACTATTATATCGAGGAAGAACTGGATCCGGACGTCGTGACCGAAATCTACGACTGGTTCTTGCATGACGCCACTTCCGACTCCCTCCCGGATGCCATCAAGGCACTAGAAGGAGACTACGAGGAAAAGGAAATCCGCCTGGTGCGGATCAAATTCCTCTGCGAGGTCGCGAACTAGCGTTTACAGATAAATCAGCGAATTCAGGTTGTCGGGGCTGAACAGGCGCCCGGCCATAGCCCGGATGTCTTCGGGCGTGATGGCTTCCAGGGCAGTCCGGGTTTCGTCCGGAGACATGATCCGGCCCCATGAGAGCATGCTTTTCCCCATGGACAGGCACTGGGCTTCGCCGGATTCGGCCCCGATGGCCAGCTGGCCCAGGAGCTGTTTCCGGTAGGATTTCAGCTGGGCCTGCGTGAGGGGAACTTCCCTCAGGCGCGTCAGAATCTTGTCGATCGTCTCCTGGCAGGCCGGGAGGTTGGGCTTGTCGCAGCCGAAGGTAATGGCGACAATGCCGGTGTCGGCATACTGGGTATAGGAACACTCGATGCCGTATACCCAACCATGTTTCTCCCTCAATTCTTTGTTCAGCAGCGAATTGGAGGCCGGACCGCCCAGGATGTTCACCAGCATGGCCGCCACCAGCCGCTCCGGCATCTCGTACAGGGACGGGGCACGGCCGCCGATGACGGCGTTCACCTCATGGTGCCGTTTATCGATTACTTTGTGGAAAGGCATGGTCGATGAGTTTGAGGACTTGCCGGCAGAGGAGGGATTCGTCCTGGTCGGCGACGACGGTGAAGACCATTTTTTCCGGGATGAACTTCTCCCGGACGAAACGGCGGAGCATGTCGGGGGTGATTTTCTTTACGCTGGCCTGGGTGCCCAGGATGGCGCCTCCCAGGGGCGACCCCTGAAAAAGGAGGCTTTCGAAGCGGTCGTACACGTCTTCGGCAGGATTGTCTTTGTAGGAGATGATCTCGTCCAGGACGACGCCGCGCTCGGTCTCGATTTCATGGTCGGGGAAGGTGGCTTCGGTGGCCAGTTCAAACAGGAGAGCGGCGGCTTTTTTCCAGTCTTCCTTGAGGACGGTGGCATGCAGGACAATCTCTTCCTTGGTGGTGTAGGCGTTCAGTTCGCCGCCCAGACGGTCCAGGTAGCCGCTGATGACGGCTGCGCTTTTGCGTCGGGTGCCGCGGAAAAGCGTATGCTCCACGAAATGGGCGATGCCGCCGGGGTAACCGGCCTCGTCACGGGTGCCGCAGCCGATGGTGAGGGCGCAGTACGCCACGGCGCGCCCGCTCCGGCGCACCGCATAGCGGAGTCCTTGCGGGGAAGTGCCGGTAGTCATCGTTTGTGGGAGAGTTGCCGAAGGTCCTGGGGGAGGAATCCCACCCCTTTCTTCGGGGTATACTTATGCCGGCTGATGCGGTACAGCGAGCCGCTGTGCGCTTCGAAGAGCATCTTGTAGCAGTAGGAGGCCTTCTCCGGGAGGACGGGTGCCACCGTGTAGCCGACCAGGGTGTTGTAGGTGCCGTCCAGGTAGTACTGGTCGGCCTCTTCGGCGGTGTCCACGATGTGGAAATCGTCGTCCAGGTATTTCTCCAGGTCTTTTTCCTTCACGGCGGGGGAGAGGTCTTCCTCGGGGATGAAAATCTGCATCATCCGGCCTTCCTGGTCGTAGCGCTGGTTAATCCAGCCTTCTGCGCCGTAGGCCACTTTTTCCGACTCCATGGCCGCCAGGGCAAACTCCTGCACGGCTTTCACGAGGGCGCCGAGGAAGATGAGTTCCCGGCCGTTGCCGCCCATGGCCGCCATCAGCGGGAAGGAGACCACCTCGAACATGGAGCCGATCCCTTCGCTGGCCTCCGGGCCGCCTTTCACGAGGGTGAGGAAGGTGATGCCGGGGTTTTCTTCCCCTTTGAACCGGCTTTCTGCGGCCATGAGGAAGTAATACCGGTCGTCAGTCTTCAGCTTCTCGAACTGCTCCAGCGTGCAGAATTCAAAGGCCGATGCCGTCCACTGCGCCACCACTTCCTGAGAAAGGGCGCCGCTGAGGACTTCGTTCCCGGTGAGGACCACCTGGGTCACTTTGTCGGTAAAGTCGGAGAGGCGGTAACTCCGTGTATTGATGGTTCCCTGCGCCAGCGCTGTCAGGCCGGCGAACAGGACCGCTATCGTGAGAATCCATTTTTTCATACGTCACTGTGCGATAAAAGCGTAAGTAATGGTGCCCATCTGCCGGGCGGGCGCACTGGGCGAAGCAGAAAACTTCGATTTTCGTGCCGCAAAGACTGCATAACTCCTCAGACAGCCGTCATTGGTGGATTTTCCTTCATCCACCTTTGCGTTCACCACGTCACCGCGGTTGTTGACGGTGATGATGACTGTGACTTCACCGGCCCCGTAGCAGCGATATGCGGGGATGGGGAGGTGGGAGGCTTTCCGTCCGTCCAGGCTCCATGAAAGGACTGATGGACCGGAATAGGGCCGGGCTTCCTGTTTCGGAGGCTCCTGTTTGCGGGGCTCGTCCAGAGAAATGGCGTCCGGGTCTTCCTGGGGCTGGTTCTGGCCGTCGCGGAGTTCTTTGGCCAGGCGTTCCGCTTCTTTGTAGAGTTCGTCGGCATTGGTGCCGCGGTCGTCCTTGAGGGCGGAGCGCTCCACCGCAATGTTCCGGATAGGTGCGCCGGCTGCTGCGAGAAGCTGGTCTAGCTGCTCGGCGACGCTTTTCTGCAGCTGAACTTCTTCTTTCTGCCGCTCCATTTCCTCCTGCTGGGAGAAGTCCAGCACAAAGCTGTTTTCCCGCTGCACTTCAAAGCCGATCTGGACCGCCAGCAAGACGATAATCACCGCGAGATGAACACTCACGGTGATGTATAAGCCTGCTTTCTGGTCCGGGGTCAATCTCATCTGCGGCGTTTTTTCTGGTGCAGGGCCTGCTCTACGGTCGTGGTGAGAATGTCGATGGCTACCTTGTTGTGACCGCCCTGGGGGACGATGACGTCGGCATAGCGTTTGGACGGCTCGATAAACTGCAGGTGCATGGGCTTGACCGTGTCGCAGTAATGCTCGATGGCGGTCTCGATGGTGCGGCCGCGTTCGGCGATGTCACGGACGATGATGCGCATGAGGCGGTCGTCGTCGTCGGCATCTACGAAGATTTTGATGTTCATCTGGTCGCGGAGTTCCTTGCAGGTGAAAATCAGGATGCCTTCCACGATGATTACGTCGGCCGGCTCTACGGTGATGGTCTCCGTGGTGGAACGCGAGCAGGTGATGTATGAGTAGACGGGCTGCTCAATGGTTTTTCCGCTCTTGAGTTCCCGGATCTGCTGGCACATGAGCTTCCAGTCGATGGCGTCGGGATGGTCGAAGTTGATGTTCTTCCTTTCTTCGGCGGGGACGTGACTGGAGTCTTTGTAGTAGGAGTCCTGGGGGATGACCACTACTTTTCCCTGCAGTTGGTTGACGATGGCCTTGACCACCGTTGTCTTTCCGGAGCCGGAGCCCCCGGCGATACCAATGACGAGCATAGTTCTTTTGGTTTAGAATTCGGCGTTTTTAGGTGTCCTGGGGAAGGGGATGACGTCGCGGATGTTGGCCATGCCGGTAACGAACAGCAGGAGGCGTTCGAAGCCCAGGCCGAAGCCGCTGTGCGGGACGGAACCGTAACGGCGGGTGTCGATGTACCACTCGAGGTTCTTCCGGGACATGCCCAGTTCATCGATGCGGGCTTCCAGCTTTTCCAGCGAGGCTTCACGCTCGCTGCCGCCGATGATTTCGCCGATCTTCGGGAACAGGACGTCCATGCCGCGAACGGTGCGGCCATCGTCGTTCTGCTTCATGTAGAAGGCCTTGATGTCCTTGGGGAAGTCGATGAGGATGACGGGCTTGCGGAAGTGCTTTTCTACGAGGTAGCGCTCGTGTTCGCTCTGGAAATCGGTGCCCCAGTGGACGGGATATTCGAACTGGACACCGTCCTCAATGGCTTTTTCCAGGATTTCGACGGCCTCGGTGTAGGTGACTTTCTGGAAGGCGATGCCAAGGACACTGCGCATTCTTTCGATGAGTCCGTCGTCGTATTTGTCGTTGAGGAAACGGAGGTCGTCCATGCAGTTGTCCAGGGCGTACTGGACCAGGTATTTGACGAATTCCTCGGCCAGGGCCATGTTGTCGGAGAGGTCGTAGAAGGCCATTTCGGGTTCAATCATCCAGAACTCGGCCAGGTGGCGCGGGGTGTTGGAATTCTCGGCGCGGAAAGTAGGGCCGAAGGTGTAGATTTCACCTACCGCGGTGGCGCCCAGTTCGCCTTCCAGCTGACCGGAAACGGTGAGGGAAGTCTTTTTGCCGAAGAAATCTTTGCTGAAGTCCACATTGCCTTTTTTGTCCAGGGGAATGTTCTTCAGATCCATGGTGGTAACCTGGAACATGTCGCCGGCGCCTTCCGCATCACTTTCGGTGATGAGCGGGGTGTGCAGGTATACGAAGCCTTTTTCGTTGAAGAACTTGTGGATGGCGAAAGCCATGGCGTTGCGGATGCGGAGGACGGCACCGAAGGTGTTGGTCCTGAGACGCATGTGGGCTACGCTGCGGAGGTATTCCAGGGTAGTGTCTTTTTTCTGGAGCGGGAAGCGCATGGGGTCGCAGTCTCCGATGACTTCGATTTCCTTGGCCTGGATTTCCACGGCCTGGCCGCTGCCCATGGATGCGACGAGTTCTCCTTTGACGGCGAGGGATGCTCCGGTGGTGATGCGCTTCAGGAGTTCTTCGTCGAACAGTTCGGCGTTGGCTACGATCTGGATATTGTTAATGGTAGAACCGTCGTTCAGGGCAATGAATTTGACTTGTTTGTTGCCTCTCTTTGTGCGGACCCAACCTTTGGCCAGCACCTCTTTGCCCGGCTCCGAGGCGAGCAGAGCCTTGATTTTGGTTCTTTTCAGGGTTTCCATAATGATGCTACTACAAATTATGCAAATATAGCAATTCTTTGCAGAATCGGCAACCTTTTAGGAGTCAACATCGCCAGATACTCGAATTTATACGGAGAACGGCTGGATTTGATCTGGAAGCGCATCCGGCTTTTGACTACGCTGACGGCATTGTTACAGGACAGGCCTGTCAGGTGGCAGATGAGTGAGTTGCTGAGGCCGGCCATGGTATAGGAGAAGATCAGGATGTCACGTGTGCTCATACGGGGAAAGTCTTTTTTCAGGCGGGACAGGATGCCGTCCATGTCATGTTCGATCCTCGCCTGCAGCAGCCCCCATCCGTCTTCCCCGCCCAAGAGAGTCTGGGTCAGTTCCCGTGTCCGTTTCCGGCGGATCGCTTCGTTCAGTTTCATTTCTTCCTGGAAATACCATTCAGTCAGGAGAAGGGTAATCAATCTCGTTTCTGAATATATGGAGTCTCTTTGTTGTTTTCTGACGTTTACCAGCGGGCTGTTCAGGAGAGGTTTACTCCATTTGGCATTCTTCATAAAGTTCCGGGTTAAAATTTCACAAAGATACAGCCGGCTTTCTAAAAAACTAAATCTTGAAGTGAAATAAAACTATCGACATAACACGTCGAAAATGAGTTAATTAACCAGCTCTTTAAATGGCTTGTTCCGTGAAAATGCCAGTGGGCGCCATTAAGGGGCGGATTCGTTGAAATCTTTTTTCCGGGGGATAAAAAATAAGGCTGGCCCGAGTGAGCCAACCTTATTTTCAAAGAGGAGTCAGATGTCTTGGATTAGTCCTTGGCCGGTTTACGGGCGGCGTACATAATCTTCAGGGCGGAGCAGCGGCGTAGCTCCTGTTTTACATCTGAGACGATACCCATGCGGACATCTTGGTCTACGCGGAGGTTGACGGTCATCAGGGACCGCTCGGCCTCGGACATAGCGTCGCGTTCGGCGGCGATGAAGTCACGGATGTCGGCTACGGTCTTGAAAGAGTCGTTGAGCTGGATACGAGCATCGGTACCGTACATGGCCTGATACTGCAGGGTAGGGCTGCCGATGTTGATGTTGGCGCTCAGGTCTTTTCTCTCGAGTTTTGCTACTTCGGAGGCTTCGGGCATGACTACCTTTACCTTATTCTCGGTTTCACGCATCTGCGTGGTCACCATGAAGAAGAACAGGAGCATGAACACGATATCGGAAAGGGAGTTGGACGATGCCTGCGGGACTTCCTTCTTATTGCTGGAACTTCCAAATTTTGACATAGTGATTACCTCCTATTTTTTACCGGTATCTTTAGGCTCAGCCTCGGAAATGTTCTGAGGAACGGCCTTTTTCACAATTTCCTGTTCGTCCTCCGTAAGACGGGAGAACTTTTTGCCGAAGTTGGCACGGGAGAACTCATCGCGGAGTTCGTTCACGGCTTTCACCAGTTCATTCTGGACTGCGATGTAGGCCTGGTAACTGGTACCACGGTCGTTCTGCAGGGAGATGACACCCTTGGAAACCATGTAGGTCTTGCCTTCGATTTCCTTGGCCTCTTTTTCGGGGAGGTTGGGGTCGTTGGTGGGGTTGGTGAGGAACTCTTTGATCTTTTCTTTCAAGAAGGAGATGTCCATGGCTTCGCTACCGGCAAACAGCTTATCAGCAGAATTGATTCTGACGATGATGATGTTACGACGGTTTACCTTCTGGTCCTGGGCTTGTTTTTCGTCCGGGATAGGAGGGAGGCGGCGCTGCAGGCCGGACTGGTCCCCCATGGTCGTTGTCATGAGGAAGTAGCACAGCAGCAGGAACGCGATGTCAGCCGTCGAACCGATTGCTTCAAATTTTCTTCTTGCCATGGTAATCTTTATTTTTTGCGGATAGCCATTACGACTTCGCCGACGATAATCGAGAGAATGGCGCAGCCACCCACGATGTAGGCGAGGTTGAGAATGGTGTCGGTCAGCTTGAGTTCAGAAGCGGAAGGGAGGGTGGCACCGGAATAACCCACGGCAGGGTTGCCAGGGGAAATCAGGTATACCAGGCCGGCCAGGACGGCCACGCCAAGGACCACGATGCCCAGTTTCACAAGGCTCTTGGGATCCGTGGTGGCGCGGATGTAGATTCCGACGCAGATCACGGCCGCAAGGGCGATGCCGATGACGATGTAAGCCCAGTACAGGAGTACGTTCGTTGCTGCACCGTCGTTGGCCTCAAATCCGGTTAAGAAACCCCAGACCAGCACGCCAACGCTGAGTATCAACAGTACTACCAGCAGGATCTTGAATATTTTAGCGTATTTCTGGTTTTCCATTTTGATCTGGAATTAAAGGGGTTAACTTACTTCTTGTTGTTGTATTTGACCATGGTGTCCACAAAGCGGATGGAAGAGTCTTCCATGTCAATGCTGAGGGCGTCAATCTTGGCGATGATGTAGTTGTAGAAGATCTGGAGAATCATAGCGACGATGAGACCGCCCACAGTGGTGATGAGGGCCACCTTCATACCGCCAGCCACAACGTTCGGGGAGATGTCACCGGCAGCCTGGATAGCGTCGAAGGCCTGGATCATACCGATAACGGTACCAAGGAATCCGAGGGACGGGGCGATGGAGATGAACAGACCAATCCAGCTGAGGCCGTTCTCCATGAGGCTCATCTGAACGCCGCCATAAGAGACGATGGTCTTTTCGACGACATCTACACCCTGGTCGGCGCGGAGCAGACCCTGATAGAAGATGCTGGCCACGGGGCCACGGGTTTCACGGCATACTTTCTTGGCTTCTTCGATACCGCCTTTAGCAAGAGCAGCTTCCACGTCTTCGAGGAGCTTGGTGGTGTTGGTCTTGGAGAAGGCCAGGTAAAGGATACGCTCGATAGCGAGAGCCATACCGATGATCAGGCAGATGATGATCAGGGACATGAAGCCTGCGCCACCCTCGATGAATTTGGTCTTGAGGGCCTGGTGGAGGGGAACTTCCTCACCGGAACCGGCGAACAGGTCTACGGCTTCTTCAGCCTCTTCTACCTGTTCCTGTGCGGCGGGAGCTGCGCCCTCGTCCTGAGCAGAAGCGATGTTTGCAGTGAAGGTCACGAGACCGGCGACTGCCAAAAACATGAAAAACTTTTTCATAATCGTTTTTGTGTTGTTAGTTATAAGTTGAATTGTTAGTAAATAAATTCCACTATTTGGTCGTGCAATTTAGGAATAAAAATTGGATTTGCCAAAGATTATTTGCTTATTTCTCCACAAAGGTCCTTTTCCAGCATGGTTTTCACCCACTGGTTGTTGTCACTCCTGCCCATCAGGCAAAACAGTTTCCCAAGGGCTGCTTCGGTGGTAATGTCGGCCCCTGAAAGGACTCCGCAGTGCTTGAGGGTGGCGCCGGTGGCGTACAAGTCCATGTTCACCGTCCCGGCCTTGCACTGGGTGACGTTCAGCAGGATTTTTCCGCTGCGGTCGGCTTCCCGGACAATGTCGAGGAACCAGTCTTTGGAAATGGCGTTTCCGGATCCGTAAGTCTCTATGATACAGGCTCTTGTCGGAGATTCGATCAGTACGGAACGCATCACCTGCGCCGTCATGCCCGGGTGTACTTTCAGGATGGATACCCGGGTGTCCAGGTGGGTCTGGGCACGGAGCTGGACGTCCCAGTACACGGGTTTCCGGATCAGGTCCGTGTTGTAGCGGATCTGGATGCCGGCTTCCGCGAGCGGGGGGCAGTTGGGCGAGACAAAGGCGTTGAACGCCTCCGCGCTGTATTTGGTGGAACGGTTGCCGCGCAGCAGCTTGGAGTCGAAGAAAATGCAGACTTCCGGCACCCTGGGATGGCCGTCGGCATCTTTGGCCGATGCAATCTCCACCGCGCCGATCAGATTCTCCTTCCCGTCGGTGCGGGGAACGCCGATCGGCAGCTGGCTTCCCGTGAATACGACCGGTTTCGAGAGGCCGTCCAGCATGAAACTGAGGGTGGAGGCGCTGTAGGCCATGGTGTCCGTCCCGTGCAGGATGACAAATCCGTCATAGTCCTCGTAGCGGTCCCGGATCAGGGTGGCCAGCGACACCCACAGTGAAGGCTCTACGTCCGAAGAGTCGATGAGCGGGTCGAAGGTGTAGGAGTCAATCTTGACGGCGAATTTCCCCAGTTCCGGCACCTCTTCCAGGATCTGGCTGAAGTCGAAGGGCTTGAGCGTCCCTTCGGCAGGATCCTCTTTCATGCCGATGGTGCCGCCGGTATAAATAATGAGAATGGAGGATTTCATAAGGAAAACAGTGTTTCAGCGTTATGGGTGGTCAGGGTTTCAACTTCTTGGAGGGTGAGGCCTTTGGCTTCGGCAAGCCTTTGGGCGATCAGGGGGATGAAGGCGCTTTCGTTGCGCTTTCCGCGATAGGGGACCGGCGCCAGGTAAGGGGCGTCCGTCTCCAGGAGGATTTTCTCCATGGGGATGCGCTCCACTGTCTGTGCCAGGTGGGAATTCTTGAACGTGATCACACCGCCGATGCCGACGGAAAAATCCCCGTACCGGTTGGCACGCTCGTAGAGTTCATAGCTGCCGGTAAAGCAGTGCAGGTTTCCGCGGAGATGCAGGTGGGAAGCGTCGGCCAGGACGGAAAAAAAGTCCTCCCACGCATCCCGGAGGTGGAAATTCACCGGCAGATCCAGCTTTGCCGCCAGCTCCAGCTGCAGGCGCAGCACCTCTTTCTGCTCGGCCGCAAACTCCGTTCCCTCGTGGTAGTCCAGGCCGATTTCCCCGATGGCGACGATGGCCTGGGGCCGAATCCCCGGGACCTCCCGGGCCGCTATGCTCCGGGGTCCGTCATTCAGGCATTCTGCGATGTGGAACACTTCCTCCAGCTCCTCGCGCCAGTTTCCGGCGACAGAACCTGGATACAGGCCCAGCATCTGGTAAATCACGCCGGGATGGCGGTTCCCGATTTCCCACATGGCGGGACGCTCGCGGCTGTCCACATCGGCCTGGATCATTTTGCCGACACCGGCCTCCAGGGCACGCTGAACGGCCGCCTCCGCATCAGGAAGCAGCCATTCGTCGTAAAAATGCGTATGCGTGTCCACGAACATGACACAAAGATACGGAAAAAATCCCGGATTGTTCCCCGCCTGTCTCAGGATTGATTGTCCTACTGGCCAGAGTCGGTATTGTCTGAACCTAAGATTCCAGGGACGGAAATTTTCCCGGGGTGAATTCCCTTTTGTACAGTATTCCTTTCCAGTTGAAGCACGCGGGCGAGTTGGTTTACTGTGGTTTTCCGTGTTCGCCAGAGGTAGGGGAGGAGGCGTAGCTTTTTCTCCAAGGGAAGATCGGCAATTCGGAGGCCGAACCAGCGGTTGGCGACATCGGCTACAATCAAATAAAAGTCGGAGTCTGGAATCATATGACGTGGAGCATCCACAAGTTTCTCTTTCATTTCGGCCGTATTCAGGCTTCCAATGGTCTTCATCCAGAATGCCGGATCGTGATTGAAGGCTTGTTCCAGGTAGGCTGTGTCGCAGAAGGATCCCGGAATCAGATCGCCGTTTTGGTCCAGCGTCCAGGATACTGTAGAAAGATTGATGCCGGTATGCATCAGTGCTCCTTTTTCCCTTTTGGTCAGCAGTGTTACCGCTTTTTCGCCATGTTCAGGGATTTGGCGGAACATGGCCCTGTAGCCGGACCACAAATACTCGTTTACGGATACACCGTTGTCCATACTGTTGCGCGGGATGTATGCCAGGGCATTGCGGACATACCAGTCGGAGTCCAAATAAATGGCTTTGGTATCAGTCCTTCTCAGAATGCCTTCTTCCGCATACTTGTGTCGAAACCACTGAGCATAGACTCTTTTTACCTCCAGAGCATAGTTGTCGGCCTCTTTCTGACTGCAGGAAAGAATGGCGATGTGCGCATGATTGGAAACCACGGCATAGATAATGATCAGAACGTTTTTCCGCAAGGCACAAATGGCAATTTGCTTGACAAACGTACTGTAATCTTCATGGTCTCGGCAGAGAACGGCCGATTCCAATCCCTCCAGGCTGACATGAAACGGATAAACCGTTCTTTGTACTCCATCAGGAAGAACTCTTGTGACGATTCTTTGCATAAGGTTTTGGGAATGGTCTGTTTTTAAAGGCAGGACCGTTCCCGCTGTTTCTGCCTTTGAGGGCCGCATAATGCTGTTTCCATGGGAATGGTCTGCCCCTCAAAATCAAACCATTCCCATCTTTTGTCCGGACCATTCCCACTTTCGGCAGACCATTTCCGCCTGGCCTCCGGACCGTTCCCCCCATCTTCTTACCGGCGTTCGCGGGCGGTGCAGCGGCGGAGGAGGTCGGTGACGATGAATCCGTCGGCTTCCATCAGGCTGATCAGTTGGAGGACGTGGGGATAGGGGAGGCGGAGCTGGGCGGCGAGCTCTTCCGGGCCGATGCCCCGCTGCCGGTAGACGGCCATGCCCAGCCGGATGGCATCCGGTCCCGGCCCGGCGCCGGTTCCGTAGTGCTTTTCCAGGGCGTTGCGGTAGCCTTCGGGGCCGGTGATCCAGGAGCCGCCGGATCCCCGGACGGGGGCGCCGAGCCCCAGGCGGGCGGCCAGGTCTTCGGGCGTGGTGATGATTTCGGCCATCTGCTCGCGGATGAGGGAGTTGCAGCCGGCGCTGCGCAGGTCGTCGGCCCGGCCGGGGAGGGCGTAGACGTCGCGGGCATAGTCGCAACCGTAGCGGGCGGTCATGAGGGAGCCGCCCCGGGACTTGGATTCCACCACGATGATGCCCCGTGCCAGGCCTGCGATGATGCGGTTCCGGCGGATGAAATTCTGCGCGACGGGAGCGGTGCCCAGGGGGTAGTCGGTGAGGATGGCGCAGCCGGGGGTCCGGACCATCCGGGCGGCCAGCGCCTCGTGCTGCCAGGGATAGACTCTCTCGATGCCGGTCGCCATGACTCCGACTGTGCCGATTCCTGCCTCCAGCGCTTCCCTGTGCGCGATTCCGTCGGCCCCTATGGCCAGGCCGCTTACGATGACGGGCTGGACGGGGGCGTCGGCCAGGCAGCGGACGATGCGCTGGCACCAGTCTTTCCCATAAGGGGAAATGTCGCGTGTTCCCACGATGGCCACCATGGGGCGGAGAGAGAAGATTTCGGCCGGAGAGGACGTTCCGTTCAGGTACAGCCCCAGCGGCGGATCGGGGCAGGCGCGGAGGGGTTCAGGATAGTCCTCGTCCGTAAGGCCGATGAAGCGGAATCCGCCCGCCCGGACACGTTCCAGCTCCCCGGCCGCCCAGTCCAGGCTGGCCTTGTCCAGGCCGAGGTCGGGATTCTGAAAAAGGGACCAGGCGCCGGCGCTGTCTTCCAGCAGCGGCAAAACTTTGGCCGGGGTATACCCGAAAAGCTTGTTCAGCGCGCACAGCGCAAGGGTTTCGTCAGTGTTGCTCATGCCCCAAAGATAGCGCAGCGCACAAAAAAACAACACAAGCTGTTGATAACTTGTGTTGTTTCAGGGGGTATTTTGTTTGTTTTGCAGGATTTTTCCTACACAATCATAAGCGCATCGCCGTAAGGCCCGAAGCGGTAGCCCTCCTTGAGGGCTTCCTCATAGGCGGCCATGACACCCTTGTATCCGCCGAAAGCGGCCACGCTCATGAGCATGGTGCTCTGCGGGAGGTGGAAGTTGGAGACGATGGCGTCCGGCACGGAGTACTGGTACGGCGGGAAGATGAACTTGTTGGTCCAGCCGTCGAAGGCGTTCACTTCGTGGGTGGTGGTGACATAGGTCTCCAGGCCGCGCATGACCGTGGCGCCGATGGCGACGACCTTCTTTCCGGCGCGCTTGGCCTTGTTGATGGCGGCGGCGGCTTCCTCGGAGATGATCAGGCGCTCGGAGTCCATCCGGTGCTTGGAGAGGTCCTCCACATCCACGGTGCGGAAGTGGCCGATGCCCATGTGGACGGTAATGAAGGTTTTGCCGATGTCCTTGAGGATCATGCGGTTGAACAGCTCGCGGCTGAAGTGCAGGCCGGCGGCCGGGGCGCTGACGGCCCCTTCATGGGCGGCGAAGATGGTCTGGTAATTCTCCACGTCTTCGGGGGTGGTCTTTTCCTTCACCCATTCCGGGACGTAGGGCTCACCCAGGCCGAAGAGGGCCTCCTTGAAGTCTTCGTAACTGCCGTCGAACAAGAAGCGCAGGGTCCTGCCGCGGGAGGTGGTGTTGTCGATCACTTCCGCCACCAGCGACTCGTCCTCTCCGAAGTAGAGTTTGTTGCCGATACGGATTTTCCGTGCGGGGTCCACGATGACGTCCCACAGACGCTGCTCGCGGTTGAGTTCCCTGAGGAGGAGGACCATGATGTCGGCCCCCGTTTTCTCCTTCTTGCCGTACAGGCGGGCGGGGAAGACCTTGGTGTCGTTCAGGACGAAGATGTCTCCTTTGCCGAAGTAGTCGATGATATCCTTGAAGAGGCGGTGCTCGATTTCACCGGAGTCTTTGTGCAGGACCATGAGGCGGGCCTCGTCACGCCAGCGGGTGGGCTGCTGGGCAATCCGGTCCTGGGGAAGTTCGAAGTTGAATTGCGAAAGTTTCATTACACGTCTTATTCGATACTTATATAATACGTCCGCTGCGAATAAAAAGTTTCACCTATTTCTTCTTATAGGCGTCCAGCCGGGTCTGAGCGCTCTGCCGCTCGGTCTCCGTGTCTCCGTACCGGGCCATCAGGGCGAGGTACTTGGTCTCCATCTTGCGGTCTTTGGCGGTCCGTGCCATCAGGATGCAGTTCCTCAGGGCCGTCATGTCGGAAGGATGCTTGCGGAGTACCTGGTCGAAGTATTTCCGCGCATTCTTGTAGTCTTTCTTCACCAGATAGTAACTGCCCAGGTTGTCCAGGAACACGGGGTCGTCCTTGGAGTAGGCGAGAAGGTACTCCGACAGGTCCTTGAACGCCAGGGCCGACGCATCCGTCCCCAGCCGGAAGATGGCGGCGCAGTAGTCCTGGAGGAAGGCTTTGAACTGGTCGTCCGTCACGCCGTCCATCCCTTCATACTCCCAGACGGGGTGCTCCTTGTAGTGCTTGTCGGCCAGGGCTTTCAGGTCGGCCACGGTCATCTCCGGGCTGCCCTGCTCGTAGGCCAGGAGGGCGTCGGTCTTGACCATGCGGTAATCCAGGCGCCAGGGCTTTGCCCGGATGGCTTTCTCGATGGCGGTGAGGGCTTCTGCGAAGAGCGCGTCGTCGTAATGGTAGATTTCAAAATAATTGTGCCGCTTGCCCAGCGAGTCGGTCATGGAGAGGATGGGCTGCTGCCCCAGGTGGCGGCTGTCGGGAAGGTCCTGTACCTCGGACGTGCGGCAGCGGGTGAAGGTGAAGGAAAAACGGGCCAGCATCTGCTGCGGGTCCTCCGGATAGGCGGCCTCCCATTTGGCAAGGAGGGTCTCTACGCCCAGGCCGGCCGGGCCGACCCGCTCGACGAGGTTGTTGTAACGGCGCAGGAAGTCGGCCTGCGATTCCTCCTGGGCGGAGGCCAGGAAGGGCATGGCCAGGAGGGAGAGAATCAGAAGGAGTCTTTTCATCGGATATCCATTCTTATGCGTTTGTTCTTGGGATAGAGGTTGTTGCAGCGTTTTCCGAGGTTCTTCCCGGGCCCCAGCGGCTGTCCCTCGAAACAAAGGGTGACGGGGCCGGGCGGGGCATCCTGCGGCAGGACCACCGCGTCGCCGTGAAGGTAGTGAAGGGCGGTGCTGCGGTCCACTTCCACCCGGGGTGCATCCGTCGCTTCCGTGTCGGGCCGACGGGCATTGAAAAGGCGGAAAACATCCCCCCTGCGGGCGTCGGAGGCGCATCCGTCTTTCCGGAGCGCGGCCACGTACTGCCCTTCTCCGGGGACGAAGCCCGGCAGGAGCACATGCCCGCAGCGGGTGCGCAGGGCGGGCGCCTCATCTTCCAGCGGAATCACCGCCGCCCCCAGTTCGCGGGCAATCCACTCCACCGTGTCGTCATTCTCAAAATGGTTGAATGTGCAGGTGGAGTATACCAGGATGCCGCCAGGGGCAAGGGTGGGCCAGATGTCGCGGAGAATGCGGCGGGACCGGGCGGCGCAGAGCCGCACCGTCTCTTCCGACCAGTCTTCCACGGCCTTGGAGTCTTTGCGGAACATTCCTTCGCCGGAGCAGGGGACGTCGGCCAGGATGGCGTCGAAGAGGGGCTCTTCCCCGAAGGCCGACGGATCCCGCGACACCGCCCCGACGCGGCTGTCGCCCCACGTGTCCACGTTGGCGCAGAGCACGCTGAAGCGGTTGCGCATCACTTCGTTCGCGAGGAGGGTGAAACGGTCGCCGAACCGTTCGCGGAGACTGGCGGCCAGGTCGGTGGTCTTTCCGCCCGGGGCGGCGCAGAGGTCCAGCACCACGGCGCCGGGCCCGAGCGAAGCGCAGACTTTCCGGAAAACATGCCCCACAAACATGGCCGACGTGTCCTGCACGTAGTAGCACCCGGCATGGAACAGCGGGTCCAGGGTGAAGACGGGGCGCTCCCGGAGGAGGTATCCGTACGGGCTCCAGGGCACCGGCGTGGCATCCGGGAAGGGGCAGCGGGTCAGTTTGGCGGGATTCAGCCGCACCGAGACCGACGCTTCAGCGCCGAGGGCCTCCAGGACCACGCCGGCCCGGTCCGGGCCGACGGATTCTGCGAGAAGGGTCTTGAAGGGCTCCGGGAAAGCGGTCATGGCGCTACATGCCCCATTTGGAAAGGTCTACGCCTTCCGGCATTTTGCCGTTGGAGGCGTCCACAAGGCCGTCTACCACCTTGTCCAGGGCGTCTTTCACCTTGCCGGAAAGCATCATTTTCATCATCAGGTTCAGGTCCGCTTCCACGCCGATCCAGAAGTCCGTCTTGTACGGGTCTTCCTTGGCGGGGTCGAAGTGCAGGACCACGTGGAAGGCGAACGGGGCGCCGTAGTCCACCAGTTCTATGCGGGAATAAGGCACCCGCTCATGCACCTTCACGCCGATGTTGAATCCCTGGACGGTGGCCGTGAGGGTGTCGAAGTCGGCCGTGACCATGCTGCGCTTGTCTTCCGGGAGCATCTTGGTGAAGTTGCTCAGGTCGGTAAAAGCCATATACAGCTCATGGGGCTGGCGGGAAACGGTGCCGTGTTTACTTTCGATATTGGTCATAATTCATTATCTTTGCAGAATACAAAGGTAGCAAAAATCATGCACAAAATCTATTTCGAGAAAAGGTGTATCATTATCTGTTCCCCGAACGAAGAATCCCTGGCCGATTCCAACTCGGTGGAGTTCCATGTGGGGGAGAAGCTGGACATCCATGCGCTGGTGCGGATGTTCGAGGTGCAGGATACGCTTTCCCGAATCTATATCCCTACCGATGATATCGAGCGCACTTACCGCCGTCTCTGTGCGGAGTTCAAGGAAGTGAATGCGGCAGGCGGGCTGGTGAGCAACCGCCGCGGAGACTATCTCCTGATTTCCCGGAGCGGCCTGTGGGACCTTCCGAAGGGGCATCAGGAGCCCGGTGAGGACATCGAGGTGTGCGCCATGCGGGAAGTACAGGAAGAGACCGGCGTGGACCAGCTGGACCTGAGGCGCCTGATCTGCATCACGGACCACGTGTATTACCGGAACGACCTTTGGCACCTGAAACACACCTGGTGGTACGACATGCTGTACACGGACCCTACCAACCTCACGCCCCAGCGGGAAGAGGATATCACCAAGGCAGTCTGGGTGGCCAAGTCATCCCTGCCCCCTTTCCTGAAAAATACCTATCCTTCTATCTTGGAAGTGTTCCGCGAAGCGCGGATCTAAAGGGCCTTGACGGTCTTCGCCGGGTCGATGGAAGCCACCACCCGGGTGGGCAGCCACAGAAGCAGCAGGATGCCTGCGAAGGCGGCGGCATCGGCCAGGATAACCCAAAAAAGATTGATGTGCACCGGGACCCAGGAGACAAAGTAGTTGTCCGGGTCCAGGGGAATCAGGTGCGTGGTGCCCTGGATGAGGCAGAAGGCAAGGGCCAGGGCGTTTCCGACGAGCATTCCCTTCACCACGGCCCGGGCGCCGATTCGCAGGAACAGCCGGCCGATGGCGCCGTCCGTCATGCCCATCGTCTTCAGCGTCCCGACGGTGGAGATGTTCCTCAGGAGCATGATCAGCAGGCCGCTCACCATGTTGAAACCGGCCACAAGGGTCATCAGGATCAGAATCACCAGCACATTGCTGTCCAGAAGGGCCAGCCAGTCGAAGACCTGTGCATACGTCTGCCGGGAGGAGGAGACATAGAGATTGTCCTCCAGGGGGCTGCCGCTGGAAAGGAGCAGTTCGCCGATGGCCTGGGCCGCTTTGTCGGGGCTGGCGTTTTCTTTCAGGCGCACATCCAGGCAGGAGACTTCGTCTTCACTCCAGCCGTTGAGGCGCTGCATGTCCTCCATCCGGGCGTAGACCAGCAGGTTGTCATCCACCTCCAGGATGTCCCGGTGGACGGCGGTGATGCGGAATTTCCGCACCCGCACCTTTTCGCCGACGAAATAGACGGTCAGGTCGTCTCCCGGGCCCAGGCCGGTGATTTCCCCGAGGCGGTGGGGGATGGAGACCGTCAGGGCCGAATCCTTCCGCTCGACGCCTTTCACCACGACGCCGTGGACGGTGTCCCCGCTCTTGACGATGCCGGGGCGGGTGACGGCCCCTTCCACCGATTTCACGCCGGGGAGGGCCTTCACGGCCTCTTCCGAGGGGAGGTGGCGGGGCATGGGGACCGGATCATCGGCCTCCTGGGTCAGGTAGGGGGCGATCCGAACGTCGCCGGTCATCGCCGCCACTCCTTCCGAGATGGTATGCCGGAATCCGGAGCTGACGGCGACGGCGACAATAATGACAAAGAAACTGACGGCTATGGCTATAGCCGCCATGTTTCCTTGGAAAGAGAGTTTTGAGGATATGAAGCGGTCCGCTACCAAATGTGAACGCGCTCTGCCTCAGGACGGAACATCGGGTCGCCTTCATGGATGTCGAAGGCGTCGAAGAAGCTCTGGAAGTTGCGCACCGACACGTTGACGCGGTTCACGGCCAGCGAGTGGGGATCCATATTGGTGAGACGGGCTTTCTCCTGGTCGGTGATGTTCTGGGCCCAGATGGCACCGTAGCTCATGTAGAAGCGCTGTGCAGGGGTGAAGCCGTCGATGGGGGCGGTCTTGCCGGAGGCCTTCAGGGCGTTCTCCATGGCGGTGTAGGCGATGGAAAGGCCGCCGTGGTCGCCGATGTTCTCACCCAGGGTGTACCGGCCGTTGGCGTGGACGCCGGGCAGGACTTCCACCTCGTCGAACTGGGCTACGAGCTTGTCGCCCAGGGCGTCGAACTTGGCTTTGTCCTCGGCGGTCCACCAGTTCACCATGTTGCCGTTGGCGTCGAACATGGAACCCTGGTCGTCAAATCCGTGGGACATTTCGTGGCCGATCACCACACCGATTCCGCCATAGTTCACGGGATCGTCGGCATCCGGGTCGAAGAAAGGCTTCTGCAGGATGGCGGCAGGGAAGCAGATTTCGTTGGTGGTGGGGTTGTAGTAGGCGTTCACGGTCTGCGGCGTCATGCCCCATTCCGTCTTGTCGGTGGGCTTGCCGAGCTTGTCCATGTTGTCCTTCACATACCAGGCGCTGGCGTTGCGGAGGTTCTCATAATAGGTGTTCTCCGGATTGATGTCCAGGGTGCTGTAATCCTTCCACTTGTCCGGATAGCCGATCTTGACGGTAAAGGCGGCGAGCTTTTCGCGGGCGCGGACCTTGGTCGAGTCGCTCATCCATTCGAGGGCGTCGATGTGCTCGCCCAGGGCGGTGCGCAGGTTCTCCACCAGGGCGACCATCTTCTGCTTGGAGCTTTCGGGGAAGTAACGGTTCACGTACATCTCACCCACGGCTTCTCCGAGGAGGCCGTTGGGAACGGCCATGGCCCGCTTCCAGCGGGGCTGCTGTTCCTGGGTACCGGCCATCTGGTGGGAGAAGAATTCCCAGGATGCGGTGTAGAAGTCGTCGGACAGGGCACCGGCCTGGCCGCTTACGAACTGGGCCAGGAGATAGGCTTTGAGGGTCTCGAGGGGCGTCTTTTCCATGAAGGCGGAAAGGCCGTCGAAGTAGGAAGGCTGCTGGACGATGACTTTCTCCTGAGGAGCGATGCCTGCGGCTTCGCAGACCTTGTCAAAGCGGATGCCCGGCCAGGCGGCGCAGATCTGCTCCGTCGACATGGGGTTGTAGATGGCCTGCATGTTGCGGTTCTGCTCGCGGCTCCAGAAAATCTGGGCCATGGCATTCTCGACGGCCAGGTCCTGATCGGCCACGGAAGCGGCGTTCTCGATCCCGGAGAGTTCCAGGACTTTCACCAGGTAATTCCGGTAGCCTTCGTACAGGGCTTTGTTCTCTTCTTTCAGGTAGTAGTCGCGGTCGCCCATGCCCAGGCCGCCCTGGCCCAGGTACAGGACCTGCAGGTCGGAGTTGGTGAGGTCGGCCTCGACGCCGGCGCCGAAGAATCCGCCTTCTCCGTAGAGGTTCATCTTGCCCAGGAGGGTGGCCAGTTCGTCTTTGGTGGAAACGGCCTGAATTTCAGCGATATAGGGCTGGATGGGCTGGGCGCCCAGGGCGTTGCGGGTGGTGGAGTCGAGGGCCATCTTGTACAGGTCGGAGATCTTCTGTTCCACGGTTCCGGGCTTGGCCTGGGCGGTGGTCATGCTCTCGAAGAGGGCGTTGAGGTTCTCGCGGGTGCGTTCAGCGATGGCGTCGAAACTTCCGTAACGGGAGAATTCGGGTTTCAGGGGGTTCTTGGCCTGCCATCCGCCGGTGGACCACTGGTAGAAGTCTACCTTGGGGCTGGCGGTGGTGTCCAGGTTGTTCAGGTCCAGTGCGGGAACGCCGCTTTTCGGGGCGCAGGCCGCAAAGGCAAGCAGAGACATCATAACAATCAGAGACTTTTTCATATAAATAAGGGTTTGATTATCCAAACATCCGTAATTTGCAAAATTACACAATAATGCGGATATTTGCACTTGAAAAGTGAATTTTATGAAAATCAAGGATATCCTTATCCGATATGGAATCTCTACTCTCGGCCTGGTAATCGTCGCCCTCGGGGTAGGTGTTTCCATCAAATCCAATCTGGGAATCGCACCGCCTTCCTGCCCGCCCACCATCCTGAATCTCAAATGGACGGCCCTCTCCGTGGGTACTTTTACCTGGATGATGCACCTGGTGTTCATCCTGCTGCAGTTTGTCCTGCTCCGCAAAAAGTTCAAGCTCAGCTACCTGATGCAGATTCCCGCCGCCTTTGTCTTCGGCTACCTCTGCGACGGCGCCATCTGGCTGTTCGACGCCATCAACGCGCCGGCCACCTCTTACGGCATCCAGATTCTGCTGAGCCTTGTCGCCGTGGTGCTTACCGCCGTGGGCATCAAACTGGAAGTGCTGGGACAGGGTTGGATTCTGGCCGGCGATATGACGACAGCCGTCCTCAGCAATGTCACCCATACGTCTTTCAGTACGGTAAAAGTCATTTTCGACCTGGCCATGGTGGCGGTTACGGCCGTCTTTGCCTGGGCGGCTTTCGGCCTTCTGACCGGAAACGGCAGCACGGTGGTCATCCGCGAAGGGACGCTGATCCTGGCCCTTCTCACCGGACTGTGCATGCGGCTGACCGATCCCCTGATAGATAAACTTTTCGGCTCCCTGGTGCCGCGTCATGAATAAAGCCGTCCAATTCGTCAAAGACTGGATGCTGCCGCTGGCGATCGTCCTGGGAATCAGCCTTTATCTGATTTACCATTTCACCCCGGCCCTGCATCCCTTCGGCAAATGGCTGCACCCGCTGGCCTCGGAAGGACAGCGGCTGGTGATCGCCACCCTGCTGTTTTTCCAGTTCGTGAAAATCTCTCCGCACGACCTCCGGCTCAGCCGCTGGCATTGGGGCGCCCTGGCCGTGCAGGTGGGCAGTTTTCTGGTCCTGGCCCTTCTGGTGGGGCTGATGCAGCCTTCCAACCTCCGCCTTGTGCTGGAATGCGCCATGCTGTGCATGATCTGTCCGACGGCGTCGGCCGCCGGGGTCATTACCGACCGCCTGGGCGGCGACCTGGCCGCTACGGTATCGTACCTGGTCATCATCAACCTGGCGGGCACGTTCCTGATTCCGCTGGTGATTCCGCTGGTGAACCCCTCGTCTTCGTTGGGCTTCTGGGCCTATGTGGGACACATCGCCCTCAAGGTGTTCCCGGTGCTGATCCTCCCCGGCCTCCTGGCCTGGGTGGTGCGCTATACGACGCATGACCTGCAGCGCCGGCTCATGCGCTGGAGTTCCAACAGTTTCTATGTCTGGGGCGTGGGCCTGACCCTCGCGATGGTGCTCTCGACCCGGGCGCTCCTGCTGAGCGGGCTGGGACTGTGGGCCTTCGGCCTGATTGTGGCGGTGTCCGTCGTGTGCTGCTTCGTTCAGTTTTTCGCCGGCCGGAAAATGGGGCGCAGCCGGGTGGACAGCCTGACGGCCGGGCAGGCGTTGGGTCAGAAAAACACCGGCTTCCTGATTTGGCTGGGCTACAATTACATGACCCCGGTCACCTCTGTCGCGGGCGGGCTGTACGCCATCTGGCAGAATCTGTTCAATTCCTGGGAACTCTGGCGGAAAGAGCATCCCGCCGGCTAGCTACTGCGCGTATTCCCTGCTGTAGCGGGTGTAGGTGTCCAGGACGTTTTCCACGTACTTTACGGTATGGTGCCCCGGGGGGAGCATCTGTGCCACGTTGTCCCAGCGGGTAGCGTCCAGGCCGGCTTCGTCGGCCATCTGGATGAGGCGGCCCACCTTTCCTTCGCCCAGATTGTAGCCGGCAAGGGCGAATTTCATGGCATCTACCGGGCTGGCGGCGGGGAACATCTTTTCCAGCTTCCTCAAGTAGCGGGCTCCCACGGAGATGTTGGTCATCGGGTCCAGCAGACTGTCCGCCGAGTAGCGGGCCGACCGGATCTGCATCAGGCCCACCGCCCCTTTGCTGGAGCTGGCCTCGTTGTGGAAGCGGGATTCGTGGTAGACGACGGCTGCGAGCAGGCGCCAGTCCCAACCCAGGCTGTCGGCCACCAGGCGGAGCTGCCGGTCGTAGGCGCTGAGGGGTTCGTCGGAGTATTCCAGCGGCTGGGCGATGAGGTAGTCGGCGTCGGAAAGGTCGGCCCGGTGGAAGCGGACCGTGTGCAGCAGGCCTGTCACGAGCAGGACGAGGGCGATGACGAGGGCGCGCCGGCTCATAGGCCTCCCTTGAGTCCGTTCTTGAGTCCAGACATCATACTGCCGCCCCCGGCGGCGCCGGACATGCCTTCTCCGGCCCGGGACGAAAGGGTCTTCGCTGCGCCCAGCCGCGGGTAGAACGGCCAGCTGATGCCGATCTTGATGGCTCCTGCGGGCTGGATATAATGGTGGGCGGTGAAGTAGTCGTGTTTCTCGAGGGGCCATCCCCGGCCGGCATTTTCGTATTTGACGAAGATGCAGCACTTTTTCCACTGCATGTTCAGGAATACGTCGAAGATGGGGTCGTTGCCGTAGAGTTCTTCATTCTGCAGGGTGAATACGCCGGCGACCGGGTTGTACCAGGGGGCCTTCCACAGGGTGGTGTAACGGACATTGACACCGGCCTGCAGTTTGAGGACCTTGGGGTCGACGATATTCAGCTGAAGGTAGTAACGCAGATTCAGGGCAAGCATGGGGAGGGGGAGTACGTCAGGATTGGAAGACACCTGGAAAAGGGCGGCGTTCTCCAGATGAACCGGTCCCAGCGCCAGGTGGTGGGAGAGGCCGGCCATCGCGATGCTGACGGCTTCCGCATTCTGCCGGGCGATGCCCAGCGTGTCGTAGTACACGTGGCCGGCCAGCAGGGAGTAGCCTGCCTGGGCCTTGAGGTTCCATTTGGGGATCTCCAGGGCGGCCCGGATCTTGGTGGCGGAAACCTTGGAGAAGGCGTTTTCCCAGCGGAAGTGGTTGGAGAAGAAGTGCTGCTGGTAGAAATCCGGGGTCTTCAGGCTGGTCTCGAAGCTGCCTTTCAGCGAGATGGGGCTGTCCGGCTGCCGGCGGAAGGGGAACAGGCTCACCCGGGCGTTGGCCCTGAGGAAGAAGTCGTTCGCTTCTTGTCCGGCGAAGTTGTACTGTCCAGTGGCGTCCCACTGGAAGTATCGGTTCAGCCGGCCTTCTGCGCCGGCGTAGGCGTACAGGGTGTTCCAGTTGTGGTTGGAGGCTTTGTACAGCACCTCTTCAGGGGCCTGGAGGTAGAAGCTCTGCAGCCGGTGTCCCACGCCGCCTTCCACCTTGGAGACGATGGCATCCTCGCGCCAGGGTTGCAGCCGCACGAAGATCCGGTTCTCGAGGCGCATGGTGCGGAGCGAGTCCGTACTCTTGGCCGGATTGATGTAGAAGACGTCGTTGTAGAAGCTGCTGAGGGCGTCGGAGGTGTTGTCTACGTATTTCTTGGTGTAGGTGGTGTACTCGGAAGTCGTGCCGATGAACCCGGTGGTCATGTCGGTGTTCAGGGTGTCGGGAGCGACCCAGGCCGTGTCCTTTCGGTGGCGCAGCCGGTCGATGAATTCGAAGGGGATGCGGTAGCTCTGGTCGTAGAAGAAACTGACCTTCTTGTAGCGGTTGGTGGCGGCGGCCAGGTTTACGTTGATTTCCCGCACGTCCACGGTGGTGTCCCGGATCCACATGTTGTCCTGTACGCCGCCGCTTTCCTGCCGGGTGATGGAATTGTAGATGAAGCCTCCGTGCGCCAGGTATTTCTTTCCCAGGTAGTTGCCCGAGACCACGTAGGTGCGGTTGTCCATCTCTTCGTTCTGGAGGATACCGGCGCCGCCGTAGCGTTTCATTTCCAGGGCGACGTTCAGGGTGGGAAGAATGTTCTGCGTGGTGAACACGCGGAATGCATCCGAGCTCAAGGAACTGCTGGACAGGAGATTGCCATAGTACTCCAGCTCGGTGTACGGGGTCTTGGTGTTGAACTGGGTCAGGTTGTCCGGCGTATAGGTCCAGCTTTCCATGTTCTCATAGAAGCTGGCCGATGTCTCCTTCCCGCGGGAGAAGAAATTGTAGGTCTGGACGGGCGAGCCCGGCATGCCCAGCCACGAGGCGCCCACGTCTTCCCGCATGAAGGGATAGTCGTAGAAGTGGTAGTTGGCGGTGGTGTCCCATTCGAAGGTTTCCACCCGGTTGAACAGGCGGTCGTGCTTCCAGGTGACAAGGCGCTTGTAGTACAGGGAGTCCGGCAGGAAGGCGGTTTCCAGGATACGCGGGGTGTTCTGGATGATGCTGTCCTTGACCTGCCTGAGGCTGTCTTTCCGCCGCAGGATGCTGTCCTGGCGGTGCAGGATGGCGGGAAGCGTGACATTCTCGTAGGTCCAGCGCTTGCGTTCGGCCTTGGACCAGGAGTTCCACTTTTTCTCAAACTCCAGTTTGGCGCGGAGGGTGGAGTCGGCCAGGAAAAGGGAGTCGATGCGGGGCCACAGGAGGGAGTCGCCTTCCGCTTTCAGGGAGTCGACCACCAGTTTGTGCGTGTAGCTGTCCCGGGTGGCGACGTACCATTTGTACAGGAAAGGATCCGTGAGGCGGAGGCTGTCCGGGACCTTCATGGTGTCGCGTGCGAAGACCTTCGGCAAGGTGTCCTGCTCTTCCCCGAAGAGGTCGAAATCTTCTTCCGGATCCTTTTTCAGGGTGTCCGGAGCAGATTTTATGGTGGTGTCGGGCAGGGTCTGGAGGACCGTGTCGCGGGCTGCCTGGGGGAACCAGGCATGCAAACGCGAGGCGCGGGAGATATCCACGCCCAGCGTCTGTGCCGCGACGGCACCGGCGATGGCTGCAGGGAGCAGTATGTCCTTCCAGATTTTTGCCATAGTTTGCAAATATACGAATAATTTGCGATTATGGCTACTTTAGCAGGAACTCAGGTATCCTTTGACGAGTTTCCATTTGCCGGCTTCCCAGTCGGCCTTGTTGTACAGAAGGTTCAGCATGCCGCCGTCATAGAAGCGGAGACCGGCGGTGTCGGAGTCGATCTGCAGGAAATTCTGGTGCTCCGGCATTTCCTGCAGGACCTCTTCAAAGAAGGGGACGCCCAGAAGGCGGGTGCCGTCGGCATTGTCCTCGCATGCCTCGAAGGTCATTTTCAGGGCTTTCTGGGTAAGGGGCTGGTCCTCGTCGTCCACGAGGATGGCGCTGCGGAAGGTCTCGAAATTGATGGCCTTGGTGTATTTGACCACCACCATCTTCCGGTCCCACTGCCCCAGGCCGTTGTGATAGGGGGCGTCGTAGTCCAGGTATTCGTCGATGGCGGCGAACACGTAGAACATGCCCTGGTAGGGGAGGCGTCCTTCCGGGTCCAGCGGAGCAATGTCTTCGCAGTCAATCTGGCAGAGGAAGGTGAGCGGATAGGGATAAGTGCCGTCTTCGTCGGTCACCTCGACGGTGGGATATTCCATGTCGGCGGGGAGATCGGGATCTCCCCACCACTTGGAACTGCAGAAAAGCTCGGTCTCAGTTTCCTGCAAATGAATGCGGATCGCCATGGATTACAGGCCGATGGACTTGAAAAAGTCGTTCCCCTTGTCGTCCACCAGGATGAAGGCGGGGAAGTCTTC
>DGXN01000036.1 GCA_002396335.1 Bacteroidales bacterium UBA4231
TGCGCCAGGGTTAATAAGTGTAACTAATAAAAGTACAGATAGAATATGGCAAGAATAGCCGGTGTTGATTTACCGAACAACAAACACGGAGAGATAGGCCTCACCTATATCTTCGGAATCGGCCGCAGCAGTGCCCGCAAGATCCTGGACACCTGTGGCATCGACCGCACTATCAAAGTCGGAGACTGGAACGACGAGCAGATCGCCGCTATCCGTACCCTCATCAACAACGAGTACAAGATCGAGGGTGAGCTCCGTTCCTCTGTCCAGATGGACATCAAGCGCCTCATGGATATCGGCTGCTACCGTGGTATCCGCCACCGTGCAGGTCTCCCTGTCCGCGGCCAGAGCACCAAGAACAACGCCCGTACCCGCAAGGGTAAGAAGAAGACCGTTGCCAACAAGAAGAAAGCAACCAAGTAAAGTCTGAGAAGTTATGGCAAAGAAAACTACAACTACCAAGAAAAGAGTTGTCAAGGTTGAAGCTTATGGTCAGGCCCATATCTCCTCGACCTTCAACAACGTCATCGTCTCCCTGTGCAATGCCCAGGGTCAGGTGATCAGCTGGTCTTCCGCCGGCAAATGCGGTTTCCGCGGTTCCAAGAAGAACACTCCGTATGCCGCCCAGATGGCTGCAGAAGATGCATCCAAGACCGCTTTCGACGCGGGTCTGAGAAAAGTAAAGTGCTATGTGAAGGGTCCGGGTGCCGGTCGTGAGAGCGCCATCCGCACCATCAACAACGCAGGTATCGTGGTCACCGAGATCATCGACGTTACCCCTATGCCGCACAATGGTTGCCGTCCTAAGGGCCGCCGTAAGGTTTAATTTTTATAAAGAAGAAAAACTATGGCAAGATATACTGGTCCTACCACCCGCATCGCCCGTAAATTCGGCGAGCCCATCTATGGCCCTGACAAGACCTTTGAAAAGAGAAATACCCCTCCGGGACAGCACGGTCTCGCTGCCAAGCGCAAGAAGCAGAAAGAGTACGGCACCCAGCTCAAGGAGAAGCAGAAAGTCAAATACATGTACGGTGTCCTGGAGCGTCAGTTCCGCAACACCTACGCCCGCGCTGCCCGCATGAAGGGTCAGACCGGTGAAAACCTCATCCTCCTTCTGGAAGCCCGTCTGGACAACCTGGTGTACCGTCTGGGTATCGCTCCCACCCGTGCCGCCGCCCGTCAGCTTGTGCTGCACCGTCACATCACCCTGGATGGCGTTGTCTGCAACATCCCCTCCTGCCAGGTAAAGCCCGGTCAGGTCATCGCCGTCCGCGAGCGCTCCAAGAGCCTCGAGGTGATCCAGAACAGCGTAGCCTCCGCTACCAAGTACTCCTGGCTCGAATTTGATGCCGCCAACCTTACCGGCAAGTTCCTGAATGTCCCCGCCCGCGAGGAAATTCCTGAGAACATCAACGAGCAGCTCATCGTTGACCTCTACTCCAAGTAACAGAATTTAACACCCGCAAACTTATGGCAATCTTAGCATTTCAGAAACCGGACAAGGTGATCATGCTTGAAGGCACCGATACCGTAGGTCGCTTCGAATTCAGACCGTTAGAGCCTGGTTACGGACAGACCATCGGCAACGCCCTCCGCCGCATCCTCCTTGCCTCCCTGGAAGGTTTCGCCATCTCCCAGATCCAGATTGCCGGGGTCCAGGACGAGTTCCAGACCATTCCCGGCGTCATTGAAGGGATGCAGGAAATCATCCTGAACCTCAAGCAAGTCCGTTTCCGCCGCATGGTGGAGACCGTGGACTCCGAGGTCGCGAACATCACAATCAGCGGCAAGCAGGAGTTTACCGCTGAGGACATCTCCAAAGGATTGTCTTCTTTCAAGGTGTTGAATCCCGAGCTGCACATCTGCTCGCTGGAGCCCTCTGTCAAGATCACCATCTCCCTGACCATCACCAAAGGCCGTGGCTTCGTTCCCGCTGAGGAAGAGCGTGATGAGAATACGCCCATCGGCACCATTCCCGTGGACGCCATCTACACGCCCATCAAGAAGGTCAACTGGACCGTGGAAAACTACCGCGTGGAACAGAAGACCGACTACGAGAAGCTCAACCTCGAGATTGTCACCGACGGTTCCATCTCTCCGGAGGCCGCCCTGCAGGATGCAGCCAACATCCTCATCTATCATTTCAAGCTCTTCACTGACGACAAGAAGATCTCCATCGAGTCTTCCGTAGAAACCGACAGCACCCAGCTTGATGAGGAGTCCCTGAGGATGCGTCATCTCCTCCTTACCAAACTGTCCGATATGGGCCTCAGCGTCCGGGCTTTCAACTGCCTCAAAGCCGCCGATATCGACACCTTCGCTGACCTTGTGTCCTACAGCCGCACCGAACTGATGAAGTTCCGCAACTTCGGCCGCAAGTCTCTCAACGAAATCGACCTCCTGGTAGAGAAGATGAAGCTCTCCTTCGGTATGGATGTCACCAAGTACAATATTGAACCTAAGAAAAAGATCGTTTAAACAATGAGACACAATAGAGCAGTCAATCATCTTGGTCGTAAGAGCGGTCACCGCAAGGCTATGCTCGCCAACATGGCATCCTCCCTCATCCTGAAGAAGAGGATCACCACCACCGAGGCCAAGGCCAAGGCCCTCAAGCCTTACGTGGAGCCCCTTATCACCAAGTCCAAAGAAGATACCACCCACTCCCGCCGTATTGTCTTCAGCTACCTGAAGGACAAGGAAGCAACGGCCGAACTCTTCCGTACCGTGGCCCCCAAAGTGGCCGACCGTCCCGGCGGATACCTCCGTATCCTGCACACCGGTTTCCGTGGCGGTGACGCTGCCGAAATGGTACTCGTAGAGCTCGTGGACTTCAACGAGGCCGCCCTTGCCGCCGGCAAGACCCAGGCCAAGAAGACCACCCGCCGCAGCCGCGCCAAGAAGGCCGAGGCTCCCGCCGAGACCGCCGAGACCGTCGAGGCCGCTCCCGCAGCCGAAGTTCCCGCCGCCGAGTAAGAAAATCCCGGTATCACAGAAGAAAAAGTGCCCGACCAAATCCTGGCCGGGCCTTTTTGTGCTTTCACTTTTTTTCTCTAATTTTGTGTACTAATACCTAAATGGAATGAATCAAGAAATCGGCCTGTTCTGCGAAGTCTTTCCCCCCATTATGGACGGAGTGGCTGTCTGTGTGCAGAACTATGCATACTGGATGCAAAAAAAGATGGGCGCCGTGTCGATGGTTACCCCGCATGCCCGTAACGCCCACTACGAAAGTTACGATTACCAGATTCTGGACTACATGTCCATCCCGGTCCCCGGCCGTGCCCCTTACGTGACCGGCGTCCCCCGGCTGGACCTGGGTTTCCAGAACAGGCTGCGTCAGCACCAGTTCAAGATCATTCACGCCCATTCTCCCTTCTCTGCCGGAAATCTGGCCGTCAGGGTGGCCCGGAAGCAGGGCGTGCCCATGATCGCCACCTTCCATTCCAAATTCAAGGACGACTTCAAAAAAGAAGTCAAGTTCGACTTCCTCGTCAAACCCATGCTGAATGCCGTCGTGTCCTTCTTCAACAAGGCCGACGAAGTCTGGGTCCCCCAGGAATCCGTGAAGGAAGTGATCCGCGAATACGGTTACAAAGGTCCGCTGGAAGTTGTGGAAAACGGCTCCGACCTGGCCGCCGACTATCCCGACAGCTACTTCGCGGACGCCCGCGCCAAGCTGGGTATCGGCCCGGATGAGTTCGTGCTCCTGTTTGTGGGGCAGCACATCTGGCAGAAGAACACCCGCCTTGTCATCGAAGCGCTGGAACGCCTGAACGACCTTCCGTTCCGCATGTTCTTTGTGGGCACCGGCTACGCGGCAGGGGAGATGAAGTCCCTCGTGCACGAAAAAGGCCTGGACAGCAAAGTCACCTTCACCGGCATGCTCACCAGCCGGGAAGAAATCGTCACGTACTACGCCGCGGCCGACCTTTTCCTCTTCCCCTCCCTGTACGACAACGCCCCGCTGGTTGTCCGGGAAGCCGCCGCCCTCCATACCCCCTCCATCATGCTGGAAGGCTCTACGGCCGCCACCATCCTCCGCGACGGTGAAAACGGCTTCCTGAGCCCGCAGGACCTGGATTCCTTCGTCGCCAGAGTCCGCTCCCTCATGGCCGACCGGGACCTCGTGCGCCGCGTAGGCCTCACCGCCTCCCGCAGCATCGTGCGTCCCTGGGAAGACGTCGTGGACGAAGTTTTGGACCGATACGACGCCCTCATTGCACGGAAATCCAAATAAATGATTAAATTTGAGGGACAAAAAGCCAATAATTATTCACAATAAACACTAAACACAATGTCTAAAAAAGGTAACAGCAACTTGATTGCTATCATCACGATGATGTTCCTCTTCGCGATGATTTCTTTTGTTACGAACATGGCTGCTCCGTTTGGGAGCATCTGGGAACAGCACTACAGCTGGGCCCGCATGATGGGTAACATGATGAACTTCGCAGCATACCTGTTCATGGGTATCCCCGCCGGTGTCATGATTACCAAGATCGGGTACAAAAAGACGGCGCTCGTCGCCCTGGTCCTTGGCTTCGTGGGTATCGGCGTACAGCTTATTTCCAGCATGATGGACGGGAACGCCATCGGTACCTATGTGGTTTATTTGCTGGGTGCTTTCATCTGCGGATTCTGTGTCTGTATCCTGAATACGGTCGTCAATCCGATGCTGAACCTGCTCGGTGGCGGCGGCAACCGCGGTAACCAGCTCATCCAGACCGGCGGAACCCTCAATTCCCTGGCCGGAACGCTGACCCCGATGCTCGCCGGCGCCATGATCGGCACTATCACTGCCGAAACCACCCTGGGCGCCGTTTCTCCGCTGCTGCTGGTGGCCCTTGCCATCTTTGCCATTTCCTTCGTCATCGTATGGTTCACCAAGATTGACGAGCCGGAGACCGAAAAGACCGACGTGGTGGCCGGTATCAAGGGCGCCCTCGGCTATCGTCACCTGGTACTTGGCATCATTGCCATCTTCTTCTATGTGGGCATTGAGGTGGGTATCCCCGGACAGCTCCTGTCCTATCTGGGCACCCCGGGCGGTGTGCTGGGCAACATGGCTGTCGCCGGTACCATCGCCGCCCTTTACTGGCTGCTCATGCTGGTGGGCCGTTTTACCAGCTCCCTGCTCTCCGGCAAGATTGCTCCCCGTACCCAGCTTACTACCATGACCGTACTGGCAATTGTGCTGCTGCTGGTGGCCATCCTCATGCCTGAGGACGTAAAGATGACGCTCCGCGGCGCCGAGGTTCCCGCCAAGGTGCTCCCGATCATTCTTTGCGGTATCTGCACTTCCATCATGTGGGGTGTCATCTTCAACCTTGCCACCGAAGGGTTGGGCAAACATACCGCCAGCGCTTCCGGTCTGTTCATGACCATGGTGGTGGGCGGTGGCCTGATGCCGCTGTTCCAGGATATGTTGGCCAAGAAGGTGGGAGACATCAACAGCTACTGGCTCGTCATCGCCATGCTCGCGTTCATCCTCTACTTCTCCGTTGCGGGTTCCAAGATCAAAAAGGCTTAAGCTATGGCACAGGATTTAGTTATCGGCATTGATATCGGCGGTCAGACCACCAAATGCGGCATTGTCGACGCGCGCGGCAGTGTCCTTGCCCAAACCGTCATCCGCAGTGACAACCACACCGAGGTAGAGCCCTACGTCTCCGAACTGGCCGAAGCCCTGAACCGCATCGTGTCCGAAGCCCATGCCGAAGGCCGCATCCGCGGTATCGGCGTAGGCGCCCCCAACGGCAACTATTACACCGGCACCATTGAGAGCGCCGTGAACCTGGTCTGGGGCGGCACCCGCGTAATCCCCTTCGCCAAGCTCCTGAGCGAGCAGATGAACGGCATTCCCGTGAGCCTCACCAACGACGCCAATGCCGCCGCCATGGGTGAGATGACCTACGGCGCCGCCCGCGGTATGAAGAATTTCATCATGATTACCCTGGGCACCGGCGTGGGCTCCGGTATCGTCATCAACGGAGAAATGGTCTACGGTCACGACGGCTTCGCCGGCGAACTGGGCCACACCTGCGCCGTGCGCCACAATGGCCGCGCGTGCAACTGCGGCAAGCATGGCTGCCTGGAGACTTATGCCAGCGCCACCGGCGTAGCCCGCACGGCCCGCGAATGGCTGGAAATGAGCGACGAGCCTTCTGAGCTCCGCTCCCTGGACAAGATCACCTCCAAGGATGTATATGACGCTGCAAAAGACGGTGACAAACTGGCCCTCAAGATCTTTGACTTCACCGGCCGCATCCTGGGCGAAAAGTTTGCCGATTTCATTGAATTCTCCGCCCCCGAGGCCATTGTCCTGTTCGGCGGCCTGGCCCGCGCCAAGGAATTCCTCACCGCACCCATCCAGAAAGCCATGGACGAGAACGTCCTCCCGCTGTGGCGTGGCAAGGTGAAGCTGGTTTACTCCCAGCTCAAAGAATCCGACGCTGCCATCCTGGGCGCCTCGGCCCTGGCCTGGGAACTGTAGCATCGTCCTGAAAAAACAAGGCCGGCCCAAAGGATTTCTTCGGCCGGCCCTGTTCTTTATCATACAAGATTGTTTTAGATAAAATAATATGAAAATAGCCTTTGTCCGGATAGCTTGCCGCATGCTTGCCACCGTCCTTCTTCTGTTTGCGGGATCCTGTGTGGTACAGGGTCCGACCTCGACTTCTTCTCCCGTCCGTTATCTGTACGCCGGAGGTCAGGACGGCAATGAATTTCAGCTGTGGATCTGGATCTTCGAAGACGAGAAAACCCCGGCTCTTGTCCGTTCGGGACTCTGCCGTTATATAGACAATCAATTTGTCGACACAGACATAGAGAACCTGAACTGCCGATTCACTGAAAACGGTTTCACCCTGTCTGATCCCGTCACCGGAGAGGTCCTGTATACGGCGGTGAATCTGGATGAATCCGGTTTTCCGACAGGGTACTTTGTCCGGCTGACTTGGACCCATTCCCCCGGTTCCACCTGGAACGCCCTTTCGGAAGAAAAAGGCTGGCGGCGGGAAATGACGCTCGAGCACCAGATGGAGGACTGCAACGTAGTTCAATGATCTTGGCCGGATACAAACGACAAACGCCAACCGTTGAGGCTGGCGTTTTGTTTTGGAGCGGAAAACGAGACTCGAACAGGTTTTGTTCGTCTGCGTGGTCCCCGGGCTCCAAGCCCTACCCTACTTTCATCCACGAATCCGCCGAGCTTTATGACTATATATCGGCAGGAGTGCGGGGGTATATCCTTTATAATTAAAAGATTTTTTGTATCTTTGATGCGTTACCACCTCTTTGGACTCTAATGCCCAAACCGCGCGACTTCATACCCAGGACAATGTCTGCCAAAATCATAACGCAGACAGTCCTTGCGATTGCCATGCTCTTGATTCCCATCATTATTGGAATGGTCATCGGAACTCGCATGATTATAAAGGAAGAGGTGGGGCATCAGGTAGACAGGGCACTCGACGGCATTGCATACAGGATTGACAATACGCTCCTGAACGTGGAACAGACCGCCGCAATTATTCTGGAGGAGATAACAAAGCATCTTGACAATCCCCGGGAACTTGACAGGCTGTGCAGGAATGCGCTTGAGACGAATCCATCCATCAGCGGGTGCGCCGTCGCCCTGAACCCCGACAAGTACAAGCATCTCGGGAAACCATTCATGACCTATATTTACAGGGAGCACGGCGGGAGCATCCGTCCCAACATGCGCTCCCGGGCATTGCTGGCATCCGACACCTTTACAGACAAGCCCTTTACGGAACAGACCTGGTACACGAAACCACTTCAGGAAGGAGTTGCCTCCTGGGTGGGGCCGCTCAGGAACGAGGAAACCGAAAAAGAGCCGCTGATTTCATATGATGTCCCTATCATCAAGGACAGCTCGGCCTTGGGCGTACTGGGGATAGACATGTCTCTCGGGGTCCTCACGGATATTGCCCAGAATTACAGGACGTCTACACATTCTTATATTACCATCATTGGCCGGGACGGTTCCTACATCGTTCATCCTGACAGTACACGGTTCCTTCATATGGACGGCCTTGCCCGGCTCAAGAATGCCTGGGATTCCTCTGCCATAGAGGGGCTTCAGGAAATGATTGAGGGAAAATCAGGGAGGCGGTTAATAACCATGGATTCCACACGGTACCTCGTGGCTTATATGCCATTCAGGCAATCCACCTATTCAGGACGTGAGTTGGGAGACCTGGGTTGGAGTATTGCCGTAATCTACCCGGAAAAAGAATTATATCATGAGTTTGACCCCGGTTTCCGTCTTGCTATTATCATGACGATTATCGGCCTGTTCCTTCTTACCGTCGGCGCCTACGTAATCTCAAGAATCAGTCTCAGACCGCTCAGAAGGCTGATGTACGTAACTAAAATCATCTCCAACGGAAATTACAGGCTGCCCGGTTTTGAGACGTCACGCCAAGACGAGGTCGGGCGGCTTCAAACCCAGTATAACAAGATGCTGCAGTCCGTTTCCCGCCACATGGAGCAGTTGCAGGATTTGTCGCAGAAAGAAGATGCTGCCCAGAATGCGCTTGCCCTGACATACGCGAGAACGCAGGAAATCAAGAAGCAAAGGGCCGCTTTCTTCAGCAACATGACGCACCAGATGGCCGATGTTACGGCAGAAATCCAAAACAGTGTGGACAGACTCAATGAATCCGGCTCGGACATGAGTGAGGAGGAGACCAGGGCAGCGCTTGAAAGCATCGAGCGAAACGGCCACAGGGTGACGGAGATACTGAACGACATGTTAAACATGAAAGGCTGAGACTGACATGGGTAAGTTTACAAGACATATCAAGGGGTCGCTTCCAACAAAGATCAGCCTCAACATGTTCGCCGTTTCGGTTATAGTATTTGCCCTGATAAACGGTGTTTTCCTCCTGCTGTCCAGGAGTTATTTCCATGCCGCGGCCATGGACAACGCCTCGGAAGCCCTCAACGCTGTCATCGCCCGGGCAGAGCACCATATCAGGTCCGTGGAAAACGCAACCAATGTAACCGCCCGCATGGCGGAAGAGAATTTCAGCCCGGACTCGCTGGAAGCTTATTCAGCGAAAGTTGTCCAGATGAGCAGTTTTGTCTCCGGCTGTTCCATTTCGGACCGCCCCGAATTGTTTCCGCAGCATGCCGTATGGAAAGATCATTTTGCAGACGGTGATGCCGCCTCTCAGATGACAGTTTCCTACTGCCGCCCTATGTACGACAGGAAAAATCAGGTTATCGGCGTAATATCTGCGGACATGTCCCTGCCAGAGTTCTCAAAGGCGCTTTCTTCCATAAGGCCTTATCCGAATTCATATCTCATGATTCTGGGACATGACGGCAGGTACTACGTACACAGGGACACCTCTAAAATCGTCAATAAGACCATTTTCGACCTCACAAACGGTCGGTACTATTCCGATAAGCTCACGCTGGGGTACGAGATGACCGCCGGGCACAGCGGAAGGATGCACGCAAACGTTGCCGGCGTCCACTCCCTGATTTGCTATCAGCCCGTTCCCGGGACAAACTGGAGCGCCGCACTCATCAGCCCCGAACGTGACGTCCTGCAGGGATACAGACGTCTTAATACACGCGCAATCCTTATCATCTTGGCCGGTCTTCTCATTATTTTTATCGTTTGCCGGCGTACCGTAGTAAAGGCATTCGCTCCCGTGAAACTTCTGGAAGAGCAGACGCAGCGGATTGCCGATGGCGACTATTCCACCGTGATAGCCCGCAGCAGCGAAAACAGCGTCGTTGGCAATCTGCAGAACAGCTTTGCGCACATGCAGGAAACGCTGCACAGCCATATCCGCGATCTCAATGCAGCTATAGAAGAGTCGGCAAAGCGCAACGAGGAACTCCAAACGGCAAATTCCACCCTTGAGGATACCATGCGCCGCCAGAGTGAATTCGTATCGAACATGACCCACCAGATACGGACCCCCTTGAATCTCATCATGGGCTTCTCCCAGCTTCTTCGAGAAAGCGGCGCAACAATTCCGCCAGAAGAAAAGCAGTCTCTCCTTAATGTGATGGACTACAACACAATGACGCTCTGCAGGATGTCCTTGATGCTGTATGACAGTTCAGACCGGGGATATCATGACGAAATGGTGAGCCTCAGTTTTGACAACGTTTCCTGCAACGAAGTCGCCAGAGAGTGTATCGGGTATGTCAACCGTTATTTCCCGGGAGTTTCCGTAAAGTTCGAGTCCGAACTCGATGATTCGTTTACCATGGTCACCGACCATCTCTACCTCATGCGCAGCCTCCGCGAGATTCTGTACAATTCGGCAAAATACTCAGACGGCAAAAACGTTTCGCTCAGCGTGAGTGCAAACAATCATTCTGTCCGCTTCATCTTTGAAGATACCGGAGCCGGAATTTCGCCAAAGTATCAGAAGCACATTTTCACACCTTTCTACAAGCCGAACTCCCTGTCAGAGGGCCTGGGCGTGGGACTCCCTCTCACCAAGCGCCATGTCATCCTGCTGGGCGGACGCCTTGAACTGGACCCGGATTACCGCAAGGGCTGCCGCTTCATCATGACCTTCCCCCTGGACGACCCGAATTATAGATAAAACAAAACGCCAACCACAAGGGCTGGCGTTTCTGTTTTAGAGCGGAAAACGAGACTCGAACTATATCTTGTAATACATTGATAATAAGCGATTTATAAGAACACAAAAAGACATTAGGTGAAACATAGGTGAAACTTTCGTGGCTTTTCAGGACCTATAGAGAAAGGGACTTGAACGGCCATCTTTAACTATTAAGACGACTTTTATGGACTTCAAACACCCGTCATTTTCTTGGAGAATCGGCTCAAATTCGGCCAAATAACGGTGATTTACGGCTCAAAAGATTGGAAATTGAATAGATTCCGCCCGTGAATGGATTGGGGTTAAGGGGGCTTAATCTCTTACCATCCTTATACACAGCAAACCCCGCCGTCCGCTCCTTAGGGTAATGCCGCCGTCATACAAAAAAGTGATACACCGTTGCCGATTGTATCACATGATCAGTTTGTGTTAAAGCGTCTATGGTGTCGTATCTGTACTGTCCTTTACTAATCTAAACTTTCTCGAGGCGGTCGATAAGGTATGATTGACTATTCTCAGGCGAAGGATAAGCTTGTAATAGACGGGATTGTCTTCGCTCCACCATTGTGGTTGTGCGATTGTCAATTCTTGTCTTGAAAAAGCAGAAGGGTCGCCATATTTGCCAAGGTCCTGGGTTCGTTTTTCAACTAGTTTCCCTTGTGGGTCGTAGACCTCATAGATCATAGTATAGCCGCTATCGTGGGTGATATAGTATCCCGTTGACTTGTCGGGAAGTATGAGGTCAACACCTTCGAGTCCTTTTGCGTTTGCATCGACATATGCCTCAACATAGACATCCCTGATATTCCCGCGGGTAATGACGATGGAACTCTCATCGATGGTAGAGTCATCATTCATACAACCTAATAAACCCGCGAGACAAAAAGCGGCAAGAAGGAACTTCTTCATATTGTGAATTCTATCTTGATTGTGACACCCTCTTCGAAAATCAAAGATATACAATCAATTCCATAATTCCAACGGCATCTTGTACTTTCCAGCGTTATCGCCTAAGCCGGCGTTTATTCAGCAAGAGCCTTCCGTCCGGTTCGATGGTATAGGAAGATTGAAGGAAGGCACAGACGTTCTTATCGGACAGTAGAGCCATGAATTTGTCCACAGCAATCTTGTATGCCTCCTTGTCTTTTGACAAATCGGCGGTATTAACGAATCTTCCGACGGTTTGATCATCCTGCTCGCCAAGGGACGCGACGCTGATCAAACAGTTCCGTCCCTCATAATACCCGATGAAATTCACCTCGGGATTCCCGAACTCTTCATCATACAATGGCATTGGTCCGCCGAGAACATAGACGGAATCCACATCTCCACGGAAATCAAACCAGACACCGGCACCAAGCAGCGAATCCGGAAAGAAGTATTCTCCTTGTTCTTTATCAAAGTCAATCGTTTCAAAAACCGCGTTCGTTAATTCGGGCTGAAAGGAATAGCCAAGCCTTTCTGATCTTTCGACCATACGAAGAAACGCTTTGGACTCGTCATCAAACCAATAGTCATGGGGGTGAGGACCGTAGACGTGTTCGTCGATAAAGCGGAACAGGTCGGGGTTGTCTTTCATGAACTTGCCATTGACAACGAAGGGTGATTTATACTTCCCATGGTCACGTAAAATAGCCGTTCCCCAATTCTCCCCAAACGCGACGAACAACGAGTCTCCGGTTTTCGTTGCCAAGACGGCTGCCGATCGCATGTCCATGCTTTTGACCGTCCGGTCCGGTGTCAAGCCGTTGACCATCGTCGTGAATTCCCGGATGAAGTCTCTGTCCACGATAAGGGTATCCCGGTACCCACTTTTCACGGTTTGGAAAGAGACGATGGCACTTGGCGTCTCTATATCCTTGGGCATAGCGTAGAAGGTGATGCTTTCGACTTGCTCGGGAGGGATTCCTTTCTTATGTCCACAAGAGATCAACAAGAAAGGGAACAAGGAAAAAGTGATGACCAGGGCGAGATGTCTCATGTCTTGATAGATTGGTGGTTGAAATACTACAAAAAATACACCGTTCGTTTCCATGCTGGCCGGCGAAAAGAAAAAGGACTGGTCCCCAATCCTTTCTCTCAATAGCGTTCATCCAACGACCTCATAATCATCGACACCCGGAATCAATGCAAGTCCGGTTTCTTCCAGGTGTATCTGCCCGGCTGAGTCTATGAAGCGCACGGTGAAGACTTTTCCTTCGAGCCACTTCGCCTGCCAGTCCATTCCGCCGGCAGAGTCCATCATGGCTGTTTGGGGCAGGGTCTGCGATGCTTTTGGGCAAGGTGGTCCGCACTTTTGGGCAAGGTTTGATTTCGAGGCGCAGACCTTGCCCAAAACGGTTACAGACCATGCCCGATATGCTCGAGGAGATGGCCCATTTTCACGGCCCCACCGTCACCTGCCCACAAACAAAAACGCCCCACATTGCTGCGAGGCGTTTAGAGCGGAAAACGAGACTCGAACTCGCGACCCCGACCTTGGCAAGGTCGTGCTCTACCAACTGAGCTATTTCCGCGTTGGGATTGCAAAGGTACATCTTTTTTCTGAACCTGCAAACTTTTTTCGAAACTTTTTTCTATTTTTGTAAAACGAACAACAAAACTTTAAACCATTTATATCATGAAAAAATTTGCTTCTGTTCTTCTGTGCTGCGCCCTTATCGCCGGTTGTGGCGTTTCCAACACGGGTAAAGGCTCTCTGATCGGCTCCGGTGCAGGTGCCCTGCTGGGTGCCGGTATCGGCTATCTCATCGGCCAGAATGGCCAGGGTGCCGCTATCGGCGCCGCTATCGGTACGGCCGTCGGTGCCGGCTCCGGTGCCCTCATCGGCAACAAGATGGATAAGAAAGCCGAAGAACTGGCCGCCCTCGAGAACGCCCAGGTGGAAACCGTCACCGACGTGAACGGCCTCAAGGCCATCAAGGTCACCTTCGACAGCGGTATCCTCTTCGACTTCAACAAGAGCACGCTCAAGACAGCCGCCAAGACCCAGCTGGACAAGTTCGCCGCTGAGATGGCCGACATGACCGACACCAACATCAATGTCTACGGCCATACCGACAATGTCGGCAGCGCCGCCGCCAACAAGAAAGTGTCCGAACAGCGCGCCAACACCGTCGCCAAATACCTGAACGGAAAGGGTATCGCCAAGGACCGCCTGGTTGCCGAAGGCCTCTCCTACGACTTCCCTGTCGCCAGCAATGATACGGAAGAAGGCCGTGCCCAGAACCGCCGTGTCGAGATCTACATCTCCGCCAACGAGGATATGATCAAGGCCGCCGAGGAAGGTACGCTGAAATAAGTCTTCTCAGAATGAAAAAAGACGCCAGCCATAACGGCCTGGCGTCTTTTTTTACAGCCTGATCTGCTGCGCCGTCCCGTCATACTGGATGGCGGTTCCGGGCGCGTCGGGGTCATACGCGAAGGGATGGCCGGGGTCGCAGACGACGACGCGGAAGCGCCGGCTTTCCAACATTCCGGGGAAACTGCCTTCCCTGGGGCCGACGGTGAGCGTCCTGCCCTCCTCGTCCCATTCCAGGGGGATGCGGGCGAACCGGCCTTTCTCGTAGCCGTAGTTCACGTTTTCATCCTCGTAAAGGACGAAGCGGGCGTCTCGGCCGGCATAGACGGCAAGGAGGATGTCGTCGGCCTGCTTTTCGTCGCTCCACTCCATGGCCGGGCCGACGGGGACGATGCTTCCCTCCCGCACGTAGAGCGGCATTCGGCTGTACGGGGCGTCGACGCTGAGTCGCTGTCCGCCGGCGATGTGCCGGCCGGTATAGAAGTCGTACCAGCCGCCCTCCGGGAACCAGACGCTGCGGCTGCGGGCGCCGTATTCGTACACGGGGCACGGCATGAAGGCCGGTCCCAGCATCCACTGGTCGGAAAGGTCGGTCACCTGCGCGTCGGCCGGGAAATCCATCGGCAGGCCCCGGAGCAGGGTATAGTCGTCAAAATGCACCGCTCCGGCGAGGGAATATAGGTAAGGCATCAGCCGATACCGCAGCTGCATGTACCAAAGGATGCTTTCATACGCCGGCGATCCTTCCGGCGCGATGTTCCAAAGCTCGCGGGCGGGCCACTGGCCATGCGTGCGGAACAGCGGCACGAAGGTTCCCATCTGGTGCCAGCGTGTCTGCAGTTCCCGCCATTCCTTCATGTCCGGCGTTTCCTTCCCCGTGCGGAGGTATTCGCCCATGGCGGCGCTGAACTTGTCCATGACCGAGAAACCGCCGATGTCCATGCCCCACATCGGCAGGCCGGCCATCGAGTAATTGAGTCCGGCCGCCATCTGCATGCGCATGTCGGTCCAGGATGTGCCGATGTCTCCGCTCCACGAAGCCGTGGAATAGCGCTGCAGACCGGCGAATCCGTTCCGGGTCAGGAGGAAGACCCGTTTGTCGGGGTCGACGCTGCGCTGTCCGTTGTAGATGGCGTCGGCATTGACCAGGGAGTAGGCGTTCAGGTACTCGGTGGAAGGCCCCAGGGCGGTGGGGGTCAGCAGCCATTTGAGGTAGTCCATGGGCAGGCAGTCGCGGAGGTTCGGCTCGGAGGCGTCCATCCACCAGGCGTCGATTTTCCGGCCATAGCGGCTGTACAGGCTCCGGTCAATCTGGTCCCAGAACATTTTCCGTCCGCCTGGGGCGTATGCGTCATAGAAGGACTGCCTGTGACCCAGCCAGTCGACGATGGCGGTGTCTTCGGCATGGGTGTAGGCGTAACCGGCGGCCTTCAGCTCCTGATAGTGTTCCGTATTGGTGTAGAACTTGGGCCAGACGCTGATCATGTACCGTGCGTGGAGGGCATGGATGCTGTCCAGCATGGCCTCCGGTTCCGGGAAGCGGGAGGCTTCGAATTCGTGGCTGCCCCATTGGTCCGGCGCCCAGTACTGCCAGTCCTGGACAATATTGTCCACGGGAATGTGCCGTGCGCGGAGTTCCTTCAGCGTACCTACGATTTCTTCCTGGGTGGTATAGCGCTCGCGGCTTTGCCAGAAGCCCAGCGACCAGCGGGGAAACAGAGAGGCCTTGCCGGTGAGCGTGCGGTAGTCGTGGATCACCTCGTCGTAATTGTCGCCGGCAAGGAAATAGAAGTCAATCTGAGGTTCGAACTCGCTCCAGAAACTGAGCCGGTCCTGCTCGGCGGGGGTCTGCGGCACGGCCACCTTCAGGCTCAGATACGACACGTCGCCGTCGGGCTCCCACTGCAGTTTCAGGTGTTTCTTCTCTCCTTTCAGGAAATGCACGGTGTAGCGGCAGCTGTTGGGATTCCAGGCCGGACGCCAGCGGCGGGTCATCACAGGGACTCCGTCCAGCTCCGTTTCCTGGAAGCCGGCATAGTACTGGGTGAAGTAGTAATCGGCCTCCTGTGTCGCCTCCAGATAGCCTTCGTAGGTGACGCGGGCTCCCTTGTATTTCAGTGCGGGAAGCAGGCCGATCGCCCGCTCGTTCTCATAGTACAGCGAGTCTTCCCGTTGCACCAGCACCTTTCCGTCCGCAGTCCGGTATGTGCCGGTCAGGGCGCCTTCCTTGCCGTCCATGTCCCATAGGCGGAACACCCGGCCCAGCTGCTGCGTGGGATGGGGATTGCCCCATCGGCTCAGGGAGTAGGCGTCAAATAGGAGTCCGTAGCCGCGCGAGGAGACCACGAAAGGGATGCTGATCTTGGTGTTGTACTGGTACAGTTCCTCGTTCAGACCTTTGTGGTTGAATTCCCCCGTCTGCTGCTGTCCCAGGCCGTAGAAGGCCTCGTCTTCCGGGGAGTCGAAGACCACCTGCGTGGAGTAGGCGCGTTTGCCTTCCACTTCGATGGGCGTGAAGTGCATCCCCGGTGCGGTGCCGGAGGCCGTGAAGGTTTTTCCGTCGGCCCCGGTGAAGCGGAGATTGCCGTCGCTGATCCTGACGGCGGCGGTGAGGGCGGCCGTGGAGACCGTGACGGTGCCGCTGTCCGCCTTGACGCTGAAGGGCACTTTCCCTTTCTGGGGAAGCACCACCAGCGACGGCCGGTCATGGAAGGCGCCGTCCGGCGTGGCCGACACGCGGATGATTTTCTCCCCCAGCACCTGCAGGCGCACTTGGGAAGGGGTTTCTCCATTGGGTGAGGTCACTTTTACCGTGACCGTATTACCTTTGACCGAATAGTCTTTCGGGGCGCAGCCGGCCATCATGAGGGCCGACACCGCCACCCCGGTGAGCAGGCGGAAGATCTTCATGGCAGAGTGTTATTGGAGGGCCTCCAAAAGGGCCCGTACGGTTTCTTCTTGGGTGATTTTCACCCCTTCCGGGGTGGTGACGGAGGCCGATGCATGGATTTCGCTGCAGCCGGTCGCCTCCACGATGCGGCGGATATTCCCGGGCGTGACGCCTCCGCCGGGCAGGATGATGACTTCTCCCCGGGCCCGCAGGCGCAGTTCCCGGAGGAGGTCCGTCCCTTCGACGGCGCGGGGAGACTGGCCGGAGGTGAGAATGCGGTCGCAGCCCAGCCGGATAATGTCTTCCAAGGCGTCGAAAGGCTTCCGGCATACGTCGAAGGCCCGGTGGAAGGTGATGGACGGGTCGGCCTGGAGGGGGCGGAAGAAATGGCTGTCGTTGGAGGCGTGGCACAGGTCTCCCTCCAGCATGCGGGCGACGGCCCAGTTGGACACCGTGCAGGTCAGTTCCAGCATGGCGCCGGTGTCGACGTCTCCGCGCGGAGTGAGGGCGCCGACGACAACGCCGTCGGCCCCAAGGTCGAGGGCGGTTTCGATGTCGGCTTCCATCTGCTCGATTTCCGCACCGGAGTAGCAGAAGTCGCCGGGGCGGGGGCGGATGAGGACGTGGATGCAAAGGCCGGGATACCGGGCCCGGACTGTACGCAGGTCTTCCCACGAAGGGGTGAGTCCGTCCACCTCCAGGCGGGAGCACAACTCAATGCGCTGCGCACCGCCCCGGACGGCCGCATCTGCGCTTTCCAGATTGCCGCAGCACACTTCCAGGATCATGCTTCGGAGAGTTGAAGTTTGATGAGTTCACGTTTCAGGTCGGCCCCGTAGGCATAAGCGCCGACGTCCAGGCTGTCCAGCAGGTACAGGTCCTCTCCTTTGAAGAGGGTGGTGCCTTCCGCCAGGGTGCGGATCTGCCTGGCGCGGTCTAGGGACTCTTTCGGGATCACGAGGTGGCAGGGGATGACATACGCCACCGGGTTGATGGCGGTGACGTGGGCGACAGCCCGCACGCCCTGCGGATTGCCCACCAGGGCGGCCAGCTGCGTGTAGCTGTACAGCTTGTGGGGCAGTTCGAAGAGCTTTTTCCAGACTTTGATCTGGAAGGGTGTGCCGAAGAGGCGCAGGTCGTCCCAGCTCAGGTAGTTGGCGAATTCCAGCAGCTGCTGGGTAGAGATTTTCCGGGTTCCCACACTGCCCACTTCGTCGGCGGGCAGGGCGGCCACTTGTGCGGCGATGTGGGCGAAGTGCCGGTAATCGGTGGCAATGGATGCCACCTTCCCGTCAATCTCAGTGATAATCCATTGCGTTTCCATAGCTATTTTTTCAAATAAGGTTTCAGTTGTTCCCAGGTGGCGCCGGCCGTTATGATGCCAAGGGCATAGGGGCCCACCTCGTAAGGCTGGAAGGTCCATTCCACGCCGCCTCCGCCCACGCTGAAGTTGCCGTTGGGGATGACGGAGGGAAGGTCTACCAGTTCCAGCAGTTCCGGCGCCTCTTTCCGGAAAGATTCGGTGACGCTTTCCTGCAGCAGGGCGGCGATGGCCGGAGCGTATCCTTCCTGGAACAGGTCCTTTTCCGTGAGCGTTTCGCCGCTTTTGCGGTCAAAGACAATGTTGCTGACGGTCTGGATGCCGTGCGCCCCGCCGCGGTAGCTGTAGTAGGTGAGGAGGTAGTTGCACCAGTTCTTGTAATTGCCGGTGAAGCTGCCGTCAATGCGGTCTTCCCAGGAGCCCGGGCCGAAATCCCGGTTCTCATTCTCGTTCAGAAACTCGTCGATGAGGTTTTCCCGGTAGCGGACGGCGGTTTCCTCCAGGGTGCCGGCCAGTCCTTCTTCCAGGTCGAAGGCCTGGGAGAGAATGGTGGTGTTGATCTTTTCCTGAACGGGAATCGTCGCCCCGCCGGTTACATATTCCAGGGAGGCCGTGTAGAACAGGGTATCGGTGGGGGGATCGGCCAGGGGGACCACCAGGTCGTCTTCAAAGACCTGGGTTCTGAAGTGTGTACAGGCCGATGCAAGGAGCACCAGGGCGGCAAGGGGAAGGATTTTTTTCATATCAGTCATTATTCAGCTCTTCAATATCGGTGGGACGTTCGCGCCGGTCGCCGATCAGGTAGCGGGAGTAGTGGTCGGCCATTTTCCAGAAGAAGAAGTCGTTCATGGAGCCGAACCCGTGCCGCTGGCCCGGGAGGACCACCAGTTCGAAGCGTTTGTTGGCCTTGATCAGGGCGTCCACCACGCGGATGGTGTTGGCGGGGTTCACGTTGTTGTCCTGGTCGCCGGTGACAAGCATCAGGTGGCCTTTGAGGCGGGAGGCGAGCTCCTGGTTGGTCTTGATGCTGTAGACGAAGGATGTGTCGCCTTTGGAGACCTTCTCCTGGATGCCGTGGTGCTGCTCGCTCCACCAGCGGTTGTAGATGCTGTTGTCGTGGTTGCCGGCGCAGGAGACGGCGGCCTTGAAGAAGTCAGGGTAGGTGAGGATGGCCGCGGTGGACATGAATCCGCCGCCGGAATGGCCGTGGATGCCTACGCGGGACATGTCCATCCATTTGTGGAGCGTGCCCAGCTGCTGGATGGCGTATTTCTGATCTTCCAGGCCGTAGTCGCGGAGGTTGCCGTAGCCGTAGTTGTGGTACCATTTGGAACGGTTGGGGTGGCCGCCGCGGTTGCCGACGGTCACTACGATCATCCCCAGCTGCGCCAGGCGGTCTGTCCGGAGGCCGAAACTCCAGGAGATGTTGTTGGCTTCCACCTGAGGGCCGGGGTAGACATAGTCGGCCACGGCGTAGACCTTGGTGGAGTCGAAGTCGAAGGGTTTGTGGATGACCCCGTGCAGGTCGGTGATGCCGTCGGCCGCTTTGACTTTGAAGCGTTCGGGGAAGCGGTAGCCGGCGGCGAACAGGCGGCTGAAGTCGGCCTCTTCCAGGGCGGTGCGTTTGCCGGTGGCGGTGTTGACCAGCATGACGGCGGGCTTGTAGTCGGCACGGGAGTAGTTGGCTACCAGGTACTTGCCGTCGAAGGAAGCGGTGCCCAGCACATCCATGTCGTCCATGTCCAGCTGGGTCATGGCGCCGCCGCTGAGCGGGACGCGGTAGTTGTGCATCTGGTAGGGATTCTCTCCGGGATTCACGCCGCAGGCGCTCACGACCAGGTAGTTACCCGCGACGCCCAGGACATCCTCCACGTGGAAAGACCCTTCCGTGAGGTTGCGCTTGAGGGTGCCGTCGGCTCCGTAGAGGTACAGGTTGGCCCAGCCGTTGCGTTCGCTCCACCAGACAAAGTCGCCGGAAGGGAGGAACTGCGGGGTGCGCGTTTCCACATAGGTGTTCATGCGTTCGGATACCAGGGTGCGGGTGCTGTCGGCCCCGATATCCACGCGGCACAGGTCCCAGCGTTTGAGGTCCCGGCTGCGGCGCATCAGGAAAAAGTGGTCGTTCCCGCCCATCCACTTCATGCTGCGATATTCCGTGTACAGGTCCCTGGCTTCCGGGGCGGCCGATACAATTTCCCCGTCCTGGTCCTTGAAGGCATTCCAGGCTACCTTGCTGGCGTTTCCTTCCAGGTCCATGACGATGAGCGTTCCCTTGGGGCCGGGCTCTCCGGGCATCTGGTAGTGGTAGGTTTCCAGCTCCGGACGGGGCTGGGCGAGGGAATTGATGACCCAGAATTCCTTCACGGAGCTCATATCCCAGCGGATGAGGGCGAAGTGCCGTCCGTCCGGGGCCCAGTTCACGCGGGCGAAAACGCGGGCGGTGCTGTCTTTCTCGGTGTCGCCGCTGTAATTGTCTTCCAGCCAGGAGAAGTCCTTGGTGCCGTCCGTAGTGAGCGCGCGCTCCACCAGGGTGGAGTCCTTCTCATCCTTGGCGGCCTTTTCCAGGTTTTCCCTGTCCATGATCCAGAGGTTGTGGTTTTTCACATAAAGGCCCACGGAACCGTCAGGGCTCACGTTGGCCCAGTCCGGATACAGGTCTTTGTGCTCCTCGGTGTCCCAGGTGAGCTTCTTGGAGGCGATGTCGTAGTAGAAGCGGTATTCGACGAATTTGCCGGTGGAAGAGCCGGTGCTGTCCCGCTTTTCCTGCTTGGACTTGAGGTCCCACTGGAAGGTCTTGTCGTCCACCAGTTTCAGCCGCAGCGGGATGTGCTGGGCGTCGTAGGGGTCGCGGGTGATTTCCGTCAGTTCCCGGGCCAGGCGGTCCATGTCGAAGATCTCCGTCTTGGAACCGGTGGCGGGGTCTACGATATAGTAGCGCGTGCCTTCCGCCGTTTTCCAGCTGTACCAGAACTTGTCCGAATCCCGGAACCAGTTGGGGCGGATGCGGGTGGAGTATACCAGGTTCCGCATGTGCTTGGTGGAGAAACGGGCAGCCTGCTCGTAATTGGCCTTGGTTACCTTGGCCGGGGCCTGTTTTTTCTGTGCCGATGCGGTCAGGCAGCAGCTCAGAAGGACAAAGAGGAAGACTAATCTTTTCATATTCACAAATATAATCATTTTTCCCATAAAATCCCACCCTCTCTCTCATTCCCCCTCCTTTTCGCCAAGGGGTGCACCTCCAGGTGCACCCCTGTATGCGTAACCTGCTGATTTTCATGTTGTTGCTTGTTATGGAGACACCAAGGGGTGCACCTGGAGGTGCACCCCTTGGTGGGTTTGGAGGGGAAAGGGCTACAGGGAAAGGGTGGAGGTTTTCAGGCCTTTGGCCTTAACGGTGACTGTAACCGCGCCCCGTCCCGTGCGTCTCACGATAGCCGATGCTTTGCCATGGAAAGCCGGAAGCTCCGGGCTGGAGAATGAGACGTGCGAGGTAGGGTCGCCCGCATCGGTGGCCAGGATCTCGGCGGGACCTTTTACGCTGAAGACGACGGTATTGCCGGCATCCGGGACCAGGTTCCCCGTCTTGTCCACGATGTCGGCCGTGACATAGGTGAGGTCTTTTCCGGCATAGTCCACGTACGCCTTGACGCGGGCGGCTTTTCCGGCGGTGACCACCTTGTCCCGTGCCCATTCGCGGCCGTCTTTGTAGGCAACTACCTCAACGCTGCCGGGCCGATACACGACTCCGTTCCAGACGAAACGGTAGCCCTCCCGCTTCTGCCGGCCCTGGGAGACGCCGTTCACGAAGAGTTCCGCTTCGTCGGCCGATGAATACACATGCACGGGGGTCACCTGTCCTTCCCGGCCGGGCCAGGTCCAGTGCGGCAGGATGTGGGCCATGGGCACTTCGGGCGCCCAGCGGGCCTGATACAGCCAGTAGCGGTCTTTCGGGAATCCGGCCAGGTCCAGGATGCCGAAGTAAGAACTCCGGGAAGGCAGCGGGACGTCGCTCACGGTCTGTCCCCAGCTCTCCAGCATGGCTTTGTAGGCCGCCTTTTCCTCTTCCGTATGGAAATTTGTGAATACCGAAGGGTCCAGGTTGAAGGGCGTCGGCTCGCCCAGATAGTCGTATCCGGTCCAGACAAATTCGCCGGCACACTCGGGCACCTGGTCCTCGTACTGCCATTCCACATCCGGTTTGGAAGCCCAGCCGGGGGCGTACAGATCGTAGGAGCTGACCTGGAAAGGAGCTTCCATGACCCAGCCTTTTCCTTTGTCCTCCTCTACCGGGAAACGGTAAAATCCGCGCGTGGAGACGCAGGAGGCCGTTTCGCTGCCCAGGAAGGGCTGCCCGGGATGTGCGTCACGGAAATCGGCATACAGGTGGGGTTTGTAGTTGAAGCCATATACGTCCAGGGTGGAGGCATAGGGCTGCGTCGAGGCCCACGGGTTGTCGTTGCCGGCCGTCGTAAGGCGGGTAGGGTCTTCGCGGTGGCAGATGTCGGTGAGCATCTGGGGAATCCACCAGCGGGTGCTGTCGCCCTGCTCTCCGCATTCGTTGCCGATGCTCCAGAGGATGACGGAGGGGTGATTGCGGTCCCGGCGGATCATGGAGACGAGGTCCTTTTCGGCCCAGTCCTCAAAGAGGGTGGCGTAACCGTTGGGCTTTTTGGACCAGGTCCAGGTGTCGGTCAGCTCGTCCATGACCAGAAAGCCCATCCGGTCGCACAGGTCCAGCAGTTCCGGGGCAGGCGGGTTGTGGCTGCAGCGGATGGCGTTGCATCCCATTTTCCGGAGCATCTCGAGGCGGCGCACCCAGGCGTCCTCGTTCCAGACAGCGCCCAGGGCCCCTGCGTCGTGGTGCAGGCAGACGCCTTTCAGGAAGGTCCGTTTTCCGTTGAGGTAGAACCCGTCGGCCTTCCACTGGGCGGAACGGATGCCGAAGGGGGTTTCATAGACATCCTCGGTGCCGTCCTCGGCGATGACGGTGGTACGGGCCAGGTACATCTGCGGGGATTCCGGACTCCAGAGGCGGACATCGTCCACGCGGAAGGTCTGGCGGACGGTGCGGCCGTCGTAGATCTGCTCGAAGCTGCGGGTGTCGGCCACCACGTGCTCGATAATGCGGCCGGGCTGCGTTTCTTTATACAGGATGCGGGTCCAGATGCAGGCGGTCTGGGGGCGGTCGGCCCGGAGGGTGACCTGCTGGACGACGCGGGCATGGCCGTCCCGGACACGGGCTGTGACGAATGTGCCCCAGTGGGCTACGGATGTCTTTTGGGTGCGGGTCAGCCATACGTTGCGGTAGATGCCGCCGCCGGGGTACCAGCGCGAACTCTCCGGCTTGTTGTCCAGGCGGATTTCGATCTGGTTCTCACCCTCGCGCAGCCAGGGGCTCAGTTCAACGCTCCAGGAGGCATAGCCATAGGGCCATCCGCCGGCCTCGCTGCCGTTCACATAGACTTTGGCATTGGAGAAAGCGCCGTCCACTTCCAGACGGAGATTCTTTTTCAGGTCATCGGCCGATACAGTGAGGGGCTTCCGGTAGGATGCTTTCCCCCACCAGGCCAGCTTGCCGGTTTCGCCGGGGTTCTCCTGAAGGAACGGCTGCTCCACGCCCCAGTCGTGGGGAAGGTCGAGCGTACGGGTCTCGCCGTCTTTGGTGAAAGTCCAGCCTTCGTTCCAGCATTGCCGGCCGGCCGGCTGCGCGGCGGCTTCCTCAGGCATCATTGCGCTCAGAGCAAAGAGCGCGCATAGCATTGCAATTCCTTTTTTCATAGCACTACGAAGATAACGTTTTTTCCCCTTCTCCGCAAATCCCCGGCCTTCCGAGGGGTGCACATTCAGGTGCACCCCTCGGAGAGCGGGACGTGCTCGAAAGGTTATGGGATATTGCGGGGAATGATTATATTTGCAGGTATGAAAAGACTATTAATCATTGCTATGGCCCTTGTCAGTGCCTTTGCGTGCGGGCAGCCTCAGGAGGCGCCCAAGAGCGCTATCGAAACCATCATGAACCGCAAAAGTGTCCGTTCCTACACGGAAGAACCTGTCACGGATGCCCAGGTAGAAACCATCCTGAAAGCCGCCATGGCGGCGCCCAGCGGGATGAACGTGCAGCCCTGGCGCTTCTTAGTCGTGAAGGACCAGGCCGTCAAAGACGCCCTGTGCAAAGATTCTTTCAACAAGATGATCGGCCAGGCGCCCGTGGTGGTGGTCGTCTGCGGTGAGACCACGGTGCTCCGCAGACCCCGCGGTGCAGCGGAGGATGCAGAGCCTGTCCGCGTAGAAAACGGAAACTGGACGGCCGATTGCGCCGCCGCCACCGAGAACCTCCTTCTGGCCGTCGAGGCCCTGGGCCTGGGTGCCGTCTGGACTGCCTGCTATCCTTATGAGGACAGGATGACTCCCACCCGGGAAATCCTTGGCATCCCGGAGGGCGTAACTCCTTATTGCATCGTTCCTATCGGCCATCCCGCCATGGACGAGGCTCCCAAGGACAAATGGAAAGGCGAGAACGTGCACTACGACAAGTGGTAAGCCGTTCCCTCCCTGTTGAAAACTTTGTTAATTAAAATATTTTTTCGTATCTTTGCGGTCCGTTTTGCGGGGACATAAGCCCTTCAAGACGGATCGTAACTATAATTTATTTATTAACAAACATTTATGCCTACAATTCAACAACTTGTCCGTAAAGGACGCGAGCGGCTCGAGATCAAGAGCAAGTCTCGTGCGTTGGATGCTTGCCCTCAGAAGCGTGGTGTTTGTCTGCGTGTTTACACGACGACCCCTAAAAAGCCGAACTCCGCTATGCGTAAAGTAGCGCGTGTCCGCCTTTCCAACGCCAAAGAGGTCAACGCCTACATCCCGGGCGAAGGCCACAACCTCCAGGAACACAGCATCGTGCTGGTCCGCGGTGGTCGTGTCAAGGACCTTCCGGGTGTTCGTTACCACATCCTTAGAGGAGCTTTGGATACCGCCGGCGTGGATGGACGTACCCAGTCCCGTTCACTCTATGGCGCAAAACGTCCTAAGAAATCTAAGAAGTAATTTAATCACCTTTAATTCTTTACAAAATGAGAAAAGCGAAGCCTAAAAAGAGGATTCTACTTCCTGATCCTAAGTTTCACGATGTGGAAGTTACCCGTTTCGTGAACAATCTTATGCTGCAGGGAAAGAAGAGTATCGCGTATTCTATCTTTTATGATGCCATTGACATGGTAGGCGAG
>DGXN01000018.1:0-3451 GCA_002396335.1 Bacteroidales bacterium UBA4231
CAGGGCCTACCAAAACGCCGGCCACCAGACCGGCGTTTTTTGTTCCCGGGGGTATAGCTCAGCTGGTAGAGCACATGCTTTGCAAGCATGGGGTCGCCGGTTCGAATCCGACTACCTCCACCCACTAAAAATCAAAAACCCTATCTGAGTATATTCAGATAGGGTTTTTCTTATTTTTAAGCCTCAAAAAGTTGCACCAAAAATGCTCCAGGTGTATTTTAACACATCTGCCACCACTTGGAATAATCATATATAATTTCCACCTGTTCCTGGCTGATTTCCACCGACTTGCCGAAGTACGGGAATACGTGGTTTTCCAGCAGGGCGCGATAGTGATCCAGGGTTTTCTGGGTGAAGACGCCCAGTGATTCCTGAAGCCATCTGCCTGTGAGTTCCGGAAGGGTTATGGTGGACATGGAGTGGTTTTTGTTTTACGTTGTGGGTGTGTGGTTTGCAAAGGTAGTACAATAATGGGATAAAACAAAGTGGTGGCCCCAACTCTCATGAGGCCGCCACAAATAGATACTATTTGTTATAGTCTAAGATTAAGACTCAACGTAAATAACAGTAATGCTTGCAAAATTGAAGTTCTTATTGTTCGTCGTTGACGTAATCTTATAAGGAGTATTAGCAGCAGCAGTAGGAATATTAAAGGTCATGGTGCTACCCTTGGCTGTTGCAACGGCCGTACTAACTGCCGAGTTACCTGTGGTATAAATATTGGTCGACACGCTAGCCGCGGCATTACCATCATTAACTATAATGATTCTAACCATCTTATACCCTGACTTTCCAGGCAACTGGAGGTAAGAAGAATTAGCAATTGTAGACGAGGTTTTTCCCCAGAACAAGCCAAAAGGAGCAGAAGCATTGATACGACGATAGCCATCTTTAGCATAAAGAGTAATCTTGTTGCCATTGAAAGTAAACTCTGTCGCTTCCGAAGTGCTAGTACCAGAGCTGGTGGGGAAACCAGCAGGATAATTTGCAGAATCGGTGAAATCATAAACAACGGTAAGGCCGCCAACAATCACATCATATGTGGTCTTAATCGAGGCATTCTCGTTGTATGTGACTGTTACTGTATAGACGCCACCGGTAGACGTATCGATAGATCCAGGAGATACAGTGTATTCAGAAGAAGCCAGCGCCTTCTTACTCAAATCACTATAGAGAAGGTTGACAGTGCCATCGAAGGCATACGCTGCGCCCTTGGCATATTCGGTTGTAGCGCCTACTACCTCAATTCCAGTGATAGTTTTTGCCGTGATTGCCGTAGCGGTTCCGGTGCTATAATTCTTGTAAATCAACACATCCGGATAATCTACTCCAGGAATATAAGTGCTAAAGCGTGTATAGTCCGTATTATACAACAGATAGCGAGTGGGTTCTGCATAACTCCTGATAGATGCTACACCTTCACCATTAATAGCAATAGCCCAACTGCTAGCATTTGATACAGAAGCTTCAGCCTCTACCTTAGCGGCTTCCTTCCATTTTAGATATTTATCATCACTCTTGGCCATTAACCCATAGGTGCCGGCAACATTTCCGTTCTTAATCTTATATACTTCAACTGCGGCACTGGGCGAGTTAATAGTATTTGACGTCTTTGTCACGGTAGCTCCATTAAGGTATGTATTCGTGTTAAGCAGGCCAGCGGCAAGGGCTTGAGTAGATGAAACGATGATAACTTCACTATCAATAGTTAAGTCCGCCACATCGGTAACTTTGGTATACACTACAGGAGTGACACGAGCTATACCATCCATGTTAATAGTAAAAGATGCGACATGTCCAGCCTGGAAATTGCCCTTTCCGGAAGGGAATACAATATCTTTAGAGAATGTGCCAAGATTTGTGGTAACCGTTACAGTAACTGTCTCACCTTCAAGATTGACAGGAGCACAGGCGAACCAAATGTTAGATGACGAAGAAGTCGTGAGGGTAATGATGTCCGATGCAGACGATGCCTCAATTGACCCGGCGGCGTTATCTACGACCGAATCACCATTAGAATCATAATCCTCGACATAGTAATACCAACGTCCGACCCAGTTCTGAGTAGCTTGAAGAGTAACACTAGAAATTGTTTCTCCGCCATCCAAAGCCAGGTTTGAGAAACTTATTAGACCATATGCGGTGACATGGTTAAAAGCGAACGGAACGCTGGTAGGATAAGTAGTACCGGCATTGTATGCAGCTGTGATAATCTGCGCAGCCTCATCAACCGAACCGCCAAGTGGAGTCTGATTTGCAGGGATCTCAAGATTCCAACGATGGTTGGTCTTATTAATATTTGAAACCTGAGCTGAAGCCGGGCTTAAAGCATAAAACTTATAGTTTCCGCTCCCATCGCTCGTTATTGCCGGGGAAGGTGTAAAGTCAGCCTGAGTATTAGAATTCTTAGGTGTTACTGTAGCTGTGACTGAGTTCGCCTCATTCTGTGATATTTTCACATCGTTAGTGCTGGTCCAAAGAGTGGGATACTGACCAGCAGAAAGATCGTCAAATATAGTCTTGGTGACTATCTCAGTGGCATAGAAGTGAATCGGGGACTCAACGGTCTCGTTCTCATTTACATCGACAGTGGCCAGTTCTTTCTTCTGGCAGGAAATAATTGCGAGGGCAGCTACTGCTGTTGCAAAAAGGATGTTTACAATCTTTTTCATAAGGCAGTAAGTTTAAAGGGTTCCCCAATCATCGAGGATACCAGGATCGATACTTTCACCAGTCTGACTCAGGCAAATCACGCCTTCAGTTTGTACTGTGAAGACGTCTGTAGTTGGACTCTCATAGAGTAATTTTTTGTCCATAAGCATTAAAATTTAAGGATTTGATTGTAGTTATTGTGTTATGTTTTCTATGTCTGTTAGGGTTGTGCGTTCAAAGTGGTAAAGTTACAAAAGGTTTGGAAGGAATGCAAAGGGATTGAATTCATTTGTGATATTTTTTTATTATCACATTGTGTTATTAGCTTCATGCTATAGTCCTATCTCTCAATCGCTGGATTGTTTCTGTATGTACCTTTGTTTTTGGCGGCCTGCCATGGTGGGCTTAACTACATCCAGCCATCCCATGGACAACGCCTTCATGTTCTCGCTCATCGAGAGCTGCAAACTGAAACGCCCTGCTGCCCGCCCGGACCAATCCGGCGACGGAGTTGAAAAAAGAATAGCTATCGTATGGAAGCAAATTGGTCCAGATACCGGTTGGCAGCGGCAAGTTCGGGGAGGTTACGCTCCTCGAAGGCAACGCAGTACAACTCCCGGAAACGGCAGAGTTCCTCCCACATGGCACTGCGGGCCGACAGGTTTTCGCCCTGCCTCCCGTACCGGATGGTAAGGTCGATCAGTTCCTGGAAACGGGCAAAGGCGCTTATGGCGCGGCTTTCTTTCCCGGATTCAAGGGCCTTCAGGACACGGGAAGTTTCGCTGCCGATGTTGGCCAT
>DGXN01000018.1:3506-35548 GCA_002396335.1 Bacteroidales bacterium UBA4231
GCCGATGTTGGCCATCTGCTGCGGAAAGGTAAGTTCGGCCCAGCGGCCGTTTTCCAGGGAGGCGTGCTGCATTTATGCTGTAATGAATTTATCGACAATGGATTTGATGGCTTCCCGGACCTCCGGATCTTCAACGTCACGGGATGGATTACCCTGCCAGGAGCGGATGTTGATGAGGGAGTCGAACTCTAGACGTTGAAAGCGGCGAAGACCAATCCGGCGGTGGAGTTTAAGAAAGAATAATCAGAACTTATACAGGTTCAGGCCGGTTTCTGCATCCGGATATCGGCCGATGGATGCGCCGGGGAAGGCTTCTACAAGCAGTTCGCAGGCTCCGTTGATGCGGGCGGTGAGAAGGTGTCCGCCGATGCAGGTGTAGTCTTTCCGGCTGGCCGTGATGTGCAGGTGCAGGTAGGGGGCGCCGTCTTTTTCGGAGATGTTGCCGGTGAGGTTGGTGATCTCCATCTGCTCCTGGAAGGTCTTGTCCACATAAGCTTTGGTGGCGGGGTTCAGGAAGCGGAATGTGGCTTCCGAGATGGCGCCTAGGCCAAGGATATTGCCGGCGAGGATGTGCTTTTCTTCGCAGAAGGCTTTCAGGGCCGACGCAATCTCCACATGGTTGTCCAGGCTCAAGACATATACACCGTCTTTGACTTCTTTATACTGATACATAGGGTTTGATTTTTCTCAAATTTACGAACTTTTCCTTAAATTTGTATCAACACAATCTGACTGTTATGAAAGTTCGTGGTTTTCTGCTGTTTGCCTTGCTGCTGACTTTTTCCTGCAGCCCTTCCCATCCCGCTCCCGTCAATCCCCATGCCACCCCGGAAGCCCGGGAGCTGCTTGACTTCCTGTACGGCATCAGCGGGCAGTATACCTTGAGCGGAGAGCATAACTTTGCCGCGGACCTCAGCCGCTACGACGACGAGGTCTTCTCCATCACCGGAAAACGGCCCGTCATCTGGGGGGCCGACTTCAGCTTCACCGATGTCGGAGACGGTTTTGAGCGTTATCAGCACGCCGGACCGCTGAATATTTCCGTACCCTTCGACAAGCCCTGTGTCCCAACCGGGCTGACGACGGAACAGGCGCGGCAGAACATCGTCAACGAAGCAGTCGCCCAGTGGAAGCAGGGTCGCATCATCACCCTCATGTGGCACTGCTGCGACCCCCGTTTCACCGACGGCGGCAACAACTGTAACGGAGACAAAGTATGGACCATGGCGGAAAATGCGCCGTCGGCCCGGGAGTGGGACCAGCTCTGCACGGACGGGACGCCGCTGAACAAAGCCTGGAAGCGTGAGATGGACAGCGTCATCCCTTTCTTGAAGCAGTTGCAGGATGCCGGCGTTCCGGTACTCTGGCGCCCCTTCCACGAGATGAACGGCGCCTGGTTCTGGTGGGGCAACAAGCCCGGGGCCGACGGGTTCGCCCGCCTGTGGATCCTGACTTACGACTATTTCACCGCGCAGGGACTCAATAATCTCCTGTGGGTTTGGGATGCGAACGCCCCGCGCGTCAAAGAGAACGACGACGCCCTTGCATACGCCCTCTTCTACCCCGGAAATGAGTACGTGGACGTCCTGGCGGCCGATATCTACGGCTGGGACTACAAGCAGTCCCATCATGACGAGTTGGTGCGGCTGGGTGGCGGCAAGCCCATCGCCATGGGTGAAGTGGGGCAGCTTCCCCACGGCCCCGAGGTCTTCGACGCCCAGCCCGATTGGACCTGGTTCATGGTGTGGGGGTACTTCATCGGCGGCCACCGCAGTACGCCGGACCATCTGGAAACGGTCCGGTCCATCTATGACGCCCCGCGCGTGCTGACCCTCGACGAAATCGCCTTCGAAAAAGGCCGCCACCGCGTCAGATAACGAGGTCGTCCACCTTCAGCTTGGGAACATAGTGCACCCCTTCCTTGCGGTAGTATGTCAGGGAATCGGTGCTGCCGGCCGGTACAAGGAAGACGCTTTCCTTAGGCTTCCCGATGCCGATAACGGCAAGGGGCCTGAGGGGGAGTTCCAGTGCCTGCTGCACGGCGGAAGGGTTGAAATTCAGGATTACAATGCCGCCAAGCCCCATTTCCGTCGCCTTCAGGAGCATGCTTTGCGCGGCAATGCCGAGGTCCATATCCACCACCCGGCTCTCCTCCACGTTGGACATCACCACAATATAGGCCGACGGTTCCTCTCCCGGATGCGGCAGGTGCTCTTCGGGTAGGGCGGCCCCCAACTTCACCAAAGGATGGATCAGGGCGGCGTCGGCCCCGGTTACGAGGCGGTAGCGGAGAGTTTGTGCGTTCTTGCCGGAAGCCACCCAGGTGGTCACCTGAACCAGCTGTTTCAGATCCTGAACGGTCACTTCCCGGGAGCGGTCGTAGCCCCGGTAGCTGCGGTTGCGTTTGAGCAGGCTCTCCAGCGAGGGGTGGTTCCGCACCACTTTCACCTTGCCTTCCTTGAGTTCCTGCTCCCTTTTTTCCAGATAGTTATCGGCCATCGTAGTTGTATTTTTTACGTTCCTGTTCCCAGGCACGGTCCACGAAGACGCTGTCGGCCCGGTCAATGTACAGGGTGCCGTCCAGGTGGTCGCATTCGTGCTGGAAGATGATGGCGGTGTAGCCCTCCACCTTCTCCTGACAGCGTTTTCCGGTGGCAAGGTCCGTGTAGCTGACGATGACCCCCTCATACCGGGGGACGAGGCCCCGCATGGGCGGTACGGACAGACAGCCTTCCGGGCCGACGGTCACCTTCCCCAGCAAGCTGTCCAGGTGAATGTTCACATAGGGCTCGAACGGTTCGCCGGGCTTGTCCATGCGCTGCACCCAGACGATGCGCCGGTTGATGCCCACCTGCGGCGCCGCAATGCCCACTCCGTCCTGCGAAGGGTCCTTTACGGTGTACAGCATCTTGTCAAGCAGGCTCCTGAGCTCTTTCGACCGCAATTCTTTCATGCCGATATCCCGGCTCGGGGTCCTGAGCACGGCGCTGTCCCCGGGCAGGGTGGTGACGCGCATCAGGGAGTCGGCTTTGCGGATGAGGGTGCGCTCCGGGGCGGTCCAGCTCCGGCCGAAACTGCTGACCAGGATCAGCAGCAGGGCAATGCAGGCAGCAGAGACGCCGCCCACTTTCTTCCCGTTGATTTCCGTTTTTTGCATAAACTATACGATGATGCCCAGCTCACTCGCTTTCCGAAGCATGTCGGAGACGTTCTTGACGTCCATTTTGGCGTAGATGCGCTGGCGGTGGGTGTTTACGGTGTGGACGCTCAGAAACAGCTTTTCGGCCATTTCCGCGGCGGTAAGGCCTTCTGCGCTGAGGCGGATAATCTCAATCTCCCGTTTGGAAAGGCCGATGTCGGCAATCTTCCGTCCCCTCTCGATGAGGATGTCGCCTACGTACTTGGCCACGTCGTCATTCATTGTCTGGGCGTCGGCGGCCATGCTGCGGCAGCGCTCGCGGATTTCTTCCGCGGAAAGGGTACTTGCGTCGGCCGACAGCTGTTCCAGGCGGGTGGCGTAAGTCTTGGTGGGGTTATTGATATCCCTGGACAGCAGGTTGATGAGCTGCTCCTTGGTGTCGTTGATTTGGATCAGTTCGGCATTGCGCCGGTGGACTCTTTGCAAATAGCTGATAATCAGAATGATAATTGCTATTGCGAGCAGAATGACCATCAAAAGAAGCGTTATCTGGTAACCTCTCCGTTCCAGCTGACGCTCTTTCTCCTGCACCTCAAACCGGGTTTCCATCTCTTGGAGGGTTTCGTCGGCTTTCTGGGTCATGTAGCGGGTGATTTCCCGGACGTAGTCGTCATGGGAGTCAAGGGCCTTTTCTGGGGCACCGGTGCGGGTGTACAGGCGGACCAGGCGGTCGTCTAGGGCGCTGGCCATCAAGTGGTCGTTCTCGGGCAGGGCTTCCCGTGCCTTGGCGAAGTATTCCAGGGCTTCCTGGTTCCGGTCGCCCTGCTGGAACCAGCGGGAACGGAAGAGGATGCCGTTTCGGCGCAGGCGTTCGATTCCTGCCGCATCGGCAATGCTCTGCCCGCGGTCGAGCCACTCTCCGGCAGTGCGGTAGATATCCGGATCGACCGGATTTGACCAGCGGTTTTTGTTGATATACAGCGAGCCGATGACAAGGCAAGCCTCGGATTCCTGCTCTTTCAGCCCTTCCGCTTCGGCTATGGAAAGCGCCTCTTGGGCGTAAGTCAGCCCTTCGTCATTTCGGCCGGTCTCAGGAGAGATTTCTGCGTATGAACAAAGCTTGGCTTTGGAGATGAGGATTTCCGCGAGCTCTTTTTTGAACGCATGCTTCCGGGCGATGGCTTCGGCTTCCAGCGCCTTTTCCCAGGCATCGGCATCACGGCTGGCCATGATATCGACACCGACGACGGTCTTCAGGGCCTGTACTTGCATATACGGGTCGTTTCCGGCCATGTCCAGCGCCTCCAGCGCTTTTTGCAGGGCTAGTTCGAAGTTTTGTTTTGACACGGCCCGTTCTGCCTGGTCCAGCAGCGTCTGCATCTGCTGTGTCTGTATCCCCAGCGCCAATGTGAGTATCAAAAGCAGCTTTGTCATGGTTCAGTTTCCGTTTGTACAAAGGTAACAATTCTTTTCAATACTCCGGCGTGTTCGCCCGCGGGGTGGGGCAACTCCTTGCCCTGAACCTGAAGAGTAAGGTAATGCTCTTTTTCTTTCATTTTCCGGTGCATCATATATTTATAATCCAAAAATGTTTGTTATACTAAACAAAATATATTATTTTTGTCAGTGATAAATTACAAATATGAGCAAGAATACATTTGGAAAGATGATGCCTCGGGCCTTGACACAGCAGCTGCAACTTATGGGGGAGCAGATTATGCTGGCGCGTAAGCGCAGGCATCTCTCTATTCAGGACATAGCAGACAGGGCAACGGTGACTCGTTTGACTGTCTCCAAGGTGGAACATGGCGACCCTACGGTTTCCATGGGCATCTATGCACGCGTGCTCTTTGCGCTGAACCTTGAAAAAGACATCTCGTTGCTGGCCGCCGACGATGCTCTCGGCCGACAACTTCAAGATGCTGAATTGCTTAGGAAATGAAAAAGATTACAGTTTACGCCGATTTCGACTTCCTTGTATCCCCGCAAGAGATTGGTACGTTGGGCTACGAACGTGTCCGTGGCAAGGATCACTTTGTCTTTGAGTACTCGCATGAATGGCTGATGCAGCATGGCGGTATCGTGCTGAGTGGCGACTTGATGAATGTCCATTCGTTGCAGCATCCGCGCGGCGCAGACGGCGTTTTTGGCTTCGTTAAAGATTCCTTTCCTGACCGTTGGGGGCGGTTGCTCATGGACCGGAGGGAACGCCTGAATGCACAAACGGAGCGCAAGCCAGTACGGACGCTCACTAACTATGACTACCTCACAGGCATTGACGATTTTACTCGAATGGGAGGCATTCGCTATAAGAGCGAAGACAGCGATAACTTCATAAATGATGGAGCCAAATACCAGGTACCTCCTATTGAGAGTCTTCCCGCCCTGTGTGATGCCTGCCGGGAGATAGAGTTGGCGGAAGAACGTAACGAATTACCCGAGAGGCGCTGGTTGGATCAACTGATTGACCCGGGTTCATCTCTTGGGGGTGCCAGACCAAAAGCAAATATCATCGGCACTGATGGTAAACTATATGTGGCCAAGTTCCCTTCAAAGAAAGATTTGGATAATACAGAACTTATAGAGCATTTCTCACATCGGATGGCAGCAGCAGCTGGTATCACCGTGGCCAATACAAGTACTATTAGAATCTCGAAAGACCGCGACTTGCTCCTTTCTGAACGTTTTGACAGGACAGCGGATGGCAAGCGCATACACTTTGCTTCTGCCATGTCGCTGCTTGGCCTGGATGATGGTGCCGGCAGCAGTACGGGTAACGGCTATCTGGACATTGTGGATTTCATCCTGCAAGGATGCGTGGATGTTGGACGGAACCTAAGGGAACTCTACCGCAGGGTAGCGTTCAACGTGATGTTCGGCAACACAGATGACCACTTCCGCAACCATGGCTTCCTGCTTACTCCGAAGGGATGGACGCTCTCTCCAGCGTACGACATTAATCCGGGGGGCAAATCGCACCAATGCCTGCTCATTGATCAGTACACGGAGCAGTCGGACATTACCGCCCTGTTATCGGCTTCAAACCACTATATGATTGAAAGACAAGAAGCTGCTGGAATAATAGAGGAAGTACGCAGTACTATAAAAGATTGGCGTGAGGTGGCATCAGAGCTTCAGATCCCATTCAAACAACTCTTTCCCTTTTGCGACAAGTGGGATCATTTGTAAAGCAAATATCGTTCTTATTTGCATGTGGTGTGCCCCCAAAAGTCACACCACCCGCACTCCAAGGGAACGTTGCAGGAGAAAGCGCTTGGTATAATCTATCGGATGTAATTATGAGTAACAGCGTAATAACCTCAACCTTAAAGTCCTTGCGGAAGGCTCATGGCCTTACGCAGGTGGACCTGGCGATGAAGTCCGGCGTGGGTCTGAACTTCGTCCGGGAATTGGAGCAGGGCAAGGCCACCGTCCGGATGGACAAGGTCGCCCAGGTAATCAAGTCGCAGACCACGCTGACCGGAGTGCAGCCCAAACTGTCTTTGAATCTTGATAAACACAAAGACTCTCAGAAGCTTACCATCGTCGGCCTCTGGGGCGGCTATATATTCAAGCCCCAGACGGACCGTTTCGCTATGCTGCCGATAACGGATTAGGTCCAAAAACCTGTGTTTTTTCAGGCATCGTCGCAGGTGGTAACGTAAAACGACGCAAGTGGCGGGCTATGCGGTGCTGGCCATGCAGTTTGCCGCCAATGATCACATGCTCTTGGTACTCGTCGTACACGTTTTTGCCTTCATGTGTGTATGCTGAGTACCGCCGGGTACTCACCGCGCACAAAAACGCTCCCAAACGTGTATGCTCAGTACCCCTAAGAAGTTCGTTGGGCCAGGTCCTCGCTGGAGTTGCAGTACACGCCAAAAGCACGGATGGTGAGGGTAGCCGGGCGAGGTTGGTTGTAAGAATGGGCGAGGCTGGTTTTTATGCTGCCAACCTCGCCCAGGTAAAGTCCAAACACATACTTTTGGATGTGATCCCCGATAACGAAGAACTGGCCCTGAGCCTTAATGGAAAAAAGAAGCACATCGAAGACGCGGACTTTGCCGCCGCGTTCAAGACCTGCGGCGTTCCGGAAATCGTATTTGAGAGAATCAAGAAGAAATGCAACGTTCTTTCCTGTCCGAGGACCTCAAGGCCTCTTACGTTGACCTTCTGCACAGGCGAATGAAAGTGTAAGGAAAGGAGGCCGGCTCAAAATGGAATGAGCCGGCCTCTGTTGTAGATTGACGGGGCGCAGGTTGGAAGGCACTCTCCCGGACGATCAATCCATCGGATTGGCGGAAGAAATGTCGGAAAAGAGGCTGAAGGCCAGTTTGATGCTCGTGACGCGATCCTCCGGTGTATTGATTGCGGTTGTTTTGCTGTAGCTGTAAGTCTTTTTAGCTATTTTGTCCACGAGATACATCGTGTATCCCTTGCTTGAACTGTCGTACGCCCGCCAGAAACAGAATGCAATCCCGTCTGCATTGGAGACGCCACTGTTCCATCCGCTCGTGGCGATGCCGTTGCATTGGGAGCTTGCGGACGTGCTGATTCCACTTCCCGAGCAATATAATGCATCGGCATAATACACCTGATTGGGACCTGCGAATGTCAGGGCATAGCGGTCGGGGTCGGCGGTGTCAAGGCCTGTGATTACGACCTGAAGCCGTGTGGCGAACTTCCAGCCGGAGATGGTTCCGCTCAGTGTCCGAGTTCCACTGTCATAATCGTATGCGATGGAATTGGCAAAGCATGTGAGGCTGGGCCTATAAGTCCAGGATTGGAGGCTCTTATCGGAAAACTTGAATTTCGTTCCGTCAGGATAATAGGCATACTGACTGTCTATGACGCTGGTAAACATAGCGTTGGACGCCTCGTAAATGGCCTTGAAGGTGCCGCTGGCACTGAGCAGGTCTACGTCCACGTCGGATCCGGTCCATGCACCAGCAGTGTAGGTAAGAACGAGGTGAGGAAGCTCTTTCCAATAGGAGTAATGTCCGGCAGGGACATCATTGAACCAAATATTGATCTTGTCGCCTTCGGACCAGCCGGTCTTGACGGCCTTGGTTTCCGGAGCAAGTCCGGCCACGTTGATATTGACGATAACCTTGTCGGAGGTAGTGTCCGTTTCGGTTTTTTGGCAGGACGCAGTAAGAAGGAGAGTTGCGGCTGCAACGGTAAGGAAAATGATTCTTTTCATGGCTGATACACTTTTATTCTGTCCACGTATCTTCCGTGTTCCCTGCAAAAGGATCCGTAATGGTCACGGCGGAAACTGTAATACTCTGGCAAATCACTCCCTGTGATTCCATTTCCAGCACCTCGGTTTCGGGTGCAAAATAACGTTCTTTTTTTAGGGGACGGAAAATGTGGTTTCCGAGGCTGAGGAATGGTCAGATTACTGAAAAATCATTATTAAAATGTGGGCATGAAATTCCATATTTGCAGCGAAAACGATATGCCGATGTACTGGGTGCCCATAGTGATCCTGTATCTGGTCCTGATTCTTGGGGCCTGGTGGCTGCTTCGCAGAAACCGGCTGGACCATGAGGCGGAAGTTCAGATGCTGCGGCAGGAGATTGCGCGTCTGCGGGAGAAGATTGTTCTCATGACTCCAGCCAAACCGGAGCCCATTCCTTCTTTATCTCCGGCCGATTTGTTCCTGGTAGCAGTGCAAAACAAGGTGACAGAAGAAATGGCATCGGGCTCTGTGAGCGTGGAGGCCGTGTCGGCAGAAATGAATATGAGCACGCAGACTTTCCGGCGCCGGCTGCAAAGCGCAGCGGGGATTACACCCAAAGATTTCATCCTTTCCATCCAGATGAAGAAAGCGGGGACACTGCTCCTTCAGGAAAAAGAACTCCCCATTCAGGAAGTGGGCCGCCAATGTGGCTTTGACGATGCCAGCAGCTTTGCCCATGCCTTCAGCCGCTATTTCGGCTGTCCGCCTACCGATTACCGGGAAAATGGTCAATTTTAACAAGTGCTGCGGCAAATTATGAAACATTTTGACAAGCCATTGCGCCCGGTTAACCTTAATTTTGCAATCTGAGAAAAGTACAATTTAATTTTTATTGATATGAAAGAAAAAGAACGCTATTTTTCACCCGAAATCGAGGTGATGGAACTAAAACCCGAGGGCGTGGTCTGCACCAGCGGCGAACGCGAGGATTACACACCGATAGAATGGTAAAGGAGGAAAAGATTATGAAAAGAAACACTGCCAAATTGATCCTGCTGGCGGCCGCAGTCATTGCCGCATCCTGCGCCAAGGAGCCTGCCACCACTGAAGATATTGCACAAGGATACAAAATCAACATCGAGGCCGATTTCTCCGCTACGAAAGCCGTGGCGGACGGAGGGGCCGCAACATTTGCCGTCGGCGAACAGATCTGCGTCTACAACAAGACACAGAACGCGCTGGATGCGAACCTCCTTTCAGCCGCATCTGCCGGAGCCAACACGACCTTCTCCGGAACCCTGGCCGGCACCTATGCAGTCGGGGACGTGCTTCAGCTTTTCTACAATACAACTTCCGAAGTTGTTGACTATACCACGCAGGACGGAACCATCGGTGGTGTTGCCGATGTGGCGGTTGCCACCGTGTCCGTTACCGGCGTAAGCGGCGGGACCGTATCGACTGGCAAGGCCAGTTTCACTAACCTGCAGAGCATCTTCAAATTCACCTTCAAGAACGGTACATCACCTCTGAATGTCCGGGCCGTGACCATCCGGTCCGCCGGAGGCAAACTGGTGGCAAAAGATGACCAGATTGCTGATACGAAGACCTACGGCGCGGTCAGCATCTCGAACGATGTTGCCCAGCCGGCTGTCTATGCGGCGTTGAAATTCGATGCAAACGCTTCCGATGTCATCAGTTTCACCCTGGTGGATGAGAACGGCATTCTCTATACGGGCACCAAGGCTGCACCCGCGGGTGGATTGGTGGACGGCAAATTCTACACGTCTGTAGTTTCCGTGACTCCGACCGCGACGATGCCCTTCCCGTTCACCATATCAACCGGCCCTGCAACGGCCGCATATCTGGCCGCCGGAAATCTGTATTACAAGGATGGCCAATATTCCTTCTACCCTTGCAAAGCTCCTTTCTACGAACCGAGCGAAAGCTTGTTGACCGCGGCGGAAAGAAGAGACCGCTCCTGGTTCCAGTGGAGCGTTGTGGACACGAAGTTTGCTTCCTCCGCAAGCACCCAGGATGTCTATTTCAACGGGACTGCTTCGAAGGGGTGGTTTGCGCTGACGAAAGACCAGGTTAACTGCCTTATCTCCGGGAGGTCAACACTCATGGACTCCGGCGTCGCCGCGATATACAAGGTGACAAATACAACTGGGATTTTGTTGCCTCCGGACAACGCCACCCCGGCGGATGTGGAAGGGCTTCTGAAAGATTCGAACAATTCTTTGACTGAACCCCAGGTGCTCCGGTACATCTCCAAGGGCTTTGCCTTTTTAAGGTGCAGCGGTTGGTATCATTCTGAAAATAGTTATAATATTGGGTCGAAGGGATACTACTGGACCGCGACTTCCTACTCGGATGCGAATGCTTATGAATGCCATTTCGATTCCAGCGTATTTCCGACTACTGGCAATCAGCCCAAGACGCAATATTTCCCCGTCCGCCTGGCTCACAACTAATCACTTGATATAAGTGCCACTCGTCCACCGCCGTCCCCTCTCCGGAAGGGATGGCGGGTATTTTGTTGCCCCACCCCCGCGGGTGAACGCACCGGAGTATTGAAAAGAATTGCTACCTTTGTCTCTGCTAAAACCTTAAACAATGAAGATTCAAGGAAAAACCGTACTCATTACCGGAGGCTGCTCTGGGATTGGGAAAATCATGGCGCGTCGCTGCCTGGAAAAAGGCGCCGCACAGGTCCTGATCTGGGACATCAACGAGGCCGCCATCGCCGCAACCGTCCAGGAGCTTTCCCCGAAAGGCCCCATCAAAGGCTTCCGGGCCGATATTTCCTCCCCGGAGTCCATCGACGCCGCCAAGGCCGCCACTGCGGCCGATGTGGACATCCTCATCAACAACGCCGGCATCATTACCAACAACAAAACCTTCGCCGAACAGACGGACAAGGACATCATCCGCACCATCGACATCAATACCAAGGGCGCCATGTTCGTCACCCTCCGCTACCTCTCCGACATGAAGGCGCGCTCAGCGGGCCATATCTGCAACATCACCTCGTCGGCCGGTATGCTGGCGCTTCCGAAAATGACGCTGTATGCCGCGTCCAAGTGGGCGGCCATCGGCTGGTCGGAAAGCCTGCGGATTGAGCTGGAGCGTGAAAAGAGCCCCGTCAGGGTAACCACCATCGCACCGTACTTTATCAATACCGGCATGTTCGACGGCATCCGTTCGTTCTTCAGGATTCAAGATCCGGAAGTGGTGGCCCGCAAGACCCTCAGTGCCATAGAACGCAACCTGGGTTATCGCGGCATCCCTTTCAGCGAACACTTTATCCGCCTCATGCAGGGCATCGTACCGCACCGCCTGTTCAACTTCATTTTCGGCGACATCTGCGGCCTGTATACCGTCATGGATCACTTTATCGGAAGAAAATAATATGGCAATCGAAAACACATCTGCAGAAAGAATTCAGGAACTGGTTCAAAAGCAGCGGGCGTTCTACGCCAGCGGCGCCACCCGTCCCGTCGCGTGGCGAAAAGCCCAGCTCAAGGCCTTTAACGCCGGACTCAAAAAGTGGGAGAAGCCCCTTTGTGACGCCCTTTGGGCCGACCTTCACAAAAGCTACGAAGAAGCCTTCATCACCGAAATCGGCCTCGTTTACGGGGAGATCGGGGAAGCGATAAAAAAGGTGGGGAAGTGGGCGCGGCGCAGACGCAGACCCACGCCTCTGACGGTGCTTCCGTCGGCCAGTTTCATTGTCCGGGAACCGCTGGGCTGCACCCTTATCGTGAGCCCGTGGAACTACCCTGTGCAGTTGCTGCTGAACCCTTTGGTGGGGGCCATATCGGCGGGTTGTACAGCCATCCTGAAACCTTCGCCCTACGTGCCACGCGTGTCTGAAGTCATCGGGCAGATGATTGCCGACACTTTCCCGGAGGAGTATGTCGCCGTGGTGCAGGGCAACCGCCTGGTGAACGGCGAACTCTTCCGCCACCGATACGACCTGGTGTTCCTCACCGGCAGTCCGTCGCTGGGGAAGATCGCCATGTCGGCCCAGGCGCAGTTCCTTACGCCGATGGTGCTGGAGCTGGGCGGCAAGAGTCCCTGTATCGTTGACAAGGATGCCAACCTCAAACTGGCCGCCCGCCGCATTGCGTGGGGCAAGTGCTTGAACAGCGGCCAGACCTGCATCGCCCCGGACTATCTCTTCCTCCACGAGGACATCAAGGATGCCTTTGTCGATGCGTTTAAGCAGGAGCTGGCGGGCCTGTACCCGGACGGGACGGAGCACTCCGACAAGTTCGTGCACATTGTGAAGGAGTCGGCCTTCGACCGTTTGGAAGGTTATCTGAAAGACGGGGAAATCCTTGTCGGAGGCCGGCATGACAAAGAAACGCTCTGGTTCGAGCCCACCCTCCTCGGAAACGTGTCTCCGGACGCTCCCGTCATGCAGGAGGAAATCTTCGGCCCCATCTTCCCGGTCATGACCTTCAAGTCCCGTCAGGAGGTGGCAGACTTCGTCAATGCCCGTGAAAAACCCCTGGCGTTCTACTATTTCGGCAAAGGGGCCGATGGTTGGGACATCATCAGCCGCACCACGTCCGGCGGCGCCTGCATCAACGACACCATCATGCACATCGCCAACAGCAAGATTCCCTTTGGCGGCGTGGGGAACTCCGGCATGGGCAGTTATCACTCCGAGCGCAGTTTCCTCGCTTTCAGCCATGAACGCGCCGTCGTAAAGACGCCTACATGGATAGACCTCGGATTCCGCTACATGCCGTACAAACTGTTCGGCATCATCAAGAAGATGCTTCTGCTCAATGCGCAATAAAAGCAAAAAAGACGGCCGTTAAGGTCGTCTTTTTTGTGCGGGCGAGAAGAGTCGAACTTCCACGGGCTAATGCCCACCACCCCCTCAAAGTGGCGTGTCTACCATTTCACCACGCCCGCATGTTTTTTGGGACTGCAAAGATAGGAAGCATTTTTGAAATCCCAAAACTTTTTGGCAGTTTTTTTCTCCCTGCGCCTATTTAATTCTGAGGAAACTGTAGCCGAAGCGTTTACAGGCGGCTTCCTCCAGCATTTCCCGGTCGTCCGGGTGGGCGATGGAAATCAGCAGGCGGGCCCTTTCCGCGAGGCTCTTGCCCCTGAGGTACACAATGCCGTACTCCGTGGCGACATACTGCGTCTGGAAGCGGGTGGTCACGACGCCTGCACCGGGAGTGAGGGTGGGCACAATCTTGGCCTTTCCCTTGGCGGTCCGGGAAGGCAGGGCGATGAAGGTCCGGCCTCCTTCGGAAAGCGAGCAGCCGTACATGAAATCGTGCTGTCCGCCCACGCTGGAGAAGATTTTCTCGCCGATCGAATCGGCACAGATCTGGCCGGTGAGGTCCACTTCGATGGCCGAATTGATGGCACAGGCCCGCGGATTCTGGGCAATCAGGAACGGATTGTTGGTGTACGCTACGTCGAAGAACTCCATCGTGGGGTTGTGGTCGATGTACCGGTACATCTCTTTGGAGCCGATGGCCAGCGCCGCGACGCTCACCCCGGGCCGCACTTTCTTCAGGGAGTTGTCAATGACGCCTTCCTTCATGAGCCGGATGACGCCGTCGGTCATCGCCTCGGTGTGCAGTCCCAGGTGCTGGTGGTGCTTGATGCCGTTCAGAACCGCATTCGGAATGCCCCCTACGCCGATTTGCAGGCATGCGCCGTCCGGAATCTTGGACGCCACGTTGGCGCCGATGGCAGCCTCGATGGGGGTCGGCTCTCCGAACACCATGGCCACCGGCGGCTCGTCCACCAGGACGGCGGCGTCAATCTGGCTCTCGTGGATGAGGCATTCGCCATAGAGGTAGGGGATGGACTTGTTCACCTGGGCGATCACCACCCGCGCGCACTCCACGGCCGACACGGCGATGTCGGCCGATATCCCATAGCTGCAATAGCCGTTCTCGTCCGGCAGGGAGCAATTGATAAACGCCACGTCCACAGGGAATTCCCCGCTCCGGAACAGGGCGGGCACCTCGCCCAGGAAGGCGGGGGTCATGCTGCCGTAGCCGTCGGCTATGTGCTGGCGCTGGTCGGCGCTGATGAAGATGCTGTTCACCAGGAACGAATCCTTGTATTCGGGTTTGCAGAAGGGCGCCGGGTCTTTGTGGACGTTGAATCCGGAGGTGATGGTGACATCCCTCAGTTCGGCATGGCGGCGGGCCAGGGCGGCCTGCAGCACCACGGGGACGGACGACCCGCCCTGACAGCAGACAGTATCGCCGCTGCGCACCAGTTTTACGGCCTCGTCGGCACTGACGTAGTTCATGTGTTCACTAATTTTACAAACAGTTTCAGATGCTCGTCCAGCAGGGTGAAGTCCTCGTCCGTCAGCAGGCGCGACACGCACACCCGGATGCCGGCCTGGCCGCTCCCGGTGGTGTTCAGCGGGATGGCGATGACCCCGCACCGCAGGAGCGCTTCCAGCAGTTCCCGGTTCCCCAGGTTTCTGTATCCTACGGTGTAGAAGAATCCGTCGCTGATGGTCTGCTCCATGTCCTTGTCATACACGAGGTGGAAGCCGTTCGCGTCGAAGATTTCACGCGAGCGGTGGGCGCGGAGGCCGTAGTTGCGGAGCTCCTTTACAAAGTTGTAGCGTCCGTCCACGGCGGCTTTCATCATCTCTGACAGCGCGTACTGAGCCGAATGAGACGCCCCTGACGTGTTGACGTACAGGTAGTTGAGGATGAAGTTGTCTCCGAACCGGCCGATTCCCCAGCGCTTTTTCATGGCCGGGTATTCCCGCTGGTAGAGTATGTCGGAGATGCAGACGACCGCAATGCGCTCGCCGGCGTAGGAGAAGATCTTGGATCCGGAAAGGAAGATGACGTAGTTGTCCGTATAGCGGGCCACGGTGCTCTGGTAGGGCGGCTGGAAAGGAACGGACATGTCTTTGCGGAAGTCCATGCAGAGGTAAGCCATGTCTTCCAGCACCACCACGTCGTACTTGGTGGCCAGTTCGCCGATAATCTGCAGTTCTTCTTCGGTGAGGCAGATCCAGGCGGGGTTGTTGGGGTTGGAGTACAGGATGGCGGCGATGTTGCCCTGCTTGAAATAGGACTCCAGCTTGTCCCTGAGCTTCTCCGCGCGGTATTCGTAAATGTCAAAGAAGATGTTCTTGATTCCCAGCAGGTCCGGCTGGCGGCCGTGCGGGGAGAATCCGGGGCAGATGTACAGGATGGTGTCTTTCCCGGGCTGCAGCTGTGAGCACAGCAGGATGCTGGTCATGCTGCCCTGCATGGATCCCACCGTGGGCACAATCCCTTTGGGGTTGATGTCAATGCCGATAAACGCCTTCACGAAAGTGGACGCATTCTGCTTCAGTTCCGGCAGGCCGTGGACGGAAGGATAGATGGAAGGGACCCCCGCATCCAGTGCTTTTTTCTGCGCCTCGATGCCGATCGGACAGGCCGGAATGCCGGGGATGCCGAACTCCAGATGGGAGAACTTTTCGCCCGAGTTTTCTTCCAGGATGCTGCCCAGCTGGGAGCATTGGCGGATGGTGGTCCGGGACACGTCCTCGATGCCCATTTCACCGAGGACTTTTTCCAAATCTTTTTGTGATACAGGCAGTTTCATTGCGTTACTTTTTTTGGGAAAACTGTAGGCCGGCGTCAAAGGCCTTCAGGTTGGCCTCCACGATGGCTTCGCCCTTGCGGCCGAACACGCGGCGGATGCCTTCACGGAGTTTTTCGGGCTCCAGGATGTGCAGGACGCCGGCCATGGCGCCCAGAAGCACCATATTGGCGCTGCGGGGGCTGCCCAGGTCCTTGGCGATGCCGTCGGCATCCAGGGCCACCACCTGCGGGAACTGCTCCAGCTGTGCGGTAATCTTCTCCATCTCCGGGTAGTTGGGGATGTTTACGAGCGGGGTGGTGTTGGTGATGATCCAGCCGTCGGGGGCCAGGTAGGGAATATAGCGGAGGGCCTCCATGGGCTCCAGGGACACAATCAGGTTGGCTGCTCCCTTGGGGATGAGGTCGCTGTAAATGGGGTCCGTGCTCAGGCGGAGGTTGGACTGGACGTCTCCGCCGCGCTGGCTCATGCCGTGGACTTCGGCCTGTTTCAGGAAAAGGTTCTGTTCCAGGGCGGCCGACCCGATGACGGTGGCGATGGAGAGGATGCCTTGTCCTCCCACACCGGAAAGGATGATATCGCGTTTCATGCTATGCTTTCTTTTGGGATGCGTGTCTTCTGAGCGTCTGGATGCATTCGCGGCGGCATACGATGACCGAAACGCCGTGATATTCCAGTTCTTCGCGGATAACTTTCTCCATGTCGGGATAGTTCTTCGGGAGCGGGACGATGGTACGGATGTGCTCCTTCTCGACGCCCAGTCCTTCGCAGATGGCCTCGATGCGGCCTGTGCCGGCGCTATCCTGGCCGCCGGTCATGCCGGTGGTGAGGTTGTCGGAGATGCAGAGGGTGACGTCGGCCTTGCCGTTGACGGCGTCCAGAAGGCCGGTCATGCCGCTGTGGGTGAAGGTGGAGTCGCCGATGACGGCAACGGCAGGCCATACGCCGCTGAAGGCGGCTCCCTGCGCCATGGTGAGCGAGGCGCCCATCTCTACGCAGGTGTGGAGGGCGTTGAAGGGCGGCATCCAGCCCAGGGTGTAACAGCCGATATCGCCGAATACGCGTGCGCCGGGGTAGTCTTTGACGACATTGCCGAGGGCGGTGTAGAAGTCCCGGTGGCCGCAGCCCTGGCAAAGTGCCGGAGGACGGGGCGCTACGACTTCAGAGGCCGGGAACTGTTCAAGGGCGGGGAGGCCGACTGCTGCGCGGACGGCGTCCGGCGTGAGTTCTCCGTCGCGGGGAAGGCTGCCGTCCAGGCGTCCGCAGATGGTGACGCCGCCGGGGAAGACGCCCTTCAGGCGCTCTTCCACCATGGGCTGACCTTCTTCCAGGACCAGGATGCGGGAGGTGATGCCGGCGAGCTGCCGGGCCATTTCCCGCGGGAAGGGATACTGGGAAATCTTCAGGACCGGGTAAGGGCAGCCGTCCGGGAATTGCTCCATCAGGTAATTATAGGCAATGCCGCAGGCGATGATTCCGAGGCTCCGGTCTTTCCCTTCGGTGAGGGTGTTGAAGGGGGAGACGGAGGCGTCGGCCTCGAAGGCGGCGTAATCCTGGATGAGCTGGCGGTTCCTTACGCGGGCGTTGACGGGGAGGGTGACCCACTGGCGGGGCTTGGTGGGGAAGTGGAGGGTGTTCTGCTCCCTGACCGGGCCGGCCGAGCGGACTACGGCACGGGAATGGGCCATGCGGGTGGTAAGGCGCATGATGACGGGAATGCCGCGGCTTTCGGAATAGTCGAAGGCTTTCCGGGTCATCTCATAGGCTTCCTGCTGGGAAGAGGGCTCGAAGACGGGAATCATGCCGAAACTGCCCCAGAAACGGGAGTCCTGCTCGTTCTGGGAACTGTGCATGGAGGGGTCGTCGCAGGCGGCGATCACCAGGCCGCCGTTGGCCCCGGTGGTGGCCGATCCCATGAGAGGGTCGGCACAGACGTTCATGCCTACGTGCTTCATGCAGACGAGGGCGCGCTTGCCGGCATAGGACATGCCCAGCGCTTCCTCCATGGCGGTTTTTTCGTTGGTGGACCAGTCGGCATGGACGTGGCGCTCCCGGGTGAGCGGGTGGGCCTGGATGTATTCGGTAATCTCCGTGGAAGGGGTGCCGGGGTAGGCGTAGACGCCTGAAAGGCCGGCATGGAGGGCCGCGAGGGCTACCGCCTCGTCACCCAATAACAGGTTTTTTTCTTCCATAAGTGCAGTGTTATGTGGTACCAAATATCAATTTGGTTTTAGTTTCTCCACAAAGATAAAATTTTGTGAGAAATAATGCAAGAATAATGTCAATTTGATATGCGTTGAAAAAATTCTTCCTGATTTGAAGGGAATTCCGGAAATTTGACGTATCTTTGCAGGCTCCCACGAGTTGGGGCAATACGCATTTATTAATTTTTAAACAACAGATTCACAATGGCTGTTAAAATCAGACTTTCGCGCCACGGTAAGAAGAATTTCGCATTCTTCCACATTGTTGTGGCCGACTCCCGCGCCCCGCGCGATGGTAAATTCATTGAGCAGCTCGGCTCTTACAACCCCAACACCAACCCTGCCACCATCGTCCTCGATGCTGACAAGGCCCTGGCTTGGCTCAACGTAGGCGCCCAGCCCACTCTCACCGCCCGCCGTCTCCTCTCCTACGAGGGTGTCCTCCTGCGGAAGCACCTCGCAGAAGGTGTCGCCAAAGGCGCTCTCACCGAAGCTCAGGCCGACGCCAAGTTCGCCGCCTGGAAAGCCGAGCACGACGAGAAAGTGGCCGCCAAGAAGGCCGGTCTCAAGAACGACGCTATCGCCAAGGCAAAGGCCGCCAAAGCTGCCGAGGCTCAGGTGAACGAGGCCCGTGCAAAGGCTATCGCCGCCAAGAAGGCAGAAGCTGAGGAAGCCGCCCGCAAGGCCGCCGAAGAGGCTGCCGCCGAGGCCGCTCCCGCAGAACCTGTGGAGACCCCTGCAGAATAAGAATGCTGCAAATCGCCCAGGTATTAAAATCCAACGGGACGGATGGGCAGTTGCTTCTGAGCTTTCTGGACATCGCCCCGGAGGATATTGACCTCCAGGAACCGGTATACATCGTTTTCGATGGACTGCCGGTTCCCTTTTATTTTGAATCGTTCACCCCGCGGGGCAATAACCGCGCCCTGGTGCACCTTACCGGCGTCCGGAGCCTCCGGGATGCCGACGAACTGGCCGGATCCCCCGTCTATGCCGACTATTTCGTCCAGGAGGAGGAAGAAGACTTCACCGGCTGGCAAGTCTTCGGGGAAGACGGCGTCCGCGTAGGGGAAGTATCGGCCTACGAAGACATCCCCGGCAATCTCTGCATCTGGGTCCGTCGGCCGGACGGGACCGAAGTCCTTCTTCCGCTGCACGAAGACCTTGTCCGCTCCGTCGACGAAAAAACCGGGACCCTCACGCTGAGTATCCCGGATGGAATTCTGAACCTGCAGTAGCCTTAATCCAGGCCGCCGTGCAGGGCGTAATCCGCTTTCACATCTTCATAGAACGCTGCCTGGGCGGTTTCCATATAGGGAGCCAGCCAGAGCAGGCCGATCCCCAGCGTGAGGATGCTCAGGATGCCCCAGCCGATGAAGCTCAGGTACAGCCAGAAGAGGTCGAATTTGTGGCCGCGCATCATCATGCGGCTGCGGTGGATGCTTTCGGTGATGGACAGCTCCGGATTCTCCTCGAGGATGTACGGGGTCATGGCATAGGAGAAGGATTTGATGATGCCCGGAATGATCAGCAGGAAGCTCCACAGGACAATCAGGATTTGCATCCACAGCATGCCGCCCACTTTGTGGAGGTATCCGTGGAAAGAGATGCGTACTGCATTGTCTACCAAGTTGTTGTCTCCCTCCGTGAGCAGTTTCCGGAACGTGTTGGCAATGCCTACGGTGAGCGGGAAGAGAAGGAAAATCTCGGCCAGAGAGAGGAGGCCGCTGGTACCGTTGAGGCGGTTCGCGATGAGCTGATAGGCGGGATCCTGAATCATAGAGGCGGCGGCATAGATGCCGGAGCCGGCATGCTCCCGGGTATATGCTTGCAGTTCGGCCGATGTGTAGGTGACGGGACCCATGACCAGACATACCACGATGGCGTACAGCAGAATCAGCAGGACGGCTTTCCCCCAGTTACCTTTCAGGGCGGCGAGAGCGGCATTCTTATAGTCTTGATTGGTTTTCATGGTAAAAATGGATTTTTCTATTGACAAATTTACGCATTTTTCGGATATTTGTGCTAATTAACTGTTTATATTATGATTTGGATTATCATTGCCGTTATCGCCCTGGTGGTACTTTGGGTGATTTCCGTCCAGAACTCTCTGGTCAAGAGTGACGAATTCTGCAACAATGCCCTCAAGCAGATCAATGTCCAGCAGATCAGCCGTTTCGACGCCCTGCAGGCCCTCATCAAACTGACCCGGGAGTATTCCACCTACGAGGCCGACACGCTCCAGAAGATTGTCGACGCCCGCAAGATTACCTCTTCCCCCGCTCCCACTGCGGCCGAGATCAACGCCAATGAGGAAACCCTGAAAGCCCTGAGCGCCAAGCTCATCGCCGTCGCGGAAGCCTATCCGGACCTGAAGGCCAGCCAGAACTACCAGCAGACCATGCAGAGCATCGAAAAGTACGAAGAGAATGTCCGCCTGTCCCGCATGACCTTCAACGACACCGTCACGCGTTTCAATCAGCAGGTCCGCTCCTTCCCTGTATCGGCCGTCGCCGGCATGCTGGGTTTTGCAAAGCGTGATTATCTCGCTGACGACGTATCCAAGAAAGATTATCCCGTCATTTAAAGGATGAGACGGTTTGCAGCCCTTGCGCTGGCCGTTCTCCTCGGTTGGAGTGCGGCTGCACAGCGTATCCGTGACATCGACATCCGCGTCGAGCTGGAAAAAGACGGCTCTGCGTGGATTACCCAGCACTGGGACGTCCAGGTCACCAGCGGTACCGAATGGTACATCCCCATCGGCAATTTAGGGCCGATGACCGTGTCCTCCCTCTCCGTGAGTGAAAACGGCGAGGCGTTTCAGAGCCTGGGCGACAACTGGGACGTAGACCGCAGCCGCGAATGGAAAACCGGCAAGTGCGGCATCGTCCGTAAGCATAACGGGGTAGAACTGTGCTGGGGACAGGGAGAATACGGCGACCATCGCTGGACCGCCCGCTTCCGGGTCACCGGCCTGGTCCAGTCCCTGGACGACGCCGACGCTTTCAATTTCATGTTTGTGAACCCTGGCCTCGTCGCTCCTCCGGAGCATGCCAAGGTGGTTATCGTCCCCGCTTTCGACGGACCGGCCTGGACTTACGACAACACCCGTGTCTGGGGCTTCGGTTTCTACGGTGACATCAATGTCCGCGACGGTCAGGTAGTGGCCGAATCTTCCGAGCAGTTCTCCTACAGCTCCAAGCTGATCGCCTTGGTAAAGTGGGAGAAAGGCGTTTTTGAACCTGCCGTTGTGCGGGGCGGCGCCTTCGAAGATTTCCTGAATACCGCCCTGGAAGGCAGTTCCTACGGGGAAGATGATGACAGCGGCTGGTTCCTGGTGCTGTTCGGCATTCTGTTTATCGCCGGGTTCGGACTGGTGTTGTTCGCGCTGGTCGCATCGGCCCTGGGGTATAAGTGGAAGAAGTCCATCTTCGGCAAGACCAAAATCACCGGCTGGTGGCGCGATGTGCCGCTGGAAGGAAACCTCCTGGCCGCAGAGTACCTGCTGGACAAAGGCAAGCGCTTCTCCGTCGGAGGGCAGCCTCAGGGGCTGATCGGCGCATATTTCCTGCGTTGGATCCTTAACGGCGCCCTTTCCGTACAGCCGGATCCCAAGTCCTCCAAGCGCGTAAATCTCCTCTTCAAGGCGGACCATGTCTCTTCCGACGACGTGGAAGAAGACCTCTTCCAGATGGCCCGTTCCGCCGCCGGGAGCAACCAGCTTCTGGAAAAAGGCGAGTTTGAAAAATGGTCCACCGCCAATTACAAGAAAATGACGGCCTGGCCGGAGCGTGCATCGGCCCGTGGCAGGTCCTGGTTCCGCGACAAGGGATATTTCGTCAAAGACGACGTTTGTACCCCTGCCGGCGCCACGGAGGCATGTCATCTTGTCGAGTTCCATAACTTCCTCAAAGACTTCACCCTGAGCGGAGAACGCGGGTCTGCGGAAGTCGGCCTCTGGAAAGATTACCTGGTGTTTGCCCAGCTTTTCGGCCTTGCTGACAAAGTAGCCAAACAATTCCAGAAACTCTATCCCGCCGCCTTTGACGAGCTGGCCCGCTCCACCGGCATGGACACCACCACGCTGATCTACACCATGAACTGGACCAACAGCATCTCCACCCGTGCTTTCACGAACGCCATGACCAAAGCCGGCAACATCAACGGCACCGGCGGCCACACATCCTTCGGCGGCGGTGGCGGTTTCTCAGGCGGCGGCTTCGGCGGCGGCAGCCGTTAGCTCGTTCCGACTCGCAGGTACCGGCCTAAATAGCGACCCGAGCACCAGAACGGCCCATCCCGTGCTCGGACGGGGTAAAACACGCCACCCGAGCACAACCAAGGCCTAATCCGTGCTCGGCCTGGAGGCCAACAGACAAAAATCTCCTGCGAGCTTTTGCCGCAGGAGATTTCAGTCTGTAGTGCAGGTTGGCCGCAGCAGCGGGGGAAACCTTTACTTTGCGGATTTTCCGCGCCAGAAGGCGGTCATTTCTTCCAGGGTCTTGCCTTTGGTTTCAGGGACCAGTTTCCATACGAAAATGGCTGCGATAATGCAGATGATTCCGTACAGGGCATAGGCAAAGAAGTGGCCGAAGCTGTCACCCATGTCGCCCAGTGTCATGTTGTACATAGGTACGAAGGTGGAGCTTACGATGAAGTTGAAGATCCACTGGAACGCGACGGCGATGGCCGTGGCCTGGCTCCGGATGGTGTTGGGGAAGATTTCGGAAATGTAAACCCAGCAGATGGGGCCCCAACTGAACATGAAGCAGGCGCTGTACAGCATGATGCTGATGACCGGCACAATGGCAGGAAGGGTGACCACATTGGAAAGGGCCACGCCCAGTGCGCCGAGAGCCATACCCAGGGAGCCGGTGATCAGCAGCGGCTTCCTGCCCAGTTTCTCCACCGTGAAAACGGCTACCAGGGTGAACGAAATGTTGATTACGCCCATGATGACCGTAAACAGCATGTTGTTGGAAACACCCATGGATTCGAAGATGCGCGGGGCAAAATACAGCACGGCATTAATGCCGATGATCTGCTGGAACACCGACAGCATGCAGCCGATGAACACCACCATGAAACCGTAGGCAAAGAGCTTTTCGTGCTTTTTCTTGCTCTCGCGGTTGACAGTGGCTTTGATGTTCTCGAGAATCTGGCGGGCCTGGGCTTCTCCGTTGATGTTGGAGAGCACCCTAAGGGCTTTTTCTTCATGGCCGTGGATGGCCAGGTAGCGCGGCGTCTCAGGAACCAGCAGGATCAGCAGGGCAAACAGTCCGGCGGGCACGGCTTCGGAAACGAACATCATTCTCCAGCCGACGGCGTTGGTCCACTCGACCACATTGGGGTCGGACGCGTGGCTGCGGATGATGAGGAAATTCACGAAATACACTACCAGCTGGCCGAAGATAATGGCAAACTGGTTCCAGCTCACCAGGCGGCCCCGCTTGCGGGCAGGGGCAATCTCGGCAATGTACATGGGGCATATGGCCGACGCCAGTCCCACGCCGATACCGCCCAGCACCCGGTAACCGTTGAAGGCTACGAGAAGTTCTTCGGAAGCTTCGCCATAGTCAAAGAACAGGAATTCCGGATAGTAGGAACCCAGGGCGCTCAGAAGGAACAGGACACCCGCCGCGAAGAGGGTCTTTTTCCGGCCCAGGTACATGGCGAGGCGTCCGGAGATAAGTGCGCCGATGACGCAGCCGATCAGGGCGCTGGAGGTAGTGAAGCCGTGCCAGCCGTCGGTGTAGGTGAAGTCTTCCGCGCTTTGGAAAAAAGCCTGCAGACCCCGCTCTGCGCCGGAAATGACGGCAGTGTCGTAACCGAACAGCAGACCGCCGATGACTGCGACCAGAACAATACTGACTAGATACAGGACGCTGCCTTCCTGCCTGTAGGTGCTATTTTGCATAGAGATTCAGGATGGTTTCGCAGAGTTCCTGTTTGCCGGAAGCGGCAGTGGGTTCTCCATTCTTCTTGGCATATTCGTACAGATCTTCCAGAGAGGCTTTGCCTTCTTCGAATTTCTTGCCGAGACCACTGTCAAAGCTGGCATAGCGCTCTTTGACCATGGCGGGCAGCGGGCTCTCTTCCAGTACGGCGGCGGCATTCAGCAGGGCGTGGGCCATGGCGTCCATGGCGCTGATGTGGGCGATGAAGATGTCTTCCGGATCCGTGGAGGAGCGGCGGAGCTTGGCGTCGAAGTTGGTGCCGCCGTTGCCGAAGCCGCCGTTCAGCAGGATCTGCATCATGGCCTGGGTGAGGTCGTATGCGTCCACGGGGAACTGGTCGGTGTCCCAGCCGTTCTGGGCGTCGCCGCGGTTGGCGTCGATCGAACCCAGGAAGCCGTTTTCGCGGGCGACGGTGAGCTCATGCTCGAAGGTGTGGCCGGCCAGGGTGGCGTGGTTCACCTCGATGTTCACCTTGAAGTCTTTGTCCAGGCCGTTGGCGCGGAGGAAGCCGATCACGGTCTCGGTATCCACGTCATACTGGTGCTTTGTGGGCTCCATGGGTTTGGGCTCGATGAGGAAGGTGCCCTTGAAGCCTTTGGCGCGGGCGTAGTCGCGGGCGGCGGTCAGGAGCTTGGCCAGATGGTCTTTTTCCCGCTGCATCTGGGTGTTCAGGAGGGTATAGTAACCTTCACGGCCGCCCCAGAAAACGTAGTTGGAGCCGCCCAGCTTGATGGTGGCGTCCAGGGCGTTCTTGATCTGGACGGCAGCGCGGGCGACGATGTCGAACTGCGGGTTGGTGCCGGCGCCGTTCATGTAACGCTTGTGGCCGAACACATTGGCCGTTCCCCAGAGGTTCTTGATGCCGGTCTGGTTCATCTTCTCGAGCAGGTAATCCGTAATGTCCTTCATGCGGGCTTCGTACTCGGCGATGTCGTCACAGTCTTCCACCAGGTCGATGTCGTGGAAGCAGAAGTACTCGATGCCCAGTTTCTGCATGATCTCGAAGCCGGCGTCGGCCTTGGCGCGGGCGCGGCAGTAGGGGCATTCGCCTTCATCCCAGGCGTAGTGGCGGGTCTGGCCGCCGAAAGGGTCGGAAGAGGCCTGGCCCAGGGTGTGCCACCAGGCCATGGCGAACTTGAGCCATTCCTTCATGGGTTTACCCATGACCACACGCTGAGCGTCATAGTAATGAAAAGCGAGAGGATTCTTGCTGGCCGTTCCTTCAAAAGGAATCTTGCCGATGGTAGGGAAATATTCTTTTGCCATAGTTTTATGTGTTGTTTATTTGTTCAGATACGATTTCCAGCGCTCGTAGGCGGCACGGTACTCCTGTTCATGGGAAGGGGTGATGACGTCCAGCCGTTCCAGGGTGGAGAAGGCCTCGCGGTTGTCTTTGTAAATGCCTGCTCCGATACCGGCACCCTTGGCCGCACCGGCCGACCCTTCCGTGTCGTAAAGCTCGATGACGGCGCCCGAAACACCCGCCAGGGTGTCGCGGAACACCTTCGACTGGAACATGTTGGCCCGTCCGGCGTGGATCTTGTCCACCTTCAGTCCCATCTGCTGCATAATCTCAATGCCGTACTGGAAGGCGAACACGATGCCTTCCTGGGCAGCCCGCATGATGTGGGCGCGGGTATGGTGGTTGAAGTCCAGCCCGTGGAAGCTGCAGCCGGGGTTGTGGTTTTCCAGGAGGCGCTCCGCCCCGTTGCCGAAGGGCAGGATGCTGAGCCCTTCCGAGCCGATGGGAATGCCGGCAGCCAGTTCGTTCATCTGCGGATAGGTGGCGCCTTCCAGGGCCACCTGCCGGCGGGTCCAGGAGTTCATGATGCCGGTGCCGTTGATGCACAGCAGCACGCCCAGGCGGGGAGCGTCGGCCTTGTGATTCACGTGGGCGAAGGTGTTCACCCGGGATTTCGGGTCATAATTCACCGTGTCGATGACACCGTACACAACGCCGGAAGTTCCGGCGGTGGAAGCGATTTCACCGGGATTGAAGACGTTGAGGCTGAGGGCGTTGTTGGGCTGGTCGCCGGCCCGGTAGGTGACGGGCGTTCCTTCTGCGAGACCCAGTTCCTCCGCAGCGGTGCGGGAAAGCAGTCCCTGCACGCCGAAGGTGGGCTTCACCGGCGGCAGGAGGGTGTCGTTGAAGCCGAAGTAGCCCAGCAGGGCCTCCGAAGTCCGATTGGCGTGGAAGTCCCAGAAAATCCCCTCCGAAAGGCCGGAAACCGTGGTGCACACGGTGCCGGTGAGGCGCATGGCGATATAGTCGCCGGGGAGCATGATTTTCCAGATGCGTTTGTACAGCTCCGGCTCGTTTTCCTTTACCCAGGCCAGCTTGGCGGCAGTAAAGTTGCCGGGACTGTTCAGCAGATGCTGCAGGCACCATGCTTCTCCCAGGTCTTCTTTGGCTTTTTCGCCGTAAGGGACGGCGCGGGAGTCGCACCAGATGATGGAGGGGCGGAGGATATTTCTCTCTTTGTCAATGCACACCAGTCCGTGCATCTGATAAGAAATGCCGATAGCGGCGATGTCTTTGGCGTTGATGCCCTCCAGCAGCCTTGCGGTGACCACTTTCAGGTTGCCCCACCACATGGAGGGGTCCTGCTCGGCCCAACCGGGCTGTTTGGAGATGATGATGGCTTCGTGGGAAGGATAGGATGCAAAAGCGAAAGTTTTACCGGTCTGGGCGTCTACAATGGACCCTTTTACGGAAGAACTGCCGATATCGTAGCCTAAAAGATACATGGGTATAAGGTTTTAGCATTCAACTTTCAAATTTAATAATTTCCCTCGACACGGCAAGGGAAGAGTTGTAAAAAAGTTGTATATTTGCAGTCCTCGGGGTGTGGCGCAGTTGGCTAGCGCATCTGGTTTGGGACCAGAGGGTCGTGTGTTCGAGTCACATCACCCCGACGTTATTCTTCTTTCCAGGCGCCGTCCTGCATGTGGCAGGTGCGGTCGCAAAGGGCGGCAAGGGCCGGATCGTGGGTCACGATGACAACGGTCTGGCCCATTTCTCTGCGCACGTCCAGCAGCAGCTGATGGATCTCTTCTTTGGTGTGGGTGTCCAGATTGCCGGTGGGCTCGTCGGCAAAGAGGATGGCGGGGTTGTTCATAAGGGCCCGGGCGATGGCGACCCGCTGCTGCTCGCCGCCGGAGAGTTCCGAGGGCTTGTGGGAGAGGCGCTCCTCGAGGCCCACCTGGGAAAGCAGTTCCTGCGCGCGGTGGAAGGCCTGTTTGGACCCTTTTCCGCCGATGAGGCCGGGAATCATCACATTTTCCGTGGCGGTGAACTCCGGCAGCAGGTGATGGGCCTGGAACACAAAGCCGATACTCCGGTTCCGGAAAGCGGCCAGGGCGTTGCCTTTGAGGGAAAGCACATCCACCCCGTCGATTTCCAGCGAACCGCTGTCCGGCGTGAGCAGGGTGCCGAGGATTTGGAGGAGGGTGGACTTGCCGGCGCCGGAAGCGCCCATGACGGCGACGAGCTCGCCCTCATCGGCCTGAAAATCGATGTCCCGGAGTACTTCCAGGGGGCCGAATGACTTGCGGATGTGCTGCGCATTGACAATCATGGCGGTGATATTTGGTTTAGGTGCTGAAATTCACTATTTTTGCACCCGATTTCCGTACAAATATAACAAGATTCCAACAATGACACAAGGACTTCGGCGCGTAAAATGCCTGCTTTTTCTGCAACTGGCCTTCTTCCCGTTGCATGCGCAGTATACTCCGCTTGCGGACAGCCTGCAGCGTCTCACGGGATTTGCTCCGGCGGCAGGGAACACCATCCGTGTCACCAAGTCCGGCCAGGAGTTCATGAACATGCTGCTGGAGGACGTCCGCGCCGCCAGGGAATCCGTCGAGATCGAGTACTACTGGTTCGACAACGACGAGGCCGGCCAAATGCTCCGCGCCGCCCTCATGGACAAAGCCCGCGAGGGCATCCAGGTGCGGGTCATCATGGATAACCTGATCGACCCCACCGCCCCCGAAGCCTTCTACGACAAGCTCCGCAGCACCGGGGCCGATGTCCGCTACTACAGGGATCTCTCCAAACTGCCTTTCTATACCATTCCCGCTACGGTCATGGGCCAGCGGGACCACAAGAAGATCGTGGTCATCGACAACACCATCGGCTACACCGGCGGAATGAATTTCTGTGACAACGCGGCTTTCAACTGGGAGGATACGCAGCTTCGGATCGTGGGCCCGGCGGCCGCGGAACTGCGGAAACTGTTCCTCCGCACCTGGACACGTCTGGGCGGAACGGCGCCGGACATGGCTCCCGCGCCTGCGGATGGAAGTGTCGTCGCGCAGGTCATCTATGGTGACGGGTCGCCCATCCTGGAACAGATCTACCTCCAGACCATCCGGCAGGCCAAACGCTATTTCTACATCCAGACGCCATATATGGTTCCGCCGCAAAGCATTATCGATGAATTGATTGCTGCTGCCGGAAGGGGCGTGGACGTGCGCATTCTGCTGCCCACCAAATGCGACTGGCCCTTCATGAACGAGATCACGCGGGACTACTACATTCCCTTCAAGCAGGCCGGCATCCGAATCTACGAATACGGCACCATCTACGACCACAGCAAAGTCTTCGTCCTGGACGACGAGGTCAGCAGCTGCGGCACCGTGAACCTGGACAACCGGAGCTTCTTCATCAACTGCGAAAATGCCCTCGTCTTTCATGACAAGGGCACTGCAGTGTATTTCCGGGATGTATTGGAAGGACAGATGGCGGCTGCCCGTGAAGTGCAGCCCGGCGAGGGGAAGGCCAAAGGCCTCCGCCGCCTGTACCGTTCCTTCCTGAAAGCCTTCAGCTATCTGCTGTAGGGCGGTTTAAGCGTCAGGAAGAGGTGCTTCTTCGTTTTCGTTGAAGCGGGGACGCTGCCCTTTGGGCGCCGGTCCGGGACGACCGGCCTTGCCGCCAAGTTTTCCAATCTGCTGATGGCGGAATTTCTCCTCGGCAAGAACGAGTTTGGCTATTTTTTCTGCGGAAAGGACCGATTTGTAGCGGGCAATCGCCTGTTCGTCAACGGCTTCTGCCTTTTTCTTGGCGGAGAGATATTTGTCCAGGAGGGCGTTGTAGTTGGCGCCTTCTTCAGCCTCTCTGAGGGTTTTCATGGCCTCACCGCAGGCTTTGAAGGCTTCGCGGCGCTGGTTCTGGACGTCGTTGTAGACGGGCCAGAAGGCCTGGGCCTCGGCTTCGGTGAGATTCAGTTCCTGGGTGATGAGGGCGACTTGTTCGGCCCTGACTTTTTCACGCCAGCCTTCGGGATTCTTCTTCTTGTTTTTCTGGGCAAAAACGGCAGTGCTGACTACGCAGAGGGCAAGCAGTACACTAATGGTTTTCTTCATAGTACAGTTCATTTACTTGTTCAACGGAAAGATTGCTGGCAAGGAGATAACTGACAATCTCGTCATCGGAGAGGGGATCTGCTTCCTTGAGCTCTACCAGCCCGTCGGGATCCAGTGACTGGGCCAGGTAGGAAACATAATCCCAATCCGAGCTCTCCTGAGCCTGTACTGCAGTTTGGCGCAGGACAGCGTTCCCCATCAGGACCAGGGCCGCCAGGGAGGCGGCGTAGGCCAGATAAGGAGCGGCTTTGCGGATTCCCCGGGGCGCCTGTTCCCGGGTGGGAATGGTGCTGAGGCGGGTCTGCAAAGACTGGAAGTGTCCTTCGGGAACGGATATGTCGGTTTTCTTTGTCATAACTGCTTACTTTGACACGTCAACCTCGGAAAGGTTTAATTTGAGTTTTTCCTGTGCGATGTGATAGGATGCCTTGAGCGCGCCCACCGAAGTGCCGGTGATGGCCGATATGTCCTCGTAGCTGAGTTCGTCCCACCAGCGCATCACGAAGACCTGGCGCTGTTTTTCGGGGAGTCGGGCCACTGCCTTGAACAGCTCCCGTTGGGCGGCGGTGCCGCTGAAAAAAGGATCGGCCTCGATGCGGTGCTGGAGTTGGTCGTCCAGGGAGGTGAAACGGAGGGCGGCGCGCACCTTTTCGCGGCGGAGCCAGTTCAGCGTCTCATTGGTGGCGATGCGCCAGACCCAGGTATAAAGGCCGGATTCTCCCCTGAAGGAGGGAAGGGCGTTCCATATCTTAATATAGATGTCCTGCAGGATGTCGTCGGCGTCCTCCTGGGAGGCCACCATCCGGCGCACGTGCCACCACAGCTGCTCGCTGTAGTCTTTGACCAATTGGTTGAAAATATGCTCGTAATCCTGCATGACGGAGTTTTTTCCTTGCACAAGTTATGCCATATTTTTTGTAAATTCGCGGCATGAATGCAAAATCGGCCCTGAAATCCATGCGACTGAGGACACTGCCGCTTTCCACCGGCGGAGTGCTCCTGGGGATTCTCCTTGCGGTGGCGGACTGGAAAGTGGACCTCTGGACCGCTGTCCTCATCGTGGTCACTACGGTTTGCCTGCAAATCCTGTCGAACCTTTCCAATGAACTGGGCGACGTGCTCCGCGGCACCGACACCCCCGACCGCCAGGGTCCGCAGTACGGACTCAACGGCGGCGAAATGACCGTGGCCGACATGAAACGGCTCATCGGCCTGTTCGTCTTCCTGTGCGTTGTTTTCGGGACGGCCATGACGTGGCGCGCCTTCGGCACTTTGTGGGATCTGACGCCCATCCTGGTGCTGATGCTGGGCGCTGCGGCCATTATGGGCGCCATGAAATACACCCTGGGCCGCAATCCTTATGGCTACCGGGCCAAAGGGGATATCTATGTTTTCCTGTTTTTCGGCCTTGTGGCGGTCCTCGGGGCCTATTTTGTTTGCACCAAAGGGCTGGGGCTGCACTGGAAGCTGCTGCTGCCGGCGTCGGCCGTGGGCTGTTTCAGCGTAGGCGTGCTCAATGTCAACAACATCCGTGACATGTCCACCGACGCCGCCAACCGTGTCACCGTAGCCATCCTGCTGGGCGAGCGGCGCGCCAAGATTTACCAGACCGTGCTCGTCGGCCTGGGATGGGTGCTCATGGTGGTGTATTGCTTGCTTTGCTGGCCTTCGCTCTGGCACTGGATGTGGGTGGCTACCCTTCCGCTGTACGGACTGCACCTTCGGGGCGTGTGGACCCGTTCCGGGCGGGCGCTTGACCCCATGCTGCCCCTTCTGGTGATGTCCACCTTCCTCCTGTGCCTGCTGATGGGGCTCGGGTTCTGCGCTTTCCTGGTGTTCTAGTCCAGTTTCAGCACTGCCATAAACGCGCTCTGGGGTACCTGCACCGTGCCTATCTGGCGCATTCGCTTTTTGCCTTCCTTCTGCTTTTCCAGGAGCTTGCGCTTACGGGTGACGTCGCCGCCGTAGCACTTGGCGGTCACGTCTTTGCGGACCTGCCGCACGGTTTCGCGCGCGATGATTTTTGCGCCGATGGCCGCCTGCACGGCGATGTCGAACTGCTGGCGGGGAATGAGGTCTTTCAGTTTCAGGCAGATCTTTCGGCCGAAGTCGTAGGCGTGGTCTTCGTGGATGAGGGTGCTCAGGGCGTCGGCCGGGTCTCCGTTCAAAAGGATGTCCAGTTTCACCAGGCGGGCCGGACGGAAATCCGTGACGTGGTAGTCGAAGGAGGCGTAGCCCTTGGAGATGGACTTGAGCTTGTCGTAAAAGTCGAAGACCACCTCTGAAAGCGGGAGGTCATAGTTGAGTTCCATGCGGTCTGTCGTGATGTAATGCTGGCCGATCAGCGTGCCCCGCTTGTCCATGCACAGTTTCATGATGGGGCCGTAGAAATCGGCCTTGGTGATGATCTGGGCGCGGATGTAGGGTTCCTCGATATGGTCGATCACCGATGCCGGCGGAAGACCGCTGGGATTGTGCACGTCCACGACTTCGCCCTTGGTGGTGAACACTTTGTACGACACGTTGGGGACGGTGGTGATGACGTCCATGTTGAACTCGCGGAACAGGCGCTCCTGCACGAT
>DGXN01000018.1:35648-39565 GCA_002396335.1 Bacteroidales bacterium UBA4231
GCAGCGGAATCCGAAGCCCAGCGCCAGGGAACTCTCGGGTTCATAAGTGAAGGAGGCGTCGTTGAGCTGGAATTTCTCCAGGGTGGCGCGGAGTTCCTCGAATTTGGAAGCGTCTACCGGGTACAGGCCGGCGAACACCATGGGCTTCACCTCTTCGAAACCAGCGATAGCTTCTTTGCAGGGTGTCTCCGTATGCGTGATGGTGTCGCCCACCTTGACTTCCACGGCGGCTTTGATGCCGGTGATGATGTAGCCCACGTCGCCGGCTTTCACCTCCCCCGTGGGGTTGAGGCGGAGTTTGAGGTTGCCGATTTCCTCGGCCTCATATTCGTTGCCGGTGGAGAAGAACTTCACCTTGTCACCTTTGCGGAGGGTGCCGTTCACGACTTTAAAGTAAGCGATGATGCCGCGGAAAGCATTGAACACCGAGTCGAAGATAAGCGCCTGCAGCGGGGCCTGGGGGTCTCCTTTGGGTGCGGGAACCTTGTCCACGATGGCGTCCAGGACAGCCTGTACGCCTTCGCCCGTCCGGGCGCTGACCCGCAGGACATCCTCCGGTTCGCAGCCCAGCAAGTCTACAATCTGGTCCGTCACCACTTCCGGCTGGGCGGAATCCATGTCAATCTTGTTGAGGACCGGGATAATTTCCAGATTATGGTCAATGGCCTGATACAGGTTGGAAATCGTCTGTGCCTGAATACCTTGCGATGCATCGACTACCAGCAGGGCCCCCTCGCAGGAAGCGATGCTGCGGGACACTTCATAGCTGAAGTCCACATGGCCGGGCGTATCAATCAAGTTGAGGCGGTAAGTGATACCGTCCCTGAGGTAATCCATCTGGATGGCGTGGCTCTTGATGGTAATGCCCTTCTCCCGCTCCAGGTCCATGTCGTCCAGTACCTGGTTTTCCATTTCCCGGTCGCTGAGCGTGCGGGTCAGCTCCAGCAGCCGGTCCGCCAGTGTGGACTTCCCATGGTCGATATGTGCGATGATGCAAAAATTGCGGATATTCTTCATAACTTGCAAAGATACGCAAAATGCCGAAAAATGCCAACTTGCAGTCCGGCATGCCTTTGTCGGTCTCTCCGGGGGGGCGTTTGCCCTGCCCGCGTTTTACCCTGCCCGCGTTTTGCCCTGCCCTCGTTTTGCCCCGCCGAAGCACGGATTGGGGCGCCCTGGTGCTCGGAACCGCCATTTTACCCTGCCGGAGCACGGATTGGGGCGTTTTTGTGCTCGGGACCCCCATTTTGCCGCGCCGGAGCACGGATTAGGCCGCCCTGGTGCTCGGGGCCGCCATTTTACCCCGCCGGAGCACGGATTGGGGCGCCCTGGTGCTCGTGGCTGCCATTTTGTCCCGCCGGAGCACGGATTGAGGCGTTTTTGTGCTCGGGACTGCTATTTTGCCGCGCCGGAGCACGGATTTGGGCGTTTTTGTGCTCGGGACCGCCATTTTGCCCTACCGAAGCACGGATTAGGCCGTTTTTGTGCTCGGGGATGTTGTTTTAGCGGAATGGGGAAGGTTGAATGTTTTGCAGGATTTGGATCGTTCGTCCCTATATGGCGGGTATTCGTGACATTTTTATGTTTTGCAGGCTCTAATTGAATCCGAATGGTTATTTTGGAAAAAATTTGAGCGATGATTTATTTACAAACTCAGGCCGAAAAGGCATTTGAACAATCCGGACCCTTTACGCACCTGCACACGACACCCTTGGAAAAGGATATCCTGTATTACAATGAAACGGAAAAAGCATTAGCCCTGAATTACATTGCCATTTCTCTTTCAAGATGTGCCTGTTCACTGCTTGCCCTTGCTCTGATGAGCAATCATTTTCATTTTATCCTCGCAGGAGCACGCGATCAGGTTGCTCTCTTTTGGGAAGAATTCAGTAACCGGATGGACATCTATTACCGGTCGCATGGCCGTCCTGGGCTGATGAAGCATATTCATGCGAATCTTACCCCAATCACCAGTTTGAAACAATTGCGTGATGAGATAGCCTATGTTATTCGTAACGCCTTCGTCGCAAGAACCGACATTCACGTATTTGCCGACCCCTGGTCCAGTGGATACCTGTACTTCAACCCGATGCTCATCCGGGAGGGAGTTCCGGCATCGGCCTTGAAAGGGAGAAAACTCAGGGATTTCACCTGCTCGCGGCAAATTGAAGCGATTGACGGGACCATTTACGTAAAGGATGGCCGCGCGCAGATGTGGAGTTTTGTGGACTATCCCTTTGTGGAGTCTCTTTACGACAATGCGCGGCAATTCATCAACAGTGTCCTGAAAAATGTCGAGGCTCAAGTGGAAGTCTCCAGCCGTATTGGCGAAAAACCTTTCTTGAGCGATGAAGAACTGTTCCCGCTGATGTACAAACTCTGTCGAGACGCTTTCAAGGCCAACTCTCCGAAGGACATGGACCTACAGTCCCGTAAAAAGCTGGCTATAACCTTGAAAAACAATTACTTCGCTTCCAATAAGCAACTGGCGCGCTTAACACAGCTTCCCCTGAAAGACATCGACACCCTTTTTCCGCTATCCCGGCAAGCTGACAAATGAAGCTGCCTTTGCTCAAAGGGCGCGAAGGAGGGCCTCACAGGCAGTGAGAAGGTCCTGGAAAGTGGTTTCAAAATCGCCGGTGTACCAGGGGTCGGCCACATCGCGGTGAAGGCCGGCATAGTGCATCATCAGTTGGATTTTTCCCGCCGGATCGTCGGGGATTATCCGTTGGAGCCAACGGAGATTGGACGTGTCCATGCAGATGATGGCGTCGAAGCGGTCATAGTCGGCCGGGGTGATACGGCGGGCACGCTTGGCGGTGTCAAATGTCACCCCGTGCTGTTGCAGGCACCTTTTTGCCGGCGGATAAATCGGATTGCCGATTTCTTCCGAAGAAACCGCGGCCGATTCTATCACGAACTGATCTTCCAGCCCTTTGGCTTTCACCAGGGCCTTTAGGATAAATTCAGCCATTGGAGAACGGCAGATATTGCCGTGGCAAACAAACAGGATGCGCGTCATTTTTTCAGGGCATCGGCCACTTTCTCGGCCACGACGGTTCCCAGTTTCACCTTCCCGTCAGGGCCGATCAGATACAGCGCGGGAATCCATTTCACATGAAACAGCGAACCCACCCGGGAGTCCTTCTTCCCGGAAGCGTCAAACAGCTGGACGCCGGGGAGGTTGTTCTCGGTGACGTAACTGCGGAAAGCTTCTTCTTTCCGGTCGAAGGACACGGACACGAAAACAGTTTTTTCCGGGTCGGATCCCGCATGCATTTTCTTCAGGAGGGGAACCTCGGCCCGGCAGTCAGGGCACCAGGAGGCCCAGAAAACCAGCACGACGGTTTTACCCCGGAAGTCACTGAGGCTCACTTCCTTTCCGTCAATGTCCCGCAGCGTGAAATCCGGCGCGACGGTTCCGGGTTTTAACAAGTCGGCGCCGTATTGAATATCGGGGTCCGGCTCCGTCTGAGCAAACAGACTAAAAGACAACAAAGCCCCGGCTAACAGTAAAAACAACTTTTTCATGATTCCATTCATTTACCCGCCAAAAATACAAAGAATTCTTCACAATCCATCCCCCCGAGCACAAAAACGCCCCAATCCGTGCTCCGGCGGGGTGAAATGGCCGCCCCGAGCACAAAAACGGCCCAATCCGTGCTCCGGCGGGGCAAAATGGCGGTCCCGAGCACAAAAACGCCCTAATCCGTGCTCCGGCAGGGTGAAATGGCGGTCCCGAGCACAAAAACACCCCAATCCGTGCTCCGGCGGGGTAACATGGCTGTCCTGAGCACAAAAACGCCCCAATCCGTGCTCCGGCGGGGCAAAATGGCGGTTCCGAGCACAAAAACGCCCCAATCCGTGCTCCGGCAGGGTGAAATGGCGGTCCCGAGCACAAAAACACCCCAATCCGT
>DGXN01000008.1:0-25025 GCA_002396335.1 Bacteroidales bacterium UBA4231
GTGGTTAGTAAGAGCGTCCGCCTGCGACAGGCCGACTCTCTTTTTTTTATGCCCCTCCCTTTCGTGACTGAAGATATTTTGCTATCTTTGTACTTTATGCACGTACATGCGCGCGTAAAGAGAAAAACATGGATTACACGCAGGCAAAACAACGGATCGAGCAGCTCAAGGCCATTCTCTGGGAGAACAGCCGCAAGTACTATGTAGAAAACGCCCCCACCATGAGCGACTACGAGTACGACCAGCTCATGCACGAACTGGAATCCCTGGAATCCCTCTATCCCGAATACGCCACAGAGGACTCCCCCACCCGCCGCGTAGGGTCTGACCTGGAAGAGAATCCGGCGGAAAGCGGTTTCGCAAAATACCCGCACAAGTACCCCATGCTGTCGCTGGGCAACACCTACAGCATTTCAGAAGTGGAGGAATTCGCAGAAAGGGCATCCAAGGCCATTGAAACGCCTTTCACCTATTGCTGCGAACTCAAGTTCGACGGAACGGCCATTTGCCTCACATACCGGAACGGCGTCTTGTACCGCGCCCTCACCCGCGGCGACGGTGTCCAGGGAGACGACGTCACCCAGAACGTCCTCCGCATCGCCGGCATTCCCCACCGCCTGAAAGGCAGCGGCTTTCCGGCAGAATTCGAAATCCGCGGAGAAATCCTCATGCCTTACGAATCCTTCGACCGTCTGAACCATGAACGCGAACTGGCCGAAGAACCGCTTTTCGCCAATCCGCGCAATGCCGCCAGCGGTTCCCTTAAGCTCCAGGATCCGGAGGAAGTGGGCAGGCGCGGCCTCATGTGCACCCTCTATCACATCCCAACCGGACAGGTGGACTTCCCTACCCATGACCAGGCGCTGAAGGCCGCCGCAGACTGGGGACTTCCCGTATCCGAAAACCGGGAAATTTGCCGGGATATCGCCGGCATCGAGGCTTTCATCGACCATTGGGACACCGCCCGGAAAGACCTGCCCTACGCAACGGACGGCATTGTCATCAAAATCAACGAGATGGCCGTGCAGCAGCAGCTGGGCTACACCGCCAAAGTCCCCCGCTGGGCCGTCGCTTACAAATTCAAAGCGGAACAGGCGTGCACTCCCATCCTTTCCATCGACTACCAGGTGGGCCGCACCGGTGCGGTAACCCCTGTCGCCAACCTGGAACCCGTGTTGCTGAGCGGCACCATGGTCAAACGCGCCACCCTCGTAAACGAAGACCAGATCCGCGCCCTGGACATCCATGAAGGAGACTGGGTCTACGTGGAAAAAGGCGGCGAGATTATCCCCAAAATCACCGCCGTAGAGCCCTCAAAACGGGCCGACGGCGCCCGTCGGCCGGATTTTCCCGCCGTCTGTCCGGACTGCGGCACCCCGCTCGTTAAACCCGAAGGCGAGGCCCGCTGGTTCTGTCCCAACCAGGACGGCTGCCCCACGCAGATCAAAGGAAAAATCCTACATTTTCTGTCCCGCAAGGCCATGAACGTGCTCGCGGGCGAAGCCACGGTGGAGCAGCTCTACAACCTGAACCTCGTCCGCACACCTGCCGACCTGTACACCCTCCGGGAACCCCAGCTCCTGCAGCTGGATGGTTGGAAGCAAAGAAGCGTGCAGCGTTTTCTCCAAAGCCTCCGGGACTCCCGGAAAGTGCCCTTCGAGCGCGTCCTTTTCGCAGTGGGCATCCGTTATGTCGGAGAAACCACGGCCCGCGACCTTGCCCGGCATTTCGGCACCATAGAGGCCCTGCAGGCCGCATCCCGGGAAGAACTTCTTGCCGTCCCGGACGTCGGCGAAGTCATTGCCGACAGCATCCTCGCCTATTTCCGGAACCCTTCGGCCCTCCGGGAGATCGAAAGGCTGAAAGAAGCGGGCCTGCAGTTCTCGCTGAATACCGAGACCCGGAAAATGTCGGACATCCTTGCCGGAAAGACGCTGGTCATAAGCGGCAATTTCTCCATCTCCCGGGACGAGATGAAAGCCCTCATCGAGGCCAACGGCGGCAAGAACAGCTCTTCCGTCAGCAGCAAGACCGACTACCTCCTCGCCGGCACAAAACCCGGCCCGGAGAAAGTGAAAAAAGCCACGGATCTGGGTGTGGAGATCATTGACGAAGCCAGACTGAGAGAGATGATCGGCCTCCCAGCCGCGTCCGAGGAAGAAGGCGAACAGCAACTGTCCCTGTTTTGACGATGTTCCAGAAGCTCCTTCATAAAGCGCAAGTCCTGATCCGGTGGGCCTCCATCTGGATCACCCGCATCGTACGCTTCGTCACGCACGACATCTGGGTACTGGACGTGAAGGACTTCTCCAAGTGGACGAAAAGGCTGGTGAAGGATGCCAAGACGGTCATCCTCATGATCAATACCTTCAACACCCAGAAGATCGGCTACCAGATCACCGCACTCGCCTACCGCAGCATGCTGTCGGTCGTTCCGGCCATCGCCATCGGCTTCTATCTGACGGACGGCCTGGGTCTGAAAGACAGATTCCAGCAGGTCATCGTCGCCAACCTTGGTGACCAGCACCTGGTGGAGGGCCTCCTGACTGCGGCCGACAACATCGCCTCCACGGCCCAGAGCGGCCTGTTCGGCTTCATTTCCATGGCTTCCTTCGTCTGGATCGTCCTCTCTCTGATGATTACGGTCCGGCAGGTATTCAACAATGTCTGGAAGGTGGAGCGGGAAAGCAATTTCTTCAAGATGATCGGCGTCATCATCGGCATCACCATCCTGGCGCCTTTTGTGGTGATGATGTTCTTCTCCGGGTCGGTGGTCTATTCCCACGTGCTGGACCTGGTGTTCCCCAGCTCGATGGAAGTCACGGAACACATCAAGTCTTTTGTCAACTGGCTCATCTTCGCCGGGGCCAGTGTCCTGGTGCTCAGCGCCATGTACAAATACATCCCCGGAACACGCGTCAAGTACCGTCACGCGCTGAAGGCGGCCTTGATTTCCGGCGTCAGCTTCGCCGCCGTGCAGTACCTGTACCTGGAAACCCAGGTCATGGTGGCCAAGCAAAGCGCCGTGTACGGGGTTCTGGCAGCCATCCCGCTGTTCATGATCTGGCTCAACCTGGGATGGACCATCGTGCTGTACGGCGCAGAGCTGTCCTACTCTTTCCAGAACGTGGACCGGTACAGCATCAGCGAAGAAAAGCTGGATCAGATGAACGAGGAAGCCATCCGATCGCGTAAGGAACGCTTCCAAAAGAGTATTACACAGATATGAGTTTCTCGGAATTTACACAGCAGGATTACGAAGTCATCCAAAGAGATTACGCGGTCCTCAAAGCGTCGGCCCAGAAGCGATGTGCCTCTGAGGCGGAGCTCGAAGTCGTGCAGCGTGCTTTCGACTTCGCCAACGACGCCCACCGCAATGTACGCCGCCGCAGCGGAGAACCGTACATGCTGCACCCCATCGCCGTGGCGCAGATCGTAGTGGATGACATCGGCCTGGGATACAAGTCCATATCGGCCGCCCTGCTGCACGACGTGGTGGAAGACACGGACTACACGGTTGAAGACATCAGGGAACGGTTCGGCCCCAAGATTGCCTCTCTGGTGGACGGTCTCACCAAGATCAAGAACGTCCTGGACACCGAGCAGAAGACCCACGGGACCGACCTCTCCCAGCAAAGCCTGCAGGCCGAAAACTTCAAACGCATCCTCCTCACCCTCAATGACGATGTGCGCGTCGTCCTCATCAAACTGGCCGACCGTCTGCACAACTGCCGCACCATCGAGCACATGCCGGAGCACAAGCGGGACAAGATCCTCTCCGAAACGATGTTCATTTTCATCCCCCTGGCACACCGTCTCGGTCTGTACTCCATCAAGAGCGAGCTGGAAAACATCTGGCTCCGCTACAAAGAGCCCGAAGCCTATGCCGACATCAAAGCCAACATCGACCGCAGCGTCGAGGAGAAAGGCAAAGAAATGGCCGACTTCGTCCGCCCGATCGAGGAGGTCCTCACCCGCCAGGGCTTCCGTTTCGAAATCAAGAAGCGCATCAAGACCCCCTACTCCACCTGGCGGAAGATGCAGGAAAAACAGATTTCCTTCGACGAGGTGTATGACCTGTACGCGATCCGCATCATCTTCGAGACCGATCCCAATTCTTCAGAAAGCGAGCGCGACCAGTGCTACCATATCTTCTCCATCATCACCGGTATCTACCGTTATATGCCGGAGCGGCTCCGCGACTGGGTGAAGCATCCCAAGAGCAACGGATATGAGGCCCTGCACTGCACCCTGCTGAGCGACGCCGGCGTCTGGGTGGAAGTGCAGATCCGCACCCGCCGCATGGACGACATTGCGGAAAAGGGCATCGCAGCCCACTGGGTGTACAAAAAACATGGCATCATGGGCGAAGGCGACTACGAAATGGACGCCTGGCTCAACCGCATCAAGGAGATTCTCACCAATCCCGACGTCAACGCCCTGGAGCTGCTGGACATCATCCACAACGACCTCACCTCCACCGACATCTACGTCTTTACCCCTATGGGCGAACAGCGCAGCATTCCCAAAGGTGCCACGGCACTGGACTTCGCCTATCTGATCCACTCCGAGGTCGGCAACAAAGCCATCGCAGCCAAGGTGAACCAGCGGCTCGTGAAGCTGGGCCACGTCCTGAAAACCGGTGACAAGGTGGAAATCATCACCGCGGAAGACGGCAAGCCCCAGCACGAATGGCTCCAGTTCCTCACCACGCACCGCGCCCGTACCCTGGTAACCGATTACTTCAAGACGGAGCGCAAGCAGACGGCCGAATTCGGGCGCAAGACCCTGGAGAACGCAGCATCGGCCCTGGGATACAAGCTGACGGAGGAAACGCTCCAGCGGCTGGAAGTCGCCTATGGCGTATCATCCCGCGAAGAGCTGATGTATGGCATCGGAATCGGCTCGCTGAGCCTTGAGAACCTCTCCGACATCCTGAAACGCTCTTCCGGCAGCCGCCTCTCCTGGCTCAGGAAAGCCCTCCGCCTCGAGCCCCGGCAAGAAGGGAAACCGCAGGGGGAAACCTTCATTATCGGCAGTCCGGATCCGTCGGCCCCCCGCTTTGTCATTGCCACGTGCTGCAATCCCATCCCCGGAGACCCCGTGGTAGGCTTCAAAGCACCCGACGGGAACATCACCGTCCACAAGAAAGCCTGTCCGGTGGCGGAAAGCATCGCCGCCACGCACGGTGACTGGGTCGTCGTCCCCAAATGGGTCGAACAGGCCGAAGAGAACGCCTTCCTGGTGCGGATTTCCCTCAAAGGCATCGACCGGGTGGGTATGCTCAACGAGATTTCCCGCTACGTCTCCCTGGTCATGGGCGTGAATATGCGCCGCCTCTCCCTCCAGGCCGAAAGCGGCCTGTTCGAAGGTTTCATCGACCTTTACGTGAATTCCCGCGACATCCTGGACCGGATGATCAAAAAGCTCTCCTCCATCGAAGGCATAGAAAATGTAAGCAGAAGCGACCTATGAAACTGAAAAAACTCCTGCCCCTCGTACCGGCGGCCTTCATCCTGGGTTCGCTCTTCCTGCCCTCCGGCTGCGCGAACACCACCACGCCCCCTTCCGGCGGCGACAAGGACACCATTCCCCCGGTTCTTCTGCGCACATCTCCCCTTCCGGGGACGGTCAATGTGCCCACCCATCGCACCAAGCTGGTGTTCACCTTCAACGAATACGTGAAAATCAAGGATGCGAACGGCGTGTTCCTGTCCCCGCCGCTGGAGAAAAAGCCCAAGGCCGTCATCCGCGGCAAATCCCTGGAAGTCACCTTCGAAAGCGACCTGGACTCCAACACCACCTACACGCTGGACCTGACGGGCGCACTTGCCGACAACAACGAAGGCAATTTGTTCCAGGGCTTCACGCTGGTCTTTTCCACCGGCTCCCAGATTGACTCCATGTGCCTCACCGGCCAGGTCCAGGACTGCAACACGCTGATGCCCCTGAAAGGCGCCACCGTCATGCTGTATAAAGACCAGGCCGACTCGGCCGTCTTCCTGCGCCGGCCCGTCGCCGCCGCCAAGACCGACGACTGGGGCTTTTTCAGCATCCGCAACATCCAGGACACCGTTTACCGCATTTACGCCATCAAGGACGAAAACTACAACAACCTTTACGACCCGGACAACGAGCGGATCGCTTTCCTGGATTCCCTGTTCCGCCCGTCCATCCAATACAATGACTCCCTGTACGAATTCAAGAAATTCGACATGAAGGATACGGCCCTCTGCCTCGCCCGCAAGCCCCAGATTGAGCTGAACCTGTTCCGCGAGCGGCCTTCCAAGCAGATGATCGTCAAGAAGGAGCGTGTCGGGGAACGCACCGCCTATCTCACCTTCATGGCGCCCGACGCCGTCATCCATGACATGCGCATCAAGGGCCTGCCCCGCGAAAAGCTCATCTCCCAATTCAACCTCCAGCGGGATTCCCTGGAGCTTTGGGTAAACGACCAGCGCAAGATGCCGGACACCCTCCGGCTGGTGCTGAAATACGACAAGACCGACACCACCGGCACCCTCAGGCCCACGGAAGAGACCGTGAAACTGGCCCTTTCCAAAGAAGCCCGGGCCGAACTGATGAAAAAGAAAAACAACACCCGCGGCCGCAAGCACGAGGACACCATCGCCGTCATGACCGCCAAAGTGGATCCCACGACAGTGGAGCAGTACGGCTTTGACATCGAATTCAAGTATCCCCTCATCGAAAGCGCCTGGGATTCCCTGAAGTTCCGCAGCGTCAACCCGCGCCAGCAGGAGGCCAAAGGAACCGTGACGGTGACCCGGGATTCCATGAACCTGCGGCACTTCACCGTCATGCCCGACGAGCCGTTCCAGACGGGTTACGACTATTATCTCAAGATTCCCCACCGCCGGTTCCGCGACATCAACGGATTCTACAATGACAGCACGGAACTCAAAGTCACCCTTCCGACGGACGAAAAGCTCAGCAACATCCGGCTGGAACTCTCCGAAGTCAAGGACAAGTACATCATCGACCTGCTTACGGAAAAGCGGGACAAGGTGGTGCGCACCCTCATCGTAGACCATGACGGAGTGGTAGAATTCCCCTATGTCAAGAGCGGCGGCTACTGCATCCGCATGACGCAGGACATCAACCGCAACAACATCGTGGACACCGGTTCCCTGCTGGATCACCGCCAGCCGGAGAAAGTGCGCTTCTTCAAAGTAGATGACAAATTCATCATCAACGTCCTGGAAAGGGCCGAGATGGTATGGAAAATCGACATGGAGGAACTGTTCCGATGATAAAGAAAATCGCTTCCCTCCTCATTCTGGCGCTTGTGTCGGCCAGTACGCTCCGGGCTCAGGTAGACCTGGAGGCCGAGTTTTTCTCCCTGCCCGACACCGTGACCAACGAATACCTGGACAGCCTCACCATCAATGTGGCCACCCCCAACGACTATTGGATGGTGGGTGCCTACGGCGGCGTCTCCCTCCAGTATGGCATGTTCAATCCGGACCGGCTGGTCGTCTGGCAGATGCAGTATCCCGTCTACGGTTTTTCCTTCGTCCGCTACTATACCATGTTCGGAGTCTTTCCCAACATGGGTGTAGAGTTCGGCGCCCAGCAGAACTACGAAGGCTACGAATTCAAGACCAACAAGGAAACCGGCTACCGGAGTACGGAATCCGGGGCATACAAAGTGATGATGAATGTGCCAGAGGCCTTTTTCCTCACGCATTTCCACTTCGACATCGGCGAACATTTCAAACTGATGGCCAAGCTGGGAATATACGGCGGTTACCGGCTCAAGATAACCCGTGTCCTGGACGACGAATTCGCCACCTACGACACCTACCAGCAGTACGTGCACGAATTCCGGGACTACGACCGCCGCGCCACCTACGGCGTCCAGGGCGGCCTGGGCATGGCCCTGATGCTGAGTCCTTTCGAGCTGCACCTGAACGTCCAGGCAAAATGGGGTTGGGAGTCCTTCTGGAATCCGGACTACGCCAGCCCGTACTATTACCGCTTCGCCTATCCGCTGGACGGAGCCGTCACCCTGGGCCTTTATTATCAGCTCACGCCGCGCTACGGACATACACGCGCACAACTGAAGAAACTGGCCCGCAAAATGGTCAAGGAACAAGAAAATCATGAATAAACCCCTGCAAACCCTAACCGTACGCGTGGGAGAGAACGTTGTCATCGGCAGCGGCCATCCCATTGTCGTGCAGACCATGTGCAACACCCATACCGCCGACGTGGATGCCACGGTCGCCCAATGCGTCCGCCTTGCCGCCGCCGGCAGCCAGCTCATCCGCATCACCGTCCCTTCCCTGGCCGACGTGGCCCATCTCCGGGAAATCCACCGCCGCCTGCGGGAAGAGCACCATCTCCAGGTCCCTCTGGTGGCCGACATCCATTTCTCCGCCGAGATTGCCATGGCTGTCGTCCCCGTCGTGGAGAAAATCCGCATCAACCCCGGAAACTTCCATCCCGACCACGACAAGGCCCGCCTGCTGTTTGGAGAATTCCTGAAAAAATGCAAGCAGTATGACCGGGCAATCCGGATCGGGCTCAATCACGGCTCGCTGGGGAAATACATCGTGGAGAAATACGGCAACACGCCGCAGGCCATGGCGCTGGCTGCCATGGAATGGGTGCAGATGTGCATTGACGCGGAGTTCCATAACGTTGTCGTGTCCCTGAAGGCCTCCAATACGGTGGTCATGGTAGAAGCTTACCGCGAGCTTGCCCGCCTGATGCAGGAAGCCGGCGTGGTCTTCCCCCTCCATGTCGGCGTCACGGAAGCCGGCAACGGCGACAGCGGCCGCATCAAGTCCTGCGTCGCCATCTCAACCCTCCTTTCCGAGGGCATCGGCAACACAATCCGCGTTTCCCTGACGGAAGACCCGGCCAACGAGATTCCCGTAGCGCAGTACCTTGCACACCGGTATTCGGACGCCCCCGAGGCCAGGCTCAGTGAACGCGAGGAAACCATCCTCAAGGCCGCCTGCGACTGGGGCGCTCCCCTGCTGAACCATGAAACGGACGATATCCCGCTGGAGGACGCCTACCTGAAAGACGAAATCCTGCAGGCCTGCCGCCGGCGTTTCTATAAGCCGGAATACATTGCCTGTCCGGGCTGCGGCCGCACCCTGTACGACCTGGAATCCACCTTCAACCGCGTCAAGAAAGCCACTTCCGGATTCAAGGACATTGTCATTGCCGTCATGGGATGCATCGTAAACGGCCCCGGAGAAATGGCCGACGCGGACTACGGTTACGTAGGCGAAGGCTTCGGCAAAGTTACCCTCTACCGCAAAAAAGAACCCGTCCTCAGGCACATACCCGAGGACGAGGCTGTAGAGAAACTGGTCGAATTAATCAGGAAGGATCGCGAGCACTGATTCCACGGCGCGGACCTTATCCCCCACTTTTACTTTTACGTCGGCTTCCAGCGGGACAAACAAGTCTATGCGGGAGCCGAATTTGATAACGCCGCACTGGTCGCCCCGGTATTCGATTTTACCGGGCTCGGAGTAACAGACGATCCTGCGGGCGAAGGTTCCGGCAATCTGTTTAAAAAACACTTCCCCATATTCGTTTTTCATGCAGGTGGAGGAATGTTCATTCAGTTCCGAAGACTTCGGGTGGAAGGCCAGCAGGTACTTTCCCGGATGGTATTTGTAATAGGAAACCGTTCCGGTGATGGGCCAGAAATTGCAATGGACGTCAAAAAAGTCCATGTAGACGGAAATCTGGATACAGTCTCTCTTGAGGTACTCTTTTTCATAGACCTTGTCCACGATGACCACCTTGCCGTCCGCCACCGACGTCACGAGCTGATTATTGTCCGTAAACGGAGTCTCCCGGTTGGGAACGCGGAAAAACCACGTAATGAACGCCATGAAGACCACGAAGAACACGCACAGCGGCAGACTGATCCACAGGATGGGGATGTAACGGGCCGTCAGGAAGATAAGCACGGCGCAAATGCACCAGCTTACCAGGATGGTTCCGTAGGAATCGTTGTCAATTTTAATCCATTTCATATTATACAAGCCCGATTAAAAGCAGATAGACAAAGCCGATAGGAATAGCGAACAACGCACTGTCAAAGCGGTCCATGAGGCCGCCGTGACCGGGAATCAGATTGCCCGAGTCCTTCAGGCCGAACTGGCGTTTCCACAGGGATTCGAACAGGTCTCCGCAAACACCGGCGACATGCATGAGGGCCGCCATCACCAGGACATGGACCGGAGCATCCGGCAGCATGCCCGTCTTTTCCAGGATATATGCCGCCAGAAGCGCTGTCACAAGGCCGCCGACAAAACCCGCCCAGGATTTCTTGGGCGAAATGTCCGGGCACATCTTGGCCGGCCAGACCTTCTGTCCCAACAGCATGCCGAAGCAGTAAGCCCCCACATCCGAAGCCCAGATGATGCAGAAGAAAGCCAGCATCAGAAGGCCGCTGTATCTTCCGCCGTCCGTGGAAACCACATAGGGAGAAAGCGCCAGCGGCAGGCCGATGTACAGCAGTCCCGTGAAGATATAGGCGTATTCTTTGAAATCCTGGTGGTCGAACAGCATCAGGATCATCATAAAGACGGCAAGGGGAATCAGAATGCTGATGGTCCAGCGCGGAAGCGGGTTGGGGCCGGTTGCAACGGCAACGACCGCAAAACCAACCAGGGCCATCAACATGGAAAGCAGCTGGACAGCCTTGTGCTTGGGACCCAGCGTCATCTCATAGAATTCTCGGAGCATCTGGGCCAGGATAAAGGCGAACAGGCTGATGAACCAGTATCGGCCCGCAAGGAGGAAGCCGACCATCACGGCCAGAAAAACGATGCCCGAAAGGCTTCTTTTTACGGTTGTATTCATGCCTGAGCAGGAGCTTCTTCTGTTACAAACTGGTCATCTGCGGCAGGTTTTACCTTGGGCCCCAGAATCTTCTCGATATCTTCTGCAAAGATAACTTCTTTTTCCAAAAGGAGCGCACCCAGGCGCATGAAACCATCTTTGTTGTCCTCGATGAGCCTGCGGGTACGGTCGTGCACATTCTTGACGATGGCCTTTACCTCGTCATCCATCAGCTGGGCGGTCTTCTCGGAATAGGGCTTCACCAGATTGTAGCCGCGGGAACCGGTGGAGTCATAGAAACTCAGGGTGCCTACCTTGTCGCTCATGCCATAATACTGGACCATGGCATAGGCCATGCCGGTCATGCGCTCCAGGTCGTTCAAGGCACCGGTGGAAGGTTCCCCGTTAAGGATTTCCTCCGCAACGCGGCCGCCGATGAGCTGGCACATGTGGTCCGTCATCACGGTGCGGGACCAGTTCTTCCGCTCCTCAGGAAGGCTCCAGGTAAGACCCAGGGCATTTCCGCGTGGGATGATGCTCACTTTGAACACAGGGTCGGCATAAGGGAGGAGCCAGCCGACGAGGGCGTGTCCGGCCTCGTGGTACGCAGTCGTGCGTTTTTCGGCCGGTGTCATGATGGTGTTGGACTTGCGCTCCAGACCGCCGATGATGCGGTCGACAGCATCCAGGAAATCCTGTTGCATCACAGCCGAATGGCCGCGGCGGGCGGCGGTGAGGGCCGCCTCGTTGCAGACGTTGGCGATATCGGCCCCGGAGAAGCCGGGGGTATGCTTGGCCATGAACTCCACGTTGAAGTCATCGCCCAGTTTGATGCCGCGCAGGTGCACCTGGAAAATCTCCTCGCGCTCCTTCAGTTCCGGAAGCTCCACATGGATCTGCCTGTCGAAACGGCCGGCGCGCATAAGAGCCTGGTCCAGGATATCGGCACGGTTGGTGGCGGCCAGGACAATGACACCGCTGTTGGTGCCGAAGCCGTCCATTTCCGTAAGCAGCTGATTCAGCGTATTTTCCCGCTCGTCATTGGAAGAGAAGCCACCGTTCTTGGCACGGGCACGGCCGACGGCGTCGATCTCGTCGATGAAAACGATGCAGGGGGCCTTCTCCTTCGCCTGGCGGAAGAGGTCGCGCACACGGGAGGCACCCACGCCCACGAACATTTCCACAAAGTCGGAGCCGCTGATGGAGAAGAAAGGCACATTGGCCTCCCCTGCCACAGCCTTGGCCAGAAGAGTCTTGCCGGTTCCGGGAGGGCCGACCAGAAGGGCTCCCTTGGGAATCTTGCCGCCCAGGGCGGTGTATTTGCCGGGATTCTTCAGAAAGTCCACAATCTCCATCACCTCTTCCTTGGCGCCGTACAGGCCGGCGACATCTTTGAAGGTGACTTTGACTTCGTCTTTGCCGGCTTCACGGGGAGTGGCTTTTCCGGTATTGAACGGATTCATGCCGCCGGGACCGGCAGCGCCACGGTTCATCCCCCGGAACATGAGCACCCAGAACAGAATCAGCAGGGCCAGCGGGAGAATCATCTGGAGGACTTCCATCCAGATGTGCTCTTCATTCTTGATGACCACTTTGAACTGCTGGATGGCGGGAAGCTGGGCGTTCAGCTGCTCAAAAGAGGCTTCAGGGTCGAACTTCGTAGAGACGAGGAAGAAGAAATGAGGAGCCCGGCGGGGCGGGTTGCCACCACGGAATTTGTCGGTGTACTGGGCCAGGCTTTCCGGACGCAGCTTGACCTCGCCTTTGAAGTCGTTGCGGACGAAGGAAATCTCGGCCACATCGCCTTTCAGGATCATCTGCTGTACTTCCTGCCACTCGATTTTCTCCGGGGCGGCCGACTGCTGATTGTTGAAAAGCAGGTAGCCGATTCCCAGCAGGATCAGGAAATAGATCCAGGAAAAATTAAAAGAGAAGGAAAAGATTTTACGCCCTTTGGGGTCTGTATTTTGATCTGCCATTATTTCTTAGCGGGAGCTTTCTTGCGTTCTTTGTATTCTTTGCGGGGAACATCGGCCCAAAGGTCTTCCAGGCGATAGAAATCGCGGTATTCCTTCAGGAAGATGTGAACGACGATGTTGCCGTAGTCCTGGATGATCCAAAAGTTGTTGCCTTCTCCCTGGGAACGGTACAGGGTGTGGCCTTCCTCTTTCATCTTCTCCTGGATATTGTCGGCGATGGCGCCGACCTGGGTGGTATTGGAACCGTCGCACACAACGAAGAAATCCGTGATGGCGCCGTCAATCTGGCGAAGGTCCAGCGAAACGACTTGTTCTCCTTTTTTGTCAATGATAGCATCGGCGATGAGCCGAAGATCGTGAGTTATCATACACTAGCTGATTTATATTCAGACAAAGATAATCAAAAAATAGGAAAAATGCAGAGAATTGGCTATATTTACACATCCAAAAACCTTTTGTACCATGAATACCGAATCCGTTCTCAAGTACTTCCACGAAATAACCCGTATCCCGCGCGAATCGGGTCACGAGGAGCCCATGACCGCTTACCTGCAAAACTTCGCCAAGGAGCACGGCCTTCCCGTAAAGACCGACAAGACAGGAAACGTCGTCATTTCCAAACCCGCATCGGCCGGAAAGGAAGATGTCCCCATCCTGGTCCTGCAGGCACACCAGGACATGGTCTGTGAAAAGAATGCGGACTTCGAATTCGACTTCCTCACCCAGCCCATCCCCTACGTCATCGAAGACGGCTGGATGATCGCCAAGAACACCACCCTCGGGGCCGACGACGGCATCGGCATCGCCGCCTGCCTCGCCCTCCTGGACAGCGACCAGCCCATGGGCCGGCTCGAGTGCCTGTTCACCATTTCGGAAGAGACCGGCATGGACGGCGCCTTCGGCCTGGAGCCGGGTTTCTTTGAAGGGAAGACCCTCATCAACCTGGACTCCGAAGATGAAGGACAGCTGTTCGTCGGCTGCGCCGGCGGCATGGATACCACCGCAACGTTCGAAGTGCACCGCGAAGCACTTCGCAAAGGATACAAGACCCTGAAAATCACCGTTTCCGGCGCCCTTGGCGGCCATAGCGGAGACGATATCAACAAGGAAAGGGCCAACGCGCTCCGCTGCCTGGTCCGCTTCCTGTTCACCGAACTCCAGTACGACTTCCAGCTCATCACTCTCGACGGCGGCAACAAGCCCAACGCCATCTGCCGCGAAGCCTACGCCATCCTCGCCGTCCCCGCCGACGAAGTCCAGGACATGCAGGAAGACACCGCCGCCTTCAACGACCTTCTCAAGGCCGAATTCGCCGCCAGCGACCCGGACGTCAAAGCCACCTGCGAAGCCGTCCAGACGGACCTCAAGCCCATCGAGGAAGGAGAAGCCGCCAACCTGATCGCAACCCTCCTGAGCGTTCCTCACGGCGTAGAAAAGATGTCCGTCGACATCCCGGGCCTGGTGGAAACGTCCACCAACCTGGCCGCCGCCCATATCAAAGACAATGTCCTCAGCGTCATCACTTCCCAGCGCAGCTCCGTCTCCTCGGAACTTCACGCCATGGCCGAACGCGTCGAAGCCGCCTTCTTCCTGGGCTCCTTCGATGTGGAGCACCACGGCGAATACCCCGGCTGGAAACCCAACCTGCAGTCCCATATCCTGAAGGTCGCCCTGGACAGCTACCGCCAGCTCTTCGGCCACGACCCGGAAGTGAAAGCCATCCACGCCGGATTGGAGTGCGGCCTGTTCCTGGAGAAATTCCCGGACCTGGACATGATTTCCTTCGGCCCCACCCTCCGCGGCGTCCATGCTCCCGGAGAAAAGCTGGAGCTTGCTTCCCTCGACAAATTCGTAGACCATCTGAACCACGTCGTCCTGAATTTCAAGTAATGACCCGGATTGCCCCTTCCATCCTGTCGGCCGATTTCCTGCATCTGGAAAAAGATGTAGAAATGGTGAATCAGCATGCCGACCTGTTCCATCTTGACATCATGGACGGTACTTTTGTGCCGAACATTTCCTATGGATTCCCGGTGGTGGAAGCCATCGCCCGTAAAGCCCGGAAGCCCCTGGACGTCCATCTGATGATTGTCCACCCTGAAAAATACGTGGAGCGTTTCGCAAAAGCAGGCGCCTCCCTCATCAGCTTTCACTACGAAGCTGCGCAGGAGAACACCGCCGCCGTCATCGAATGCATACAGGGTCAGGGTGTCCAGGCGGGAGTCGCCATCAATCCGGACTGTCCCGTCCAGGCCATCTTCCCGTACCTGTACCAGGTGGACTTTGTCCTCATCATGAGTGTGTTCGCCGGTTTCGGCGGGCAGAAGTTCATCCCGGAATCCCTGCATCGGATCCGTACCGTCCGCGAAGAACTGTGCAGGATCGGCCGTCCCGATGTCCCCATCGAGGTAGACGGCGGAATCGGGCCGGCCAATGCCGCCGATATCGTCGGGGCAGGCGCACAGATCCTGGTCGCAGGGAGCTCCGTCTTCAAAGCGGAAGACCCTGCAGCCGCTATCGCTGCCATGCGGATCTGATTATTTCTCTACGGGAACGACGATCATGTTCTCGATGTCTTCCACCCACTGGTGGAAGAGTTTGTCCGTGGACATCAAGTCCTGAACGGTCGTGCAGGCGTGCAGGACGGTCGCGTGGTCTTTCCCGCCCAGTTCTGCGCCGATGGTGCTGAGCGAGCAGCTCGGAACCAGGTTGCGGCATTCGAACATGGCAATCTGGCGGGCCTGGACAATCTGGCGCTTGCGGCTCTTGGAAAGCAGCATGTCCCGCGTAATGTTGAAATATTCGCAGACGGTGCGGATAATGGTTTCGACGGAGACTTCCGTTTCCTGTTCGCTCACGATCTTGCCGGTGACGCTTTCGGCCAACTCGACGGTGATGTCCTTGTGTCCGAGGGTGGCAAAGGCCACCAGCGAGGTAAGGGTGCCTTCCAGCTCACGGAAATTGGTCTTGATGCGGGAGGCCAGGAAACTCAGGACGTCTTCGCTGAGGGAGACGCCTTCCCGCTGGGCGCGGGAACGGAGCATTTCCAGACGGGTATCGTAGTCCGGGCGGCTGAGTTCGACGGAGAGGCCCCATTTGAAACGGGACAGGAGCCGTTCTTCGAAGTTCTGCAGGTCTACAGGGGCACGGTCGCTGGTAAAGATGAGCTGCTTGCCGTTCTGATGCAGGTGGTTGAAGACGTTGAAGAAGGTGTTCTGGGAACCCTGCCCTACCAGATCCTGGATATCGTCCACGATCAGGACATCGATGCGCTGGTAGAAGGCGATGAAATCCACAATACGGTTGCCTTTGACGGCGTCCATATACTGGGTCTTGAACTCGTTGCCGGTGACATACAGGACCACCTTGTCCTGGAACCGTTCTTTGATGTCAATGCCGATAGCCTGGGCAATGTGCGTTTTCCCCAGTCCGGGACCGCCGAAGAGGAACAGCGGATTGAACGGAGTCTTTCCGGGAGCCTGGGAGATGCTTTCTCCCGCATTGACGCCCACTTTGTTGCACTCCCCTTCCACCAGGTTGCCGAAGCAGTAAACCGGATTCAGGCGCGGGTTGATCTTCACGCGGGTGGTTCCGGGGAACACGAAGGGACTGGGACTGCCGGCGGGCTGATAAGTGGGAACGGAAACGGGATTGTTGGTGGGTGACGAACTCTTCTGGGCCGGCAGCACCATGCCTTCCCGGTTCTGCACCGGACGGACCAGATAGAACAGCTGGGCGTCTGCGCCGATGGCGCGGCGGATGGTCAGCCGGAGAAGATCCTTATAATATTCCTCTATATATTCGCGGAAGAAATCGGAGGGAACTTCTACGGTGAGCTTGGCTCCATTCAGCGACACCGGTCGGATGAGCTTGAACCAGGTATTGAACTGCTGCGGATCAATGTTGTTCTCAATGATCTGAAGACAGTTATTCCATACCGCAATATGTCTTTCCTGGTCTGTCATTACAGGAGTCCTAAAATATAAAGCTGTGCTGTTTGGTTATCTGAGGACAAAATTGGGGGGAAAAAAATTAATAAAAAAACAGAATGGATATTGTTTTTTAATATTTTTATTGTTATAATTTTACTGACAAAACCTCAAAAACATATTTTTTAAAATACCTCATTTTCAGTAAATTACAAACGCCAATCCGCGTTAAACACTGCAAAATCAAACTATCTTATTTAGAAAACATCCAAATAAAATCTTTATCGTTTTAGCTGCATTTTATGCACGCAGAAAGCAATAAAATCAGCGTACAGGGACCGTGGAATTATCCTCTATTTTAACAAGGTACGAATCAGGGAAAATATGCTTGATTTTTCCAAAAGATGCCTTTACTGTTTTCAAGGAAGGGTCTGTCAGAAGAATATACTTGTTCAGCTTGCCGGATTTCACGACAAGGGGTTTGTATCCATGGAAGAAAGGATCGGTATCCGACATGTTTTTCCCGGTAGCCAGAACTTGGATCCCGTAAACAGGACCCTCGGGAGCAGGTGCCGGCGCGGCCGCCTCCTGAGAATTCTCTTTCAGAGGCTCCTCCTTCTTAGGCTCCTCCTGCTGGGCCGACGTCACCTGCATGGAACTGTCGTACCGCTGCTTGAAAGTACTGAAGGCACGGAAGATATTCTCCGCGATGCCATCGCGTCCCTCATCGCTCCGCATAGTGGCCAGATCGTCGGGATTGGTGATGAACCCGACTTCAATCAATACGGACGGCATAGCCGTACGCCAGAGCACCCAGAACGGATCCTGTGATACGCCCCGGCTGTGCCGGATGGGCTTGGAGCCCATGGCAGCCGCTACATCCTCGGCGAAAGTGAGACTTCCGGTCAGGTGGGCGTTCTGCATGAGGTTGAATATGATATAGGACTGCGGGTCCGAAGGGTCGAAACCCTGGTAGGTGGTCTGGTAATTGTCTTCCAGCTGGATGACGGCGTTTTCCCTCTTGACCAGGTCCAGGTTCTTCGAATACAGGTCATTCCCCTTTTTGCGGGACTGTCCCAGACAGTGGATGGAGTACCCGTTGGCCGTAGTCCCCTTCTCTACGGAATTCACGTGAATGGAGATGAACAGGCTGGCATTGTTTTTATTGGCAAAGACCGCGCGGTTTTCCAATTCCACAAAGCGGTCGTCCGTACGGGTCATCTTGACAGTGACGTCCGGGTATCCGGCGGCAATCTTCTGGGCCAGCCGCCGGCCGATATCCAGCGTAATGTTTTTCTCGTAAGTCTTTCTGTCCCGGCTGACGCATCCCGAATCTTTCCCGCCGTGTCCCGGGTCGATGACCACAGTGTGCAGACGCAAGTCTCCCTGGGCCGATGCAGGCACGGCTATTGCAGGAAAAACGGCGGCAAAAACCAGAAGAAAGGCGCGGGAAAAAGGATTCATAGCTCCTCGGGTTTTGTTTTTTGTGGAATAAAGACTAATTTTGTATCTTATATATTGCACAAATTTAGCAAAAAATATCCAATGGCAAGGAAGTTTTTACAATATCTGACCGCAGGAGCGCTGGCAGCCGTCCTTATCGGCACGCCGCTTCAGGCGCGCATGCTGCGTCAGGTTCCCGACTCCCTCGCCCAAAGCGCAAGTCCGCGGGATTCGGCCCGCCTCCAGGCCGCCGACTCCGTCATGAGGGCCGACTCTGTCGCCGCCGCCCGGAAAGACTCGCTGGATATGCTGCAGAAAAGCTCGCTGGAGCGTCCCGCTTTCACCACCGCCAAAGACTCCATCATCACCGACTTCTCCGGCGGAAAACGGATGATCTACTATTACGGCGGCGCCACGGTCTCCTACCAGAACATGAAACTCACGGCCGACTACATCGAATACGACATGCTCACCAACACCGTATTCGCCCGCGGCCAGAAAGACCCCTCCACCGGGGAGATGACCGGTCTGCCGGAAATGACGGAAGGCGGCCAGACCTACAAGATGGACGAGCTCCGCTACAACTTCGACACCCAAAAGGCCCGCATCACCAACATGATCACCAAGGAGTCGGAGGGCCTCCTGCAGGGAAAGCGCATCAAGATGATGCCGGACAAGTCCATCAACATGCGCGACGGCGTATACACCGTCTGCGACCTGGAACACCCGCACTACTACCTCAAGCTCACCATGGCCAAAGTGGTCACCAAACCGTCGCAAAAGACGGTTTTCGGCCCGGCCTACCCTGTCATCGCCGACGTTCCCACCCCGCTTGTCCTCCCCTTCGGCTTCGTGCCCAAGAAGCCTTCGAGAGCCACCGGCATGCTCATGCCCACTTTCGGTGAAGAGCAGGCGCGCGGCTTCTACATCCGCGACGCCGGCATGTACTTCGTCTTCGGCGACTACTTCGACCTTTCCCTCACCGGAGACTACTACACCCTGGGCTCCTGGGCCGTAGACCTGAATTCCCGCTACAAAGTCAACTACAAATTCAACGGCACCCTCGCCCTCACCTTCTCCAACGACCAGTCCGGCGAGAAAGGGTCCACCGACTTTGTCCAGTCCCAGAACTTCGGCTTCCGCTGGTCCCATACGCAGGATTCCAAGGCCCACCCGGGCACCTCGTTCAGCGCTTCGGTGAATTTCTCCAGCCCGTCCAACAGCCGCTACAACGCCCGCTCGGTCACCGACGCCCAGCAGAACCAGATTTCCTCCTCCATTTCCTATTCCCACAACTGGAACGGGAAATTCAACCTGAGCGTGAACGCCCTCCACAACCAGAACTCCAGGGACTCCAGCTATTCCTTCACGCTGCCCAACGTCACCTTCTCCGTCACCCGTTTCTATCCCTTCAAGCAGAAGAACCGCGTGGGAAAGGAAAAGTTCTACGAGAAGATCTCCTTCGGCTATTCCACCTCCCTGCAGAACCGCATCAACTTCAAGCTCAGGGACATGCAGGACTTTGTCATGAATGAGGACGGCACCCATTCCATGATTACCGACGCCAAAGGCAACCTCATCCGCGAAAAAGCCTTCGGGGACTCGCTGGGGGTCAAGGCCATGGAGCGCCTCACCAACGGCATGTCGCACAACTTCCAGATCGGCCTGCCGAATTTTACGCTGCTTAAATATATCAATGTCACGCCCAGTATCAACTACGGCATGAACTGGATGTTCTCCAAGGGTTCGCAGTACCTGGAACCGGAGGTGGACAGCGACGGCAATCCCGTCATCGTGACCGACAAGGACGGCAATGACATCATCGCCCAGAAAGTGATTTCGGATCCCGGCACCGCGTTCAACGGGTTCGGCGCCACGCATACCTATTCCGGCAGCATGTCGCTTTCCACGCGGATATACGGAATGTTCAACTTCGGCAAACACCGGAAGGTGCAGGCCATCCGCCATGTGATCACGCCTTCCGTGTCGCTGAGTTTCTCGCCGGAAAAAGGGACCGCCTTCAACGGCTGGCGCACCCTGGAGCCTTATTATGACAAACGGGGCACTTACCATGCCGAATCCTGGTACAACATCTACAGCATCTCCGGCCATCACAACTCCGTGAGCCCGCCCGGAAGAGGCAAGTCCGGCACCATGTCCATCTCCATTGGCAACAACCTGGAAGCGAAAGTGCGCGACCTCAGGGACACCACGGGTACGGGAAGCAAGAAAGTCAAACTGCTGGACCAGCTGAGCATCAACACCAGCTACAACTTCCTGGCCGACTCGCTGCGCATGCAGAATATCGGCATATCGGCCTCGACGAACCTGCTGAACCTGTTCAATATCAGCGGAAACATGAACTTCGACCCCTACGCCATCAATGAGCGCGGGCAGAAGATCAACAAGTTCAATATCGCGAAAACCGGCGTTCCCGCCCGTCTGACCAACGCCTCGCTGTCCATCTCCTTCTCCAAAAACGGAAAGGGCGCCATCAACGGCAATGACGGTTCCAAGAGCGGATCCTCGGACGCCAATTCCTACGAGCGCATCTATTACCACCCCATCACCGGCGAATACATCCCCGGCGGCTATGTCTACTACATGAACCCCAACGCGCCCTGGTCCTTCAACGTGAGTTACTCCTTCAACTATTCCAAGAGTTACTCATACCAGGCCACCACGAAGGAACTGGTAGAGAACAAGCGCTTCACGCAGACCCTGAACTTGAGCGGAAACATCAAGCTCACGCCCCGCATGAGCATCCAGGCCACCTCCGGCTTCGACGTCATGGCCATGAACTTCACCACCACCCAGATCAGCGCCACCTACGACCTTCACTGCTTCAACATTGCCGTCTCATGGGTCCCTATGGGCCAGTGGAAGTCCTACAGTTTCCGCATTGCCGCAAATGCCTCCGCCCTTGCCGACCTGCTGCGCTTCAAAAAGAGCGACAGTTACATGGACAACATGCTCCGGTAATTTGCAAATCCACATATTTTTACTAACTTTGCAGTGGTGTTCCGTTCGGAATGCCTTCTTTACCGAAATCTATTTTCCTAAACTATGCCCCATAGCTATACAGAACTCAATGCCATGAGCGAAGACCAGCTCAGAAGCATCGCAGAATCATTAGAAATCAAAGGGATCAAAAAAATGGATGCCGCCGCAGTCCGCTACGCCATCCTGGACGAAGAAGCCCGCATAGAATCCCAGAAACCGGCAGAAGCCAAACCTGCCGCCCGTAAGCGCGGACGTCCCCGCAAAGCAGAAGAAAAACCCGCAGAAACGTCTGCTCCGGCAGCATCGGCCCCTGCAGCGCAGGAAGCCAAGCCTGCGGAAAAGCAGCCTGCCGCCAATAAGAAAAAAGCTGCCAAGAAAGCCGAAAAGCCCGCTGCTCCGGCCGCCGAAAAGCCGGCCGAACCCGCCACGGAGGAGGCTCAGGCACCTGCTTCTGCCCCCGCCCCTGCCGAGGCTGACAAACCCGCCAAAAAGCGCGGTCGCAAACCCAAGGCGGAAAAAGTGGAAGCGGAACCCGCTCCCGCCGCCGTCAAAGAAGAAACTGCTCCCGCAAGCGTAGACGGCAAGCAGTTTATCCACGACCTGTTTGACGACCTCAAAGACGACCAGGCCCAGATCGAGGAAAACCGCCCCCGCAAGAAACAGAAGAATCAGCCCCAGCAGCAGAATCAGGGCAGTCAGCAGAACCAGCCGCAGAACAAGCAGAATCAGGGGAACCAGCAGCAACAGCAACAGCGCCAGCCCCGCATCGAGTTCGAAGGCTCCGTAGAAGCCACCGGCGTCCTGGAAATCATGCCCGACGGTTACGGTTTCCTCCGCTCGTCCGACTACAACTACCTGAACTCTCCGGACGACATCTACGTCTCCCAGCAGCAGATCAAACAGAACGCCCTCAAGAACGGCGACACCGTCACCGGTGAAATCCGTCCCCCCAGAGAAGGCGACAAATACTTCCCGCTGGTGCGCATCAAGTTCATCAACGGCCGCACCCCGGACTTCGTAAGGGACCGCGTTCCCTTCGACTTCCTCACTCCCCTGTTCCCTACGGAGAAATTCAACCTCCTGGGTCACGGCCATGAGAAAGACCAGTCCATCCGCGTCGTAGACATGTTCACCCCCATCGGCAAAGGACAGCGCGGCCTCATTGTCGCACAGCCCAAGACCGGTAAGACCATGCTCCTGAAGGCTATCGCCAACGCCATCGCCGACAATCACCCCGAAGTGTACGAAATCGTCCTCCTGATCGACGAACGCCCCGAAGAAGTCACCGACATGCAGCGCAGCGTCAAGGCCGAGGTTGTCGCCTCCACCTTCGACGAACCCGCCGAACGCCACGTCAAAGTGGCCAACATGGTCCTGGACAAGGCCCGCCGCCTGGTGGAATGCGGCCACGACGTCGTCATTCTCCTGGACTCCATCACCCGTCTGGCCCGCGCCTACAACACCGTCCAGCCTGCATCCGGCAAGGTGCTCACCGGCGGTGTGGACGCCAACGCCCTCCAGAAACCCAAGCGTTTCTTCGGCGCCGCCCGTAACATTGAAGGAGGCGGTTCCCTCACCATCCTGGCCACCGCCCTCACAGAAACCGGTTCCAAGATGGACGACGTCATCTTCGAGGAATTCAAAGGCACCGGCAATATGGAACTCCAGCTGGACCGCAACCTCTCCAACAAGCGTATCTTCCCTGCCGTCAACCTGGTCCTCAGCTCCACCCGCCGCGACGACCTCCTCTACGACGCCTACACCAACAACCGCATCTGGATCCTCCGCAAACTCCTGGCCGACATGAATCCCGTAGAAGCCATGACCTGGATGCAGCAGCACATGGATGAGTTCAAGACCAACAAAGACCTCATCGACAACATGTCCAAATTCTCCAGATACGATTAAAACGTCATTCTGAACGCAGTGAAGAATCTATATTCAGACACCATCGTTGCTCCGGCCACCACTCCAGGTACCGGAGCAATTTCCATCGTCCGGGTCAGCGGTCCGCAAGCCTTCCCCATAGCAGATGCGGTAGTTCAATTAAAATCCGGAAACATTTCTCGATGTGACGGTTACACCATTCACTTCGGAGAAGTGTTTCAGGAAGGGAAGCTGCTGGACCAAGTACTGGTTTCCGTCTTCCGCGCCCCGCACAGCTATACGGGAGAGGACAGCGTAGAGATTAGCACCCATGCATCGGCCTACATTGTCACGGAACTCATCCATTTACTGACCCAGGCGGGAGCGCGCTTTGCGGAACCGGGGGAATTCACCCGCCGCGCCTTCCTGAATGGAAAGATGGACCTGGCTCAGGCAGAAGCGATTGCCGACGTTATCTCATCTTCAACTGCGGCAGCGCACCGCGTTGCCATGAACCAGCTCCGCGGCTGTTTTTCCGACGAACTCATGTCCCTCCGCTCCCAACTGCTGGAAATGGCTTCCCTGCTGGAACTCGAGCTCGATTTCAGCGAAGAAGACGTCGAATTTGCCGACCGCAAAAAACTGCAAAACCTGGTTTCCGGCACCCTTCGGCACGTCGAAACCTTTGCCGGTACATTCCATGACGGGAACCTCATCAAAAACGGCGTTCCAGTTGCCATTGTCGGCGCGACCAATGCAGGGAAAAGCACACTTCTGAACGCCCTACTCGGAGAGGAAAGAGCCATCGTATCCCCCATCGCCGGAACCACCCGGGACACCATTGAAGAAACCCTGACCCTGGGCGGAATCCAGTTCCGTTTCATCGACACCGCCGGCATCCGGGAGGCCGACGACAGCATCGAAAAAATGGGAATTCAGCGCACCTTCCAGAAGATAGAATCGGCCGAAATCATTCTTGCTGTATTAGATGGAGCCTCCGAAGAATCCGACCTTTTGAACAATTTAAAAGCGATCGTCGAGAAGGTAAAGCTGCACAGTCAAAAGCTCTTTATCCTCCTAAATAAAGCAGATAAAATAGAGCAAAACTGGGTTAACAAAAATGTTACACTAATTAACACTTTTGTTTCTTCTAATAATATAGAGCCGGTTATCATTTCAATCTCTGCAAAAACACATTCCGGCCTTAAGGAACTGAAAGAAGCGCTTCTCTCTGCCGAACAAGACCTCATCCCCAACGCAGATTCGACCTTTATCACAAACGAGCGCCACTTCCAGGCACTCACCCAATCGGCCTCCGCCCTACGCGACGTCCTCACCGCCATGAGCTCCGGCCTCCCCTCCGACCTCATCGCCGAAGACCTCCGCCGCGCCCTCACCGCCATCAACTCCATCCTCGGAAAAGACCTCCTCTCCCCCGACGACATCCTTCACAACATCTTCAAGAATCATTGCATCGGGAAATAAATAGCCCCGCCCTATCGCAATCATACAAAACCGCCGCCCTCCCATTGGAAAGCGGCGGTCATATTGCTTCAAGTTGCTTCTTGCCTAGCTTCTATCGGCCGAAGCGAACCTCGAAAGTATCGAGACTCTTCATGCCGCCATACTTGGATACAGCGCAATTGACAGTCTCTCCCTTGTATTCGTACACCCACTGGAACCCGGTGAACTCGTCGAAATTCTTGATCGGTTCACCTTTGTGGATGCCTTGCTCTGCATTGGACTCCAGCTTGTAAATGACGCCACCGTCAGCCACCGCCTTGCAGCGTTCAAAGTACAACTTCTGCAGGTCCTTCTCCTCGATGCCCTTGGCACCCTTGAACTTCAGATTGGCATTTCCGGGGCTTGCGGACGCTTTGTCCAGGGTCATCCCATCACCAGGGGCCGGGTCAACGCCGCAACGTGCTTTAATCAGTTCTACGTAGTTCTGGTCATTGACATCGCCAAG
>DGXN01000008.1:25159-25406 GCA_002396335.1 Bacteroidales bacterium UBA4231
ACTTTTTTTCCCGTTATTCCCGCAGGAAACCAGCATCATGGCGCAGGCGATAAGCGCCAGGGTAATGAATGTCTTCTTCATGGTGATAAATGTTTATAGAGTTATTATTTCGATACTTCCATCAGTCCGTTCAGGCTCACGATAAGCCCTTCATAGCTTGGTTCTGCTGAGAAGGCGGTTACCTCGAAAGCCTTGCCTTCAATATAGACCGAACCGTTTTTCTTGGATAGGCCATATTTGTAATAGG
>DGXN01000034.1 GCA_002396335.1 Bacteroidales bacterium UBA4231
GTCATCATGAACCTGTTCATCCAGATGTTCCGCTATGCCGCCGAACCGTTCTTCTTCCAGCGGGCCAAAGACAAGGGCTCCAAGGAACTGTATGCCGTCGTAATGGAATATTTCACGGCTTTCTGCGGGCTGGTGTTCCTGGGCGTGATCGCTTACATCGACATCATTTCCCTGCTGCTGGGCCGGGATTTCCGCGTGGGGGTTGGGGTCGTGCCCGTCATGCTTCTCAGTTACATGCTGCTGGGCATGCTCTTCAACGTGTCCATGTGGTACAAGCTCTCCGGAAAGACCAATATGGCCATCTGGATTACCCTGGCCGGCCTTTTGGTTACTACGGTGGTGAACGTGGTGTTCATGCCGCGCTTTTCCTACTGGGCGTCGGCCTTCGGGCATCTGGCCAGTTATCTCACCATGTTCATCCTGAGCGCTGCGCTGGGCGCCAAGTACTATCCCATTCCCTATAATTGGAAGCGGATCGGCGCCATTTTCGGCCTGATGGCCCTGGCTTACCTCGGAATCATGGCGTCAAGCACGCCGGACCTGATTCCCGGCACCTCGTTCTCTACGGCCGTGACGCTGGCCTTCAATACCCTGTGGCTGCTCCTGTACTGCGGCCTGGCGTGGAAACTGCTCCGCCGCCGGCCCATTGCAGATTCTTCGGCAGATAAACCTGCCTCAGAATGACATAAGACTGTCAATCTTTTTGGTCAGCCCTTTTTCGTGCTATTACCAGTTCCAGTCTTTTTTGGCCAGATACTCTTCCATCTCGGCCTCTGAACGGGCGGGCTTCCGTTCCAGCCCCACCAGGCCGCGGCAGTCCAGCGAATAGTTCACGCCCATGGCGTCCAGGATCTCGAAAGTGTGGTCCAGGGAGGCGTCAAAGCGCTTGTAGTCTTTGTTTTCCCGGGCGCACCACTGCACTTCCGACAGGGCGCACATGCGGGGAAGGAGCATGTACTCCAGGTGTTCCGGGCTGGCGATGTATTCGGTCCAGAGGTTGGCCTGCACGCCCAGGATGTGGTCTTCCACGCCGGGGGCCATGCCGTCGTAAGGCTCATAGCTGTAGACCTTGGGAAGGGGCAGGTTGCCGCCGATTCCGAAAGGCTCTTTGTCCCGTTCCTGGCCCTGGTAGTAGTCGAAGTAGCAGAAGCCGCTGGGCGTCATGATGGCGTCGAAGCCCTTGGAGGCAGCTTCAATTCCGCCTTCCACACCCCGCCAGGACATGACGGTGGCTCCCTTGGCGAGGTTCCCCTGCAGCACTTCGTCCCAGCCGATAATCTTGCGGCCCTTGCTGTTCAGGTAGTCCTGGATGCGGGCGGTGACATAGTTCTGCAGCAGGTGCTTGGCCTGGGGACCGGGCTTGATGCCCAGCTTCCGCATGAGGGCGCCGCACTTGGGGCAGCTGTCCCAGGGCGCCGGATCTACACCGTTGAAACATTCGTCCCCGCCGATGTGGATGTACTGGGAGGGGAAGATGTCCAGGAGTTCGTCAAATACGCCTTCGAGGAACGTGTACACCTGCTCGTTGCCGGCGCAGAGAATCTCGTTGGAGACTCCCCAGCGGGTCCAAACCTCGTAAGGGCCGCCGGTGCAGCCCAGTTCCGGATAGGCGGCCAGGGCAGCCACCATGTGGCCGGGAAGGTCGATCTCCGGGATGACGGTAATGCCGCGGGCGGCTGCATATTCCACAATCTCCCGCATCTGGTCCTGGGTGTAGAAGCCGCCGTAGCGGATGCCGTCGTTGGAATCCCAGTCCTTGCGGATGACGGTGCCGTTACGCCAGGCGCCCACTTCCGTGAGGCGGGGATATTTCTTGACCTCCATGCGCCAGCCCTGGTCCTCGGTGAGGTGCCAGTGGAAACGGTTCAGCTTGTAGGCGGCCATCACGTCCAGATAGCGTTTGGTCTCCTCGATGCTCCAGAAGTGACGGCAGGGATCCAGGTGCATGCCGCGGTAGTCAAAGCGAGGCTGGTCCAGGATGGTTCCGCAGGGGAGAAGGTACTGGGCCTTGACCTTCTTGTTGCCGTACACGGCCGGGGGCAGCATCTGCTTCAGCGTCTCGATCGCATAGACAAACCCGTTCAGGGCCGACGCTTCCACGTTCACGCCGTCTTCTTTCACTTCAATGAAGTACTGTTCGGCGGCCAGGTTCGGGTTTATGCCGAAGTGGATTTCTCCCTTTCCGCCCGTGCAGGGCTTTCCGGTGGCGGTTTTCAGGGCGTCGGCAAAGCGTGAGACGGCGGCCAGGGAGCGCTCGTCCAGCCCTTCGTCACAACTGATCAGGGCACCGGCGACGTTGAAGGAACCCTGGGTGAGGGAGACGTCGGCCGGCATGGGGATGACATGGAATTCTTGCGGCTGCGGCTTCGAGCAGGCAAAGCTCAGGAGTGCCGCAGACATCAGAAGGAGGATACGTTTCATAGTGTTATGGATTTATGCGAAGATACGAAAAATAATCAATATAGGATAAGCCCCAGGACGCCGCCGGCCACAATCAGCCAGATGGGGTTCACCTTGCCCCAATAGCCGGCCACGAACGCACCGCCCAGCAGCACCCAGCTTTTCCAGTCGGGGAAGTTGTCGGCCACTACCTGCATCCGGGGAATGCCGCCCGTCCAGGTGGTCTTCACGATGAGGATGACCGCCGCTGCGCCGATCAGTCCCACCACCGCCGGCTTGAGCCAGTCCATTGTGCCCGCATAGAGCTTGCTGCTGCGGAATTTCACATAAAAGCGCACAATCAGGAGCATGATCACGAAGGAAGGGACCATCAGGGCGAGGGTGGCCGTCAGCGACCCGCAGATTCCCAGGAAATGGCTCCCCGTGGCAGCGTAGAGTACATCGTAGCCCACATAGGTGGCGCTGTTGATGCCGATCGGCCCGGGGGTCATCTGCGACACCGCCACAATATCCGTGAAGGTGCTTTCGGAGATCCAGCCATGTTCCACCACCACCTGGTTCTGGATGAGGGACAGCATCGCATAGCCGCCTCCGATGGTAAAGGCGCCGATCACAAAGAAAGTCCAGGCCAGCTGGAGAATCAGGGCTAGCGTTTCCATCGGCCTTCTTTATAATAGGTGACACTGAACCCCAGCACCAGCACGCAGAGGATGATGTAGATGGGGGAGACATTGAGGAAAGCGACCAGCACCAGCGAGCCCACGGCCAGCACCCACGCCCACCATGCCTTGCAGGACTTCCGGGCCATGTTCACCATGGGAACCGCGATGAGCGAGATGACCACCGGCCGGATGCCCTTGAAGGCCCGTTCCACATAGGGATTGTCCTTAAAGGCCGAAAAGAACATGGCGATGGCGAGGATAATCAGAAAAGACGGGGTGATGCTGCCCAGGGTGGCGGCGACGCTTCCTTTGAATCCGCGCAGCTTGTAGCCTGCGAAGATGGAGATATTCACCGCCATCACGCCCGGAGCGCTCTGGGACAGGGCGACGATATCCGGGAGGTCGTCGTCCGAAATCCATCCGCGGCGGGACATCTCGGCCTGGATGATGGGAATCATGGCATAGCCGCCGCCGATGGTGAATGCCCCGATTTTGGCGAAGACCGTGAAAATCTGCCAGAGTGATACACGTTTTTCCATACCTGTTGCAAAGATACTCCTTTTTTGTCATTCTGAGCGAAGCGAAGAATCTTAGCGAAGAATCTTGCAAAAAAATGAAAAAAAATTTGTGGTTTACGAAAAAGTTACTACCTTTGCAGTCCCGTTTGAAACAAGCGGGATTTTTTACGAGATTTTTGACAATACTGAAAGACTAAAA
>DGXN01000007.1 GCA_002396335.1 Bacteroidales bacterium UBA4231
CGCCTGGAAGAGAAGATGCAGAAGGCTTTGTTGGGAGACATGGACGTGGACGCTCTGGAGAAACAGGCCGCGCAGTATCAGGGGATGTCGGAAGACGAGATGGTGGCCATGACGGCCAACCGCAGTCTGACGGCCCTGGATGCCGTCTATGACCGCAATGCCGCCGACATCAAGAAGTACTGCGGCGTTTCGGCCGCCGAATTCAAGAGCGCTTCCCGTGCCCAGATGAACGCTGCCAACCCCAACAAGGAATGCCCCGAGATGGCGGCCCTGAACAAGAAGATCAAAGCTTATCAGCAGGCCGAATCTGCCAAGGATCCTTCCTTCAAGAAAGAGGCGGACGCCTTTGAGAAACGCATGCAGAAAGAGACCATGGACGCAGCCATGAAGTCCAGCGGCCTGGGCGCCCTGGGCGGAGGAATGGGTAATCTAATGCAGGCGATGGACAAGGCGAAACCCATCTTGGAGATGGAGCAGAAGCTCAGCGCTTATTTCATGGAGGCCCAGAAACTGCTCTCTGTCCCGGACGGACAGGTCGATGCCAAGTTCTCGGCCGCTGACCGCAAGAAGTTGCTGGCTATCAAGGAGAAGATTTACGCTACCGACAACCCCGCTGAATACAATCCCCTCTATCTGCAGGCGCTGGAACTGATCAAGACTTACCGTGAGCGTGCCGCCAAGGTATGGGCCGCCGACGTCCAGAAGCGTTTCAACCAGATGAAGGAGAATATGTCGTCCCTGATCAAACTCAACCGGCAGGCCGTGGCCGATGAACTCATCCCCGAATGCGCCCTGTGGCGTATGCCGCTCAACGCCGTGATATCGGCCGGAGACATCCTGGCCGAAGCTTACAGCGAGTTCCCGTCCGAATACCCGCCCATGTATAATGAAGAGGTCATCCGTGAGTTGAACCTGGGTAAGGTTCCGGGCGGCGAAGGAAAGGCCTGGTTCCCGGAGTTCTCCGTGTTCGGTTCTTCCCACTTTGACGACATTGCCGCCGGCAAGTACATCTTTGCAGCCAATGCGGCCGGAGAGGTCTATCAGTTCAGCGGCGGTTCCTGGACCAAGCTGTCCGACAAGCGCATCAAGGAACTGAGCGAAATGAAGAAAGACGTCGGGGCGGCCGGTGGCTCCTGGACTTCCCGGGACGGCCAGCGTACTGTAACCTTCAACGGTGAAGGAGGTTACATCGCCCTGCCCGAGGGTGATGAAATCTTCCAGCCGCATGCCTGGAAGGCCTTCCCCGACAAGATTCAGTGGCTCAACGCCATCACCACCGAGGACGGTAAGTACCAGCTTGTCCTTTGTACCTACAAACTCTAATATGTAGTTGGCTCATACTTGCAGCGCCCTCTTCCGGGGGCGCTACCTGGTATGATGTCTGGCGTTCCTTCGACGTGGATCCGCTGCTTGCCGAGTCCATGGTGTGGCCGGAGATGGAGCGCTACTCCCGCCTGCAGGATGTGATGGAAACGGCGGCCAATTACGGTACTTATATCACCACGGGCGGCGGGCCGGACTATTCCATCGGCCTGTTTCAGATGAAGCCCTCCTTCGTGGAGGCCATGGAAAAGGCCTGGATGCGCAGCGGCCTGGCCCGGCAATACGAACTCTGGTTCGACACGGATGATACGGTCACCGCGCGCCGCATCCGCATTTCCAGGCTGCAGAAAGAGGAGTGGCAGGTGATTTACGTGGGGGTGTTCCTGCGGCTGCTCTATGCCACTTATGGTTCTGTCAACAAGCGCGGAGAACATACGCAGGATGGCCTGGAGACGCTTCCCGTGGCCGATCAGCTGCGCCTAGCCGCCACCGCCTACAACCGCGGCGTAGTCTGGGCCGCCCCCGGCTACGGAGACCTTTCGGCCCTGCGGGAACACGCGACCGAAAAGCACTTCCACTACGCCCTCATTCCCACCCGCTTCACCCGCCGCTACTGCTACGCTGCCTTGGCTCTCAAACACTATAAAAAGATTGCCCGATGACACGTTTTAGAATCACGTTTTTGACCGTTTTTGTGCTTTGCGGCGTTCTTTCGGCGCAGGCGCAGGAGCGTTATAAGACCATCGGCCTGGAAAAGGTGAACGAGGCCGATACTTTGCGCTGGTGCTGGGCCGATACCTGGACCCAGGACGGAAAGCGTTCCGTGCAGCTGGCCCAGTTGTACACGGACTTGTTCACGCAGCGGATGCAATACCGTTCCAACCAGATGTTGCAAGGGATGGATGCAAAAGAAGCCCTGGACGAACAGGATGCCTATTGGGATGGGCTTCGGAAAACCTATCAAGACATGCTGAAGCAGGATATCAGTGAGGAAGAAAAGGCGGACATCCGGAAGCTACTGGCCGAAATTGATAAGAATAAGGCCGAGAGCAAGCGGCAGGTGTCGCAGCAGGTGAATAACCTGGCCCAGGAAGGCCGGTCCGGGAATGCGGGTGTGAATCCCGCCGACTTTTCTGACGAGCGTCTCCTCACCATCAAGCAGAACCTCCGGAAATATGTGTTAGGCCGCAAGATTTGGGGTTTTGACCGCGTGCGGGATTTCCGGAACGGTTTTGCGGCCGTGGGCTATACCTCCGACGATGATTTCGGGGACCGCTGGGGCTTTGTGAACCGGGAAGGCCGTCTGGCCATTCCCTGCGTGTGGAATGATGTTTTCAACTTCAACAACCACCGCTATTATAAAACAAGTGTCTATGACAATCCCCAGGACGAGGACGACAGGCCCTGGACTTCCGTCCGCAAGGGGAATCTGGTGGGGATGATTGACACCACCGGCCGGGTGCGTGTCCCGGTGCGGTTCGGTTTTGCAAACCGCGCGCAGATTGTCTTCCGGCAAACCGAAAAAGGGGAACTGGCCCCGGCCCGGGACGCGAAGACAGGCAAGTGGGGACTCATTAACCGGAAAGGGGAATGGAAAGTAAAACCCATCTACAAGGACGAAGAAGACGTTGAACTATGAAACGATTGATTGTTACACTGTTGTGCGGCCTTTTCTGCGGGGTCCTTTCGGCGCAGACCCTTGTGATTTACGACGCCAGGGACCTCTTCCCCAAGGATGCGTGGAATCCGCCGTGCAAGGCCGTTTTCACGGAAGAATACTATTACAGTCCGGAATGGCAGGAACTGAATGATAGGATTAACACGTATCTGATGTATCAGACGGCCAAGGAGAATCCGGACTGGATACCACTGGCCGATGAAGAGTTCCGCCAGAAGATTCAGGAGGGGAAGAATATGACCCCGGAGGGCCTTCGCAAGGCCATCTGCCGCCATGCCATTGGCGGGCGTATGTTCGTTGGGGCCGAGCTTGAGTACCGGAACCGCCTGGTGAGTGTGCGGGAAAAGCCATTCACAGAGGCCGAGGCGTTTGACGGCGTTACGCCTTATGCCAATGCCTGGGGCGTCATGAATGCCAAGGGACAGATGATTATTCCGTTTGAGTATCAGAACTTTGGCTCCAGTTGGAATTCCAATACGGGAGATTATCTTCGCTTTATCATCGGCTACAAACAGGTTTCCGGCACGGCCTCTGACGGGAAG
>DGXN01000032.1 GCA_002396335.1 Bacteroidales bacterium UBA4231
ATCCACCGCATCACCTGCCCCAACGCCGCCCGGCTGCTGGAGATGTTCCCATACCGCATCCAGAAGGTCCGCTGGGCCGACACGCCTTCCAGCGGGTCGTTCCAGGTGGGCCTGAAGATCGTGGCCGACGAAGAGAGCGCAAGCGCCCGCATCCTGGAGGTGGTAGGCCAGTTCAAGGCCTCCATCCGCAGTTTTGTGGTCACGGAGAATCCGCGCAGCGGCACGTGGGAGGTACAGCTCAAACTCTCCGTCCCTTCCAATCTGGAACTGGACAAAGTCGTCTCCCAGATCCGCGCCCAGCGGCATGTCGTGAAAGTTTCCCGGCAGTAAATCTAGCGGTCGGACCAGACTTTGAGATATTGCTGGAGGGCCCACATTTCGTCACGGTAGCGGGCTGCAACGGTGAAATCGAGGTCGGCGGCGGCTTTCTGCATCTTGCGTTTGGCTTCGTCGGCCGCTTTTTCCACCTGTTCGCGGGACATGGAGCGGATGACCGGGTCCTGCAGCACGGCGGCCAGGTCGGCCGCAATATAACCGTCCACATAGGCCGATGTCCCTTCGCGGCGGGCGTCGTGTCCGAGCCCCACGGAGACATCGCCTTTCCCCAGTTCGGAGGCGCTGGGAACGTATTCCGGATCGGAGACGGAATCCTTCGCGCTGACGTGGCCGGTAACGCTGTTTCTGAGCGCCGGATTCAGGAAACCGCTCAGGTGGGTGGTGTCTTCGCCGGAGCGGACCAGCTCGCTCATCAGGGCGTTGGCCCGGACCGAGACCTGTTTGGGCGTAATACCGTGTAACTTATTGTATTCCTGCTGTTTGGTACGGCGCCGGGCGGTCTCGCGAATGGTTTCTTCCATGGACTGGGTCACCGTGTCGGCATACATGATCACGAGGCCGTTGAGGTTGCGGGCTGCGCGGCCGGCGGTCTGGGTGAGGGCGCGGCCGCTGCGCAGGAAGCCTTCCTTGTCGGCATCCAGGATGGCCACCAGCGAGACCGTGGGGATGTCCAGGCCTTCACGCAGGAGATTGACGCCGATCAGCACGTCGAACAGGCCGTTCTTGAAATCCTCGATGATTTCCACCCGCTCGGCGGTGTCCACGTCGGAGTGGATGTACCGGCAGCGGACGCCGGCCTTCGTGAAGTAACTGTCCAGTTCTTCGGCCATGCGCTTGGTGAGGGTGGTCACGAGGACGCGTTCGTCTTTTTCGGCCCGCTGGCGGATTTCTTCCATCAGGTCGTCCACCTGGTTCTTGGTGGGACGCACTTCGATGGGCGGGTCCAGCAGGCCGGTGGGGCGGACAATCTGCTCCACCACGAGCCCCTCGGATTTCTCCAGTTCATAGTCGGCCGGAGTGGCGCTCACATAGACGGTCTGGCCGGTGACGGCCTCGAATTCGTCGAAGGTCAGCGGCCGGTTGTCGCTGGCTGCGGGGAGGCGGAAGCCATATTCCACCAGGGTCTCCTTGCGGGAATGGTCGCCGCCGTACATGGCGCGGATCTGCGGCAGGGTGACATGGCTCTCGTCGATGAACACGAGAAAGTCCTTCGGGAAGTAGTCGATGAGGGTGAAGGGACGCTGTCCGGGCTTCCGGCCGTCGAAGTAGCGGGAATAGTTCTCCACGCCGGGGCAGTAGCCCATCTCCTTGATCATCTCGATGTCGTATTCCACCCGCTGCTTGAGTCTCTTGGCTTCCAGGTATTTGCCGACGGATTCGAAATACTCCACCTGTTTCACCAGGTCGTCCTGGATCTGGCTCACGGCCTTGGCGCCTTTCTCCTTGGATGTGACGAAGTTCTTGGCCGGATAGAGGTCAATCTTGTCCATCTCCTCGAAGATGGCGCCCGTCACCGGGTCGATCAGGGCGATGCGGTCCACCTCGTCGCCGAAGAATTCGATGCGGGCGGCATAGTCGGCACCGCCGAGGAAAATGTCCACGGTGTCGCCCCGGACGCGGAAGCTGCCGCGCTTGAAGTCCGTCTCCGTGCGGTAGTAGAGGGCGTCCACGATCTTGTACAGGAGACGTGTCATGGACATCTGCTCTCCGCGCCGCACCGTGACCGTCTGGTCGTGGAAGTCGTCCGGATTGCCGATTCCGTACAGGCAGCTCACCGACGAAATCACAATCACATCCCGCCGTCCGCTCATCAGGGCCGATGCCGCGCTGACCCTGAGCTCGTCGATTTTGTCGTTGATGCTGAGGTCTTTCTCGATATAGGTATCAGTGGTGGGAATATACGCCTCCGGCTGATAATAGTCGTAGTAGGAGACGAAATATTCCACGGCATTGTCGGGGAAGAAGGCTTTGAACTCGCCGTAGAGCTGCGCCGCCAGGGTCTTGTTGTGACTCAGGATGAGGGCGGGCCGCTGAAGGCGCTCGATGACATTAGCCATGGTGAAGGTTTTGCCGGAACCGGTCACCCCCAGGAGGGTAACGTCCTGGACGCCTTGCTGCAGGGCCCGGCAAAGCTGGTCGATGGCTTCCGGCTGGTCGCCGGAGGGTTTATAGTCGGATTGGAGTCTGAAGTTCATGATATAAGGTTCCGGACGCAAAGATACATCACTTTCAAAAATTTTAAAAAATAATCCGCGAAATTTGGTGCTGTGAAAAAAAATATCTAAATTTGCGGTGTTTAGTGGCATTGGGCCTGAAAGAATTAAAATAATTATAGTTAATACTTTATTATGAAAGGTATCAAAATGTTCTTCGGAGTTCTTGCAGCTGCAAGCCTCCTCTTCTCTGTGAACGCTTACGCTCAGGAGAATGCAAACCGTGACGAAAACGGTAAAGTTGTCCGTGGTGCTTACGAGACCAACAAGGCCTTCGACAACACCTACATCGAGCTCGGCGCTGGTATCAACAGCGTTATGCCTTCTCTCCGTCAGCCTAATGGTTGGGGTGGTATCGGCCTCGGCACCGCTATCAACTTCGGCAAATGGTGGACCCCTGCAGTCGGTATGCGTCTGGGTTGGCACGGCCTCTGGAACAATTCCAAGGTTAATTTCACCCAGCCCAACATCGCCGCTGGCAACAACTTCGGTTTCAACTACTTCCACGGCGACCTGATGTGGAACATCTCCAACAGCATCGGCGGTTACAAAGAGACCCGTTTCTGGGACTTCATCCCTTATGTGACCATGGGTGCCCTGAACCTCAGCGAGCAGATCTTCTCCATCAAGGGTAACTGGGAGTATGCTGCAGGTGTCGGCCTCATCAACAACCTCCGCCTCAGCGACCGCATCGACCTGAACATCGACCTGCAGGCCCTCGTAGGCAAAGGCCACGCTTACACTGAGAACGCCGGCCGCTTCATCATCTATCCCAGCGCCACCGTCGGCCTCGCCTTCAACCTCGGCAAGACTGGCTTCGACCGTCACAGCTCCATCACCCCTGTCGTGATCCCTGTGCCCTTCACCACCGACCAGTACAACGCCCTCGCTGACAAAGTGGCTGCCCTCGAGAAAGAGAACGCCGCCCTCAAGGACAAGATCGCTGCCCTCGAGAACGAGCTCGCTCCTTACAAGAACCTCGTAAACGGCCAGACCTACCTCTACGAGAACGGCACCTTCACTGCTGTTGACGTTACCCCTGGCGCTCCCGTCAGCGTATACTTCGACTGCGGTTCCTCCAAGCTCTCCGCCCGTGAGAAAGCTCACCTGGAGTACTTCGCCAACAACCTCGTCAACGGTGACACCAAGCTCTCCGTCAACGGTTACGCCGACAAGCAGACCGGTTCCGCCAAGCGCAACCAGACCCTGTCCGAGCAGCGCGTAAAGACCGTCGTCGACCTCCTCACCAAGGCTGGTGCCAACGAGGCCAACATCGAGACTGCCGCTCACGGTTCCTCCGTACAGCCCTTCGACGGCGCTGCCAAGAACCGCGTGGTTACCATCGAGGTCAAGTAAGTTTATCTTACCATTCATCCTTAAAAAGCACCTTTTCGGAGGTGCTTTTTTTGTATTTCGGCAAAAACTTTATAAATTTGTGTTTCAAAGGATTGACAATAATTCAGTACTGATAAATTATGAAAGGTATCAAAATGTTCTTCGGAGTTCTTGCAGCTGCAAGCCTCCTGGTGTCCGTAAACGCCTTCGCCCAGGAAGACAACAACCGTGATGAGAACGGCAAAGTCGTCCGCGGCGCTTACGAGACCAACAAAGTCTTCGACAACACCTGGATCGGTATCGGTGCCGGCGTGAACGCGCAGGTCGCCACTCCTTTCAAGGCGGAGAATCTGGGCAATATCGGCCTTTCTACCGGTATCAACTTCGGTAAATGGTGGACGCCTGCCGTCGGTATGCGTCTGGGCTGGCACGGCCTCTGGAACAACAGCAAACTGGATTTCGACGTCCAGGATGTGGACAGCGGTATTCCTTACGGCTTCAACTACTTCCACGCCGACCTCCTCTGGAACATCTCCAACAGCATTGCCGGTTACAAAGAGTCCCGTTTCTGGAACTTTGTCCCTTACGTGACCATGGGTGCCCTTGACATCAGCAAGAGCCGCAACATCTTCGCCAAGGATGCCGGAAACAACTGGGAATATTCCGCTGGCCTCGGTCTCCTGAATGTCTTGAATGTCACCAGCCGTGTCAACCTGACCCTGGACCTGCAGGCCCTCGTCGGAAAGAGTGCAGCGTACACCACCCATGGCGGCCGCTTCATCTTCTTCCCCAGCGCCACCATCGGCCTGGCTTTCAACCTGGGCAAGACCAACTTCGACCGTCACAGCACCATCACTCCTCCTATGCCTCTCCCGGTTCCTTTCACCGTAGACCAGTATAACGCCCTGGCCGACAAGGTGGCCGCCCTGGAGAAGGAGAATGCCGCCCTCAAGGACAAGGCTGCCGCGCTGGAAAACCAGCTCGCTCCTTACCGCAATCTCGTGAACGGCCAGACCTATCTGTATGAGAACGGTACCTTCACGGCTGTAGACGTCAAGCCCGGTGCTCCCATCAGCGTTTACTTCGACTGTGGCTCCGCCAAGCTCTCCGCCCGTGAGAAAGCTCACCTGGAGTACTTCGTCCAGAATGTCGTGAACGGTGACACCAAACTCGCCGTCAACGGTTACGCCGACAAGCAGACCGGTTCCGCCAAGCGCAACCAGGCCCTGTCCGAGCAGCGTGCCAAGGCTGTCGTAGACCTGCTCACCAAAGCCGGTGCCAACGAAGCCAACATCGAATGCGCCGCTCACGGTGCCACCGTGCAGCCGTTTGACAGCGCCGCCAAGAACCGCGTTGTTACCATCGAGGTCAAGTAGGCGCTCCGCTGAAGCATAAAAAAGGCATCTTCTTTACGGAGATGCCTTTTTTTGCGCGTTATTTTCCGAAGCGTTTCAGGAGAATGTCGTAGGCGTCTATGCGGCGGTCCCGCAGGAAGGGCCATCCGCGGCGTACGTATTCGCACTGCTCCATGTCCACCTTTACCACGTGGACGCCTTCTTCCGCTTTCTCAAACTCGGTCAGGAGTTCGCCTTGGGCGCCGGTGGCAAAGGAATGGCCCCAGAAGTCGATGCCGGTGGAATGACCGGTGGGATCCGGTTCGACGCCGGTGCGGTTGACGGTGATGACCGGAAGGCCGTTTGCGACGCTGTGGCCGCGCTGGACCAGCTGCCAGGCCTGGCGCTGCTGTGCCTGCTCCCAGTCGGGGTCGGTGGGGACGCCGCCGATTGCGGTAGGATAGATGAGGAGCTCGGCCCCGTTCAGGGCCATGGCGCGGGCTGCCTCAGGGTACCACTGGTCCCAGCAGACGAGAACGCCCAGTGTGCCGACCGACGTCTTGATGGGCTGGAAACCCAGGTCGCCGGGGGTGAAATAGAATTTCTCGTAGAACAGAGGGTCGTCCGGGATGTGCATCTTGCGGTATTTTCCGGCAATGGTGCCGTCTTTTTCCAGCACGACGGCCGTGTTGTGGTAGATTCCGGGCGTGCGCCGCTCAAAGAGGGAAAGCACAATCACAACGCCCAGTTCCTTGGCCAGTGCGCCGAACGTGTCGGTGGAGGGGCCGGGAATGGGTTCGGCCAGGTCGCAGAGCTTGGCGTTCTCTTCCTGGCAGAAGTACAGGCTGTTGTGCAGTTCCTGCAGGACGACCAGCTGGGCTCCCTGTGCGGCAGCCTCGCGGATATAACCTTTCAGGCGGGCGATGTTGTCCTCGATGTCGCCGGTGCAATGCTGTTGCACTAGGCCGATAGAAAGCGTTCTCATTATTTGTAGCGGCTGAATTGACGGAGTTCGTTGTCCGCCTTGATTTTGTCGATAATGGCGCACACCAGGCGGAAGGTGCGGCTGTCTTTGGTGTAGGAGGCCGGCGTGATAAAGTTGACACGGCCCTGGCGCAGGAGTTTCCGCGCGGTTTCCTTTTTCTTCGGACGGGCGGGGTCGAACACGGCGATGGCATTGCCGCCGAACATGTTCACCAGCTTCATGGAGGGGACGTCGGTGTCTCCGTCGCCGAAGTAGATCATATTGGTAAAGGGGATGCGCTTGGCGTCGTCGGCCATGGATTCGTTCACTTTCTGGGCGTCGCGGGACGAGAAAATGCCTTTCTGGATCTTGAAAAGGTATTGGGTCTTGGCGGTGTAGTCCACGGCGATACCGGGCCATTCGGCCTCGCCTTTTTCGTCATAGATGAAGCTGCCGGCGAAAATGTGCTTGAATTCCCGTGCGATGGGGGAGCCTTCGATGATTTCCGTAAGGCCGGAGGAGTTGATGTAGTGCTCGATGACTACGCCGTGTGCCTTTCCGTACTCGTCGATATTGTGGAACCATTCGCGGACGCCTTCGTAGAGCTTGATGTCGGCCCCGTATTTCTTGAATCCTTCGCGGGTGAGGCAGATGTGGTTTTTCCGGGCTTCGTCGAACATTAACTTCATGTAAGCCAGGATGTTGGAGGCATCCTGCCCTTTTGCGATGCCGTCGCTTTTGGCCCAGAATTCCTCCGGCGTCTGGCCGATGGCCTGGATGAAGCCGAACTCCTGCATGTTGCCCGGCGACAGGGTGCCGTCGAAGTCATAGATGAGGCCGATGATGGGTTTTCTTCTCATAGGGACTTACCACCCTTTCGGGTAATTCATGGTGATACAGTGAAGACCACCGTGGCCCGACAGGAGGGCGCGGCAGTCGATGATTTCTACCTTTCGGCCGGGGAAGGCCTTGCGTAACTGTCCGGCAGCCAGCCCGTCCAGCGGAGAGGCCGCTCCGGGAAGGAGCACGGCGCCGTTCAGGATAAGGAAGTTGGCATAAGAGGCCGGAAGGCGATAGTCTTCCAGATACAGGGGCTCCGGAAGGGGCAGGGGAATGAGCCGATACGGCTTTCCCTCCAGCGTGCGGAAGGTCCGGAGCTGCTCCTCCATTGCCTTCAGGGAGGCGTAATTCTCGTCGGCAGGGTTGTCGCAGGCGGTGTAGGCAATGGTTTCCCGGTCGCAGAAACGGGCCAGGATGTCCACGTGGCTGTCGGTGTCGTCGCCCTGGATGGTGCCGTAATCCAGCCAGAGGATGCGCTTCAGGCCGAAAGCCTTGCCCAGATGGGCCTCAATCTCTTCCCGGGACATCTGCTCGTTGCGGTTCAGGGAGAGGAGGCATTCGGAAGTGGCCATGAGGGTGCCGGCTCCGTCCGTGTCGATGGAACCGCCTTCCAGGACGAAAGGACGCATGTCCACATACTGCACTTCCGGGGAGAAGGCGCCTTTGCTGTAAATGGTCCGGGTGATCTGGTTGTCCTGGGCGGCGCCGAATTTGAGGCCCCAGCCGTTGAATACAAAGTCCAGGATACATTTTTCTCCCTGCGTTCCGAAGACGGAGATGGCGCCGTGGTCACGGGCCCAGGTGTCGTCCAGGGGAGCCTCCACCAGGCGGACGGGCAAGCCGTCAGGATTCCAGCCGCGGGCGGCCATGTCGGCCCTGGCTTCGGCTGTATTCCTGCAGACAATCAGAAGGGATTCGTACCGGACGATGGCACGGGCTACGTTCACATAACAGTCCAGTACTTTCGGGAGTTCATACCATGCGGTGTCTTCGTGCGGCCAGGTAAGCTGCACGAAGCCTTGTTCTTCCCATTCTGCCGGTAATCTCATACGCATTCTATTAGTCTGCAAAGATAATCATTTCTGCGCGATAAACGGATGAGCCGTAAGATTTTTATCCTTCCGGGACCGTTTATTCGGAAAAAATGATTAAGTTTGTATGTTTTACTTAAACCGTACTTATGAAACCTAACTATCCTCATTATCTGAAGCGTCTGGAAGATGCCACCAGGAAATTCTGGAACAAACCTGCCCTTAACACCATCGGCGGTGACTCGTTCACCTATGCCCAGATGGCAACCGATATCGCCCGCTTCCATATCATCTTCGAGAAAGCCGGCCTCAAGAAAGGAGACAAGATTGCCCTCTGCGCCAACAACGGCGCGCGCTGGGGCTTCGCCTATATGGCGGTGAACACCTATGAAACCGTCATCGTCCCCATCCTTGCGGACTTCAAGCCCGAAAGCGTCATGGGCCTTGTGAACCATTCGGACAGTGTGGCCCTGTTCACCAACGCTTCCCGCTGGGCGCAGATGGACCCGGACAAGATGCCCGCCCTGAAGGTTGTCTTTGACGTGGACAACTGGAATGTCCTCCTGTGCCGCGACCCCAAGATCCAGGAAGCCGTTGACAATCTGGACACCCTTTTCAAGGAGAAATATCCCGGCGGCTTCGGCCCGGACGACGTCCACTATCCCACCGACAACTGGGACGACCTGAGCACCATCAGTTACACCTCCGGCTCCACCGGAGACCCTAAAGGTGTCATGCTCACCTACCGTAACTTCGCCGCCAACGTGGACTACAGCCAGCGCCACGTCCCTGCCGGCGACAAGATGGTCTCCATGCTCCCGATGGCCCACATGTACGGCCTCGTGATCGAGTTCATCTATCCGCTGTGCAACGGAACTTCCATCTACTGGATGTCCAAGGCCCCCACTCCGGCAGCCCTGCTGAAGGCCTTTGCAGACGTAAAGCCTTATCTTCTGATCACCGTCCCGCTGGTGATGGAAAAGATTTACAAGAGCAAGGTAAAACCCACCCTGGACAAGCCCCTCATCAAGGTCCTTACCAAGATCCCCGGCATCAACAACATCATCTACAAGAAGGTGAAAGACGGACTGGTGCAGGCCTTCGGCGGAAACGTGCAGGAATTCATCATGGGCGGCGCCGCCCTTAACCCGGAAGTGGAACGCCTGTTCAAGCGCATCAAATTCCCTTATCTGGTCGGTTACGGCATGACAGAGGCCTGCCCTCTGCTGGCCTATGAGCATTGGACCAAATATGTGGCCGGTTCCTGCGGCAAAGCCGTCGACGTGGCCGAGGTGAGGATCGACTCTGACGACCCCCAGCACGTTGTCGGTGAAATCCAGGCCCGCGGTGAGAACATCACCATCGGCTACTACAAGAACGAAGAGGCCACGGCCAACGCCTTCACCGAAGACGGCTGGCTCCGCACCGGCGACCTGGGCATCATCGACGCCGACGGCAACATCTTCATCCGCGGCCGCTCCAAGAACATGATCCTGGGCCCTTCCGGTCAGAACATCTATCCTGAGGAAGTGGAAGCCGTGGTGAACAATCAGGCCTTCGTAATGGAAAGCGTCGTCGTGGACCGCGGCGGCAAACTCGTCGCCCTTGTCTTCCTGGATGAACAGGCCATCGCCAAGTCCCTCCTGGACAGCGAAGCCAAGGCCAACATCCCTGAGAACATCCGCCTGGGTGCCAACCGCCAGCTGCCCGTGTACAGCCAGATTGCCAAGGTGGAAATCATGGACAAGCCCTTCGAGAAAACCCCGAAGATGAGTATCAGAAGGTTCCTGTATAAGTAATAAAAAAAAACCGGCCTTTGAGCCGGTTTTTTTATTTCAGGAGGCTGTAGCTTCGGGCGATGAAGTCGCTCAGGGCTTTTCCTTTGAGCATGCCGTTGGCAAGGAGGGCCAGGTCTACGATCTGATGCAGGCTCTCGTTGCCGGCGGCAAAGGATTCGACATCGGCCCGGTGGGCTTTACGGACGGCTTCGCGGGCCTGACGGGCCTTGGTCTTTTCCTCTTCCGGAGCGTCGGCAGGGGCTTCGGCGGGCAGTTCAGCCTGAGGCGCGACGCTGGAGAGTTTGTCGGCCCAGATTTTTGCGACCAGCGGGTGCTGCATGTTCACGGTGATGTTGTAGCTTTCGGGCATGGAACCGTAGAAGTTCATACCGCCGCCCAGGGCGCTCATTTCGCGGTATCGGCGCATAAACTCATTCTGCGTGATAAGGATGGGGGCCGATTCTTCGCCCAGATTGTCGCCCACCACGTAGTAGTCGTTGCCGGCGGGGAGGACGGCTTTGAAGAGGTTCTCCAGGTCGTAGCGCTCATCTTCCTTCATTTCCAGCTTCACCTTGTCCTCTTTGGGGATGAGGTTCTCCACCGCGTCGGAGTCCACGCGGGCGAAACGGGTGTCGGGGAGTTTCTGCTCCAGCAGGTTCACGTAATGGGCATCCAGTTCGCAGTCCATCAGGAGCACGTCGTACCCCTTGTCCTTGGCGGCCTGGATGAAGGCGTACTGGTCATCGGCCTTGGTGGCGTACAGGTATACGAGTTTTTTGTCCTTGTCCGTCTGCTGGTCCTTCACGGCTTCCTTGTACTCGTCGAAGCTGAAGTATTTGCCGTCCACATTCTTCAGAAGGGCGAACTTGAGGGCGCGTTCGCAGAACTTCTCGTCGGAGAGCATGCCATACTCGATGAAGAGCTTCAGGTTGTCCCACTTCTGCTCCAGTTGGGCGCGCTGCTCCTTGAAGATGCCTTCCAGGCGGTCGGCCACTTTCTTGGTGATGTACGTGGAGATTTTCTTGACGGCGGCGTCGCTCTGCAGGTAGCTCCGGCTCACATTCAGCGGGATGTCGGGGGAGTCGATGACGCCGTGCAGCAGGGTCATGAAGTCCGGGACGATATTGTCCACATGGTCGGTTACGAACATCTGGTTGCAGTAGAGGGAAATTTTGTTCCGCTCCACGGCCACGCGGTCTTTCAGCTTGGGGAAATACAGGATGCCGGTGAGGTTGAAGGGATAGTCCACATTCAGATGGATGTAGAACAGCGGGTCTTCATTCATCGGATACAGGGTCCGGTAGAAGTTCATGTAGTCTTCTTCCTTCAGTTCGGAAGGGGCTTTGGTCCAGAGCGGCTCTACGGCGTTGATTACCTTGTCCTTGTCGGTATCCACGTACTTGCCGTCCTTCCACTCCTGCTCCTTGCCGAAGACGATGGGAACGGGCATGAACTTGCAGTACTTCTGGAGGAGGCCTTCGATGCGGGCCTTTTCGGCATATTCCTTGGAATCGTCGTCCAGATAAAGGGTGATGACGGTGCCGCGCTCCTTCTTGTCAATCGGCTCCATCTCATAGGCGGGAGAGCCGTCGCAGGTCCATTTCACAGCCTTGGAGCCCTCCTTCCAGGAAAGCGTCTCGATGGTCACTTTCTTCGAGACCATGAAAGCGCTGTAGAATCCCAGGCCGAAGTGGCCGATGATGTTGCCAATCTGGTCTTTGTATTTTTCCAGGAACTCGCCGGCCGACGAGAAAGCAATCTGATTGATGTACTTGTCCACTTCCTCCTCCGTCATGCCGATACCGTTGTCGATGATGCGGAGCTGCTGTTTCTTCTCGTCCAGCTGGATGGTGACTTTCAGTTCCCCCACTTCCTCTTTGCATTCACCGGTTGCGGCGAGGGCCTTGAGCTTCTGCGTGGCATCCACGGCGTTGGCTACCAGCTCCCGCAGGAAAATCTCGTGGTCACTGTACAAAAACTGTTTGATAACCGGGAAGATGTTCTCGGTGGTTACTCCAATTTGTCCTTTGCTTGCCATATTGCTTATTTTATGTCTATTCAAAAATACCGGTCCCCTCAGGAACCGGTACAGAATACTCAAATTATGCGCCAAGCGCAAATCTCTGCCAAATTGGCAGGCTATTTCCCGATCAGTTCCAGGAACTCGTTGCGGGTTTTCTGGCTTCTGAGGAAAATGCCGGAGAAGGCAGACGTGGTGGTGACGGCATTGGACTTCTGAACGCCGCGCATGGACATGCACGTGTGCATGGCTTCAATGACGACGGCTACGCCCAGCGGATGCAGGGACTCCTGGATGCAGTCGCGGATTTGCTCCGTGAGACGTTCCTGGACCTGAAGCCTGCGGGCATACGTCTCCACAACGCGGGCAATCTTCGAGAGACCGGTGATTTCCCCGTTCGGAATATATGCGACATGTGCCTTGCCGATGAAAGGAAGCATGTGATGCTCGCACAGGGAGAACAGTTCGATGTCCTTGACGATGACCATGTGGTTGTAGGGCTCTTGGAACAGAGCGCTCTGTACCAGAGCCTCCCCGTTTTGGAAATATCCCTGGGTCAGGAACTGCATGGCCTTTGCCACCCGTTCCGGCGTTTTCTCGAGACCTTCCCGTGCAGGATCCTCTCCCAGCAGGCCCAGAATGGCTTTAATGTGCCCCGCAATTTCTTTAGTGACTTTTTCGTCGTATTCTTCTATCTTTCTGTATGCCATTGGTCTAGACTTTGTAGCAAATGCTGTTGTAAAATGGAATGCAAAATTAGCGAAAAAAATTCATTATATCATTTTTTTACCTATCTTTGCAGCCCGATACAAGGGAGAACCCCCTTAACCAACTGATTATAAAATAATAAAACGATACAAGCTATGTTTTGGACACTTGAACTCGCGAGCAGCCTGGACGACGCTCCGTGGCCCGCAACAAAAGACGAACTGATTGACTACGCCACCCGCACCTGTGCTCCGGAAGAAGTCATCGAAAACCTCGAAGAACTGGACGACGACAACGCCGAGATCTACGAATCCATCGAAGACATCTGGCCCGACTATCCCACAAAAGAAGATTTTATGTGGAATGAGGAAGAATATTAGGGGCTTAACTACCTAAAAATAAGCAATTTAAGCGCATCGGGTACGGTTTTTACAGACCGTGCCCGATGGCATTTTATGGCATTCTACGGCATTTTAGGGAAACGAAAGTTACCGCAAAAGTTAGAATCGCTTTGCGTATTAGAATTTTATTGTAAATTTGCAGTAGATTTCGAATAAAGGATTAATATGGAAGCTTACGTAAAACGGGATTTATATCTTAACCGCCTGATTGTCAGGAGGGATAACGGGCAGATTAAAGCAGTTACCGGGCCGAGGCGTTCCGGTAAGTCCTTCCTATTGGATCCCATATATAGGGATTATCTCATTTCCAAAGGTGTTCCCGAAGACCACATTATCATCATTTCTTTTGATATAGAGGATGAGGACACTCCTAAAGAACTGCTGGACCGGGAGAAGCTGAAAGAATACCTTTATTCCAGAATCACATCGCAGACCGAGAACTACTATGTCTTCCTGGACGAAATACAGGAGGTCGATGGCTTCGAAAGGATTGTCAATGGCCTTAATAAGCGTCAGAATGTTGATGTGTATGTCACCGGCAGTAATTCCAAGTTCCTCTCAAGCGAAATCAATACCATCTTCCGCGGGCGCAGCGATGAGGTCAGCATCCTTCCGTTTACTTTCCGTGAATTCTGTCAGAACCGGCCGGAAAGTGTCAATGAACTGTGGAAGGAGTATTACACTTATGGTGGCCTTCCCGCACTTAGGAAAATGCCGACGGCGGAGCAGAAGACCACGTATCTCCAGAGATTGTGGAAGAAGACTTATTTGGACGATGTGGTCGAGCGTCATAACGTTGAAAACCGGGAAGCACTTGAAGCCATAGCCGATGCACTCTGCTCTTCCATCGGCTCCCTCACCAACACGACCCGCATCACCAACACGCTGGAAAGTGTCCGTAAAATCAAGATAACAGATGACACGGTTGCTAAGTATATCGGCTACCTGGAAGAGGCGTTCCTGTTTAACGAGGCGCGACGCTATAACATCAAAGGCAACAAGTATTACGAGAATATCAAGAAATACTACTCGATAGATGTCGGCCTAAGAAACGCAAGACTGAATTACCGTCAATTGGAGCAGACTCACCTGATGGAGAACATCATTTTCAATGAACTGCTGTACCGTGGTTATGCGGTGGACGTTGGTGTCGTTGAGCACCGTAAAATGGTCGATGGCAAGTCAGAGTACAAGCAATATGAGGTCGATTTCATCGCCACGGACGGGAACGAGAAGTACTATATTCAGTCGGCATACGAGATTGAAACCGAAGAAAAACGTGAGCAGGAACTGAATTCACTCAAACGGATTGATGATTTCTTCCAGAAGATTGTCATTGTCAAGGATGACATTATGCCCTACAAGGACAATAACGGAATCCTGTTTACTGGACTGTTTCAGTTCCTCTCCAGCGACAAGCTCGCATAAATTCTCTCGAGTTTTATTGTAAAATAACAATGTTTATCGACAGCTTTCCGGCCCGGTCACACCGTATGTTACGATGCATGGTTTGTATCAGGCGATAGGTGATTCAAATAAGACAGGTGATGTGTCAAAAAAGGCTAAGGAACTATTGTCTTCGCCTGCATTATTTATTTCTGAGAAACAACGAAGCACGATAATGCAATCTCTATAGTACTCTATCTCGGCAAAGCATAAATATCATGTTTCCGGTAGTCATTTTCTTCCTTCGGTAGTTGTGTAACTCACGCAAAAAGTGTATATTCGTACTCCCTGTGATAGGGAGCAACACATTGCGGATTTTTGATCCTGCTTGACGGTGTTTTTGATGGCCATTTCAAGTGGTGGCGGAATTATACGGAAATCTATGGAATTTTATAGCCCCCCAAAGTTACCGCAAAAGTTACCGCAAGCCGTAAAAACCGAAAGTTTAAGCCTCGGTATTTAGAGGACTCCTCAAGCGAATGTTGGCCGAATATTGATTCATATTCAATTAGTTGCAGAAGATGGCCAATAAATTAACACAAGGTATGGTTAGTGCTACTATGCATCTTGTGGAATGAAGAAGAATATTGATTTGATAATCAAATAGTTAGCCTTTAGCCCGCTCCTGATGGAGTGGGCTTCTTTTTTGTCGTCAGGTTTTTCAACAAGTACCAGACGAGCGAAATCACCCAACTATATTTAATGAACAAAATCTAAAATGAGTCACCTTTGTTTAGTATAGTCAACAAATTTTAATTATCTTTGCATTTGAAAGGTACAGATACTATGGATTTGATATCAAGACCCAATTACTACTCCAAGCTGGAGAAACTCCTCGGAAAAGGCGTTTTGATTGTACTCACGGGCCAACGGCGCGTGGGAAAAAGCTATGTGATGAAGGAACTCGTCGCCCGTAAACAAGAAGAAGCTGGAGCCAATGTGATTTACATTGACAAAGAGAAGACGGCTTTCGACTTCATCGCAACTTATAAAGACCTTGTTGCATACGTGGATGAACGTCTGGACAAGTCAAAGCATAATTACATCCTGATTGATGAAGTCCAGGAAATCGAGGAGTTCGAACGCGGCCTTAGGAACTACTACAATGAATCCTATATCGATGTGGTAGTTACCGGCAGCAACTCCGACATCCTTTCCGGTGAACTGGGGAGCATGCTTTCCGGCCGATATCTGGAGGTGTACATCCAAGGGCTGAGTTATCCCGAATTCTTGGAGTTTCACGGTCTGGAGGATGGTGAATCGGCCCTGAACAAATATATCAATTATGGCGGTCTTCCAGGACTACGGCCTTTCGGACTGGATAATCCTGATACCATCAACGACTATCTTCAGGGCGTCTACAACACCATTTTGGTCAAGGATATCATCCGGCGCAAGAAGATTCGGAATGTTTCTTTCCTGGAAAATCTCATTCGCTTCATTGCCGACAATATCGGCAAGCAGATGTCGGCTACCAGCGTCCAGAACTACATGGCCTCCAATGAGAGCGAAGTATCTAAGAACCTGGTTCTCAAATATATGAAGTTCATTACCGAAGCTTATCTTGCTACGTCAGTCTCACGGTATAATATTCATGGGAAGAAGCTCCTGGAGACCAATGACAAGTATTACTTCGGAGATGTAGGAGTCCGTAATTTCATCGTCGGCGGACGCAGGGCGAATGACATCGACAATATTTTGGAGAATCTCGTTTACCAACAGATGGTGCGTCTGGGCTATGACGTGAAGGTCGGGCAGCTATACAGCACAGAGATAGACTTTGTCGGGACAAAGGGCGACGAGGTTGTCTATGTCCAAGTTGCATACCTGATTTCGGAAGAAAAGACATTCAATCGCGAATTCGGAAATCTGATGCCCATCAAGGACAACTATCCCAAATATGTCATATCCATGACACCATACATGGATTCCTCCCAATGGGAGGGCATCATCCACATTCCTTTTGCCGATTTCCTGAAGAAAGGATTTGCGAAATAACTACACGACAGGACTTCTCTATATACAACCCGTTGGAAAACAGGAGGAATAGGTTTTTCAAGAAAACATTTTATTTTTGTAATATCAAGTCTCGGTTTCTATGAAGTTGATAGAAAGGTTCCTCCACTACAAAGCGGCGTCGGTGAATGTATCGGAGCCTTTGGAGACGGTTGTGCCTGACGTTCAAGGAAATAGATGAGGTTATCTCCGTCTCCGAGGGAGAAGAGGTTCACTGCGTCATCGCCTTGGGCTATGGCGTTGACAATGGCAAACAGCACCCCCTGAAACCCGTCGAGAAGTTCTACGAGGCCGATGGCGAAGTCCCCGGATGGTTCAAGGCGGGGATGGAAGCCGCTCTTCTGGCCCCGGCGACCCTGTCCCAGAACATGGCTAGATACTTTTTATCGGCTTACTTGGAAATGAATGACCCTTCCGGGTGCTCTGCCAGCCATCTTTTTTCGGCTTCGCTCCCGGGACGTGTATAGAGATAGTCGCAGCAGGAATCGCCGGTAGCCAGCGTCTTGTCACGATGCAGGCAGGCGCCGATGGCGTCCGCCACCGTGTAGTCGGTCCGGCACATGATGAGAAGGATATCCCGGTGACCGGTACGGGTAGCGAGGGCGCAGAGACCGCAGGTGGTGAAACGTATTTTCAAGGAATCCGGCGTGGGACCTTTCTCGTAATGGGTGGTCCAGTTATACTCGGACCTGATGCGGTTCGCCTTGTCTATCTTCCGGATGTAGGCATCCTGGTACTTTTCGGTAAAGAACGGCGTGGAGGCATACTTCCAGGCCATGATGGGGATGGCATAGGTGGCATTGCACATCTTTCCGTAGAGATCATCACTCATTCTCCCATACAACTCTTCCACCGCTTCATACAGGGAGAACCAGACGGCTCCGCCCACGAGGTTCATCTTCCAGCAGTTGCTCCGGTAGGAGCCGATGGAAGGGGTTTCCTTCATCATCCTTCCGAACCGCCTGCGCGCATTCCTCCGAATGGCACTTCCGTCCCAGTCCGCGTGCTCTTTCCTGAGCTCTTTGATACAGGCCGATGCCATGACGGCGTACATCGCCCTGTCGATAAGTCCAATTCTCATAACGCTGCAAATCTACGAAGATTGTTTTGCAACCGGGTTGCAATGCCGCCTTGAACATCTCGCTTAAAAAGAGTAAATTTGCATTCTGAACTATAGGTATGATTATGACACTCGAACAACAGATCCAGGAAGACATAAAGGCCGCGATGAAGGCCAAGGAGGCCGACCCGGGGGAGTACTACCTGGATACGCTGACCATGACATGCCGCACCTGATAAAGCTCTACGAAGAGATTGGCTTCAGGAAGGAGGAAATCCGCCATGCCTTCGGCGTGGATTTCCAGCGGATGGTATTTGCCTACTGACTGAAAGCCCGTGGTTAAAGAAGGAAAGCCGGCATCTGTTGGATCATCCTCTCTTCACCCATTCTTGGTTGTCGATGTGCCATTTCACGGTGTCCCCGTTAAGTTTCCTCTCTATCTTATTGAGCGTGTCGAAAAAGCGCCAGGTGGCGACGGCGGGCCCCATGAGGGGGAGGCCGAAGGTGTTCCAGCCGAACATGTGCCACCAGGAGGTGTGGGGACCCTCGATTCCCATGTCGATGGCCTTGGCCTTTAGCTCTTCGGCAATCCGGGCCATCCAGACAAGCGGGTAGATGAACGCCGTGGGGATTCCAAGGAGATAGGCCACCCAGTAACGCTGTGTCCTCCGGCCGAGGATTTCATCCAGCTCGTCCTGAAGGCCGCCGAGAGGCATGTACAGCAGGAAGAAAAGTCCCGCCGTAAAGAAGTCTATGAACCCGAGCCAAAAGCCCGGCCTGTCCGTGTGCTTGAACCTCATACCTTTACTGGCTTACGTTGAACCCGAACGAGTCGAAGAACGCCGCATAGCGCTCATTATGAAGATCCGAGCCGAGCAGGTCGTACATTCCCTCTGAGAGCAGTGCTTCCGCCCTGACACTGACGGCCTCTCCGTAGAGCCCCTCAATGGAGCCGATGTTCCTCTGGAACAGGGCTCCTGCCTCCTTGAGGGAGAGATACCTCTCCATATCGAGATAAAGATACCGCTCCGGATGGGCCAGGACAGGCTGGTATCCCATGTCAAGAAGCCTCTTTATCTCATCCTCGGGAACTATGTCGCCGATTTTTGAAGCATTGTGGATGGGAAGTTCAATGAGGATGTGATTGCCCTCCCAGGGAAGGAGCCAGCCTTTCTCCAGGGTCTCCGGCCACGTCTCCGGAATGAGACGGTATTCCATGGAAGGCTCCAGTTCCAAGGCGATACCCTGTTTGAAAAGCTCTTCCCGAAGAAGGTCGCATGCCCTCCTTACATCATCCGGAGTATTGGGGTACTTGCGAACCCTGTGAGACGTGCAGACAGCCTTGCGGAATCCCCATTTCACCTGATGCCTTGCCAGAATGGCTGATTCAGCCACGCAAGTGGCTCCGTCATCCAACCCTGGGAGGATATGGCAGTGGCAATCTGTAAAAGGAGTGGTCATACGGCGGTTTTTTACGGTACAAAGTTACACCTTTTTCCTGAACTCCCGGTATTCCCTGTCCCTACGGATTGCATCCAGGCAGAGATATAGTCAGACAACTCCTTGTGCTCTTCCTTGGAGAAGCGTATGCTGAGGTTTATGCCATCTCCAGCCTACCCGACAATATACTTCCCGATTTTGGGGATTTTTTGTGCCAGTACGCAAAGTATGGCCGTGGTGATGAAGGTGATGAGGGCGGTGGAGAGTACTTCGACGGGCGTTGTCCAGAAGCCGAGAATTCCCTCTGTGCCACGTTTAAGCAAACCGCATATCCATGTGGCGGCACTGCTCAGGATGAGCATGTGGCACAGATACATCCCGTAGCTGGCCTTGGATATGGGCAGGATGACTTTGCGGTAGAAGGGACCGGCGCAGGTGATTTTCCGGATGACCAGAATCCATGCGATGGTCATTAGTGCAAGGCCGAATGTGTCGTTGAACCAGGTGGTCTCCCAGATGGCTGCGTAGCCGACCGGGCCAGATACCGGGAAAACACCGCCGGCGTCTTTAAGGACGCGGCTGTAGAAACCATGGGCGCCGATGGCGAATCCCGCGGCGAAAAGGGGAAGGGCTATTGCAAGCGTCTTCGTCCAGGAGAGCGGCTTGACAAATCTGCGGAAATACAGTCCCAGCAGCAGATACCCTACGAAACCGCTGATATAGTAAAAAGTGCCGTAGCTGTTCCAGCTGGCCTCGCCCCAGAGGGGATATTTGGCCAGGTTGGGAATCCCGGAAGGACCGTAGATGACTTCTCCCGGCCCTCCGGCCCATTGGCGGATAAAGGGAATGAGGGTCGAGAAGATCCAGATGCCAAGGAACAGCAGCAGTTCTTTTTTCCCGACCTTCTCGGCCCAGGGGGAGAGGAGCGGCATGATCAGATAGACGCCCAGCAGCATGTATACGAACCAAAGATGACCGGCCGAATAGTTGAAGTTGAGCGAGAGATCCTTCAGGTTCTGCAGCGGATCTCCCCAGGCAAAGGCGTAGACCAGCGACCAAATAATGAAGGGAATCAGGATGCGGACCAGCCTTCTGCGGAAGAATTCCCCGGTGGAGTAATGAATGGGGAATTGCAGATAACTGGACGCCACCACGAACAGCGGGACGCAGGCCCGGGTGAACGTATTCAGGAGCGTGACCCAGAATGCATCCGCCTTGGTCATGACCAGGGTTCCGCCGTCGCCGAAATAAAACACCTCGCAGCAGTGGGTCATCATGACAAACAGACAGGCAATGATCCGAAGCCAGTCAATCCAGATCTCTCTTTCTTTACTCATGGTATACGCAATTATAACTGAGTTACAAATGTAGTTATTTTTGTCAGAAATGAGACGGCTTTTCCATGCACTGGGAGCAGTAAATTTGCATATTGCGGGAATTCGGCGTAATTTTGTATATGACTGATTTTGCAGCGATTGACTTTGAAACGGCAAATGAGCAGCCCTCAAGCGTTTGCAGCGTGGGGGTGGTGATTGTGCGCGGCGGTGAAGTGGTGGATACGTTCTACAGCCTTATCCACCCGGAACCGGAGTACTACCAGTGGTTCTGCCAGCGGGTTCACGGACTGACGGCCGAAGATACGGAAGATGCGCCGTTGTTTCCGGAGGTATGGGCCAGGATTGCCCCCTTGGTCGAGGGTCTGCCGATGGTAGCGCACAACGCCCGTTTTGACGAAGGCTGCCTGAAGGCCGTACACCGGGTGTACCGGATGGATTATCCGGATTATGTGTTCTACGATACCCTGGCCGCATCCCGGAAGTACTATGGGCGTCGGCTTCCGAATCACCAGCTGCAGACGGTCGCGGCGGCCTGCGGATATGACCTCACGCGGCATCATCACGCGCTCTCCGATGCGGAGGCGTGCGCAGCAATCGCGGTGAAACTACTGTGAGGGATCAGTACGTGAAGCCCTCGATGTACAGGATGCCGGACACGGGGATGCGTAGGCCTTCAATGTGAGCCTGGGCATCGGATACAAGTTCTGTTTTTAGTTTTTCTTTTTTCTGATTAACTTTGCGGATGAAACCCCGCAAACTATGAAGGAAGACGCTTCTTATTTCCAGGACCTGTGGCATCGCCTGGCGGAAAAACTGAAAGAGTCCCTGCTGTCCGTACTCCCGGTCAGCGCGCTCGTTCTTATCCTGTCGGCCACTCCATGGGTCACCATCTCCTCCCGTGAACTGGGTGTCTTCCTGCTGGCGGCAGGGATGCTGGTAGTCGGCATCGGCCTGTTCAGTCTGGGTGCAGACCTGGCCATGACCCCTATGGGCCAGTACATCGGCGAGGGACTTACCCGGTCAAAAAAGCTGGGCCTGCTGCTGTCGGTGGCTTTTGTGATGGGACTTCTGATCACTGTGGCGGAACCGGACCTGTCGGTGCTGGCCAGCCAGGTGAGCGCCGTCATGAACGGAACGGTCCTGATCTTTACCGTCGGCCTGGGAGTGGGGATCATGCTTCTGGTGGGCGTCGCGAAGATTATCTTCCATGCGGACCTCACCAACATCCTCATCTACTGTTACATGGTGTTGTTCTGCCTGGCCGCCCTCCTGATGGACAACGACGAGTCCTGGCCCCTGCTGGCCATGTGCTTCGACTCCGGCGGCGTCACGACCGGCCCCATCACGGTGCCATTTATCATGGCCCTCGGCGTGGGCATCGCCCTGACGGTAGGCGGGCGGAATGCCAGTGAAAACAGTTTCGGCCTCATTGCCCTGTGCTCGGTGGGCCCGGTGGCGGCCGTCCTCATCCTGTCCATGCTCTCCAGCGGCACCCTGGACTACCACGTCCCGGACTATTCCATGGACGCCATCCTCGCGGAGGGTATTGACAGCGTCCTGGGCACTACGATGGTGGACGTAGCCAAGTCCCTGGTGCTGATCGTCGTCTTTTTCTTCGGCCTGCAGTTCGCCGTCCTGAAACTTCCCAAAACTAAGATCATCCAGATCATCTTCGGCATCGTGTATGCCTTTGTCGGCCTCGTGATTTTTCTGGCCGCCGTGGAGATGGCCTTTATGCCGATGGGGTACAAGATTGGCCAGGAACTGTCCCAGGCGCATCCGCTGCTCATTATCGGCTTCGCTTTCATCATCGGCATGGTGGTGGTGCTGGCGGAACCGGCGGTCCATGTCCTGAACCAGCAGGTCCACGAGGTCACGGGCGGGGAAGTGAGCCGCACCCAGATGATGGCGGCCCTTTCGATCGGCGTGGGCGTTTCGATCGGCCTTTCGGTCATCCGTGTCTATTACGGCTTCTCGCTGCTGTATTACCTGATTCCCGGGTATGCGCTGTCGCTGGGCCTTTCGTTCGTGGTGCCCCGGCTGTATACCGCCATTGCGTTCGACTCCGGCGGCGTAGCCAGCGGTCCGCTCACCTCCAGCTTTATCCTGCCCATGGTGATCGGCGCCTGCGTGGCCATGCAGGGGGAAAGCAATGTCATGGAGCTGGCTTTCGGCGTGGTGGCCATGGTGGCCATGACTCCGCTGATTACCATCCAGTGCCTGGGCTTCAAGTCCGTAGTGGCCGTGCGCCGGCGCCGCAACAAGGCATTCCGCCGCATCCTGGCCGCAGAAGAAGATCCCATCATTTATTTCGAATAATATGTCCCAAGACAAAAACATAGCACCCATGAAGCTGGAAGTGGTGGTGGCCATCGTCCATTCGGAAAAGACGGCCTATTACTCCAGTCTCATCCAGGCCCGCCAGGTGAATTTCCAATTCCAGATGCCGGTCAAGGGAACCACCCATACCATCCTGAATTACCTGGGTCTTCCGGACCGTCCCAAGACCCTTGTCTCGGGCGTTGTCCGGGCCGACGAGGCGGAAGAACTCATGGATGTCCTGAAAGAGAATTTTCAAAAAGGCAAGGACTACAAGGGCGTGGCCTTCACCATTCCCTTCAGCAGCATGATCGGCGTGCTGCCCTACGGTTTTTTAAGTAACGAAAAAAGAGTGATGGAGGAAGCATAACATGGCGCAAGAGAACAAACACGAACTCATCGTTTGCATTGTCAATTCCGGCTATTCGGAGAATGTGATGGCGGCGGCCCGTTCGGCGGGCGCCCGGGGCGGCAGCATCCTCAGGGGCCGCGGTTCCGCCAACCCCGAGGCCGAGGAATTCTTCAACATCGCCATCCAGCCCGACAAGGAAGTGGTGCTGGTCCTGGTGCCGGCCGATATCAAGGACGAGGTGATGAAAGCCATCTACAAGAACGCCGGCCTGTCCACCGAAGGAGTGGGCATCGTGTTCTCGCTTCCCGTCAGCAGGACGGTCCTGTAGGGAAGAGAAAGACAAGAAAAACGGCAACCCGCTCTGCAGGCTGCCGTTTTTTGTACCTTTTGTCCGAAGATGTTTATTTCTTGCGGCTCTTGTATCTCTGATAGAACATATCCACACGACCGGCGGTGTCCACCAGCTTCACCTTGCCCGTATAGAAGGGGTGGGAAGTGTTGGAAATTTCCAGCTTCACCAGGGGGTATTCTACGCCTTCCACCTCAAGGGTTTCTTTGGAAGGGGCGCAGCTACGGGTGACGAAGACAGTGTCATTGGACATATCCTTGAAAGCTACAAGACGGTAGGTTTCGGGATGAATTCCTTTCTTCATTTTACGTAAAATCTAAAATCGTTAACAATTTGGGACCGCAAAGATAGTGAATTCCTTTCAGACTTCCAAATTATTTCATCCGATAGGGCTGATCTTCGTACAGGAGATAGCGTTTGGCCTTGCGGATCCATTTCTGTTCTTCCACTTTTACGTGCTCCTGCACGACGTCAAAGCCGATTTCTTCCTTCAGGTAGGCTTCCAGGACCGGGTCGGAGAGTTTGGTCCAGAAGGCGGGCTGGAACTCGAAGGCGGAGTAGTGCTCGCGGAACCAGCGCATCAGGTGCAGGGTGTGCAGCAGGCTGTGATAGGGCTCTCCGGGCACCAGCATGATCTGGAATCCGAAGCAGCGTTCCCCCTGGTACCGGCCGGCAGCCGGGGTGAAGGAGCAGGGGCGGAGGAGCGCTCCGTGGGCCTGCGGCAGATCTTCCGGGTGCAGCGGCTTCACAAACGGCGCGCCGATGTACTCGTACGGCCGGGCGGTGCCGATACCGGGCGTGATGGTGGTGTTGTTCCAGAGTCCACCGCCGCTGTACAGGTACGAACTGAACAGGCCGGGGATGTCGGACGCCGGCGCGATGGTCCAGGGCATCAGCTGCCGGACGGCGTCCGTGGCCATGGCCGATATGACGTGGATGGGGAATCTGGCGCCGATCTCCGCCGCGTACAGGTTCACCAGCTCTCCCAGCGTAAGGCCGTGCCGATGGGCGACTTTCGGGACGTACATCTCGCCCGCGACGGCGGGTATGGTGCCTTCCACCACGCGGCCGGACGGGTTGATGTGGTCTACGATATACAGGGAAGGCGCTTCATCGCCCAGGAGCTTGAGCATCTCCATGAGCTGTATCACATCCTTGGTGTAGTTGAACCAGCGCACGCCCACGTCCTGGATCTCCACTACGACGGCGTTCAGTTCGCGGAGCTGGTCGGCCTCGAAGACGATGTGGTTGGTGCCGGGGGTGAGCTCGGCGTCCCTGGGGGTGAAGACCGTCTGGAGATTCCCGCGGGCGGAGAACAGTTCCCACATCCACCGGCCTTTGGCCGTGTCCCAGCAGCTCTGGGTGCAGAAACAGCCTACCTTGCCGTAGAGCAGGGCCTTGTCCAGCTGGTCCTCCAGTGGTGTGGTCCGGAACGAGAACATCAGCCGATGATCTTTTTGGCGACGGCAATGACCTCATTGCCAAGGGCTTCCGCAGCCTCGGGGGTGGAGGCTTCGGAGTAGATGCGGATGATGGGCTCCGTGTTGGATTTGCGCAGGTGCACCCAGGTCTTGGAGGCTTCGAAGTCAATCTTGACGCCGTCGATGTCGTTGATGTGCTCGGAGGCGTAGATTTTCTTGAGCTCGGACAGGATCTTCTCGATGAGGGCCGGGTCGCTGAGCTGGAGCTTGTTCTTGGCGATATAGTACTGCGGGTAGGTCTTCTTGAGCTCGCTCACTTTCATGCCTTTGTGGGCCAGGTTCGACAGGAACAGGGCCACGCCCACCATGGCGTCACGGCCGGCGTGGAGGGCCGGATAGATGACTCCGCCGTTTCCTTCTCCGCCGATGAGGGCGCCCACTTCGTGCATCTTGGTGGTCACGTTCACTTCGCCCACGGCGGCGGCGTAATACTTGCCGCCATGCTTCTCCGTCACATCGCGGAGGGCGCGGGTGGAGGAGAGGTTGGAGACGGTGGCGATGGGCTTGCCTTCCTTTTGGGCTAGTTCACAAAGGTAGTCGGCCACGGAGACCAGGGTATATTCTTCCACGAAGGGCTCGCCGTTTTCGCTGATGAAGGCGAGCCGGTCCACATCCGGGTCCACGGAGACGCCCAGGTCGGCTTTCTCTTTCTTCACGGTTTCGCACAGGTCCGTGAGGTTGGCGGGAAGCGGTTCGGGATTGTGGGCAAAATCGCCGGTGGGGTTGCAGTTCAGGCCGATGCACTTGACGCCGAGGCGTTTCAGCAGCCGGGGCATGATGATTCCGCCCACGGAGTTGATGGCGTCCACCACTACTGTGAAATGAGCGGCCTTGACGGCTTCCACGTCCACGGCCGGGAGGGCCAGGACGGCATCCAGGTGCTTGTCGGTGAAATCTTCTTCCTCAATGGTGCCCAGGGCGTCCACTTCCGCGAAACGGAAGGCTTCGTCGGCCGCTACGTCCAGGACGGCCTGACCTTCTGCGGCGGTGAGGAATTCTCCCTTGTCGTTGAGGAGCTTGAGGGCGTTCCACTGGCGCGGGTTGTGGCTGGCGGTGAGGATGATGCCACCGTCGGCCTGGGCGAACAGGACGGCCATTTCAGTGGTGGGCGTGGAGGCAAAGCCGCATTTGACGACGTCGATGCCGCAGCCCACGAGGGTCCCGACGACCAGCTGTTCCACCATGTCGCCGGACAGGCGGGCGTCCTTGCCCACGACAATCTTGTAACGGGAGCCGTTGGGAGCGGGTTTCCGCTGGGGCAGGGTGGCGGCGTATGCGGCCGTGAATTTGACAATGTCTACAGGGGTGAGGGCCTCTCCGGGGGTGCCGCCGATGGTGCCGCGGATGCCGGAAATGGATTTGATGAGTGTCATATAAAGTTAGTTTTATTTCATTTAGTCTTGCAAAGTTATTAATTTTGCGCCCCAATTACAAATGAAACCATGAACGGATTCTGGACCATTCTTATGCTCGTGTTTTCGAACGTATTCATGACGTTCGCCTGGTACGGCCACCTGAAACTGCAGGAGATGAAAATCTCCACCGGCTGGCCGCTCATCCTCATCATCCTCTTCTCCTGGGGCATCGCTTTTTTTGAGTACTGCCTCACGGTGCCAGCCAACCGGATTGGCTTCCAGGGAAACGGCGGACCGTTCAACCTGATGCAACTGAAGGTGATCCAGGAAGTGATTTCCCTGACCATCTTTACCGTTATCGTCACCTTCCTGTTCAAGGGACAGCCCTTCCAGTGGAATCTTCTGGCAGCCTTTTTCTGCCTGGTAATGGCTGTTTTCTTCGTATTTTTGAAATAAAAAATTTGGAGATTCGGATTTTTATCGTACCTTTGCAGTCCTATCCGCTGGGTTCGTATAACGGTTAGTACTCGAGATTCTCAATCTCGCAATAGGAGTTCGATTCTCCTACCCAGTACCAAAAACGCCAGTCTGCTGTCACAGGCTGGCGTTTTTTTCGTATATATGTCCTTAGAAAACCAGTTGGGCCCCCACGCCGTTGGGGGTGGAGCCAAGCTGGACCTGCGGGACCGGACGCTTTCCGTTGTAGGTATGGACGACGCTGTTGAGTTTGTGGCAGTTCACCACGATCAGCGGAATGCCGGCAGCGAGGGCTGCTGTCCCCACCAGCGCGGCGACCGTGCCGCCGGTAATATAGGGTTTCCCCGCGTCGGCCCCTTTCTGCGCCGCCTGCTGGGACGACTCCTGGCCTCCGATGGAGCCCACGACTGCACCTGCGGTTGCCCCGAAGGCGGATGTGAGAAGGCCCACGAGGGCGACGCCCATGCCGCCGACGGCGGCGACGCCTCCTCCTATGGTAAGGCCGATACCCGTGTTCCGCCAGGCTTTTGCCTTGTCCCATGTCCGGGTATAGTCGGTGCCGTCAATGTCGGACAGAAGGGTCGCCTGCTCTTGGGGAGTGAGCTTCACCCCGTCCAGTTTCAGGTGCGTGCCGGAACGTTTGAGAACGCCGGAGGTGGCGTACTGGGCCTGTGCAGTGAAACAGAGCGCTGCAAAGGCGACAAGGAGAATCCATCTTTTCATGTTGGCTTGCAATTTATTCGTTGCAAACATACGAAAAAAATCAGAAATAATTTGTAAGTTTGTGTGGTTAACCACAATTCCCGCCCCGATGAGACGCGCCCTGACTTTTGTCCTGCTCTTTCTGTCCCTTTTTCTCCTGGAGGCCAGGAAGAAAACACCCGTGAAAGTATCCTGCATCGGAGACAGCATCACCTATGGCATGAAGCTGGAAAACCGTGAGCGGGAAGCCTATCCCTCCAAACTCCAGCTGATGCTCGGGGACGGGTATGTGGTCGGGAATTTCGGGAAGTCCGGGGCGACGCTCCTGAGGCGCGGCCACCGTCCTTATATGGACCAGGAAGAATTCCGCCGGGCCATGGACTTCGCCGGCGACATCGTGGTCATCCACCTGGGCATCAACGACACCGACCCCCGCGACTGGCCCCTCTATTCGGCCGATTTCGTGGACGACTACCTGGCCCTTATCGACAGTCTCCGCTCCAGCAATCCCAAGGCCGAGTTCTATGTGGCCAGGATGACCCCCATCGGCCATACGCATCCGCGCTTTCTGAGCGGGACCAAGCAGTATCACGGGGAAATCCAGGAAGCCATAAAAGAGGTCGTGGAGCGCTCCGGTGCCCGGTATATCGATTTCTACGAGCCCCTGTACCACTATCCCTGGATGCTCCCGGATGCCGTCCATCCCACTGCCGCAGGGACCGAATTCCTGGCCCTGGAGGTGTACGGTGCCATCACCGGCGACTGGGGCGGCCTGCAGCTCCCCCAGTGGTACAGTGACAACATGGTTCTCCCGCGCGACAAGGTGTTCACAATCAGCGGAAAGGCCGACGCCGGAGAAAAAGTGACCGTTAAGCTTTCCGGGAAATCCTATACGGCCGTGGCCGGTCCGGACGGCGGATGGGCGGTCCAGGCCGGGCCGTTCCCTGCAGCGCTCTCCGCTTCGTTGTCGGTACGGGCCGGAAAGAAAAAGCTGAACTTCAAAAACGTCGCTTTCGGCGATATCTGGCTCCTCAGCGGCCAGTCCAACATGGAGTTCAGCCTGCAGCAGTGCTCCACGGCGGCCGATTCCCTCTCCGCCGCCGATCCTGGCCTCCGCCTGTATGACATGAAGTGCCGCTTTCGCACGGACGACCTTGCCTGGAAGCCGTGGGAAGTGGTGGACGTGCAGTACCTGGATTATTTCCGCCCTGTGCAGTGGATGCAGGCCAGTCCCGCGACGGCGGCGCAGTTCAGCGCCATCGGCTATTATTTCGGGAAAGCCCTCAGGGACAGCCTCCAGGTGCCCGTGGGCCTGATCTGCAATGCCGTGGGCGGCTCCACCGCGGAGTCCTGGGTGGACCGGGAGCTCCTGGAAACCCGCTTCCCGGAAATCCTGTACGACTGGCTGGACAACCCGGAAATCATGGAATGGGCCCGTGACCGTGCAAAGAAGAATCTCTCGGAAGGGGAGGGAACGCGCCATCCGTATGAACCCTGCTACTTGTTCGAGTCGGCCCTGCTGCCGCTGAAAGACTGCCCTGTGACGGGCGTCCTGTGGTACCAGGGCGAATCCAATGCCGACAACATCCCCGTCCATGAGCGGCTGTTCCCGCTGGTGGTGGATTCTTTCCGCGGCCTGTTCGGCCCGGTTCCCTTTTACTATGCGCAGCTGTCGGAAATGAACCGTCCCGCCTGGCCTGCCTTCCGTGCTTCCCAGGAAAAGCTGCTCCGGAGCCGTCCCAAACTGGGGATGGTGGTGACCAAAGACCTCGGGGAGTGGACGGAAGTCCATTACCGGAACAAGAAACCGGCGGGGGAGTGCTTTGCCGCCCTGGCCCTGAATGACTGTTACGGGAAAGAAGACTTCCCGTCGCACTTCGAGGATGCCACCCTCCGGCTGGACTATGTCTTCTGCGGAGACGCCCGCCGTCAGGACATTTACCTGCGGCAGCTTTTCCGCACCGGGGCCTGGGCCGGGAGGCGTTCCCATCTGCAGGAGCCCCTGCTGAAGGGCAACGGGCAGGTCCGCGTCCTGGACCCGGAGAGCGGGGCCTGCCTGTATGCGAACAGCTTCTCCTCCCTCTTCCAGGAATGGACCGTGACCGAGGAAGCCACCCGGGTGCCGAAAGCTTTCGAAAACAGCCTCCAGGTACCCTTCCCGAAGCATCCCGTCAACATTGAAATCACCCTGACGGACACCCACGGAAAAGTGTCGGCCCGCATCTGCCATCCCGTGGACCCGGCCGATATCCTCATCCGCCCGCTGGAGGACAACGGCTACCCCGTGCAAACGGTCCACGGGGGCGGCAATCTGGCGGAGACCATTGATATCGTGGTGGTCTCGGAAGGTTACACGGAAGCGGAAAAGGCCAAATTCTTTGCCGATGCCCACCGCGCGGCCGGCGCCCTTTTCTCCCATGAGCCTTTCAAGAGCCGCGCCGCTCAGTTCTCGATGCGGGCAGTGTTCGTTCCGTCGGCCCGGAGCGGCGTGAGTGTCCCGCACGGGAAAGACTGGAAAAAGACGGCATTCTCCAGTCATTTCGACACCTTCTATTCGGCCCGTTACCTGACGACGGGCGCCGTCTGGGAGGTGTGGAACAGCATCGGCACCGTTCCTTTCGAGCATGTGATCGTCCTGGCGAATACGTCCGTCTACGGCGGCGGGGGCATTTACAACAGCATCACCATCATGAACAGCGGTCACCGTACCTTCGTTCCGGTGCTGGTGCATGAGTTCGGGCATGCTTTCGCCGGCCTTGGAGACGAGTATTACTACGATGACCAGTTCGACACCCAGTATCCCTCCGATACTGAGCCCTGGGAACCCAATCTCACCACCCTCAGGGACTTCAGCGCCAAATGGGGCGACCTGATCGACCTGGGACAGGCCGGCCTGTACGAAGGCGGCGGCTACCAGTCCAAGGGCGTATACCGGCCGGCACCGGACTGCCGCATGAAAACCAACGAGTGTGACCGCTTCTGCCCCGTATGCGAGCGCGCCATCCTGCAAATGATTGATTATTATACCAAATAACGCACTTATGGAAAAGATTATCGGCCTTATCGACGCTCCGTTCACTCCGATGAAACCCAACGGGGACATTAACCTGGAGCCCATTCCGGCCTATGCCGCCATGCTGGCGAAAAACGGCCTCAAGGGCGTGTTTATCAACGGTTCCTCCGGCGAGGGGTACATGCTTACCACCCAGGAGCGCAAAGCCCTGGCGGAGGCCTGGGTGAAAGCGGTGCCCGTCGGCTTCAAGGTGATCGTGCACGTGGGAAGCTGCTGCCTCCGCGAGAGCGAGGAACTGGCCCGCCACGCTGCGGGGCTGGGCGTATGGGGCATCGGCGCCATGGCTCCGCCGTTCCCGAAGATCGGCCGTATCGAGGAACTGGTGAAGTACTGCGAGACCATTGCTGCCGCTGCGCCGGAGCTCCCGTTCTATTTCTACCACATCCCGGCCTTCAACGGGTGCTTCCTGCCCATGCTGGATTTCCTGAAGGCCGTCGACGGCCGCATCCCCAACTTCGCCGGCATCAAGTACACGTTCGAAAGTCTGTATGAGTATAATCAGTGCCGCTTGTACAAGGACGGCAAGTTCGACATGCTGCACGGTCAGGACGAGACCTACCTCCCGTCCCTTGCCCAGGGCGGCGCCCAAGGCGGAATCTGCGGCACCACCAACTACAACGGCCGCGTGCAGGTGGCCATCGGCAAGGCCTGGGCGGAAGGAGACCTGGAAAAGGCCCGCGAGCTGCAGAATTTCTCCCAGGCGGTGATCAATGTCATCTGCAACTTCCGCGGCAACATCGTGGGCGGCAAGCGCATCATGAAACTCATCGGCCTGGACCTGGGGCCCAACCGCGTCCCTTGGCGCAACCTGACCGGCGAGGAAGAACTGCAGCTGAAGGCCCAGCTGGACCAGATCGGCTTCTTCTCGCGTTGCAATGTCCTTTAAACCAATCATAATGGCGCTCGCCGCCCTGGTGGCGGCTGCCTGTTCAGAACCTATGAAGCAGCTGCAAGTTACGCTTCTGCCGTCCATTCCGGATGCGGATTATGCAAAGGGTGTATCGGCCCCTTTCTGCGGCTTTGCCGGAGAAACGCTTGTTATGGCCGGCGGGGCCAATTTCCCGGATACGCCCCTTCTGGAGGGCGGTTCCAAACGTGTTTATGACAGCATCTGGGCCCTGTCGGACGGGGCCTGGATCCATGCGGGAAGCCTCCCGGATTCCGTTGCCTACGGGGCTTCGTTCTCCGTTGAGGACGCCTTGGTTTTCGCCGGCGGAAATGTGTGCGGAAAAACCACGGACCAAGTGTACAAGGTGAGCCTTCAGGACGGGCAGGCAAAAGTCACTGCGCTTCCGCCGCTTCCCGTCCCCATGGAGCAGTGCGGCTGGTCGCAGGACGCGGGAACCCTCTTCCTGGTGGGCCAGGAGGGCGTTTTCTGCAGCAAAGCAGGACAGTATGAATGGCAGAAACTGGCCGACGTCCCCGAGCCTCTGGTGCAGCCCGTCGCTTTTGCCGCAGGCGGGAAGCTCTACCTTTGGGGCGGATTCAATCCTGAGACGCTGCTTGCGCCGGATGCGGGCCGATGTCTGGATTTGCATACGCTGGAGTGGGGAAGTGCCCCTGCAGTCCCGGACGGCGGCACCTTCGTGGGCGCTTCGGGCGCGACGCTGCCGGACGGAAGGCTGCTTGTCGTGGGCGGTGTGAACCGCACCGTCTTTGAGCGGGCCCTCCGCAACACCCCCGAAGACCGGATTCCGTATCTGTCACAGGAACCTTCCTGGTACCGGTTCCGGAAGGAAGTATGGGCATTCGACCCTGTTAAACAGCAGTGGGACATCCTGGGCACCTTCGACGAAACCGCCCTGGCCGGTGCCGGCGTGGCCGTCGGCCGGAACGGAATCGTGGTCACCGGCGGCGAATGCAAGCCCGGCGTCCGGAGCCCCCGGAACTTTGTCCTGCATTAGTACTTCACTTATGAAACGTTTCGCCATCCTGCTCGGTCTTTCCCTTATCGCTCTTTCCTGCGCTTCGCCTGCGCCGGAGGTCTCCCTCCTGCCGCTGCCCAAGGAAGTCCGCTGGGGGAGGGGTTCCGTAGCAGTAAGCGAACCGGATGTGCAGTGGGTGGACAGCATTCCCGGGGCCCGGCAAAATGAGGATGAAGCCTATCGGCTCACCGTAGGGAAGCAGGGCATCCTGATCGAGGCCGTGACGGAAAAAGGCCGGTGGAATGCGCTGCAGACCCTTTCCCAGCTTACCCGTGACGGGAAAGTGACCTGCTGCACGGTCACCGACTGGCCCTCTTTCCGTGTCCGCGGCTGGATGATGGATGTGGGGCGGACCTACATTTCCCTGGAAGAACTTTACCGGGAAGTGGAAGTCTTCTCCCGCTTCAAACTCAATGTCTTCCACCTGCACCTGACGGAAAACGAAGCCTGGCGGCTGGAGAGCAAGTTGTATCCGCAGCTCAACGCCCCCGATGCCATGACCCGCCAGAAGGGCCTTTTCTATACCCGGAAAGAGATCCGGGAGTTGGACGCTTTCTGCCGGTCCCGGGGCGTCACCCTGGTTCCGGAAATCGACATGCCGGGCCACAGCGCCGCATTTGAGCGGGCTTTCGGCTTTCCCATGCAGTCGGAAAAAGGCCTCGCTGTGGTGCAGGACCTGCTGGAGGAAGCGATGGAGGTGTTTTCGTCGGAGTACATCCATATCGGCACGGACGAGGTCCATTTCACAATGGAGGATTTTGTCCCTGAAGTGGTCCGTTTCGTGCGTTCGAAGGGGCGGAAAGCCGTTTCCTGGAATCCGGGATGGACGTATGCACCCGGCGAGATCGACGCCACGCAGCTGTGGAGCTACCGTGGGAAGGCGCAGCCCGGCATCCCCGCCGTCGACTGCCGCCTCCACTACGTCAACCATTACGACCTTTTCGGCGATATCGTGGCCTTGCACACAAGCCGTATCTGCGGGGCCGATGAAGGCTCCCCGGACCTGGCCGGCAGCATCGTCGCCCTCTGGAATGACGTCTATATCCCCGACGAGGAACGGATCCTGCGGGAGAACAACCTTTATGCGTCGGCCCTGACGCTCTCCGACCGGGCCTGGCGCGGAGGCGGCTACCAGTACTTTGACGCTTTCGGCGCGGTCCTTCCGGAAGAGGGTCCGGCCCGGGCAGACTTCCTGGACTTCGAAAAGCGCATGCTCCCTTACCTGGACGGGCTGCCTTCCGGCTATGTCCGCCAGGGGAACGCCCGATGGGCCCTTTCTCCCGTTTATCCCAACGGAGGAGACCTGGACGCCGTTTTCCCCCCTGAAGAAGGGGAGTGGGAGACGGATCGGACGGTTTCCGGTTCCGGAATCTACCTCCGGCATGTCTGGGGTCCTTCCATTGTCGCCGGCGTGTATCCGGATCCCCAGCCCGGCAGCACCGTCTATGCCCGGACCCGGATCTGCTCCGACCGGGAGCAGACTGTCCGGATGCTGTTCCAGACCCAGAATCACAGCCGTTCGGAGCGCGACCTTCCGGAGCCGGAAGGCGCCTGGGACTACCGGCGCAGCCGCATCTGGATTGACGGGAAGGAAATCCAGCCTTCCGAGCGGACCGTCCGGCTGCAGAAAGGATGGAATGAAGTCCTTGTGAAACTGCCTGTCGGGGCCTTCTCCACGCCGGAAACCCGCCTGGTGAAATGGATGTTCACCTGTGCTTTCCTTACCCCGGACGGCCGGTCGGCTGCTCCGCTGACGTATGACTGTAATTTCTGAAGACCATGATACTGAGCTCCTTACTTGCCTTGATTGCGGCGACTTTCATCCAGGTCCAGCACCGGCAGGTACCCGTCGTGACCGACCGGGACGTCGCCGTCGCCTCCGTTACCGTGCCGGAAGGCATTACCCCGGAGTGGCAGTTTGCCGTCTCGGGCCTTCCCGCCGGAGCCCTCCGCGGCGCTTATGTCCGGAACGGCTGGGTGTATGTGAATGTCGACGGCCGCCGGATCAAGGACCTGACCCGCCCGTTCCGGCTTACCGTGTCGGCCCGCGGTGCCGAAGTCCGGAACACAGGCGTCCAGGAGCACCGGCTGGCCAGGAAGGTCCGCACCCGCGGGGACGGCGGCGTCCAGGCCTACCGCATTCCCGGCCTGGTGACCACGGGGAAGGGAACCCTCATTGCCACCTACGACATCCGCCGCAACAATTCCCGCGACCTGCAGGAGGACATCGACGTCGGGATTAGCCGGTCCACCGACGGCGGGCTCACCTGGGGGCCGATGATCATAGCCATGGACATGGGCGAGTGGGGCGGACTGCCGGAGAACGTGAACGGAATCGGCGACCCCTGCATCCTGGTGGACGAAGTGACGGGGGACATTCTCCTGTTTGCCGCCTGGACCCATGGCGGAACGGCCGGAGAAGCGGCCTGGTGGTCGGCCGGAAGCGGATTTGACCCGTCTTCCACGCCGCAGCTCATGATGGTCCGCTCCACCGACGACGGCCTCACCTGGAGCGCTCCCGTGAATCTGACCCGTCAAGTGAAGCAGGCGTCCTGGCATTTCACGTTCCAAGGCCCCGGACGCGGCATCACCATGGCCGACGGCACCCTCGTGGTCCCCTTTCAGCACCAGGAGCCGGACCGTACCCCTGCCGCCGGCGTCATGTATTCCAAAGACCACGGCGCCACCTGGCAGGTGCATGCGTATGCCAAGATCAACACCACCGAGTCGCAGGTGGCGGAGGTGGAGCCGGGCGTGCTGATGCTGAACATGCGCGACAACCGGGGTACCGGCCGCGCCGTGTACGTGACCCGTGACCTGGGAAAGACCTGGGAACCCCATGTCTCCGACGCCGCCCTGGTGGAACCGGTGTGCATGGCCAGTCTGCTGAAGGCGGGAAACCTCCTTCTTTTCTCCAATCCCGCCGACCCGAAGGTCCGCCGCAATATCACCGTCCGCGTGAGCGAGGACGGCGGCGTCACCTGGCCCCGGGAACTCCTGCTGGACGAAGGGACCGGCTGGGGCTACTCCTGCCTGAGCATGATCGACAGCGACATAGTGGGCATCCTCTACGAAAGTTCCCAGGCTCACATGACCTTCCAGGCTGTTAAACTCCGAGACATCCGCTAAGCCATGACAAGCGAAAAACTGCAGAAAATCTATCCCTGGATCGTGGTCGGCCTGCTCTCCGCAGTCGCCTTCCTGAATTACCTGGACCGCCAGATGCTCTCCACCATGCAGGCCGCCATCGGGGCCGATATCGCCGAGCTCCGGCAGGCCCGTTCCTTCGGCCGGCTGATGGCTGTCTTCCTATGGGTCTACGCCCTGGTGAGTCCCTTTGCCGGCAGTATCGCCGACCGCCTGAGCCGCAAGTGGCTCATCGTGGGCTCCCTTGGCGTATGGTCGCTGGTGACCCTTCTGATGGGCCACTGTGAAACCTTCTCCCAGATGTACTGGCTCCGCGGCCTGATGGGCGTAAGCGAAGCCCTCTACATCCCCTCCGGCCTCTCCCTGATTGCCGACTACCACACCGGCCGGAGCCGCTCCCTGGCGGTGGGCCTTCACATGACCGGTCTGTACCTGGGACAGGCTGTGGGCGGGTTCGGCGCCATTTTTTCCAGCGCCCTCAGCTGGCGGATGACCTTCCACTGGTTCGGGATCGTCGGCATCCTTTATGCCGTCGTGCTGGTGTTCTGCCTCAAGGAAAAACGGCAGCCGGCTGCTGCTCAGGCGGTCCGCGCCGGCACAGACCGGGAACCGGTCCTGCGCTCCTTCGGCCTGATCTTCTCCAACATAGCCTTCTGGGTCATCCTGTTCTTCTTCGCCTCTACGTCGCTGCCGGGCTGGGCCACCAAGAACTGGCTGCCCACGCTGTTTTCGCAGCACATTGACGGCGGCATGGCCGTGGCGGGTCCCGTCGCCACCATCACCATCGCCCTGGCTTCTTTTATCGGCGTCATGGTGGGCGGACCGCTCAGTGACCGCTGGGTCAGGAAAAACCTCAGGGGACGCATCTATACCAGCGCCATCGGCCTGTCGATGATGATTCCGGCGCTCGTTCTGATGGGTCTCGGGAAGGGACTGGTCCCCGCCGTGGCGTCGGGACTGGTCTTCGGCCTGGGATACGGGATGTTCGACACCAACAACATGCCCATCCTCTGTGAGTTTGTCCCTTCCCGCCTCAGGGCTACGGCTTACGGCGTGATGAATATGGTGGGGGTGACCATGGGCGCCCTCTGCACTACGCTCCTGGGAAAAATCCCCAACCTGGGGCTCTCCTTTGCCGTTTTGGGCGGCGTCACAGCCCTGGCGCTGGTCCTGCAGCTCACCGTACTGAACCCGCAGACTGACGATATGCAATAAACTATACACGGATATGCGTACCAAATTTCTTCTTCTTGCCGCAGCGCTGCTGCTGGCCGCCGGCTGTAAAAGTGCCGTCACTCCATCCGTCATCACCCTGCCGGTCCCTCCGCGTGAAGCCTCCCAGACCGACATGCTGCAATTTGCCGCCGACCCCATTGAGGATGTCGGCATCGGGATCGTAGGGCTGGGGATGCGCGGCAGCAGTGCCGTCCAGCGCCTTACGTTCGTTCCGGGCTGCCACGTCGCCGCCGTCTGCGACGTCGAGACCGACCGTGCCCGGCAGGGCATTGATTTCCTTGCCGGAAAGGGCTTGTCGGCCCACCTGTACGGCGGGGAGGAGGAGTCCTACAAGGCGCTGTGCGAGGATCCAGACGTGGACCTCGTGTACATCTGCACCGACTGGATCCATCACGTCCCCGTGGCCCTGTATGCCATGGAGCACGGCAAGCATGTCGCCATCGAGGTTCCGTCGGCCGAGACCCTCGAGGCCTGCTGGGACTTGGTGAATACCTCCGAACGTACGCGCAGGCACTGCATGATTTTGGAGAACTGCTGCTACGACTTCTTCGAACTCACGGCCCTCACGATGGCCCAGCAGGGCGTTTTCGGCGAGATTATCCATGCGGAAGGGGCTTACAACCACAACCTGGATCCCTACTGGAAACGCTACTGGGAGAACTGGCGCCTGGACTTCAACCGGGAGCACCGCGGCGACCTGTATCCCACCCACGGCTTCGGCCCGGTGTGCCAGGTGCTGAACATCCACCGCGGCGACCGGCTCACCACCCTCGTCGCCATGGACACCGACCCGTTCAACGGTCCCAGGCATGTTGAGGCCGCAACGGGCGCTCCCTGCACCGATTTCCGGAACGGCGACGTGACCATGACCATGCTCCGGACGGCAAAGGGGAAGAGCATCCTCATCGAGCATGACGTCATGACCCCGCGCCCCTACAGCCGCATGTACCAGCTGGTGGGCACAGACGGCTATGCCGGCAAGTATCCCGTCCAGGAAATGTGCCTGCGTCCCGAAGGGGCCGATAATGTGGACTACCAGAATCTGGGCTATGAGAAGGTGTACCGCGGAGAAAGCCTCCAGGAACTGATGGCCCGATACCGCAACCCCATCCTGACCCCTGAGCTGGAGGCCCTGGCGAAGGAAGTGGGCGGCCATGGCGGCATGGACTTCATCATGGACTACCGCCTGGTCTACTGTCTCAACAACGGCCTGCCGCTGGACATGGATGTATACGACCTGGCCGAATGGTGCTGCATTACCGAACTCTCCCGCATCTCGCTGGAGAACGGCAGCGTTCCGGTGGAGGTGCCGGATTTCACCCGCGGCGCCTGGAACCGTATTCAAGGATTCTCTTATGCTTTTTCCCGTTAGAATATTATGAAGACTCTGCAAGAACTCACCGCCATTGCAAAAGCCTTTGACATTCATGGAAATATTCTGGATATCAAGCCTTTGGGAAATGGCCTCATCAATGACAATTACCGCGTTTTCACGGACGGTCCCGACGACTACGTCCTCCAGCGCATCAACACCGCCATCTTCCGCGACGTAGAATTGTTGCAGCACAACATCGAGTGCGCCACCGCCCATATCCGCCGCAAGGGAGGCATGACCCTGACCTTCCTCCGGTGCAAAGCCACCGGAAAGACCTACTGGACCGACGGGGAGACCCATTGGCGTGTCTCGGTTTTCATCAAGGATTCCTTCTCCTATGATACGGTTAATCCGGAGTATTCCTACTTTGCCGGCAAGACTTTCGGAGAGTTCGAGGCCATGCTTTCCGACATCCCGGACACCCTGGGCGAATCCATCCCTGACTTCCACAATATGGAACTGCGGGTCCGCCAGCTCAAGGATGCCGTCCAGGCCGATCCTGTCGGCCGCATGGCCGAGCCGGAAGTCCAGGCCATCCTAAAAGATCTTCTGCCCTACGAGGAAGAGATGTGCAAGGCAGAGCGCCTGTACCGGGAAGGAAAACTGCCGAAACGCATCTGCCACTGCGACACCAAGGTGAACAACATGCTCTTTGACGACAAGGGCCGCGTCCTCTGCGTGATCGACCTGGATACCCTGATGCCTTCGTTCGTGTTCTCGGACTTCGGCGACTTCCTCCGCACGGCCGCCAACACGGTGGCCGAGGATGATCCCGCCTGGGAGAAGGTGGACTTCCGGATGGATATCTTTGAAGCGTTCGCAAAAGGATACCTGGAAGGTGCAGGCTCGTTCCTCACTCCCGTGGAGGTGGAGAACCTGCCTTATGCCGCCTGCCGTTTCCCTTACATGCAGGCCGTCCGCTTCTTTGCCGACTATATCGGCGGCGACACCTACTACAAAATCAAGTATCCGGAACACAACCTGGTGCGTACGCGCAACCAGGTGGCGCTGTTCCACGCTGCCTGGAAAAAGATCCCTCAGATGCGGGAGATCATCGCCCGCTAGGGTTCATACATCGGGAAGGCCGCCTGGAGAATCTCCCGGCGGTTTTCTTTTGTGGACTCCAGGAACGCGCCTCCGGGGGTGAAGGCCAGGACGCGGTGGGCGTACTGCAGGGCTTCGTGGAGGTCGTGGGAGGAGAAAATGACGGCCATGCCGCTTTTCCGGGCCACTTCCCGGAGGGTCCGGAGGACCATGACGCGGCTGTCGACGTCGAGAAAGGCGGTGGGCTCGTCCAGAAGGAGGACATCGGCCCGCCGGGTCAGGCCGACGGCAATGCAGGCTTTCTGGAATTCACCGTCGCTGAGGGTGGAGATGTCCCGCTGGCGCAAATCCGTCAGTCCGAGCATGTCCAGCGCCGCTTCCAGCCTTTGCTGCGCCCCTGTGCGGAGCCTTCCGGCCCAGTCGCTCTCCCGGTAGCATCCGGTCCGCACGAATTCCTCCACCGTGAAGCCTTTCACCTTGGGAATTCCCGTCGGAATCAGGACGCATCGGGCCAATGAGGGGGATACAGGGGCGGAAATCGCCTCCGCTTCGCTCCGGCCCCTCCCACAGCCAGCCATGCCGACCAGCGAAGCCGTTCCCCGTCCGCCATGACTGTCTGCGGGTCCCTCCCTCTTATGTGGCCGAGGGTGGCCACAGATTTCCGCCCCTGTATCCCCCTCATTGGCGGCGAGGGTGCGGAGGAGGGTGGATTTGCCGCTGCCGTTGGGGCCGGCCAGGAGGAGGCATTCGCCGCCGAGGGCGGTGAACGAGATGTCTCTGGAGAGGATGCGGGAACCGTAGGAGAGGCTCAGATGACTCACTTGGATCATAGGCGGGACCTCCCTAACAGAATGAGGATGAGCGGAATTCCGACGAGTGCGAGCGTACTTCCTACGGGAAGGGGAGTGGGACCGGCATGGGCGAGGATGTCACCGGCGAGGGCCAGGCCCGCACCGGCAGCCATTCCCCACGGGATTACTATCCTGTGGGCCGATGTCCCGGACATCCGCCGCACCAGATGGGGCGCAGCGATGCCCACGAATCCCACCGGGCCGCAGAATGCCGTGACGGCGCCTGTCATGATGGCGCAGCCCAGCATGGTCTTCAGACGGAGACCGCGGAGCCCTACGCCCGAGAAGGCGGCGAATTCGTCGCCGAAAAGGACGAGGTCCAGGGCTTTCCTGTCGGCCAGGCTGAAGGCGGCCCCGGCGGCGAGGGCGGCGGCCATCCACGCCAGACCGCTCCACCGTACGCTCGAGAAGCTGCCGGCCATCCAGTTGTAGAAGAGTTTCAGGCTCTCTTCTCCGGCCGTGTATTGCAGAACAGAACTCACCGCGCTGAGCACAAAGCCCAGCATGACTCCCACCAGCAGCAGCGTTCCCGTACTCCGGACGCGGGCCGACACGGCCACAATCACTCCTCCGGCGGCAAGTGCCCCGAGGAAGGCGGCGCTCACGAGGCTCAGGTTGGACGCCCAGCCGGCGGTGCTGCCCGTTACGGCGAGGGCGGCCAGGGCGGCGCCCAGTCCTGCTCCGCCGGAGACGCCCATGATGTGGGGATCGGCCAGCGGGTTGCGGAAGATGGCCTGCATCTGGGTGCCGGACAGTGCCATGGCGGCGCCGGCGACAAGGGCTGTGAGCATGCGGGGAAGACGGAGGTCCAGGAAAATGGCCCCCTGCGGCAGGTTGAAGCCGTTTCCGGTCAGGAGGTCCAGCCCGGCCAGCAGAAGCACCAGTCCCAGCGACAGGGCTTTCCAGAGGGTGCGCCGGCTCATAGCTGTCGGGAGGGAATGAGGGCCATCAGGTAGCCGACGCCGGCTACGCCCACGACGGTCCAGAGGATGTCGGTGGCTTTCAGGGCCACGGGATAGGCGCTGATGACAAAGTTCCCGGGCATGGGAACCAGGCCGAAGTGCTGCTGCAGAAGCACCAGCGCGATGCCCAGCACCAGGCCGATGGCCATCCCGAGCAGGGATACCAGCCAGCCTTCGAGGAGGAAAATGCGTCTGAGGAGACTTTCCGGAGCCCCCAGGCTTCTGAGGGTTTCCCGGTCGCCTTCCTTCTCGATGATGAGCATCCGGAGGGAACTGTAGATATTGAAGGCCACGATGAGCACGACAAAGACAAGGATCAGGTAGATGGCCAGTTTTTCGTAGCGCATCATCTTGTAGACCCCTTCATCCTGCTGATAGCGGTCGAGTACTTTAAAACCATCTCCCAGGCGCTTCTGGAGCTCTTTCTGCAGGGTCCCGGCCTTGCCGGGTGCGGTCCAGATCTCGACGGAGGAGACTTCCGTCCCGTATTCCAGGAGTTCCCGGAGGGTTTCGATGGGGACGACGAGAAGCTTGGCGTCCAGCTCCGCATTCACGGATACGACGCCGGCGGTCTGCACGCGGACGGTGCGCAGCGACGCGGCGGGATTGGAGAGGGAGACTTGCTGCGTCCGGGACGGGTAATGGATTTCCAGGGGTGTCACGAAACGGGGATTCAGCCCCAGGGAATGGGCCAGCTGGGCTCCGGCCACCGCCTGTGGCAGCGACCCGCGGTGCAGCGTCCACTGCCCGTCAATGATGTGATTCTTCAGGGCCGACTCTTCCTCTGACGCCTCGTCGATCCCTTTCACGCGGGCAAGGCTCTGCCGGCCTTCATAGGAGAGGAAGACCTGCTCCTCGAGGACGCTGCTCAGGCGCACCACGTCGTCGTTGCCGACGGCCCATTGGAAAGCGTCCTGCGAAGGCGTGAAAACCTTGCCGGCGGCGGGGCGGACCACCAGGTCGGCCGCAGCGTCGGAAAGGGAGTCTTTCACCAGGGCGTTGAATCCGTTGAATACGGACAGGATCACAATGAGCGCCGCCGTCCCGACAGCCATCCCTGCGACTCCCAGGCCCGAAATCAGGTTGATCACATTGTAGGATTTCCGGGCAAAGAGGTAACGGAGGGCTATTCTGAGCGGCAGCATTGTCATTCTGAGCGTCAGCGAAGAATCTATTTTTTCAGCAGTTCATCGATATGCTGGGCATAGTCCAGCGAACTGTCCAGGAGGAAATTCAGTTCCGGGACAATGCGCAGTTGCTTGGCCACGACGTGGCCCAGTTCGCCACGGAGGGCTTTGTTGTTTTCTTCCAGCAGCTGCATCACGGGGCCCTGTTTCTCGGAGGGGAAGATGCTGACGAACACCTTGGCCACCGACAGGTCCGGGCTCACCCGGACTTCGCTCACCGTCACCAGGGCGCCGCCGAATGCGGCCATTCCCTTGGCCCGGATGATTTCCGCCAGGTGTTTCTGCAGTTCGCGCGCTACTTTCAGCTGTCTTGTGGTCGCTTGTTTTTCCATTATTTAACCTTGATAATGAAATAGTTCTTCTTGCCTTTCTGGGCCAGGATATAATGGCCGTTCACGATGTCCGCCTCGGTAATCTCGGCGTTGATGTCCGTCACTTTGTCCTTGTTGACGGAGACGCCTCCGCCCTGGACCATCTTCCGGGCTTCGCCCTTGGAAGGGAGGATGGTCGTCTTGACCGCCAGGAAGTCCAGCACGTTGCAGGGGAGCTCACTCTTCTGGATGTGGAAGGACGGCACGTCGGAGAAGACCGCGCGGAAGGTCCTTTCGTCCAGGCGGCGGAGCGCCTCGGAGTTGCCGCTGAAGAGCATCTGGGATGCCTCCACGGCCTTGTCGTAGGCCTCCTGTCCGTGGCACATCACCGTGACTTCGCGGGCGAGGACTTTCTGGAGTTTCCGCTGTCCGGGGTCTTCGCGATGCTCGGCGATGAGCCCTTCGATGGTCTTCTGGTCCAGCAGGGTGAAGATCTTGATGTAGCGCTCGGCATCGTCGTCGGTCACATTCAGCCAGAACTGGTAGAACTCGTAAGGCGAGGTCTTTTCGGCGTCGAGCCAGATATTGCCTTTCTCGGTCTTTCCGAACTTCGTTCCGTCAGCCTTGCGGATCAGGGGGCAGGTGAGGGCGAAAGCCTCGCCTCCGTCCATGCGACGGATCAGTTCGGTGCCGGTGGTG
>DGXN01000001.1:0-61013 GCA_002396335.1 Bacteroidales bacterium UBA4231
TTCCTGGTCCCGATGCACATTACGCTCGTGATCGTCATTATCCTGGGACTGGCCGAATGCATTTCCGGCGTCCTGCTCAAGAACTGGCCCATCATCATCGCCGGTTTCCTGCTGGGCATCGGCGGCGCCGTATTTGCCCTGCTGGTCAAGAGCGAGGCACAGCTTCTCATCTTCACGCTGGGCGGCGTCCTCCTCCTGGTGACCGGATTTATCATGAAGTTTCAGTACAAGTAGCCCATGTTCCCCAAGTTAGACCCTATCCTTCATTCGGAGCTCCGGCTAGCGGTGATGTCCATCCTGGCCGGCTCCGATGAAGCCGATTTCACCTATCTGAAAAAGCAGACAGGCGCCACCTCCGGGAACCTGAGCGTACAGATCGACAAACTCACCACCGCCGGCTACATCACCGTCGAGAAAGGCTTCAAGGGCAAGATGCCCCGCACCACCTGCAAAATCACCCCGGCAGGCCAGGAAGCCTTCAGCAACTACGTGGAAGCACTGAAAGAATATCTTTCGGCAGGAACTCCGTAGGCGTAATGCCGGTAACCTTCTTGAAGAGGCGGGTGAAGTGGTGCGGGAACTCAAAGCCAAGGAGGAGGGCCGTTTCGCCGACATTATGACCATTCATCAGGAGGCTTTTGCCCTGCTCGGTCACGAAGGCGTGGATGTAACCGATGGCCGTGCCGCCGGTAGATTTGTGAATCACGTCGCCAAGGTAACGCGGTGAATAAGCCAGCTTGTCAGCGCAGTATTTGACGGAGGGAACCCCGAATTCCATCTGAGTGCCGCTCAGATAATACTCCCGCAGCAGGTTGTGGAAACGTTTGAGGATGTCCGACGACGCTTTGTCTTCCTGCGAAAGTTGGCGCAGATAGATGCGCTGGCAGTATTCCAGGATAAGGCGTATGTATCCCACAATAACGCTGCGCAGCGCCGGGGAATCTTCGTTTTCCTGCAGCTCGTGCCGGAGCTGCGTAAGCAGTTGGGTAATCCGTCCCCATTCCGAAGGCTCCATCTTCAAGGTTTCGATAGCGAAGTAGGAGAAGTAGCGGTAGTCCTTCATTTTCACCTCCAGATCGGTTCCCCGAATGAGTTCCGGCGAGAATAACAAGGCCCATCCTTTGATGTAGAGGTCCTCGCCATCGTCTTCCTTTCCGCCGATCTGTCCGGGCTCCGCAGCGAATATCGACCCTTCCGCCGCATCGAACATCTTCATTCCATAGGTAAGGTGTTTGGGAAAGTTCCGCTGGATAAAGAGCCCGTAAACGCCGTATCGGTTCAGACTGGTACGGACAGGTGAAACTTCATCGTAGTGGATGACGCTTACGAGCGGATGCAGTTCCGGAGCCCCTACTGAACGGGCGTATACATTGGGGTCCGAGACGTGAAGAATATTCTTCATAACGCCTGAAAAGGTATGGTTTTTAGCAAATATATGAAAAAATCTGCGATATTGGTAAATAACCGGCAAAAATCGGTTACTGAATCCCGTATGGACGTACTACCTTTGCAGAAAAACACAGTGATATGAATTTCAAACATTTCATTTCAGTTTCCATGGCAGCCCTGACGCTGCTTGCCTGCAAATCAAACACAAACGAGAATATGAGTACGCTGAATCTTACCCGGGAGTGGGACAAGACCTTTCCCAAATCCGAACTGGTGAACCACAGCAAGGTCACCTTCCACAACCGCTATGGCATTGAACTGGCGGCGGATATGTATGTTCCCAAGAATGCTGAGGGAAAGCTTCCGGCCATCGCGGTGAGCGGCCCTTTTGGTGCAGTGAAGGAACAGAGCAGCGGCCTGTATGCCCAGCACATGGCCGAAAGGGGTTTTTTGACCATCGCTTTCGACCCTTCTTTCACCGGTGAATCCGGCGGAGAACCGCGCAGGATGGCCTCCCCGGACATCAATACGGAAGACTTCCTGGCCGCAGTGGACTTCCTTTCCACATGCGACCTGGTGGACCCCGAGCGAATCGGCATCATCGGCATCTGCGGATTTGGCGGCATGGCTGTCAATGCGGTTGCATTGGACCCGCGCATCAAGGCCACGGTAGCTTCCACGATGTACGATATGAGCAAGGTGAACGTTGAAGGCTACTTCGCCAGCGAGGACACGCCTTCTCAGCGTCAGGAAAAACGCCGCGCCCTGGCCGCACAGCGTACAAAGGATTATGCCTCGGGAACCTACGAGCGTGCCGGTGGCGTCATCGACCCGCTTCCTGAAGATGCGCCCTGGTTCGTCAAGGATTATCACGCTTATTACAAGACGCCCCGCGGCTATCATGAGCGCAGCGGCAACTCCAACGACGGCTGGAACGTCATCGGCTGCCAGAGTTTCCTGAACCAGCCCCTCCTTGCCTGGGCGGGAGAGATTGAGGCCCCCGTGCTTCTCATTCATGGCGAGAAAGCCCACAGCCGCTATTTCAGCGAGTATGCTTTCGAGCGCATGACCGGAAAGCATGTCGTGGGAGAAAGTGCAAAGGAAGGCAATAAGGAATTCCTTGTCATCCCCGGAGCCTCTCATGTCGATCTCTACGACGACGTAGCAGGCGTAATTCCTTACGACAAGATTGAGGCCTTCTTCAAAGAGAACCTGAAGTAACCCGCGAAACGGAAGGAAGAAATTTGCTTTTTAGCAGAATAATCCATAGCTTTGAACTGGTTATGGATAGAAAAGACACTTGCATCCGGCTGGCACAGGCCACGGACCTGGAGGGGGTGAATGCCCTTCTCCAGCAAGTGCTTTCCGTGCACCACGGCGGCAGACCGGACCTTTTCCGGGAAAAGGGGAAAAAGTATACGGACGAACAGCTGCTCGCCATTTTTCAGGACCCTGAGACGCCGGTTTTTGTCTATGAGGAGAACGGCTCCGTACTGGGTTATGCTTTCTGCGCTTTCCAGCATCCTCAGAGTGGCAGCCTGAAACCTGTCACCACACTGTATGTAGACGACATCTGCGTGGACAGCAAGGCCCGGGGAAGACATATCGGCAAATCCCTATACGGGCATGTCGTGGATTTTGCCCGGAAGAACGGTTGCCATAACCTGACCCTCCATGTGTGGGAATGCAATCCCGGAGCCCGCGCCTTTTACGAAGCCATGGGAATGAAACCGCAATACACGTCCATGGAAACACTGCTCTGATGCGCAAAGTACTGGCCCTCATACTGCTGTCCTTATTCACCTGCCAGGCACTTTCCGCTCAGCAGGACACCCTGCGCCTGGGTTACACCGTACAGGGAAGAGTCGTGGACGCACAAAGCGGGCGGGCGCTGGAGTCTGTGCATGTCTCCATTCCCGGACGGCACCAGGCCACCGTCACCAATGCCGACGGAGACTTCACCCTCAAGAGCGACCGTCCCATCCCGGAGATCCTCTGCTCCTGCCTGGGCTACCGGAGCCAACGTCAAAAAGCAGGCACGGACGTAACCGTCCGCATGCATCGGGAATCTCTGGAACTGAAGGAAGCCTCCATCATCTCCGGCGACCCCAAAAGCATCGTCCTGGCCGCCCTGGACCGCATCTGGGACACCTACTGCACGGAGCCCGAACTGCTGGAATGCTTCTACCGGGAAACCCTGCAGAAAAGAAGCCGATATACCTACGTGGCAGAAGCCGTCGCCCGGCTTTACAAGAACCGTTATGACGGCAGCGTTCTCCGCGATGCAGCGGCACTCGAGAAAAGCCGTATCCTCGTGAGCCAGCGGAAAACCGACACGCTCAGTGTCAAGACCATGGGCGGGCCCACCCAGGCCATCACCCACGACGTCGTGAAAAACAGAGACATCCTTTTCGCTCCCGAGGACCTTCAGCTGTACCAGTTCCGGATGGAGACGCCCACCTACATCGGCGACCGCTTACAGTTTGTCATCGGCATGAGCCCTGCCCTTCCGGCCGACTATGCCCTCTACAACTGCAAACTCTACATAGACCGGGAATACCTCACCTTTACCCGGGTGGAGGCCTCCCTGGACATGTCGGACAAAGCAAAGGCCACCCGCATGATCCTGGTCCGCAAGCCTCTCACCCTGCGATTCTTCCCGGAAGAAGCCACCATCGTCCTGAACTACCGCCTTTCGGAGGGAAAGAGCCGGCTGGAGTATTTCCGCTCCACCATGCGCTTTGCCTGCGACTGGCGCAAACGCCTGTTCAAAACCCACTACACCGCCGTAAACGAACTGGTCATCACCGACGTGCGGGACCAGGCCACCCCCATCCCCCGCAGCGAACGGTTCCGTCTCAAGGAGACCCTGAACGACAAAGCGCCCGAATTCCAGGACCCCGACTTCTGGAAAGACTACAACATCATCGAGCCTTCCGAGAGTCTGGAGCATGCAATCGGCCGCTTGCGGAAAGGGAAATAATCCCTATTCTTTGGCGAAGAACTTCCAGTGGAAGAGAATCAGATAAATGGCGCCTACAGTGACACAACTGTCGGCGAAGTTGAACACGGGCTCAAAGAAGATGTGCCCGCCTAACCCGGGGACCCAGTCCGGCCATGTCCACAGCGGGAAATAGAACATATCCACCACCTTACCCTGCATCAGAGGGGCATAGCTACCCAGCGTAGCCACAGTCTGGTAGGTGGATTCACTGAAGATGAGACCGTAGCACAGGCAGTCCACGATATTGCCGAATGCCCCCGCCGTGATGAGCGTAAGCCCTACGAGCACACCGGTGGGAACGGGATGGTCGCGTTTCAGAAGCTGGGCGATCCACCAGCACAGCACGCCGAACAGGACCATACGGAAAACCGTCAGGAGGTACTTCCCTACGACCCCGCCGAACGCCATGCCGAAGGCCATGCCCTTGTTCTCGACGAACAGGAGCTGGAACCAGTCTCCCAAAACAGGAATGCTCTCTCCGAGGGTCATGTGGGTCTTGACCAGGACTTTGATGACCTGGTCAATCACCACCAGCAGAATACCCAGAAGGAGGAGGAATCGGCCTTTGTTTTTCATAAAGACAGGACTATTTGCGCCCCGTCTTCTCCAAGATGGCCTTGCCTTCCACCGTAGTAGTGGCATGCGGAACCAGGCGCAGGCGCTCCTTGGGGATGAGTTTGCCGGTTACGCGGCAGATACCATAAGTCTTGTTCTCGATCCTGACGAGAGCGGCTTCCAGGTTCTGGATAAACTTGTACTGACGCTGAGCCAGGGCACCGGCTTCTTCCTTGGACAACTGGAAAGCACCGTCGTCCTCCACCGTCTTGAAGGTAGGGGCAGTGTCCAGGATGTCGTTTCCGCCGGCGTGGGTAACGACCTCGCGAAGGGTGGCGTACTCAGCGCGGGCCTTATCCAGCATCTCGTTGATAATGACACGGAACTCTTCCAGTTCTTCATCCGAATAGCGGGTTTTGCTAGTCTCTTCCATATCGTTAGCGTTTTACGGTTATCTTGATGGTATCGTTTTCCGTCCACTCCACTTCAGCGGCATCCGCCGGAGCCTGTGCTGCAGGCAGAAGGCCGATCGAAAGGGACAGGGTTTGGGCTTTTACATAATCGCCGAATGTAGCGAGGGCGTCGGCAAGAGAAGCGTCATCCGAGTAGATGACCGTGCTGATGCGGTCGGTCACTTCGAAACCGGAACTCTTGCGGAGGTTCTGGATGCGGTTCACCAGCTCACGGGAAAGGCCTTCGCGGCGAAGCTCCGGCGTCACTTCAATGTCCAGGGCGACGGTCAGGGCGCCCTCGGAAGCCACCAGCCATCCGGGCATATCCTCCGAAGAGATGGTATAGTCGCCGGGGTTCAGGACCACTTCGCCGCCGGGAAGGGCCAGCGAATAGGCCGATGCGGCCGTCTCGGCCTTCTGGATAGCGGCGATCACAGGCTGTTCCAGCGAGCCGAAAGCAGCGGCGATTTCCTTCATGCGGGCTCCGTAGGTTTTTCCGAGGACCTTGAAGTTGGGCTTGATCCGAAGGGTCATGATGCCGGTGGTGTCGGCGATGAACTCCATCTCCTTTACATTGACTTCCGCCAGGATGATGGAACGGACGGCATCCAGCTGGGCGCGGACTTTCTCGGAAATCACGGGGATGACGACCTTCTGCAGAGGTTGACGGACCGGGATATTCACTTTCTTGCGGAGAGCGAGGATCATGGACGTAGCCTGCTGGGCCAGGGCCATGCGCTCTTCCAGGGCGTTGTCAATCACTGCAGCGTCGGCCTCGGGCATGAGGGTGAAGTGGACGGATTCTTCCTTGCCGCCGAGATCCAGATACAGCCGGTCCATGTAGAACGGGGCAATAGGTGCGGCCAGGACAGCGACGGTCTTCAGTACCTCGTAGAGGGTGCTGTAGGCAGCCTGTTTGTCCGGCGTCATCTCTCCGGCCCAGTAGCGGGCGCGGTTCAGGCGGACATACCAGTTGGAGACATCGTCACAGACGAAGGCCTCCAGGATGCGTCCGGCGGTTTTGACGTCGTAGTCTTCGTAAGCGGCGCGGACGTCGCGGATGACCGTATTTAGGCGGGACAGGATCCAGCGGTCCAGTTCCGTCAGGGACTGACGGAGGACGGGGGCGGGCTGCCAACCGTCAATATTGGCATAGCGGGCGAAGAAAGCGTAGGTGTTATAGAGTGTGCCGAAGAACTTGCGGCGCACTTCCTCCACACCTTTCTCGTCGAATTTGAGGTTGTCCCAAGGCTCGGCGTTGGTGAGCATGTACCAGCGCAGGGCGTCGGCACCATACGTGTCCAGCGCCTTGAAAGGATCCACTGCATTCCCCAGGCGCTTGCTCATCTTGTTGCCGTTCTTATCCAGCACCAGGCCGTTGGAAATCACACGCTTGAAGGCGGGGGTTCCGGAAACCATGGTATGGATGGCGTGCAGCGTGTAGAACCAGCCGCGGGTCTGGTCCACGCCTTCGGCGATAAAGTCGGCCGTGGAGCCGAATTTGCTGCCGGACAGGCCGCGGAGGCCTTCCTGGGCGTACGGCATGGAGCCGGAGTCGAACCAGACATCGATCAGGTCTGTTTCGCGGGTCATTTTGCGGCCGGTGCCGGACACGAGGAAAATGCTGTCCACATAAGGACGGTGCAGGTCAATCCTGTCGTAGTTTTCCTTGGACATGTCGGACGGGTCGAACCCCTGGTCTTTCAGCGGATTGGACGCCATGACACCGGCGGCGACCGCCTTCTCGATCTCTTCGTAGAGCTGGGCGACGGAGCCGATGCAGATTTCCTCCTTGCCGTCTTCCGTGCGCCAGATGGGCAGCGGAGTACCCCAATAGCGGGAACGGGAGAGGTTCCAGTCCTGGATATTCTCCAGCCACTGGCCGAAACGGCCGGTACCGGTGGAAGCGGGCTTCCACTGGATCTGGCGGTTGAGTTCCACCATCCGGTCCTTTACGGCCGACGCCTTGATGAACCAGGAGTCGAGCGGGTAGTACAGGACGGGAAGGTCCGTACGCCAGCTGTGGGGATAGCTGTGCACATGCTTCTGGATGCGGAAGGCACGGCCGTCGGCCTTCATCATGACGCAGAGGTCGATGTCCAGGGTGCCTTCTTCGGGCGTGTGCTCGAAGTATTCTTTGTAGCCGGCTTTGACGTATCGGCCGGAATATTCTTTGTAGGAAGGGTCGACGGTGGAGGCATAGGCGGGATCCATGTCTTCAAGGCGCATGAAGCGGCCCTGGCGGTCTACCTGGGCCTGGGGATTGCCGTCTTTGTCAACGGGCATGATGGCGCCGATGCCCGCAGCGGCAGCCACCCGCTTGTCGTCCGCGCCGAAAGTGGGCGCGATGTGCACGATGCCGGTACCGTCCGAGGTGGTGACATAGTCGCCGGAAATGACGCGGAAGGCGTCTCCGTCGGGCTTGAACCAGGGAATGAGCTGATGATAGCGGATTCCGACCAGCTGGGAACCTTTCCAGGATCCGTCCAGTACCTTGAAGGGAACTTTTCCGTTAAACCACACGTCCAGCAGGTCCTTTGCGAGGATATAGATGGCCGGCGCGCCGGTATAAGGATTGACCGATTCTACGCGGATGTACTCGATTTCCGGGCCGACGCAGAGGGCCGTATTGGAAGGAAGGGTCCAGGGGGTGGTGGTCCAGGCCAGGAAATACACCGGCAGGGTTTCCGTGCCGAACAGCGGCTGGGAAAGCCCGTCCTTGATGAGTTCGAACTGGACGGTGGCGGTGGTGTCCGACACATCCTTGTAACAGCCGGGCTGGTTCAGCTCATGCGAACTGAGGCCGGTGCCGTCTGTCGGGGAATACGGCTGGATGGTGTATCCCTTGTACAGGAGGCCCTTGTCGTAAATCTTTTTCAGGAGGTACCAGAGGGTTTCGATGTAACGGTTGTCATAGGTGATGTACGGGTCTTTCATGTCCACCCAGTAGCCTACCCGCTCGGTCATGTTCTCCCATTCGGCGGTATACTTCATCACCTCCTTGCGGCAGGTGGCATTGTACTCCTCTACGCTGATTTTGCTGCCGATGTCGGCCTTGGTGATGCCCAGCTTCTTCTCTACGCCCAGTTCTACGGGGAGGCCATGGGTGTCCCAACCGGCACGGCGGTTCACTTTATAGCCCGTCTGGGTCTTGTAACGGCAGATGGAATCCTTGATGGAACGGGCCATCACATGGTGGATACCCGGCATGCCGTTGGCGCTGGGCGGACCTTCGAAGAAAATAAATTCGGGGGCACCTTCCCGAAGCTCCAGCGAACGCTCGAAAGCGTGGAGCTTTTTCCATCTCTGAAGAATTTCATTCCCGGTCCCGGTAAGGTCCAGCCCTTTATATTCTTTGAATGTCATATATTTTTCCTAATTTTGTAACCGTTTATTAAGACTGCAAAGATAATCATTTTAAGTGATATTGGCAATATGAACGGACTGGACATCGCCCTGCTTTTACTGTTCATACCCGGGGTAATCCGCGGGCTTTCCAAAGGGTTTCTGGAGCAGGCCATCTCCCTGGTCGGCGTGGTTGCGAGCGTGTGGCTGGCCTTCCATTTTTCGGCCCTGGCCTGTGAAAAATTGAAAGCGTACATCACCGTGTCCGAAACGGTGCTGAATGTCCTGGGATTTGTCGTTGTCCTGCTGGCCGCCCTGATCGGCGTCATCCTTATCGCCAAACTGGTCACCAAGGTGGCGGAGATGGCGTCTCTCGGATGGCTCAACAAAGCGCTGGGGCTGGTTTTCGCCCTCACCACCACCGCCCTCATCCTGGGCACCCTCATCATCCTCTTCGACACAGTCAATGTCAAATTCGAGCTGGTGAACAACGCGCTCCTGGAGGAATCCGTCCTGTACGGTCCCCTGAAACAGCTGGGATACTTCGTTTTCCCCTATCTGAAACAGTTGCTGATGATGGCCTCGTAGCCTGTCTACCAAAGCGCCTTCCGGGAAACGGTGGCGACGAAATCCTTCAGGTAGAACGGCTCGAAATAGGCCAGATTCTCAAACCGGCCGTCCTTGAAAGCCGATTCCGCCGCCGCGGCCATGTTCCCGGCCAGCGGAGACGCTTCCAGGAAATGGGCATGGGGATGGGACAGAACGTCCTTGCATTTGAGCGCTCCGTCTCCGACAAAAAGGACATCCCCCTCCCCCAGCCGGTCCTGGAAAGACCCGGCGTCGACAATCCGGGCTTCGATGTCTGTAAGTCTCTTTCCGTCAGCACTGTAGACCGCCGTATATACTTCCATCCGGCGGGCGTCCAACATGGGGACGATGTAACGGTACGACGAGGGGTTCTCCACACCGGCCACCAGGATATCCAGCGTCGATACGGCAATGAGCGGAAGGCCGGCGCCGAAAGCCAGTCCCTTGGCCGTGGAAACCCCAACCCGAAGCCCTGTATAGGACCCCGGACCGGAACTGACGCAGATGGCATCGCAGTCCTGCACCTTGAGGCCACGCCCGTCCAGCACTTCTTTTACCAGCGGAGCGGTAAGGGAAGCCTGCTGACGGGGCTCCTCCGAGATGCGCTCACAAACCACCGTCCCGCCCTCGGACAAAGCGACGGACAGGACGGAAGTGGAAGTTTCGATAAGAAGGATACGGGCCATCAGAGCTTACGGCGCAGATATTCGCGGATGGAAGCGATGTCACGGACCCGGACGTCGGTGTCAATCTCACCGTCGGTGATGAACCAGACCATGGGAAGGCTGCCGATACCGTAAGAGGAGATGTAAGGAGACTGCACCCCGCGGGTATCGCAGACATTCACCCAGGGCAGCTTCTGGTTCCGGACCACGCTGGCCCAGCTGGCCTTGTCCGCATCCAGGGAAACGGCATAGATCTCAAAGCCCTTCTTATGGAATTCCTCATACAGAGGGACCAGTCCGTCCAGGTTGAACAGGTTCTGCTGGGCGGTAGAAGCCCAGAAATAAAGCATGGTCACCTTGGATGTGACACTGCTCAGCGTGACGGGTTTCCCGTCCATACCGGGCAGCGTAATGTCCAGGTAGCCGATCTCCTCGGCCGAGTTCACCTTGGCGTCCACCTCCATCTGGGCGATGCGGCGATGCGCCTCTTTTTCCAGGGCCTTGACATAGCGAGACTCGGGATAAACCGTCTTGAGGGAGTCGCAGACATTCTGCATCAGGATGCCGTCCGTATTCTGGCCGAAGACCGGGGAACTGGGATTCACCTGCTGGAACAACACGGGAACCACGGTGAGGGAATGGGAATTGGATACGACGTATTTGAGACGGTCACGGTAATAGCTGACATAGCGGCGGGACAGGGCGGCATCCGGATTGTTCTGATTCTGGAGAATCTGGGACATTTCACGAAGGAATGCGCTGTAATCCTTTTCCACAGCCTGCAGTTTGAGGCTCTCCTGCGATCCTTCGACCGTGTAGACGCCCAGGGTGTCGGTTTCCACCTTCACCTTGTCGCCTTTTTCCAGGAGCAGGGAGGCAATCTGACGGTCTCCGTAGAAGAGGTAGATGAATTCCGGTTTGTTCTGCTCAATGTCCAGGGAGTAGGTAAAGGCGCCGGAAGCATTGGTCTTCACGGTGTCAAGCACCTGGAAACGGTTCACATCCAGCAGTTTGACGATGACCTGCCGGTCGGCACCCTCGTGAAGGGTACCTTCGATGGTGGTGTTTTTCCCACAGGAGAAAACGGCTGCCAGAGCAGCGACGGCAGCGGCGAGACGGCTAAAGCTTCTCATACTCGGCATAAATTTTTTGTGCGATTTCCTGCATGCGGGCGGGTTCCAGCTGCAGCTTGGCCTTACGGAAGTCCATGTCTCCCTCTGTCTGGAGGGGAACCAGGTGGATGTGCGTGTGCGGGACCTCCATGCCCAGGACAGCTACGCCAACCCGTTTGCACGGAACGGCAGCCTTGAGCGCGACGGCCACTTTGCGGGCAAAATTCCAGAGGCCTTCGTACGTGGCGGCATCCAGATGGAAGATATAGTCGTCCTCTACGTGTTTGGGGATGACCAGGGTATGACCTTCCGCAAGCGGGGAAATGTCCAGGAAAGCGTAGAAATCATCATTTTCCGCGCATTTGTAGGACGGGATTTCGCCGTTGGCGATTTTGGTGAAAATGGTAGCCATACGTCAGAGGGTGATTTCCTGGATTTCAAATTTCATGACTCCGCTGGGCACTTTGGCCTCTACGGTTTCGCCTTTGGAGTGGCCGATGAGGGCCTTGGCGATGGGAGTAGTGGCGGCAAGAAGGCCCTTGGAGAAATCGGCCTCGGATTCCGGGACGATCTGGAAGTTCATGACCATCTTGTTGGCCAGATTCTTCACCTTCACTTTGGAAAGGAGCTGCACGGTGTCGGCGGAAAGTTTGCTTTCGTCGATTACGCGGGCGTTGGCGACCTTTTCCTTCAGGCGGGCGATCTTCACCTCCAAGAGTCCCTGAGCGTCGCGGGCGGCGTCATATTCTGCATTTTCCGAAAGGTCTCCCTTCTCACGGGCTTCCGCGATGGCTGCGGAGATTACCGGCCGCTGGGCCAGTGCGTCGGCCAGTTCTTTCTTGATCTTGTCAAGACCGGCCTGGGTCATCATTTCAATTGCCATATTCTATTTTTTCTTCTTACCAAAAAATTAGCCGACGGCCGATGGTCAGCCGTCGCGCTATGATTTCTTTGCAAAGATAGCAATTATTTTTGAATTATCCACCAACAACTGTTCCCGCAAAGCATCCAGGGAAGGGAACTTCCGTTCGTCCCTGATGCGCTCCCGGAAACGTACCGTCATGGGCAGCCCGTAGATTTCCTCGTCAAAATCAAGGATATGGGTTTCGATGGTGCGGACCGTCCCGCCCACCGTCGGCCGGGTGCCGATGTTGCACATCCCTATATATGACCTTCCAAGCACTTCTGCCTCAACGGCATACACGCCGTTCCCCGGCACCAGTTTCAGCGGCTCGTAGAGCTGCATGTTTGCCGTAGGAAAGCCGATGGTCCTTCCCATCCGGTTTCCGGCCACCACCGCGCCGTGCAGACTGTACGGATAGCCCAGCATGGCATTGGCCCGTTCCACGTTCCCTTGGATGAGCAGATTCCTGATCCGGGTGGAAGAGATGGATTCATCCGGATGATACTCGCCCACGATGCGGATTATCGGCAAATCGCGCATTTCCTCCGCAGAACGCCTGTCACTGCCTATCCTGTTGTCATATCCCATGACAACCAGCGAAGCGCCGTAACGGTCCGCAAGCAGTTGCAGGTACCCGTCGGCCTTCAAGGCGGCGAATTCACGGGTGAAAGGAAGGATCTCCACCCTGTCGATGCCGGCGTCGGCCAGGAGACGCTTCTTCTCTTCCAGCGTGGACAGAATGCGGAAATCCCTCGCATCCTGCTGCAGGACGGTCCTGGGATGCGGCCAAAAAGTAACGACAACGGCCTCCTCGCCCCTTTCGCGGGCCAAGGAGACCACTGTCTCAAGGACATGACGGTGCCCCAGATGGACACCGTCAAAGAAACCGGTTGTTACTACAGCCACTTTACACATTCAAAGTCCTGGCGGTGCGGCAGCAGGGCATTCTTCGCGTAGATCCGGCGGCCCAGCTGGTAGGCACCCGTCTTATCGGGCATCACGGAAGCCGTGTATCTGGCCACCCCGTCCTTGAACTCTTCCACTTCCAGTTCTACCGTATCCACAATGTGGAGCCGGCCGCGGTTGTCGGTCTGGGCGAAAATGCACTCTACGCCCACTTCTTCCGGAAGCAGGTCGCCGAGGGAGAGGGTAACGGAAGGATGCATCTGCTTATGTTCGGAGAGTTCATAGGCAGCCTGCGGGTCGTTCACTTCCACCACCTGGATGTCGTCCCAGGAACGGCGGACATGCTTCTTCCAGGCAGCGATCTTGCGGGCAAGGCCGAAATCAGCCTCTTTCAGGGAAGCGGCACGCACAGCCTGAGGAGCATAGTACTGGTTCATGTAATCCGTCAGCATGCGGTTGGTGGTGAAGTTGCATGCGACATGGGCGATGGTGTTCTTGATGTATCCCACCCATTCGGCGCTGCGGCCGGTGGTACGGTCTACGTTGTAGTAAGCGGGCACAATGTCATTCTCCAGAATCTGGTAGATGGTGGCGGCGTCCAGCTCGTTCTGATAGTTGTTGTCCTCGTAGGCCTGCTCGATGGGAAGGGCCCAGCCGGCGCCTTCCTTGTAGCCTTCCACCCACCAGCCGTCCAGCACGGAGAAGTGCATGGTGCCGTTCATGGCGGCCTTTTCACCGGAAGTACCGGAGGCTTCCTGAGGACGGGTCGGGTTGTTCATCCACACATCCACACCCTGCACCAGACGCTTGGCGACGGTAATGTCATAACCGGGGATAAAGACAATCTTGCCGATAAACTGCGGCATCTTGGAGATGTCCACAATCTGCTTGATCAGGTCCTGACCGGCCTTGTCGGCGGGATGGGCCTTGCCGGCAAAGAAGAACTGCACAGGCTGTGCGGGGTTGTTCACGATCTTGTCCAGGCGGTCCAGGTCGCGGAACAGGAGCGTCGCACGCTTGTATGTAGCGAAACGACGGGCAAAGCCGATGGTGAGGACATCGTCCCGAAGGGTGTCCAGAATAGTCACAATCTCGGAGGGAGAATAGTGCTGGGAGATGGACTTGTCCTGCAGCTTTTCATGCAGGAAGTCGATGAGCTTGCGCTTGAGCTCTTTCTTCACGTCCCAGACCTCGGCGTCGGAGACGTCAAAAATGCCTTCGAAGCATTTCTTGTCGTAATGGTGGGTAAGGAATTCCGGGCCGAAAGCCTTGGCATGGACCGGCTTCCATTCGGGAGCGCACCAGGTGGGATAATGGACACCGTTGGTGACGTAGCTCACAAAGAGTTCCTCAGGGAGATAGCCGGGATACATGTGGGCGAAAATGTCCTGAGAAACCTTGCCGTGCAGCATGGAGACACCGTTCACATTCTGCGAGATATTGGCGGCCAGGTTGGACATGGAGAATTTCTCGTGCGGGTCGGTGGCATTGTCCTTACCCAGGGACATCAGCATTTCCCAGTCAATCTTCAGACGCTCGGGATAGTGGCCGATATACTGGCGCAGCAGACCCTCTTCGAAAGCGTCATGACCGGCAGGAACCGGGGTATGGGTCGTGAACAGCGAGCTGGCGCGGACGATTTCCAGCGCCTCGGCAAAGTCCAGATTGCTCTTCTCGATGTATTCCCGCAGCCGCTCCAGGCCGATGAAGGCGGCATGGCCTTCATTGCAGTGGTACACCTGGGTGTCGATTCCCATTTTCCGGAGCGCACGGATACCGCCGACACCCAGCAGGAGTTCCTGCTTGAGCCGGTTCTCCCAGCTGCCGCCATACAGGTGATACGTCACCTCGCGGTCTTCCTGGATATTGTCTTCGTAGTCGGTGTCCAGCAGGAAGAGGTCGGTACGGCCGACTTCCACTTTCCAGATGCGGGCATTGAGGGTACGGCCGGGGAAGGCCACGCTGGTGGTGACCCATTTCCCATCGGCGTCCAGCACGGGCGTGGCAGGGATTTTCAGGAAATCCTGGGCGTCATAATTGGCCACCTGGTAACCCTGGCCGGAAATGACCTGGGTGAAATAACCGTAACGGTACAGCAGGCCCACGGCCACCAGATTCACGTTCATGTCGGAAGTTTCCTTGAGGTAGTCGCCTGCCAGGATACCCAGACCGCCGGAATAGATTTTCAGGGAGGTATCCAGACCGTATTCCATGCAGAAGTAAGCGATGGAGGGGTCGGTCCTCTTGGCTTTTGCAGCCATATAGGTGTCGAATTCGTCCAACACGGTCTTCATCTTCGCAAGGAAGGACTCATCCTCGGAAAGTTGCTGGAAACGCTTGATACTCACGGTATCCAACACAACCAGCGGATTGTGGCCGGAAGCATGCCAGACCTCAGGGTCGATGGAGCGGAAAAGGTCTTTGGCGCTTTCGTTCCAGCACCACCAGAGGTTCTTTGCGAGTTTTTCAAGCCGGGAAAGCTTTTCGGGGAGATGACGGGTCACAAGCACCGTTCTCCATGTGGGGTTCGCCACGTCTTTTTTCGAATATTGCATCGTTTTTTCTTTCGTTTTATAGGTGCTCAACTGCCCCTGGACCTTGCCAAGGGCCTGGGAGTAAGCTTCCTGATAGTAGATAATCTGATTCTCCCAAAGGGCGATCTGTGCCACTTCACGGGCATTTTCACGGTATTGGTCGCGGGTCTCGCGGTCCAGGGAAGCAATCTCGCGGACACGGGCCACGACGCCATCCACCACCTCGTCGTAATTGGAGTCGGTACGGTCCAGCACGGTGATGCCGGGATGCTCTTTCTTGTAATGGGAGCGTACCCAGAGACCGAAACCGGCAAGGGTTGTCGTGAGGGTGGGCACACGGAAGGCCAGGGCCTCCAGCGGGGTGTAACCCCAAGGTTCGTAATACGACGGGAAGAGGGCCAGGTCCAGGCCGCACAGGATGTCGTAATAACGCATATTGAACACGCCGTCGTCACCGTTCAGGTAGGACGGGATGAAGAAGACTTTCACTTTGTCTCCGATGGCATTCGTCAAGCCTGCTTCCCGGAAACGGCGGGTAATGATGTCGTACTCCGCATTCATCAGATAATGCGAAGTGCTGGTCTGATAATGGGGATTTCCGTCGCCGGAAAGCTTGTTTACCAGTTCTTTATCCGGTCCGTGATGGCCGGAAGGAATCATGATGAAAGCCTGGATGCTACGGCCGTCATAGTCCGAGCGGTTCAGCTTGGCGAGGGCGTCGATAAACACATCGATTCCCTTGTTCCGGTATTCGTAACGGCCGCCGATGCCGATAAAGATGGCATCCGAGGGCACCTGCTCCGCACTCATGGCCCCGGCCACCTCCACCAGCCGCTCGCGCGCGGCGTCATGCAGGCGTACATACTCCTCGTCGGAAGCGGGGGTGAAGCTGTTCTCGAATCCGTTGGGCGTAACGATATCCACCGGGCGTCCAAGGAAACGGGCGCATTCGCGGGCGGTGATTTCGCTCACGGTGGTGAACACATCGGCATTCTGGGCCGAATTCTTCTCCAGGGAATGGATGGCCGTCACATTGAAGCGGCGGGCCATTTCGTCTGCATCATAAGAGGACAGGCTGTCGTACAGCGGGAGGTTGTTTCCGGCCAGGCACCGGCCCATCATGGTGGCATGGGTGGTGAAAACCGTGGCGACAGGGATGCCGGAACGCTTGAGCTGGAGGATACCGGCGCCGGTCTGCCATTCGTGGAACTGGGCTACCGTCTTCTCCCCCGACTCGATGTTGTAGTTCCAGAAACTCTCGATCACCTTTCCGGCGGCATAGCCGAAGACGGCCGACTCTTTGTAGTCCCAGTTGCCGGAGATGGAGTCCACACCGAAATCTTTCCACAGGCCTGTGAGGATATCGTCGGCCTGCGGGAGGAGGGTCTTGTAGTCCACCAGGATGGCGATGGGCTTGCCGGGAATATTCCATCGGCCCACACGGAAACGGAGGCCTTCGCTCTGCGCCTGGTCACGCCAGGAACGCAGCAGACGGGGGTCCTCCAAGAAATCCGGATTACCGGCCCGGTGCATCCACACATCCGGGCCGATAAAGATATGATGCCGTCCCAGACGGGACTGAAGATACAATGCTTTGGTGGCGATTACGGTATAGATACCACCCACCTTATTACATACTTCCCAACTTACTTCGAACAGATAGTCCGGTTGTAACAGTTCTTTTTTATTTGCCATCAAATTATTTCTTCTTCGCCACTTTCTTTTTCACCGGTTTTGCCGTAAGTTCTTCGGTCACGGTTTCCTTCACATCCAGGGCAGCCCGCTTTTCGTCCAGGCGGATCTGGAAGTCAGAAATGACATTCATGTAATTGATAAAAGCCTCGTACGGAGTGTCGTACGGATTGAAATATTTGTGCACTTCCCCGTCAGAGAAGAACTTGGTGCACATGTAGTAGAAGTGATCGCTCTCCTGCAGGTGGCCGAAGTCTTCCCACAGTTCAGGGTCGTTCACGATGGAGAGTTTCTCCGTCATGGCGTAGACCTTGGAGAAGGCTTCGCTCTGGAGTTCGTTACCCAGCCAGGCCGTGAGGTCGCGCTCTTCGTCGGCCCAGGAGATAGGGTCTTCCACGGCGATGTCGGAGACGGGTTTGTATTTCTTCACCACCTCGGCGGGCGTGGCGAAGCCGAAGGTACCGTCGGCAAGGACGGCACCGGGAAGCGCCTTCATGAATTCGAAGATTCCGCTCTCCTCTTTCTGGTGTTCGCCGAAGGTCTCGTAATCCATGAACAGATTCACCACATCCCCTTCCTTGGCGCTCTCCTTCATCCAGTTTACGTATTTGTCGGCGGTCAGAGGCCACATGTTCCAACCCTTGTCGGAGAAACGGAAGGCGATGTCGTCGGAGAGGTTGTAGTTACGGAGGAGGAGCTTCAGGCGGGGTTGGGTTTCTCCCGTATAGACGAAATTGGGGCTCTGCCAGCCCATGATGTGGCGGGCGCCTTCGGTGAGCATGGTTTTGTAGCCCATGTCATAGACCATTTCGCCGATGCCGTTGGAGTAGATGAGTTCCGTGTTGCGGAAAGTCACGGGAGTGACACCGAACAGTTCCTCGATCTTGGCGGCGTGCTTGGCGACCTGGTGACGGAATTCGGACTCCGAACCTAGGGAAGCCAGGGAGTGGTAGTAGGTTTCGGCGAGGAATTCCACACGGCCGGTGGCGGCAAGGGCCTTGAAACTGTCAATCACTTCCGGGGCGAAGCGCTGGAACTGCTCCAGGGCGCTGCCGGAGATGGAATAGGCAATCTTGAATTTGCCCTTGTACTGGTTGATCAGATCCAGCATGAGCTGGTTCATGGGAAGATAGCACTTCTGGGCCACGCGGCGCAGGATGGTGCGGTTGGCAAAATCGTCATAGTAATGCGAATCCTTGCCGATATCGAAAAATCTGTACAGGCGGAGCCGGGTAGGTTGATGGACCTGGAAATACAGGCAGATGCTCTTGGTTGCCATAATCGACTATTTTACTACTGATTCATAAACTTTCTTGAGTTTCGCGGTGGCGCCATTCCACTTGAGGGCGTTCACCTCGTCAAAGCCCATGCGGGCGCTGAAGCGGGCCAAAGCCGGGTATTTGAGGAGGGCGTAGATGTCATCGGCCATGGCATCCACATCCCAGAAGTCCACTTTGAAGGCGTAGTGCAGCACTTCCGCCGCGCCGGACTGCTTGGAGATGATGGACGGGACGCCGGTACGCATGGCCTCCAGCGGAGAAATGCCGAAGGGTTCCGAGATGGAAGGCATGACGTAGACGTCCGAAAGGGCGAACATCTTCTGCACGTCCATGCCGCGGAGGAAACCCGTGAAATGGAAACGGTCGCTGATTCCGAGGCGGGCGGCATGCCGGATGGCCCGGTTCATCATGTCGCCGCTGCCGGCCATCACGAAGCGGACTTTCTTGGTGCGCTTGAGCACCTTGGCCGCAGCTTCAATGAAGTATTCCGGACCTTTCTGGTAGGTGATCCGGCCCAGGAACGTGACCACGGGGTCTTTGACGCCGCGTTCCACCTGAAGGTTCTCACGGCCGCTGAAGTCCACGGCATTGTGGACGGTGACCACCTTCGCAGGGTCGATGCCATAGCGGCTGATGACGATGTTGCGGGTAAGGTCGCTCACGGTGACGACGCGGTCGGCGATTTCCATGCCTTTCTTCTCGATGGCGAAAACGCGGGTGTCGATATTGTCAACGCTGCCCCGGTCGAAGGAGGTGGCGTGGACATGGACCACCAGGGGCTTGCCGGTGAGTTCCTTGGCGGCGATGCCGGCATAGTAAGTGAGCCAGTCGTGGGCGTGGATGACGTCAAATTCGTCCTTCCTCTGGAGGGCGATGGTGCCGCCCACCATGGCGTAACGGGCCACTTCTTCCATGAGGTTGGAGCCGTACTTGCCGGAGAATTTGTACTTCTGGCCATAGCTGATGGAGAAATCCTTCACCTGACGGCGCTTTTCCTCTTCCACCAGGCGGCTGAATTCCTGAGGGTCGGCATAAGGGATCATATTGGTGCCGATGTGGATGAATTTCACCTTGTCCAGGTATTCTTCCACAGATTCGGACACCGTGTCGACGGCTACGTCCGAGGCGTTGATGATGGTGGTTGCGCTCTGGTCCTCGTCTCCGGAGGCGGAGGGCATGACGAACAGTGTTTCGACGCCGTTGTAGGCCAGACCTTTTACGATACCTTCGCAGGCAGTGCCCAGACCGCCGGCGATATGGGGAGGAAACTCCCAGCCAAACATAAGTACTCGCATAGCTTACTCCTCCCTGTATTTATCGATGAGCCAGTTGATATTCAGAAGCGCGGACGTGGTCATGGCCGACAGGATGGCGCCGTGCGGCTCGTGGGGCGGGTCTCCGTCGTAAAGTTCGGAGAAGGCGCCGATACCGTGCTTGGAGAGGTCTTCGTAGAAGCCTTTGGTAACCCATTCGGCCCGGCCGATGAAGTTCTTTCCGATCATGTTGAAGCTGGCGTAGCAGTACTGGGCCAGCAGATACGGGAAGGCGCAGCCGTTGTGGTAAGCGAGGTCGCGGTCGATCTGGGAGCCTTCGTAGACACCCTTGTAACGGATGTCACGGGGACTCAGGGAACGGACGCCCCGGCGGGTGATCAGTTCCGCATTCACGATCCGCATTACGGAGCCGATGACCTCGTCACTGACGCAGCGGTAGTCCAGGGAAACGGGCCAGAGCTGATTGGGACGCAGTTCCATGTGCTGGCCGCCGCCGTCGACATAGTCGGCGAGGAAGCCCAGGTCGGGGTTCCAGAAGGTGGATTCGAAGTTCTGTTCCACCAGTTCCTTGACCGGAGTCCATTTCTTTGCAAAGGCACTCCCCTTCTTCTCATGGGAGAGGGCGAAGCAGATGGCATTGTACCAGAGGGCGTTGGTCTCCACCTGATAGCCGGGACGCTCGGTGACGGCGCGGCCGCCAATGTAGGCATTCATCCAGGTAAGGGCGACGCCGTCTTTCTGGGCCCACAGGAGGCCGTTGGGCTGCATGGCCACTTCCTGGCGCACGCCGGGCAGGTAACTCTCCAGGATGCCCTTGATGACAGGACCGTACTTGGCCCAGACTTCCTTGTCCTTGGCCCCGAAAGCGATATACTGCTGCAGGGTGACAGCCATGTAGAGCGGAGCCTCCACCTGTGTGGTGCGGCGCTGCAGGCGCTCCTGGTTGGCGGCAATCAGGTTGTCCAGGATCTCTTCAAACTCCTTGGGGTTGTTTTTTCCGTAAAGGGTGAGGCCGGGAAGGGCGAACAGGGTCTCTCTCAGAAGGCCCGTGTACAGCCAGCTGTAACCGGCGACGATGCGCTTGACGCCACCGTCCTCGCGGATGAGGGCGTCGGCCTGGCGGACCAGCTGGTCGTGGAAGGAGGTGATGGGGCCGATCTTGTCCACTACGGCAGTGAAACGGCGTTTCAGGGAGGTGGCACTGACCGGTTCTCCGGCCGCAGCGGAGAAGACGATGCTGTCGCCGCTGTGCATCTCGACTTCAAAGACACCGGGGACCCAGAGGTCCTCGCGGCAGTCGAAGCCGCGGCGCATCTCGTCCGAATAGGTGATGCCCTTGTACCAGAGCGGATTGTACTTGAACTGGGCGGATGAAGTGTTCAGTTGGAGGTTCAGGTCAGGAAAACCTTCGTAAAGATTGAATGCGGCGCCGTTCTGGACGGGGGTGAACCCGGTGCGGGCGGCGGCATTCTCTCCGGTCAGGTCATGGACATTGCGGAAAGCCAGGAAAGGCTTCAGTTCCAGTTTTACCTTGGCAGGGGCGTTCACCAGTTCGTACTGGATCAGGAGCTGATTGTTGTCCGGAGTGAGGACAATCTTCTTCCGGAACACAATTTCACCGATCTTGTACGTGATGGCGGGAACGGGGTCTGCGTCGAAGTCCACGATGTACTTGTGGCCGCGGGGATCGTAGATGTCCCCGTAGCAGTGGATTCCCAGGTTGAACCGCTTGCCGCGGAGGGTCAGGCTCTCATCGAGGGAACTCAGCAGCAGATGGCGGTATCCGTCGAACTTCTCTACCGGAACTGCCAGGAGGCCGTGATACCGCCGCGTATTGCACGTCACGATGGACGTGTTGCAGTACGCGCCGGTTTTACTCGTCAGGATAATCTCCCGTTTCAAGGAATAGGAGAGGTTGACGAGTTCCGACTTGTTGAATTTCAAAAAAGCCATAAATATGTGTTTATACTTGCTTCAAAACCACAGCGCAACGGGCAGGCAGGTACAGCTTCAGGGTATGGCTGTAGGCCTGGTTGCCGTTGGGACATTTCTCCGGTATCGTGACATGGTGTTCACCCTGAACCAGGCGGCCGAAACCGTCGAATTGCGGCTGGTCGCTGTCCAGGATGTTCACATAGTCTCCTGCGGGGGCTGAGAAGCCATAATCGGCAAAGGAGCCGGCAGGGGAGAAATTCAGCGCAAAGATACAGTTTTTCCGTCTGAAAATCAAGATTTTCTTCTGTTCATCGGCCACCAGAAGTTCCGGTTTTTCGAAGAGCAGGCCTTCGGCACGGATGAGGTGGACCATTGCCTCGTCAAAGTTCTGCAGATCCCTGTAGCGCAGGAGGGCGTTGTCGGCCAGGGACCACTGGCGGCGGGCATACTTGAACGACCAGCCGTTTCCTTCGCGGGGGAAGTCAATCCATTCGGGATGGCCGAACTCGTTGCCCATGAAATTCAGGTAGCCGTCGCCGGCGGTGGCGGCCGTCACCAGGCGGATGAGTTTGTGGAGGGCGATGCCGCGGTCCACGATGCTGTTCTGCGAACCTTTGTTCATCGAGAAATACATCTCCTTGTCCATGAGGCGGAAGATAATGGTCTTGTCGCCGACAAGGGCCTGGTCGTGGCATTCGGCATAGGAGATGGTCTTTTCGTCGGCCCGTTTGTTGGTGAGTTCCCACCAGACTTCGCCCATGGACCACTGCTCATCGCTGCGTTCCTTGATCCATTTGATCCAGTGGTCCGCGACGCCCATGGACATGCGGAAGTCGAAGCCGACGCCATAGGCCGACAATGGAGCAGCCAGGCCGGCCATGCCGGAGACATCCTCCGCGATGGTGATGCCGGCAGGGTTTATCTCCTTCACCAGCTGGGTGGCGAGGGAAAGATAGGTGACGGCATTCTCGTCCACGCCCTGGTCGAAGTAAAGGGAGTAATTGCCGAAGTCTTTCCCGAGACCGTGGTCCCAGTATAGCATGGAGGTGACACCGTCGAAACGGAATCCGTCGATGTGGTATTCCTCCATCCAGAATTTCACGTTCGAGAGGAGGAAGTATTTGGTTTCGTCTTTTCCGTAGTCAAAGCAGCGGGACCCCCAGGCGGGATGCTGGCCCTGCGGGCCGCTGTAGAAGTACAGGTGGTCCGTTCCGTCGAATTCGGAGAGGCCTTCCAGGGTGTTGCTGACACTGTGGCTGTGGACAATGTCCATGACAACGGCAATTCCCTTGCCGTGGGCGTCGTCCACCAGCGCCTTGAATTCTTCGGGCGTACCGAAGCGGGAAGACAGGGCGAAGAAATTGCTCACCTGATAGCCGAAGGAACCGTAATAGGGATGCTCCTGCAAGGCCATGATCTGAAGGGTGTCGTAGCCCAGTTTTTTCACGCGGGGCAGGACGTCCCGGCGGAATTCCTCGAAGGTCCCCACTTTCTCCTTCTCCGTACCCATGCCGATATGGCATTCGTAAATCATCGGATGGGGACGGCGGCCGGCATGGGCATGCTTCCAGACATAGGGTTCGGGATCCCAGACCTGGGCGCTGAAGACCTTTGTGACATCGTCCTGGACGACGCGGGTGGCGTAAGAGGGAATGCGCTCTCCCCCGCCCCCGGGCCACTCGATATAGAGTTTGTACAGCTGTCCGTGCTGAAGGAACAGCTCCGGGATAACCAGCTCCCAGTTGCCTGAGCCGACGGGCTTCAGGGCGTAGGCGTCGGTCCGTTTCCAGTTGTTGAAGTCGCCGATCAGGTAAATCCGGTTGGCATTGGGTGCGAATTCACGAAAAACCCAGCTGCCGTCCGCCCCACGGTGCAGGCCGTAATACAGGTGGTTGTTCACGGCGTCTTTCAGGAGACCGTCGCCGGCAATGTGGCGCTTCATCTGGAGGATGCGGCTGTGCCGCTGGTCGATGGCGTCCTTGAAAGGAAGGAGCCAGGGGTCTGTCTGGTAGATTTTCTTCATAGTTTACTCCTTGTCCAGGGAATCAATCTTGTCTTTTACGCTGCGCAGATACTCCCGGCACTGTTTCAGGAGCTGCTTGCTGCGCCCCACAAGGGCGTCGATGTCATCCAGTTTGGTTTCCGGATTCTCCACTTTTGCGGCAATCTCCTCCAACTCGGCGACCGCCTTTGCATAGTCGAACTTTTCACTCATGCTATTTGAACTTTATCATTGTCAATCTTGTCGGAGTAGACCTCGTCCACCTTTGCGGAAAGGGAGCCGTCCTGGAAACGGACGCCGATCCGGTCTCCGCGGGAGACCTTTTCCACGGTCTTCAGGATCTGGTGGTCTTTTCCGGTAACCAGCACATAACCCAGCGACAGGATGTTGCGAGGATCCGTGGCTTTGATGCGAGCCTCTTTCAGGGCGATGGCGCTGATTTCCTGGCTTACCCGGGCCGATGCGGCAAACTTGAGCCGGTGAACGGCGGCATCGGCCAGCCTGGCCACCTGGTTGTACTTGCCCAGAAGGCCTTTGGAGATACGGCCCGCCGCCCTGAGCAGGGCATTCTCATGCAGGGACCACTTGCGGGAGAAGGCCAGGCGGATCCGCGAATAGGCTTCGGAGGCAACGCGTTCCATTTCTCCCAGACGGCGCTGGACGCTGCGCTGAATCTGCCCGTCGAGGGACTTCAGCTGCAGTTCCGCACGGCCGGTGAGCCGGGCGGCCGCAGCGGCAATCCGCTGCATAAGGCGCTCAGCCGCCTCGTCCTGTGCGGAAAGCGCGTCCAGGAACAGGTCGGCCAATGCGGTGGGCGTTTTTACGGCCGTGTGTGCCACCATGTCGGCAATATGGACATCTTTGTCATGGCCGATGGCGGTAACCACCGGGACGGGACAGGTGGCGATGGTGACGGCGAGGTTGAAGTCGTCGAAGCAGGAAAGATCCAGTTCCGAGCCGCCGCCGCGAAGGATCAGGATGGCGTCATACGGCTGTTCCGAGGCTTCCAGGATGGCGGCCATGATGGATGCAGGGGCCTGTTCCCCTTGCATGAGGGCTTCGAAAAGGTCCAGCCGGAAGACATATCCTTCCGGGTTGCAGAGCAGATGGTGCTGAAAATCGCCGTAGCCGGCAGCGGTGGCCGATGTGATGACGGCCAGGCGGTAAGGGACGTCCGGCAGGGCCAGTTCCTTTTGCAGGTCCATGTACCCCTCGGCCGTCAGCTTTTCGATGGCCCGTTTACGCTCCAGGGCTTTTTCTCCCAGCGTGAACGCCGGGTCGATGCTGTCGATAAAAAGGCTGATGCCATAGAGTTCGCTGAAACTCACCTGCACCCGGACAAGGACAGTAATGCCCGCTTGGAGGGCCTGGCCGGCGGTCTGCTCGAAGAAGGCTTTGATCTGGGGATAATGCCACTTCCAGATCATGGCGCGGGTTTCCGCGATGGGTTTTCCACCCCTGGACTGGGTGAGCGTGAGATAGCAGTGGCCGTTGGCGCGGGGGCTCCAGGAGCTGATTTCGGCCTTTACCCAGTACTTTCCGGGGAAGGCCTCCGCCACTCCTTCCTTTATGCGGAGCTGCAGCTCCAAAAGGTCCATATAATCCCGCGTTTCCATAGCATTACAAAGTTAAAAAAAATCCGTGGAAAATTCCACGGATTTTTTCCTACAGTTGCGGATCGAAATGCGGGATGGGTTTCAGTTTGAACAGATTGGTCACGTGCTTGTGATCGATAAGGGCTTTCATCCGGGGATCCTCGCACACGCCTGTCCGGATGTACTTGTCCAGGACGGCGTAGGTGAAGCCCAGGTTATCCTCGTCCGTTTTGCCGCACAGGCCGTCGGAGGGCGTCTTGTGCACAAGATCCTCCGGAAGTCCCAGGACATCGCCGATGGCTTTCACCTCGGCCACTGTCAGTCCGCCCAGAGGGGAGAAATCGCCGGCCGCGTCACCGTAGCGGGTGCTGTAGCCCACCCAGTCCTCCGAGAGATTGCAGGTATTGACCACCCGGCCGTTGTTACTCTGGGAAACGGCATACACTGCAGTCATCCTGAGCCTGGGCGCCATGTTGATGCGCGTCTGGGCCGATGCCGGATGTCCCAGGGCGGCCTCAACCTCCGCCATCAAAGCCTCGAAAGACTGGCCGATATTGACATTGTAGCTCTTGATGCCCAGGTGCCGGATCAGCCTGACGGAGTCGTCGATATCGGGTTGCACGCCGTTGGGCATGGTAACCCCGATTACCCGTTCCTTTCCCAGTGCTTCTGCACAGAGGGCCGCACAGATACTGCTGTCCTTGCCGCCGGAAATGCCCAGCACGGCATTGCAGGAAGGGCCGTTTTCGTCGAACCATTCCCGGATCCACCGGACGCATGCGTCCTTCGTTTTTTTTGCGTCGAACATATTTGGAATGAATTAGTTTGGGCTGGCAAAAGCTGGGGCTACTTGGCCCGCGTATAGATCTGAATGGGGCAGCCTTCGAAGTCGAAGTGCTGGCGGAGCTTGTTTTCCAGGAAACGCTTGTAAGGGTCTTTCACCCACTGGGGCAGGTTGCAGAAGAAGGCAAACTGCGGCGTGCGGGTGGGAAGCTGGGTCACGTACTTGATCTTGATGTACTTGCCCTTCCATGCAGGCGGCGGATAGTTCTCGATTTCCGGGAGCATGGCGTCGTTGAGCTGGGAGGTGGGAATCTTCCGGGACATGTTCTCCGCTACACGGGCGGCGGCATCCAGCACGTCCAGGATGCGCTGCTTGTTCAGGACGGAAGTGAAGATGACGGGAATGTCATTGGACGGCGCCAGACGGGCTTTGAGGGCTTCCGTGTAATCCCGCATGGTGTTGGTCTCCTTTTCGAAAAGGTCCCACTTGTTTACGACAATCACGCAGCCTTTGCGGTTTTTCTGGATGACATTGAAAATGTTCATATCCTGCGCCTCCATTCCCAGGGTGGCGTCAATCATCAGGATGCAAACATCCGAATGCTCGATGGTGCGCATGGCCCGCAGGACGGAATAGAATTCCAGGTCCTCGGTCACCTTGCCCCTTTTACGCATGCCGGCCGTATCCACGATCATGAATTCATGGCCGAATTTGTTGTAATAGGTGGAAATGGAATCACGGGTCGTGCCGGCGACGGGCGTCACGATGTTGCGTTCCTCGCCGAGCAAGGCGTTCGTCAGGGAACTCTTGCCAACGTTCGGACGGCCGACGATGGCGATGTGCGGAAGGTCGGCGTGGTCGTCGTCGGCACGGGTGTCCTCGGGGAGGACCTTCAGGATTTCGTCAAGGAGGTCGCCGGTACCGCTGCCGTTGGCGGCCGATATGCTCCACACTTCTCCCAGGCCGAGGGCGTAGAAGTCAAAGGCGTCGTACATTTTCTCGCCGCTGTCCACCTTGTTGACACACAGGACGACAGGCTTTTTGCTCCGGCGCAGAAGGTCGGCGATTTCGGCATCGTAGTCTGTGATGCCGGTGGCCGCTTCGCACATGAAAAGGACCACGTCGGCCTCTTCAATGGCGATGCCTACCTGACGGCGGATGGCATCTTCAAAAACGTCATCCGAATTGGAGGTATAGCCGCCGGTGTCCACCACCGAGAATTCACGGCCGTTCCACTCGCATTTCCCGTAATGCCGGTCGCGGGTGACGCCGGCTGTTTCATCCACGATTGCCTGACGCATGCCCACCAGACGGTTGAACAGCGTCGATTTTCCTACGTTCGGTCTCCCGACTATCGCTACTAATGCCATAACTAATTCTGTTTTCAGTCTGCAAAGATACACATTTCTTCGTCAAAAACGGGCGACTCGATGCCGAAGAAATGCAAAACCGAGTGAAAAACATGGTGCTGTCCCACCTTGTCGAGGGGCTTAAGCCGCTCGTCCGGTGCCCAGACCACGAAAGGAATCTCAATCTGCTCACGCGGAGCCATGGCCATGGGCACGCCGTGCATGTACAGATTGTTCTCGCCCAGGGACTCGCCATGGTCGGAGACGAACAGTACGCAGCCGCGGCGGTCGGGCAGGCTCCGGAGGATTTCGATACTCTGATGGACCAGCCAGTCCGTGTACACGATGCTGTTGTCGTAAGCGTTGAAGAGTTCGTCCTGGCTCACCTTCCCCATCTCGACCGACGGATTGACAGGCGTAAACACTTCGAACTCAGGCGGATAGTTCCCAAAATACGACGGCCCGTGATTGGTGTAAGTGTGCACCACCACGAACACTTTTTCCGCTTCGCTCCCGGCGATATCTTCCCGCAGGCCTTCCCAGAGAATGCCGTCATAGCGGTCATCGGCCTCGGGAAAACGCGCTTTCAGGTCCTGCTTGCGGTAGTATTTTTCCGTGTGGACCGGCGGCTCGCCCCAGTTGGACGTGCGCCAGAAAACATCCACCCCCGCCCGTTCAAGATAATTGGGCAGGATCTCGTAAAGCTCGGGCGTGTCCTTATACTCCAGGATGGCCTTTACGCCGGCGCGGGTGTATGTCGCGGAGGCGTCGGCCACATAGGCCGTCACGGAATCGCGGGAAGTGTAGGGGTTGGTCTCCTTCCCGTACCCGTACAGGGAGAAATGGTCCCTGCGGGCCGACTCGCCGATAATGAGGATGCACACGTCCCGGCTGTCGGAGACCGACACGGGATCCGGCAAGGGGATTTCCTTCACCTCCTTCTGCCGCTTTCCCGCCTCATAGCGGAAGGTGTTCACAATATAGGACCAGGGAGCGATCAGGGAGCCCAGTTCAGTGGAGTTGCGGTCTATCCAGGGCCAGTTCTTCATATTCCCGAAGACAAGGAGCGCGACGAGTCCCAAAGCTCCACCCACAAACCCCGCAAAGCCCTTCCAACTGCCGTAATCCAGCTTGCGGCCGAAGACATACAGCATGGGAATCACGCCCAGTACGAGGACATACAGGACAAACGCCCAGGAGAAGAATCCGGAGGCTTCGGAATACTGTGTGGCGAGTACATTTCCCATCATCTCGTCCGTGACCAGCACATTGTAGGTGTTCACGAAATAGAGCATGACGGCGTCGCCGAAGAGCGTGAACGCAAGGATGACCTTCCCCACTTTCCGCAGAAGGAACACCAGCAGGAAATAGAAGGCGAAATTGATCGAGAGCAGCAGGAGCGCCGCCGTGACGAAGAGGACCACGCCGTTGAACCCACCTTCCTGATGCTGCAGCAGATAGGTGAAGAACGGGATATGGAAAGCGCACACCGTGTATACGCTCAAAACGAGGCTGTACAGGGCCAGAGAGGCTTTTTCCTTGAAAATCATTTCCAGAGTCTGATAAGCAGCCGCACCGCACCCGCGCAGAGGAGGGCCAGCAGCAGGTTGAACACGACGGTCAGCGGCCAGTTCACAGGCTGCGGAGTGCTGTCATAAGGACTGTCCTGGGCCGACGCGTCGTAGCGGGCGAAAGGATTGGTGTAAATGACCGCGCCGTCCGCGAAAAACGCCGTTATACGGGCATAGGGCTCCGTTTCCGGAAGCCGGTAGCGGATGCTGCAGGTATCCTCGGCCATCAGAAGCGTCCGGTGCCCCGAGCCGTTGATGCGGATGCTGTCGGCTTTCTGCGAAAGGCGCAGATAAATCCGGTCCCCTTCCAGGCCGATGTCCTCGACGGCGGGCAGTTCCCGGTTTTTCTCCCGCTTGACGGTCCAGTCTCCGTTTCCGTAATCGGGCACGCGCATGGCATAGAAGCAGCCTTTCCGCAGCGCTTCCCGCAGGTCGGCCCAGGAACCTGAAGGGGTCTGGATAAAGTTGCAGCGGATGGCCGTACTCCAGTGCTGTTCCGGGTGATGCAGGTCGTCGTTGGCCAGGCCGAAACTGTAGTGCCCGGCACTCAGCGCCGCGTCCCAGTACTCGTTCTCCGTGCTGATGTTTGTGTCCAGTTCCATCAGCTGATAGCCCGACAGAAGCGCCATGCGCTCAGACGTGATTCCTACGGTCCGGTAGGGATGGTTGATCTGGATGAAGTCGGCATCGCGGCCCAGGCGGACGAGTTCGAACTGCATCTGCGACGTAAGCATGGGCAGCAGCGGATCCCAATGCTTCACGGAAGGGCTGCCGAATACCAGTTTGTGAAACTTGAAGGGACTGTAACCCTGTTCATACACATTCACCTGGAGGGTGCTGTCGTACGGGTGCGGCGTGATTTCGTTGTGGTTGGAAAAGGTGACGATGTCGTAGCCCAGGCTCCGGAGGACGCTGTCGGTGTACGCGGCATCGTAAGGACATTCATTCACGGGCCAGGGGCCTTTCACGCGGGTGTGGGTGTGGAAATTGGCCCGCTTCCAGCGGGCGGCGGTATCCAAGGTGCTGTACGGGTTGAAAATATCCGGACCGCTGAAAGGACGCGGAGGGCGGAAGTCATAAACCGGACTTACGCCCGTTATGACAACCAGGAGAAACATCAGCGTCACCAGCGTTCCCAACACCTGGCCGGTTACGGTAAAAAATCGCTTCATAGCTTTTTCTGTCTGGAAGATGGAACAAGGACCTTCAAGGCATCTTTCGAGACGGAAAGGTCAAACTCCGTGCCGCCCTCGAAGGGATCTCCGTCACAGTGGATGGCTCCCGGACGGGATCGGGAAATATGGAAAGCGGAACCGCTGAAGTGCAGGAAATGCCGGCTGGTCGGAGCCAGGCCTGTCATCAGGCGGGTGGCGAGGTCGGGGATTTCTAACGTGGAGAAAGGACGGACGGCGATGACATCCAGCAGGCCGTCCTGCAGGGATGCCATAGGGGCGATGCGCGCCTGGTTTCCCCACTGGTTGGCATTGGCCACCGTCAGGAAGACCGCCTTGCCCGACCAGGTCTCGCCATTGGACCCTTTGATGGTGTACAGGTCTCCGGGATGGTTTTTCCACTCCTCCCAGGCCAGGGCAATGTAACGGGAAAGGCCCCGCCGGGTGGAGCGGGCGAATTCCAGGCTCACGTCGGCATCCAGGCCCATGCCGGCTGTACAGAAGAAATACTTCCCGTCCAAGGTGGCGGCGTCGATACGGGTCACGCAGCCTTCATTGAGCGTGTTTATGGCACGGGCGGGAATCCGGCTGATTCCCAGATGCAGCGCCAGGCCGTCTCCGCTGCCGCAGGGAATGATGCCCAGGGTCTTCTCGCTGCCCACCAGGCCGCGGGCCACTTCGCTTACCGTCCCGTCCCCCCCGACGGCCACGACGACGTCGGCCTTGAGGTTGCGGGACAGTTCTTCGGCCTGTCCGGCCCTTTCGGTAAAGACCACGCGGGCGTGATAAAGTGAGCCGTCAAGATGTTTCTCGACGGCTTTGAGAATACCGGATTTGTCTTTCCCTCCGGAAATGGGATTGACAATAAAGACAATCTCTTTCATTCTTTGTTGTAAAGGCCGCAGCTGGCACAGGCGTCCGAAAAGTTACCGTCGCAGACTTTCTTCCCTTTCTGTTCCCGGAGCAGTTCCAGCTCTTCCTGCTTGGCACACTTGATCCCCCGCTTGCGCATTTCGGGATTGGTGGAAATCTCTCCGTCGGGGAAAGGCCGATGGAAAAAGAAGATATTCACCCCGAGCAGCAGCACGGCGAGACCGACGAACAGAATGGCGGCAAGCAGGGTTTTCATAAGCCTTACAGCGGGAATTCGGAAGAGATGGGCTGGTAATTGTAGACGCGCTGGATCATCCGGGCGAAGGTGTCGGCAAGAGAAACAACGCGGAACTTACTCTGGAATTCCTTCTTGGCGGGGTCCAGCGGAATGGTGTCGGTGACATAGACTTCCGTGAGGGCGCTCTTGTCGATGCGCTCGTAGGCCGGGCCGGAAAGGACAGGGTGGGTGGCGAAAGCACGGACGCTGTTGGCGCCACGATTCAGCAGTTCGTTAGCGGCTTCCGTAAGGGTGCCGGCGGTGTCGATGATGTCGTCGATAATGACAATGTCACGGCCTTCCACTTCACCGATAGGGGTGATCCGTTCCACGACATTGGCCCGGGCGCGGGTCTTGTGGCAGATAACGACCGGGGTATGGAGGTTCTTGGCGTAGGCATGGACGCGCTTGGCGCCGCCCATATCGGGAGCGGCCAGCGTAAGGGTGTCCTTGAACTGGCGCTGGAGTTTTTTCAGGATGACCAGGAAGTCGTAGCTGGCGTACAGATGGTTGACCGGGAAGTCGAAGAAGCCCTGGATCTGGTCGGCGTGCAGGTCGCAGGTCATCAGGCCGTCGGTGCCGGCGACTTTGAGCATGTTTGCAACCAGCTTGGCGCCGATGGAGACACGGGGTTTGTCCTTGCGATCCTGCCGGGCCCAGCCGTAATACGGGATGACGGCAATCACTTTGTCGGCCGATGCACGCTTGGCGGCGTCAATGCTCAGGAGCAGTTCCATCAGGTTGTCGCTGGTGGGGAAAGTAGACTGGATGATGAAGCAGGTGGCTCCGCGCACACTCTCCGCAAAAGAAGGCTGGAACTCTCCGTCGCTGAAACGGGCGACTTCCAGGGGGCCCAGCACCACTTCGGGTGCTCCGGGTTCCCGGGTGCGGTTCATAGCGTCAACGACCTTTTCCGCGAAATAGCGGGATGCTTCGCAGGTAAACAGCGCCAAACGGTGCTCATGGACATCTGTAATCATAATGTTTTAAGAATAGATCCTATATAATTGATGATTTCTTCTTTGCCGGTCCCTTTGACGGAAGAAGAGACAAACACGGGCGGGAGTTCTTCCCAATCTTCCAGGAGACGGCCTTTGTTTTCATTGAGCTGAAGCTGCAGGGCTTCCGTGCCCATCTTGTCCGACTTGGTAAAGATGAGGCCGAAGGGAATGCCCTTTTCTCCGAGCTCTGCGATGAACCTAAGGTCCACGTCCTGCATCGGGTGCCGGGAATCCACGAGGACCATGAGCATGACCAGTTCTTCGGAATGATTGATGTAGTCCCAGATGATATGGCGCAGACGGGCCCTGTCTTTGTCCGGAAGGCGGGCGTAGCCGTAGCCGGGAAGGTCTACCAGATACCAGCTGTCATTGATGAGGAAATGGTTCACCAACTGGGTTTTGCCGGGGGTCTGGGAAGTCTTGGCCAGTTTGGCGTTGCCGGTAAGCATGTTGATGAGCGAGCTCTTTCCCACGTTGGAGCGGCCGATGAAAGCAAACTCCGGAAGACGCCGGCCGGGTTTCTGCCCGACGCGCGTGGAACTGCCTGCAAACTCCGCTTTGGTAATTTTCATAAAGACGCTGCCTTTGCCAATGCAAATATACAAATAAATATCCGCGAAAAAAAGACTATCTTTGCACTATGGAGCAAGATGAAAGATTTATGCGGGAAGCCCTTCGGGAAGCGCTCTCCGCCCAGTCGGCCGGAGAAATCCCCATCGGCGCCGTCGTGGTCTGGAAAGGACGTATCATCGGCCGGGGTCACAATATGACCGAGCGGCTCAGGGACACCACCGCCCATGCCGAGATGATCGCCATCACGGCCGCCACGGAAGCCATGGGCGGCAAGTACCTGACGGACTGTACCTTATATGTTACCGTAGAGCCCTGTCCCATGTGTGCCGGCGCCCTGGCCTGGTCACAGATCAGCCGCATCGTGTACGGCGCCCCGGACGAGCGCCGCGGCTTCTCCCTCTTCTCCCCTTCCCTCCTCCATCCCCGCACGGAGGTAAGCGGCGGTGTCCTCACCGAGGAGTGCGCCGCCTTGATGCTGGATTTTTTCAAAAGCAAACGATAAGATGAAAGGCGTACACATTTTCCTTGCAGACGGTTTTGAAGACATGGAAGCCCTGGGTACCCGGGACGTGCTTCTCCGGGGCGGCATTCCCGTCCTCACCGTTTCCGTCACGGACGAATATCTGGTAGAAAGTTCCCATGGCCTGCAGGTGACGGCCGACACTTCCTGGGCAGACCTGGAAGTCATGGAACCCGGCACCGACGCTTCTGACGTCATGATCTTTCCCGGCGGTATGCCCGGTTCCAAGAATCTGGCCCAGCATGCCGAACTGATGGAGATTCTCCAGGACCACTGGTCCCGCGGCGGTACCGTAGCTGCCATCTGCGCCGCGCCCGGCCTGGTGGTCTCACAGCTGCCCGGCCTTCAGGGCAGGAAGTTCACCTGCTTCGACGGCTTTCAGGATTCCCTCATTGAAAAAGGAGCCGTCTATACGCCGGAAAGCACGGTGACGGACGGACCGCTGATCACCGGACGCGGGGCGGGACATGCCGTTGCCTTCGGCCTGGCCATCCTCAGCGCCCTGAAGGGCAAAGAAGCGGCCGACAAAGTAAAAGAAGGGCTGATGCTCTGACCTACCGGATGACGAGCCGGTGGATTCTCCGCGGCACGGAAACCAGGATTTCGTACGGGATGGTTCCCAGGATGGAGGCCAGTTCACTGACGGTGGGGTCTTCCCCGAAGATGGTGACGGTGTCCCCCACCTGACACGGCACGCCCGTGACATCCAGCATGCACATATCCATACAGATGTTGCCGATGGTGGGACAGCGGTGGCCGTTGACGCTGAAAGAAGCGGCGCCGCGGCCCAGATGCCGGTCAATGCCGTCTGCATACCCGACGGGAATGGTCGCGATGACCGTGCCTTCCGAGGCGTGGCCCCATCGGCCGTAGCCGACGGTGTCGGAAGCGGTCAGTTTCTTGACCTGCAGCACCTTGCACTTGAGGGATGCGACCGGAGCAAGCTGCTTTTCAGGCAAGGCGCTGATTCCGTAGATGCCGATTCCGAGGCGCACCATGTCGAACTGGTACTGCGGGAAGCGCTCGATGCCGGCCGAATTCAGGATGTGCCGCATGGGCATATAGCCGATTCCGTCCGCGATAGTGGCGGCGTTGTCCCGGAACTGATGGATCTGCTCCAGGGTGAAGGCGTCCTCGGCGGGATCTTCGGCCACGCAAAGATGGGAGAAGACGGCTTTTACCTTCACTTCCGGTGTGGATTTCAGATAGGTGACAAGTTCCGGAATCTCTTCCGTCATGAAGCCCAGCCGGTGCATGCCGGTATCCAGCTTGATGTGGATGGGATAATCTTTCAGGCCTTTTTCCCGGAGAACGGAAACCAGTTTCTTCAGGGAATACAGGTTGGGGATGGAGGGTTCCATCCGGGTTTCGATGATCTCGGGATAGAAGTCCGTGCCGGCGGTGAGGACCAGGATCGGGAGGGAAATGCCGTTGCGGCGCAGCTCCAGACCTTCCACCGGATAGGCGACAGCCAGGTAATCGGCTCCGGCGCGCTGCATCATGGAGGCAAACTCCACACCGCCATGGCCGTACGCATTGGCTTTCACCAGCACCAGAAGCTTGGTGCGGGGATCCAGCAGCGAGCGGAAATAGCGGTAATTCTCGGTGGCAGCTTTCAGATTCAGCTCCAAACGGGAAAAGTCATCTGCCAAAGGATGCATAATAATCAGTTTATCCTTGCAAAATTAATATTTCTGCCGGACATTTTCTCATAAAAAGTGTAAATTTGCAGACAAGGCGCAGTTTTTGTGCGAAAGAAAACCCGTTTAAAACCAAACAGGCATGACTGTAAATAGCATTTGGATCCTGATGATCGTGGTCATGGTCTTGAGCATGCTCATCCAAAACAGGCTCAAAAGCCGTTTTGACAAGTATTCGGAAATTCCCCTGGCCCTCACCGGAGCGGAAGTGGCCAGCCGGATGCTGCTTTCCCATGGAATCCGGGACGTGAGAATTGTCTCCATCCCCGGAAAGCTTACCGACCACTATGACCCCTCCACCAAAACAGTGAACCTGAGTGAAGACGTGTATTACGGAAGAAGTGTCGCGGCCGCAGCCGTGGCTGCCCACGAATGCGGCCATGTCGTGCAGCACGCCACCGGTTATGCCTGGCTCCAGATGAGGTCCGCCTTGGTGCCCGTCGTTTCATTCTCCAGCAACATCGTTTCCTGGGTCCTGCTGGCCGGCGTCCTTTTCATCAACATTTTCCCGTCCCTGATCTGGATCGGGGTCGGCCTGTTTGCGCTGTCCACCCTTTTCAGTTTCATTACGCTGCCTGTCGAGATCAACGCCAGTTCCCGGGCCGTCAAATGGCTGGAAAGCGACGGCATCGTCGGCTACGAGACCAAGCCCATGGCCGTAGATGCCCTCCGATGGGCCGCTTACACGTATGTGATCGCCGCCATCGGATCGCTGGGGACCCTGCTGTACTACATTTCCATCGCCAACCGGCGGAGTTAAAAAAAGAGAGAGGCTCTAGTCGAGCTTCTCTCCCTTTTCATTCAGCATTTCATTCTGCAGGACCGTGAAATCGGTCACTTCTTCCAGTTCGATCTTTACTTTGTAGCGCTTGCGCCACTTGGAAAGGAAAGAATTGAACAGTCCGCGTTTCAGGTAAGCGCCCAGGATGGGGCTCGTGCGCAGTTTGATGGACCTTACACCCTTTTCAATGACATAGAAGGAAATCTTCCTTTCTATTTCTTCGTCGATGACCACGCTGGAGTGGATCTTGCCCGTGCCGTGGCAGACGGGGCACTGTTCCGACGTGTTGATTTCCGTGACGGGCCGAATCCGCTGCCGGGTAATCTGCATGAGGCCGAACTTCGTGAGCGGCAGCACATTGTGCTTGGCCCTGTCGGCTTCCATAAGCTCCTGCATGTATTTGAAGAGGGCGTTTTTGTGGTCGTTGGATTCCATGTCGATGAAGTCCACAATCACGATGCCGCCCATATCGCGGAGCCTTAACTGCCTTGCAATTTCCTCAGCGGCAATCTTGTTCACCTCGAAGGAGTTCTCCTCCTGGTCCGAGGTCTTGGTACGGATGCCGCTGTTCACGTCGATTACGTTCAGCGCTTCGGTGGTCTCGATTACCAGATACGCGCCCTGCCGCATGGGAACCACTTTCCCGAAGGAGCCCTTGATCTGACGGGTGACCTCGAAATGGTCGTAGATGGGCTGTTTGCCTTCGTACAGGTGGACAATTTTCTCTTGTTCCGGAGAAATCAGGGAAACATACTTCCGGGCTTCGTCGGCCACCCGTTCGTCATTGATCCAGATGTTGGAGAACGAGTCGTTGAGGAGGTCCCTCAAAACGGTAGTTGTTTTGCTGTATTCCGTAAAGAGCAGCTGGACTGTCTTGGAACTGGCAATCTTTTTCCAGGAGCTTTCCCATTTTTCGATGAGGGATTCCGTCTCTCCCACCAGCGTGGCGGCATTCTTGCCTTCCGCTGCCGTGCGGATGATGGCCCCGTAGTTTTTCGGGAGGATGCTCCTGACCAGGGTTTCGAGTCTACGTTTCTCTTCCTTCGAGCCAATCTTCTGGGAGATGGACACCTTCTCGGCGAAGGGGAGAAGTACAATGTTACGTCCTGCCAATGAAATTTCCGCAGTCAGTCGTGATCCTTTGGTGGAAATGGGCTCTTTGACAATCTGGGCCACAATCATCTGTCCGGGACGGAGGTACTGCTCAATCCTGCCTTCCTTGGGAAGGGCCTCGCCGATTTTGATCCGGGAGTACAGGTCTTTGAGGTTGGTGTTTGCATTGGATTCCCGCACGAACTGGTCGAAAGCGGAGAAATACAGTCCCAGGTCCAGATAATGGATGAAGGCTTCTTTCTTGTCGCCGATGTCCACAAAAGCAGCATTGAGGTTGGGGAGGATCTTTTTCACCTTTCCCAGGTGAACGTCTCCCACCGTGAATTTGTTCCCCGTGCTGGACTCCGTGTTGTACTCTATCAGCCGATGATTCTCCATCAGGGCGATATGTACTTCCGTTGATGTTACGTCAACAATCAGATCCTTGTCCGGTTTCTCAGACTCCATTTGGAAATTAAATTGTGTGGGATAGAAAAAAGGGCCCGCGAAATCCTCCGCAAGCCCTTAACGTTGGGAAGAAGATTTACTTCTTCTTGTGGCGGTTCTTGCGCAAGCGCTTTTTACGCTTGTGCGTCGCCATCTTATGTCTCTTTCTCTTTTTACCGCTAGGCATAATGTTAATGTTGTTAAATTAGTTATTTTTCCTTGACAGCATTGACAAACGACTTAGCCGGTTTGAAAGCCGGAATATCGTGGGCCGGGATGGTCATGGTAGTTTTGCGGGTGATATTGCGGGCAGCTTTCTGAGCACGGTGTTTGATGATAAAGCTGCCGAAACCACGGAGATATACAGGCTCGCCATTGATCAGGGAACCTTTCACTACGCTGGTAAATTCTTCAATAACGGCCAATACCTGAGCCTTTTCAATTCCAGTAGACTTTGCTACTTCGTTTACAATCTCTGCCTTAGTCATGGTTTTTTATAGTTTATGCATTGTGTCTTCCTAACTGGAAAAACGACGCAAAAATAGGCTTATTTTTTGAATATTCAAAATGTTATCCGGAAAAAATGCCATTTTTGACACTTGGCACGGAGATTGACAATATAGTCCGCGGGCGCATTGTGCCCTGAATATATGACAAAATGTCAGTCCTATGAAAAATCCTTACGAATTCTCAACACCCCAAGGGGTCGAAGTCAATATAATGCCGGTCGTCGGTGAAGCGTCCATGATGAAAGTGGACACCTCCGAACTGCCGCCTGTCATCCCGGTCCTGGCACTGCGGAATGCCGTCGTGTTCCCCGGAACCGTCTTTCCCGTCACCGTGGGAAGGGAAAAGTCCGTGAAACTGGTCTCGGACGCAGAGAGCGGCGACGGCTGGCTGGCGGCCATCCCCCAGACCGACATCTCGGTGGAAGACCCCCGGGAAGAAGACCTGTGCCACTTCGGCACGGTGTGCAAACTCATCAAGACCCTGGAAATGCCGGACGGCACCGTCACGGCCATCCTGCAAGGCTCCCAGCTCGTCCAGCTGGACAGCGTCGTCACGTACGACCCCTATATCAAAGCCCGCGTGCGATACCTGGAGGAGACCCTTTCCCCGGATGCCGATGAACGCGAACTCCGCGTCCTCGGCGACTCCCTGAAGGAAAAGGCCGCCCTGATCGTGAAGGCCTCCTCCTTTGCACCGAAGGAAGCTGTCGGCGCCCTCCGCAGCATTGACAATTTCCACTTCCTGGTGAACTTCATCGCCACCACCATCGAGGTGGAGAACTTCCAGGAAAGGGCCGACCTGCTTTCCATCACGGACATCCATGAGCGGGCGCTCTCGCTCCTGAAAGTGCTGGACACCCAGACCCAGCTCCTGCAGATCAAGCAGGAAATCAACCAGAAAGTCAAGACCGACATCGACCAGCAGCAGCGCGAATACTACCTAAACAACCAGCTCCGCACCATCCAGGAAGAACTGGGCATGGACGAAGGCGAAGAGTTCGAGAAAATGCGCCGCCGGGCCGACGAGAAAAAGTGGTCCAAGGAAGTCAGGGCCATCTTCGACAAGGAAATGGCCCGTCTGGAGAAATACAATCCCACCTCTCCGGACTACAGCATCCAGTTCGCCTACATCCAGTTTATGCTGGACCTCCCCTGGGGCGAAATGTCGGACGACAACCTGGACCTTGCCCACGCGCAGGAAGTCCTGGACGAAGACCACTTCGGCCTGGACACGGTGAAGGACCGTATCATCGAGTACCTCGCCGTCCTCAAGCTGAAGGGGAACATGCGCTCCCCCATCCTGTGCCTGTGGGGCCCTCCCGGCGTGGGAAAGACCTCGCTCGGCAAGTCCGTGGCCAGGGCGCTCGGCCGCAAATACATCCGGATTTCCCTGGGCGGCATGCACGATGAGGCCGAAATCCGCGGTCACCGGAAAACCTATGTCGGCGCCCTCCCCGGCCGTATCCTGAACGGCATCCAGCGCGCCGGGACGTCCAACCCCGTCATCGTCCTGGACGAGATTGACAAACTCTCCTCCGACTTCAAAGGCGACCCCTCCAGCGCCCTGCTGGAAGCCCTGGACCCGGAGCAGAACACCACCTTCCACGACAACTACCTGGACATCGACTATGACCTCTCGAACGTCCTGTTCATCACCACGGCCAACGGCATCAGCACCATCCAGCCCGCCCTGAAAGACCGTATGGAGATGATCAACGTGAGCGGCTATCTTGCCGAAGAGAAACTCCAGATCGCCCATAAGTACCTGGTTCTCAAACAGCTCACCGAACATGGCCTCAAGGCCGACGAACTCTCCATTTCGGACACCGCCCTCCAGGAGATCATCGACAAATACACCCATGAGTCCGGTGTCCGCGGCCTGGAGAAGCAGATTGCGAAGATTGCCCGCGTGACTGCGAAGAAAATCGCCTTCGGACAGGAATTTCCGCGCACCATCGGCCCGGAACACCTGCGTGAATACCTGGGACTGCCCACGGCTTTCCATGACGATATCCAGGGCAATGAAGGCGCGGGTGTGGTCACCGGCCTCGCTTGGACGGAGATGGGCGGTGAGATCCTCTTTGTGGAAAGCCAGGTGTCGGACGGCAAGGGCGCCCTTTCCATGACCGGCAACCTGGGCGACGTAATGAAAGAAAGCGCACAGATTGCCTGGCAGTACATCAAAGCCCATCCGGGTCTGGCCGGCCTCACGACGGAGGAATTCATGAAGAAGGACATCCACCTGCACGTCCCGGAAGGGGCGGTTCCCAAGGACGGTCCGTCGGCCGGTATCACCATCGTCAGCTCCATGGTGTCCGCCCTCCGCGGCGAAGCCCCGAAAAAAGGCATCGCCATGACCGGAGAGATGACCCTGAGGGGCCGGGTCCTGCCCGTGGGCGGCATCAAGGAGAAGATCCTGGCCGCCAAACGTGCGGGCGTCCATACCATCGTCATTTCGGAGGAAAACCGAAAAGATGTGGAGGATATCAAGGATATTTACATAAAAGGTCTTATCTTTGTCTATGTGAAAACGATTGACGATGTGATCGATTTCATCTTTTAGACAATGGATGTAAAAATAGAACAAAGCTGGAAAGACGCACTGTCGGAGGAATTCGGGAAACCGTATTTCGAATCGATGGTGCGCCTTCTGCATCAGGAGAAGGCCCAGGGCAAAGTCATCTATCCCCCCGGCGGAGCCATTTTCCGGGCCTTCGACCTCACGCCTGTCGACCAGGTCAAGGTGGTCATCCTGGGCCAGGACCCTTACCACGGCCCCGGACAGGCCATGGGCCTGAGCTTCTCCGTTCCCGACGGCATTCCCGCCCCACCTTCCCTGAAGAACATCTTCCGTGAAATCGAGCAAGACCTGGGAATCCGCATGAGCGGCCGTCCCAACCTGGAAAACTGGGCCAGGCAGGGCGTCCTGCTGCTGAACAGCGTCCTCACGGTGCTTGCCGGAGAACCCGCTTCGCACAGCGGCATCGGCTGGCAACAGTTCACCGACGCAGTCATCCGCTACCTTTCCGCCAACCGCGAAGGGATTGTCTTTCTCCTCTGGGGCCGATTCGCCCAGGAAAAGGCCCCCCTCATCGATCCCGCAAAACACCACATCCTGACAGCCGCCCATCCTTCCCCGCTGGCCAGGGGCGCCTTTTTCGGCTGCCGTCATTTCTCCAAGACCAATCAGATTCTCCTCTCGGAGGGGAAAACTCCCATCAACTGGCAATTATGAAACGCAAAGCCCTCTTCCCCGGCTCCTTCGACCCTTTCACAGCCGGCCACCTGAATATCCTCAGACGCGCCCTCACCATGTTCGACGAGGTGGTGGTCGCCGTCGGCATCAACCAGGACAAGCGCGGATTCTTCGACATGGACAAACGCCTCAGCATCATCCGCCAGGCCACTGACGGCATCCAGGGCGTCACCATCATCCAGTACGACAACCTTACGGTGGACACCTGCCGCGAACTGGGCATCCGGCACATCGTCCGCGGCGTCCGCAATATGATTGACTTCGAGACCGAACGTTCCATCGCCGACGCCAACCGGCGCCTGGCCCCGGAAGTGGAAACCCTCATCATTCCTACGGCCCAGGAGTTCGCCCACATCAGTTCGTCGGCCGTGAGGGACATCCTCAAACACGGCGGAGACTATTCGGCATTCATCCCTGAAGGCGTCAAGTTATGAAAAAATGGATTGCAGGCCTTCTGGCCCTCGTTTTATCCCTGTCCCTCTCCGCCCAGGAGCAGAAGGACCCCTATCCCGAACTGGGCGCCAAACTGGAGGAGTATTTCACCGCCCTCAGCGGAGAAAGCGCCGCCATGCAGAGCAAAGAATGCGATTTCCTGATCGACTCCTGCAAAGATTCCCTGGTCCGGCAGTATGTCGCCCTGAAAATCTACGACCATTACCTCAAGTCCAGGATCATGGGCGACGATGCGGTCGCCGTCCATATCGCCGACAAATGGCTTCTCTCCGGAGAGATTCCCATGCCCTCCGGCGGAGACCTGGTGAACGTACAGCTCTTCGCTTCCTTCAACAGGGCTTCCCTGATCGGCTCGAAGGCGCCTGAGCTTCAGCTCTTCGGACCGGACGGATCGGCGGTCAACGTGCCGGCGAAGGAAGGCTACTCCGTCCTGTACTTCTACGACACCGGCTGCTCCACCTGCAAGGTGGAAACCGGCCGCCTGGCCCGCCTGAAAGAGGCGGGAGAGTATCCCTTCACCCTCTATGCCATCTATGTCGGGGCCGACAAGGCCTCCTGGGAAGCCTACCGGAGCGCCCTTCCGGACGCCGTCCACGCCTGGGATCCCGACATCACCTCCGACTGGCAGCGCAAATACGGTGTCCTGAAGACCCCCAAAATGTTCCTGGTCTCGCCGGAAGGAATCATCCTGGGACGCGGGCTGGATACGCCGGCCCTCAATATCCTCCTGAACCGGGAGTTCTCCAAGCAGCAATATGTCTACGGTGAGCCCGGCCAGATGGAGCGCTACCGCCAGCTTTTCGCCGCTTACGGCGACACCCTCAAGGTAAGCGATGTCCTGGACGTGGCCGACTATCTCGCCGCCCGCACCTTCGGCGAAGGGGACATGGATTCGTTCAAGCAAGTGGCCGGCGACCTGCTGTACTATCTTTCCTCCAGCAAGACGGAAGTATACCGCGACGCATGCGCCCCATTCATCGACAAATACATCCATCAGCTTCCTGATGTCTGGAACACGGAGGATGACAAGGCCCGTATCGTCTCCCTGGGGGAAATGCTCTCCGAACTGACCGCACGTACCCCCGTCGGCCTTCCCCTGCCGGATATCGAGGTGTTTGCCACCCGCCGCCGGAAGCCCTGCCTCCTGCAGAACGGCACCAAAACCGGTTTCTTCCGCCTGAGCGCCTTCAAGGGGAAACCCGGTTTTCTGGTTTTCTATAGCAAAGGCTGTTCTTCCTGCCAGGAAACCCTGGACGCCGTGGAACGCATTGTCAAGGAAAACCGGAAAGCCCGCGTCCTTCTGGTGGATATGGACGCCCTCCTGAGCGACTACCCCAAGGCCGCCGGCGAATTGCTGGACAGCTTCGACCTTTCCGCCATGCCGCTGGTCGTGGAAGTGGACAAAAAGGGAATTGTCCGGCACCGCTACGTGGATTTGACAAAAATTCACTAATTTTGTGACACTTATGGCCCGTGAGAAATCCATTCCCGGCGTAGATCCCGCCTATCTGGAGAAGCAGAAAGCCCTGCTGCTCCGCAAGAACCGCCACGTCCTGTATTTCAACGACAGCGAGATGGCCGCCATCGAACAGTATTGCACCCGTTTCAAGGTGCACGCCAAGTCGGCCCTGTTCCGCGAAGCCATCATGACCAAGATCCTCACGGAGCTGGATGAAAATCATCCCACGCTGTTCTAGTTTCAAAAAAAGTATTAACTTTGCACCCCCGCATTGAACTGTGGTGTAATGGTAGCACTAGGGATTTTGGTTCCCTCAGTCAGCGTTCGAATCGCTGCAGTTCAACAGAAAAAGGAGCCCCGGCTCCTTTTTTTTGTTTTCCTATCGCTTTGAACGGAAGAGGGCCGCGGCGGCAAGCATAAGGAAGAGGAAGACACACACCCGGCCCACCATGTCGCCGTACCGTACGAAGAAGGTTTCTCCGTCCAGCAGTTCCACCTCCCCTTCCAGGAAGGCCGGCTGCCACCAGGGTGTACGGGACAGAATGCGCCCGCAGGGGTCGATGATGGCCGATATCCCCGTATTCCCGCAGCGGGCCACCCACCGGCGGGTTTCAATGGCACGGAGGCGGCTGTAGTTCAGATGCTGCCGATGCCCGGGCGTATCGCCCCACCAGGCGTCATTGGTGATTACCGTCATCAGCCGGGCGCCCTTCCGGACATAGCCCGTGCAGAATTCTCCGTAAACCGACTCATAGCAGACCGCAGTGCCCACAGGGACCCCGCATGCATTCAGGCAGGCGATTTCCTTCTGGCCGATATCCTTCGCCATCAGGGTCCTGCCCAACAGATTCTCCAGCGGGATGAACACCTGCGGATAGGGCGTCAGTTCCGTGCCCACCACCAGTTTGGACTTGTGGTAGAGCGAATACCGGCCCGATCCGTCCAGGGAAAGCGCCGAATTGTGCGCCATGATCCACTGGTGCCTGCCGTCGGCCTGGGCGCCCAGGTCATAGGCGCAAAGGTGCGGACGGGAATAGGAGACCACCGGCTCGTACGTGGAGGCCCCCAGAATCATCGAAGCACCGGGATGGGCCGACAGGAAAGCCTGCGCCCTGAGGAAAGTTTCGTTCCCGGGGATATTGTCGGTGTACATGCGGGCCGTGAATGTTTCCGGCGCCAGCACCAGCACGGCAGTGCTGTCCTCAGGCCAGGCGGCCTGCTCCAGCAGGTCGAAGAAGCGCTTGTCCTGCGCCGCCTGGTCCAGGGATTCAAACTTTTCATAAGGATCCAGGTTGGGCTGGCCGATGACCACTTTCAGCGGCGTTCCCTCTTCCTGAAACCGGAGGCATGCCGACCAGACCATGGGGCCGAACAGGGCCAGGACGGTTCCGGCGATGGCAGCGGTACGGGCTTTGCCGTTCCACCGGGCCATCCGTCCGTCGGAAAGCGCGACCATCATTCCGAACAGCGCCAGATTGGCTGTCCATACCCACAGCGACCCGCCCAGGGTTCCCAGCACGGAATACCACTGAACCAGGCCGGTCGTATCCGCAAATGCATTCCCCAGTACCAGCCAGGGCCAGGAAATCTGGGCCGAAGTCAGGTAGAACCGCTCCCATGCGATCCATGCAGCGGCAAGGTACAGATACGGCAGGGCCCCCGAAGAGCGGCGTTTCACCCAGCGGAAACTGCCGAAAATGACAGACATCTGCAGGGCATTGGCGAGGACGGCGAAAACGGCTCCCCCGACGGTGGCCTTTCCTACCCACCAGGTGGTAACGACATTCCAAAGGACAAATGCCGCGTAATGCAGCCACCAGAAATGGCGGGTCTTCCACGCAGTGGCCAGCCGGTCCATGACCAGCAGAGGGACAAGCCCGGCCAGGGCCGTCCAGCCCAGATGGGGTACCAGCCAGGGAATGCTCATCAGGAGCGTGAAGCACGCGATAAGGGATGCAAATATGAGCGGACGCGATTTCACAGACACAAAGTTATGAATTATTTTTCGTAAATTCGCAGCATCTAATGCTGAGAAAGACATGGCACTGAAAAATAACTGGATCCTGAAGAACCTTGCAGGCGCCGTCCTGTTTGTCGCTGCGCTGGCCATTGTCGCCACCGTCGCACTGAATATCATCACCCGTCACGGAAAAACCGTCCAGACTCCGGATTTCACCAACCTCACCGTCCCCCAGGCTGAAATCGTGGCCCAAAACTGCCACGTCAGCGTCAAGGTCGTGGATTCCGTTTTCGTGCGCCGTCTTGCCGGGGGCGTGGTCTACCGCCAGCTCCCCAAAGCCGGTTCCACCGTCAAAAAAGGCCGCAGCATCTTCCTTACCATCAATTCTGTCGTCCCGCGCAAGGTGGTCATGCCCAACCTGGTGGGCTACTCGGTCACCGAAGCCCGCTCGGAGCTGCAGAACCGCGGCCTGCAGATGGGCCGCCTCAACTATGTCAGGGATATAGCCACCAACACCGTACTGGAACAGTACGTGGACGGGGCTGTCCGTAAGCCCGGGGACCTGGTCGTCAGCGGATCTTCCGTAGACCTGAAGGTGGGCGTAGCCGGCGAAGACAACCAGACCCGCATCCCCCGCCTGATCGGCATGAAATACATTCCTTCCGTAGACGCCCTGCACGGCCGTTACCTCAATGTCGGACACGTCCGCTTCGACAGCGACATCCGCTCCTATGCCGACTCCATGAACGCCGTGGTATACAAACAGGATGCAGAAGGCACCGTGAAACCCCTTGGATCGGCCGTCAACCTGTATCTGACCCTGGATAAGAGCAAACTCCCCGCCGAATGAGCGAAGAAGAAATGCCCGTGAACGTCTCGGACGAGATGTTCGAACACTTCCGGATCCTGGTGGACAAAGGCCAGGAGCCGCTCCGCGTGGACAAATTCATCACCGACCACCAGGAAGACACGTCGCGTCACCGTGTCCAGCAGGCCATCAAGCTGGGTTACGTGCTGGTGAATGACAAGGTTGTCAAAGCCAATTACATTGTCCGCCCGCTGGATGTGGTGAAATTCGTCATGCCCTACGAGCGCCGCGGAACCGAAATCCTGCCCGAAAACATTCCGCTGGACATCGTATATGAAGACGACGACGTCCTGGTCGTGAACAAACCCGCCGGCATGGTAGTCCACCCCGGGCACGGCAATTACAACGGTACGCTGGTCAACGCCCTCGCCTATTACCTCCACCTCTCCCCCGACGTGGAAGACGAACGGATGGGCGTGCTCGTACACCGCATCGACAAAGACACATCCGGATTGCTTGTCGTCGCCAAGAATCCCGCCGCACAGCTCAACCTGGCCGACCAGTTCTTCGTCCATTCCATCGACCGCATTTACACAGCCGTCGTCTGGGGCAACATCACGGAGGATGAAGGGACCATCGAAGGCACCATCGGCCGGGACCCGAACGACCGGCTGCGCTTCCGCGTATACGACGACCCGGAGAAAGGCAAATGGGCCGTCACCCACTGGAGAGTCCTGGAGCGCTTCGGCTTCATCACCGTGGTGGAATGCCGGCTGGAGACGGGCCGCACCCACCAGATCCGCGTACACATGGCTTCCATCGGCCATCCGCTTTTCAATGACGAACGGTACGGCGGTTCAGAAATCCGCCAGGGCACCATCTACGCCAAATACCGGCAGTTCATCCAGAACTGTTTTGCCCTCTGCCCGCGGCAGGCGCTCCATGCCCGTACGCTGGGCTTCACCCATCCCTCAACAAAAGAGCGGCTCCATTTCGAAGCCGCCCTTCCGGAAGATATGCAGGCCCTCATCCAGAAGTGGAGGGCGTATGTCGCGTCGGTCTAGAACGGCCTGCGGCCGCCAGGACCGCCCTGACCCATGCGCTGGCGCAGTTGCTGACCCGCCTTTCCGAAGTTGCCGAAACGCCAGGTCAGGGAGAGCATGATATATCGGCCCAGGGTATTGTTGCGGGTTTCCTGATAATAGTTGTCCGTCGTAACCACACGCAGGTTCTTGGCCTGGTCCAGCAGGTCGTAGGCCTTCAGGGAAAGGGTGGCCTGGCGCTGGAACAGCGGCGTAGAAACGCTGGCATTCCAGACGAACTGCGGGTCCTGCGGAGTCGTGTAGCCGTTATACCAGTTGTAGTTGGCGTCGGTGCTCAGTTCCACCCCGCTTTCGCCGATGGTCCATTTGAAAGAGCCGCTCACCTGGTTGTTCCAGGTCGCCGCCACGGCGTTCTGGAGCGTGTACCAGGGCTTGGACATGCGGGTACGGCCGCTGGCGGTGATTTCCAGGTTGTCGGAGCGGTAGGTCGCCCGGAACCGCTCGGTCAGTGACAGGGCGTGCGTGGTGTTGTCCAGGAAGTCTGCCGCCCACCGGTCGGGATGCTCGTCAAAATAGTATTTCTGGAATTCGTCGTAACGGAAGGCCGTCAGGGTACCTGCGGCGTCCTTCTCCAAGAAGGCGTCCATATCCAGATTGCTGGCGCCGATATAGCTGCCGGTCATGGAATAGGAGGCATTGAGCATATTGAAAATGGAGAAGTTAGACTTGGCGATAGGTGCATTCACCATGAAGCGGATGTTGCTGCTGTAGGTATTGTGCCCATTCACGGGATAAGTGTAGGCGCGGCCGTTCTGGTCATACCAGGAGGCGTTGGTGATGGGATTCTGCACCATTCCGCCTTCCAGATGCACACGGGCCGTGAAGAAGGTCTTCTTGTTGGAGAACTCGATGTCGGAGCGCAGGCTGTGGCTGAAGTAAGGATTCAGATAAGGATTACCCAGGCTCAGCGACAGCGGATTGGAGTTGTCCAGCACCGGGTTCAACTGCCTGGTGGAAGGCTGCGAACTGCGGCCCCAGTAGAACAGGCGGATGTTTGAATTGTCGTTGAAGTCATAGAAGAGCATGGCCCGCGGGGAGAAATTCCAGATGGTGCCGGGGTCGTAGATGGTAGGGGTGCCCTTCTCGTGGTTGAAGGTTTCGTTGTAGGTCTTGGTCGGGATGGCCGATGCACCCAGCTGGGCGCGCAGTCCTTCATTCTGGTACATGAACGCCAGGCCGATGTTCTGGGTGAGGCTGCGGTTCAGGATATTGTTGCTGTACGCATTGTCCTTGACCTCGCCGGATGCTTTGTAGTCCAGAACGGCCAGGGTGCCGTAAGAGAAAGGATTGGTGAGCCAGTCATAGCCCGCAGCGCTGCCATAAGTGAGTTTTTCCGTCTCACTGAGGGAGTAACGGATGTTGTAGCTCCCTTCCAGGTAGAAGTAGTTGCCGAGGGGCTCGGTGTACACCAGGCGGGAGCCGACGCTGCGGCTTCTGGAGCTCTGGTCCACACGCTGGTTCACATCCGTCACCTTACCGGCCACGGCAGTTCCTCCGAAGTCGGTAAGCGTACGGGACTGGTTGAATCCGTCCAGTACATTGTTCGAGAGGTTCCAGTCCACATTGGCCGAGATGGTTCTTCCGGGCATGCCCAGACGCTGGCGGAACAGGAAAAAGCCCCGGGTCTGCCAGTTGGAGTTCTTGCCATAGTTGTTGGTGAAACCTTCGTTGGTCTTGCCCAGCGTACCGTCGGCGGCCTGGGTGTCGGAGTCGAACTCGCTTTGCTGGAAATATTCGCCCCGGCCGAAGTTGAACTGCGGCTGGAAGAGGATGGACGTATTCTCGGAGAATTTGTGCTCCAGGCGCATGCCGAAGCGGTGTCCGTCCGTGAAAGAATGGCTGAGACCGTTGTCGTTGGAAATGAGAGTGGACCCGTCGGTCATGTAGGTCTCCTTATAAGTATCTTCCTCGACGTCAATGACGGAACCGTTGTACAGGTAGTTGGCGCCCAGGTCCATCTTGTCGCCCATCAGGTCCCAGTTGCCGTTGACACCGCCCATCCAGGAGGTGGTGATGCCGTTGGAGTTGCCCCATCCGCCACCGCCGCGGCCCATTCCGCCACCGCCGCCCATCATGGAATTCATCATGGAGCCGGCCAGGTCGTTGAATCCGCGGTTGTTGGTGTTGTTTGCATTGGCAATGATGCTGAGCTGGCTGGTTTCGGCGAAACGTCCGCCCATGAAAGCGCCCTGCCAGCGCCAGTCGTTCACGGCGCCTGCCTTGGAGGGAAGGTCGTGACCGCCGCCGGCCATGGCACTGCCGAACACGCCGTTCATCATGCCTTTCCGGACGCTGAGGTCGATGACCGTCTCCTCTTCACCGTCATCGATGCCGGTGAATTCGGCCTGTTCGCTCTTCTTCTTCACCACTTTCACCTTCTCCACCAGTTTGGCGGGAATGTTCTGGGAAGCAAGCTGGGGATCGTCCAGAAAGAAGGTCTTGCCGGCGATGGTGATCTTGGACACTGTCTCTCCGTTGGAGGTGATGGTTCCGTCTTCGGCCACTTCAATGCCAGGGAGTTTTTTCAGCAGGTCTACGAGCATGTTGTCGTCGCTGATCTTGAAGGACGAGGCGTTGTATTCGACCGTATCTTTTTTGATAACGACGGGATTGCCGGTAGCCGTTACGGAGGCGGCGTCCAGAACCTCGCGGTCCTGGGCCATCTTGATGATACCCAGATTCAGGTTTTCCTTCACTTCCAGCGGCTGTTCATAGGTTTTGTAACCCATGATCTCCGCCTTCAGCGTATATTTGGCTGTGCGGACCTTCTCCAGGGTGGCGTGGCCTTCCGCGTCCGAGAGCGTATATTTGGGCTGCCCTTTTTCCGGAGTAAGGGAAACGGTGGCAAAGCCGACGGGGTCTCCCGTCGTGTCGTCCTGCAGTTGCAGCGTGACTTTGTGATTCTGCGCCTGCAGTGCAAAGGCGGCAAAGAGGCCTGCGAAGGCCAGCATCAATCTTCTAACCATAGAGTTTTTGTACAAATCAATCTATTTAGACACCATCACGGCGGCAAAGTTTAAAAAATTATTTAGAAATTCTTTCGGGATGGTCCTTCAGGAATTGTTCCCAACCTCCTTTCCCGGAAGCGGCGGCAACCGGACGGGATGTTTCAAAATGATGGCACAGGGCGATGGCCAGGGCGTCGGTGGCGTCCAGGTATCGGCTCTCCAGCTTTACATTCAGGGTTTTTTCCAGCATCAGCTGCACCTGTTCCTTGGAAGCGGCGCCGTTTCCCACGATGGCCTCCTTGGCCTTACGCGGGGCGTATTCCGTAACACTTTCCACGCCATATTCCTTGGCGGCAAGGATGGCGGCACCCTGGGCGCGGCCCAGTTTCAGGACCACCTGCGCATTCTTTCCGTAGAAAGGACTTTCGATGGCCAGTTCCGTAGGATGATAATTTTTACAGACCTCGCTGATGCATTCGTAGATGGACTGGAGTTTGGTGTAGGCATCGGGATCTTTGCGGAGATCCAGCACGCCCATGTCTACGTACTCCGGCTTCCTGCCCGAAACGCGGACAACCCCGAAACCCAACAGCTGAGTTCCCGGGTCGATACCCAATATGATCCGCTCATTTTTCATTCAAGGCGCAAATTTACAACTTTTTAGAAAACTACGCTTGCTATTTTCAGATTTATTCGTATCTTTGCAGTCCAAATTTTTGAAATGACCGCTAAGCCCGGAAAGACCTGCCGAAAGGGGCAGGCGCTTACGGCCCAAAACTTTTAATAAGTTTTTAACAATGTACGCAATCGTAGACATTGCTAGCCAGCAGTTTAAAGTAGAAGCTGGCATGGACATCTTCGTCAACCGCCTCAAGGCCAAGAACGGAGAAGCTGTTGAGTTCGACAAGGTACTCCTCGTGGACAATGAGGGCGCCGTCAAAGTCGGTACTCCGTATGTAGAGGGAGCCATTGTCAAAGCCACCGTCCTGGACGACGACGCCAAGGCAAAGAAAGTGCTCGTATTCAAGAAAATCCGTCGCAAGGGATTCCAGACGCTGAACGGCCATCGCCAGAAGCTCACCAAGATTCACATCGACGCTATCGCTTAACTTTAAAAGACTGAAAGATTATGGCACACAAGAAAGGTCAATCCAGTTCCAAGAACGGTCGTGAGTCGCATTCCAAGCGTCTCGGCATCAAGAAGTTCGGCGAAGAGGTCGTGAAGGCCGGCAACATCATCGTCCGTCAGCGCGGCACCGTGCACAACCCGGGTCTGAACGTGGGTATGGGCAAAGACCACACCCTGTACGCCCTGGTAGACGGTACTGTCAAATTCACCCGCAAGCGTGAAGACAAGTCCTTCGTGTCAGTAGTTCCTTTCGAGAACTAAGCCCTGAAGGTACTGTAAACTCTACAAGGAGGACCTGTTCCGTCAAAAGGGCAGTTCCTCCTTTTTGCATTGACTCAAAATAATTATCAATATGCTCACACTGAAACTCCTTCGTGAAGACCCCGAGTTTGTGATCCGCAGACTCGCCGTCAAGAATTTTGACGCCCGCGCCATCGTGGAGAACGTCATCGCCCTGGACGACAAGCGCAAAGCCCTCCAGACCGAAAGCGACGCCCTCCTCGCCCAGCAGAAAAAGGCAGCTGCCGCTATCGGCCAGCTCATGAAAGAAGGCAAAAAAGACCAGGCGGAAACCGCCAAAGCAGAAGTAGCCACCCTGAAACAGCGTTCCACCGACCTCCTCAAAGAGGCCGACGATACCATTCAGGCCCTCCAGAACCAGCTGGTCCTTCTCCCGAACATCCCCTGCGACATCGTTCCGGAAGGCAAAGGTGCGGAAGACAATCTGGTGGTCAAAATGGGCGGTCCTGAGGTGAACCTCCCCGAGGGAGCCCTCCCCCACTGGGAACTCGCCAAGAAGTACGACATCATCGACTTCGACCTGGGCGTCAAGATCACCGGCGCCGGTTTCCCCGTATATAAAGGAAAGGGTGCCAAGCTGCAGCGCGCCCTCATCAACTTCTTCCTGGACCGCAACACCGCCGCCGGCTACAAGGAAGTGGAGCCGCCCGTGATGGTGAACGCCGCCTCCGGATTCGGCACCGGCCAGCTGCCCGACAAGGAAGGCCAGATGTACCACGCCACCGTAGACAACTTCTACATGGTTCCCACCGCCGAGGTGCCCGTCACCAATATCTTCCGTGACGTCATCCTCGGGGCCGACGACTTCCCGCAGAAGCTCACCGCCTACACGCCCTGCTTCCGCCGCGAAGCCGGCTCCTACGGAAAGGATGTGCGCGGCCTGAACCGCCTGCACCAGTTTGACAAAGTGGAAATCGTGCGCATCGAAAAGCCCGAGAACAGTTACGCCGCCCTGGACGAGATGATCGCCCACGTGGAAAGCCTTGTGAACGCACTCGGCCTCAAGTACCGCATCCTGCGCCTGTGCGGCGGTGACATGAGCTTCACGTCGGCCATCACCTACGACTTCGAACTGTGGAGCGCCGCCCAGGGCCGATGGCTGGAGATTTCGTCGGTTTCCAACTTCGAGAGCTACCAGGCCAACCGCCTCAAGTGCCGCTACAAGGACGAGAATGGGAAAACCCAACTGGTCCATACCCTCAACGGCAGTTCGCTGGCCCTTCCCCGCGTCGTGGCCGCCCTGCTGGAGGACAACCAGAAAGACGGATACATCGAAATCCCGGAGGTCCTCAGGCCTTACACCGGATTCGACCGCATCGACTAAAAAAAAGTCTCGGAACTACTCCGAGACTTTTTTTATGAAGATTTCCATGCCCTTGGTGGCGACTTCCGGAATAAAGGTGACGCGGGGGTCGATCAGCGGGACAGGTTTGGGGTCCACGACGTAGATGGGGCAGCCTGAAGGCGCGTAGCGGTAGAGGCCGGCCGCAGGATACACCTGGAGAGAAGACCCCACGATGAGGAGGATATCGGCCTTTTCCACCCGGTCGATGGCTTTTTCAATATTGGGGACGGCTTCGCCGAAAAAAACGATGTGCGGACGCAGCTGGCTGCCGTTGGGGGCCAAGTCGCCCAGTTTGACGGGCCGATAGCCCACGTCGATTACCTCGGCCTCGGAGGCGGTACGGTCGTAAATCCCGTTTTCCGGACGCATCTTGGTCAGTTCTCCGTGCAGGTGCAGGACGCGGGTGGAACCTGCCCTTTCATGCAGATTGTCCACATTCTGGGTAATCACGTCTACCAGATAGTCCTTTTCCAGACCGGCGATGGCCTCATGGGCCGCATTGGGCTTGGCATCCTTGAGCTGGGCCCTGCGCTGGTTGTAGAAATCCAGGACCAGGGAACGGTTGCGGTACCACCCTTCGATGGAGGCGACATCGTTCACGTCATACTGTTCCCACAGGCCGCCGGTGTCCCGGAACGTGGCGAAACCGCTCTCGGCCGACACGCCGGCCCCTGTCAATACTACGATGTGCTTTTTCATGCGTCTTTGATTTCAAAATAGTATTTCCTTACCCAGTATTCAAACAGCGGATCGATGATGGAAGGATTGTCATTCTCGTCAAAGGAAAGGACCTCCTTCTTCATCAGGGCATCCTTCACCCGCTTCACGTTGGCCGACGAATTGAGTCCGTATTTGCGGATGATGTCGGCACTGGAGAAACGGACGACACCGTCGACGGTGGCCCTCAGCAGATTGATCTGATGGGTGGTGAGCCCGGACACAATCTCGTTGAACCGGGGCTCGTGGACGGCAATCAGGCAGCCCAGCGCATCCACCAGCACGGGCTCCATGATGTAACCGCGGGTCATGGAATCGCAGATGGAGGCCAGGTGATTGATGTACCACAGATGTCCCTTGAACAGGCGGCAGGCACCCTGAAGAAGTTCTTTCTCGATCACTTTTCCTGCAGCGAGGAAACCTTTGTGGACATGGTCGGCCATTTCCCGTTCGTCCACGGGAGAGAGTTTCACACGCTCCACCATCCGGTTAAACAGCTGGCTTCCGCGGAAAATCCGTCGCATCGCATTCACGCCGGAGCCGCAGAAAATGTAGGAAAAGCGCCGGTTGTCCTTGTTCTCCCGGAGGGAAGCATCCAGCGGCCGCAGAAGGGCCGACGGGTCCTCCAGCAGGTCCAGACACTGGAATTCGTCGACAATCAGGATCAGGCGGTCTCCGCGGTCCTGTGCCAGGCGGAAAGGGAGATTCAGGAGGGCCGATACGTCGGCCTGGTCCATTTCCCAGCCCAGGGAAAGGACCTCGTTCTTCTCAGAGAAAGCCTGAGCGTCAAAGACAAAATGGGTGCCGTCCAGATAACGCTGGACAAGCGCGGAATACTCTTGCGGAGTAGTGGCCACCATCCGGAGGACGGTGGAACCGAGCCGCAGCAGGAAAGCTTCCGCCGTTCGGATATTCAGGGCCGAAAACTGGCCCACGGTAAACGCCGTCCCGGCCATCCGCATGGTGAACAGCGTCTGTTGGATCAGGGAAGTCTTCCCGGTTTTGGGCGGTTCCCACAAACTGACGTGCTCCCCCTGGGAAAGCAGGTTTCCCAGGAGGGTTACGTCACTGCGCCGGCCGACAAAGTTCTTGCCGGTGACGTATTGGTGGTACGGGAAGGGTGTATCCATTATTCCTGAGGGATTTCTTCTGCTGCAGGCACCTCCGCAGCTGCAGTCTCCTCCGCAACGGGAGCCGCTTCTTCCACCGGTTCTTCCACCGCTTCCTTATAGCAGGGCAGCGGGCTCTTGATGCCGATGGGGGCAAGCACATTGCACAGCCACAGCGCCACGCAGGCTGCCACGATCAAACCGCAGAACCAGCCCCAGAAACGCTTGCGGGCCGCTTTCTTGCGGGCTTCGGGATCCACGGCGGTGAGCTTGGGGAACTGGGCCAGCGAAGTGAGGGTCTTGCCGAATTTCACGTCCACGAGGGCTTTGGCATTGATGGCCCAGCCATTGGCATTCAGCACAGGGCCCAGGTCGCGCTTGCGGAGCTTCCTCCAGGCGATGAACATGGACGGACCGGAGATCAGGAGCATCACCACGGCAATGATCAGGAGCACCTGCCAGAACGTGATGCCCTTGAGGGCGGCGGCAATTCCGGCCAGGGCGGCGCCGACGATGCCGACACCCATCGACACGGCCGCGAAGATGCCGGCGAACTTGGCAATGTCGAACGGAGCGGCCGGAGCCTTTCCTTCCGCAGCCGTGTTGGTGGCGGCGGTGAGGCCGGTCATGGATTTCTCGTTCTTTTCGGCCGCTTTTTTGTCCACGCGGTCGCTGACCATGCGGGCCACTTTCTTATAAGGGCTCCAGAAGGCCTGGCGCACGGAAATCGGATTCTCGACAATGGCGATGACCTTGGCGGTGTAGTCGTTGCCGTCACGGTCATAGAAGACGGCGTTCTTGCCTTCCCGGAGGCCGTCCACGTCACCGTCGGTGAGGACGGCGGCAATGTTGAAGCTCTTTCCCAGCTTTTCACTGGTGCAGGCGCAGTACAGGATGTACATGCCGCTGAGCGAAGAAATCTCCGGAGCGGGACCGGCCACCTTTACGCAAAGGTCCGTGCTGCGCTGGTCGATGTACAGGCGTCCGGCCTGGAAGATGGCCTTCCGATCGGGATCATAGAAGTCGGCAAGGACGACATAGTTGTTCAGGAAACGGTAAAAGTTCTTCTGCAGGAGGAGAAGTTTGCCGACTTCCTCGATGGAAAGGGCGTTGGCCTCTTCTGCTTTATCCTGCTCCACAAGAGCGAGCAGGGCGGCTTTCTTGTCTTCTTTGAGGATGGCCTCGACGGCTTCCAGGCCCAGGGCTTCCACTTCGGTGCCCTTCTTGTCGGCAAGCCAGGCGCAATACGGGGCGAAGCGGGCGGTGAGGGCGTTCCAGTCGGCCTCGGAAAGGGATTCTGCGGTGATGCCGGTGGTGGCCACGACGGCGTCTACGGCGGCTTTCCAAGCCGGATTCACAGCGGCAAGGACCAGCTTTCCGTCTGCGGAGGGCTTGGCCAGGGGCTGCTGGCCGATTTCGGCCGTAGCGGCGGCAAGGTTCCCCTCGATGGCGGCAATCTTGTCCACATTCACATCCACGGCGCCGGCGGTGGCTGCATCGAAGCCGATGAGCTTGCAGCGCATGAAATAGTCGGCCACTTTGTCCTGGATGGCGGTAACGGCGGCGAGGGCGTCGGCCGTCTTGTCACCGAACGGGAACACATCCTTGGTGCCGGCCTTTTTCCAGGCGGCATAGTCGGCACAGGCCGTGTAGAAGGCTTCGATGTGGTCGGCCGTAATGCCGGGAACGCCGCTGCGGTCCTGGGCCGATCCGACGGATGCGATGGTTTCGATCAGTTTGCCGGTGGCCTCGTCCTCTGCGCTGGCGGGGGTGATGATACCGTCACCGTTGAAACGGGTGTCAGCAAAAATCTTCACGTTGTCGGCCGTGTCGTCCACGCTGATGGTATCCTTTTCCAGCTTCAGGTTCTTCAGGATCTGCCGGGCCGACGACTGCAGGCGGGCACCGTCAGGGTCGGCAGTGTTGAAATCCTCCAGGGAGAGGGTGTCTTTTTCCTTCAGGAGTCCGTCAGGATCCTTCAGGACGCGGGTGAGCCACTGGGAGGCCCCGATGACTTCGTCCACACGGATTTTACCGTCCCCGTCGCTGTCCAGGAGCTTCAGGGTGGCCTCGTCGAATTCCAGACCCTGGACAGGGCAGCTCAGGACGGTCCAGAGCTTGCGGTCCAGATTGCACAGGTTACGGATGTCTTCTCCGCTTTGGATTTTTACACGGACGGTTCCGCCTACTGAGGCGAACTGCCAGGGATAGGTGTCGGGGGATTTTTTCATATCAGGTATGTTTTCGGGTTGACTAACAAAGTTGTTACCGCAAATTTAACAAATTATTTTGTGGATTTCCAATTATTTTCTAACTTTGCAGCCCCAACAAGAAAAAGGAGGTGTAAAAGCAATGATCATCGTACCCATCAAAGAAGGCGAAAACATCGAAAGAGCCCTTAAGAAATTCAAGCGCAAGTTCGAAAAGACCGGCGCCGTCCGTGAGATGCGCTCCCGCAAGAACTTTGAAAAGCCTTCCGTCAAGAAGCGTATCGCGCTCCAGAAGGCCATCTATGTTCAGCAGCTTCGTCTTCAGGAAGAGCAGTAAGCTTTCCGCACCTTTATCTATAAAAAAACCGACAGCCCTCGCGGCTGCCGGTTTTTTCTTTTTAACCTTTTTATTAACTAAACCAACTAAAACTAACCTTGGCTCAGTAAATGCAAGAGGCGTGCCAAACTAAATGTGGTGTTCTTTTTCCACTTCTTGACGGGCCCTCTCCACAGACTTGGAACGTTTGAGGACGAAGCCGGATCCGAGGTATTTGGTGCGGACGTCTTCGTCGGCGGCCAGCTGCTCCGGGGTGCCGGCCTGGAGGATGACGCCTTCGTACAGAAGGTAGGCGCGGTCTGTGATGGCGAGGGTTTCACCGACATTGTGGTCCGTGATGATGACGCCGATGTTGCGGTATTTGAGTTTGGCGATAATGTACTGGATATCTTCCACGGCGATGGGGTCTACGCCGGCGAAGGGTTCGTCCAGGAGGATGAACTTGGGATCCACGGCCAGGGCGCGGGCGATTTCGCACCGTCGGCGCTCACCGCCGGAAAGCTGGATGCCCAGGGATTTGCGCACCTTGGAGAGGTTGAATTCGTCGATGAGCTGTTCCATACGGGCGACACGCTGTTCTTTGGTCATTCCCTCGGTACTTTTGGACAGTTCCATGACGGACATGATATTGTCTTCCACCGACATTTTACGGAAGACGGAAGCCTCCTGCGGCAGATAGCCGATTCCTTTCTGTGCACGCTGGTACATGGGAAGGGTGGTAACCTCGACGGTGGTGCCGTCGTCCTCGTCCAGGAAGATGCGGCCGGCGTTGGGCTTGATCTGGCCGGTAATCATGTAGAAACTGGTGGTTTTACCGGCGCCGTTGGGGCCGAGGAAACCCACGATTTCACCTTGCTCCACTTCCATGGAGACGCCCTTCACAACGGTGCGGACGCCATATTTCTTGACTAATTTTTCGGCTCTCAGTTTCATGGGTGCGCTATTTTGTATCAAGGCCCATGGCCACGACAAAATCTCTGACGGAAGGTTCCTTCTCCATCAGGTCCTTGGCTTTTTCTTCGGGCATATAGGGTTTCTTTTCGCCGCTTTCGGCGTCCGGAATGACGCTGATGAGAATGTTTATCCGCGGGCAGGCGACCAGCTCGCGGATTTTGTTTTCCATGGCGCGGAGCATCTTTTCTTCCAGCCACTGTTTCTGGGCGTCATTCGTCACGAACAACTCCACCACTTTGACGCCGTCCTCTTCACGGATATCCGTACGTCCGCTTTCAAGCATGCTGGCCAGGCGGGGTTTGGCACTGTACGTCCCGGCGAGCTCTTTCCATTTCAGGCGGATGGTGTCATTGTCCGGCAGGGCTGCGGCAGAATCCGACGATGATTCTTCGGCGGCGGGCTGGTCCTTCTGTTCCATGATGGCGCTCATGGAAAGGGCCGATCCGCTCTTGGCGGCACGGCGGCGCGGCGGCGCGGCAACCGGCTTTTCTTCCGCCGGCGGTGCAGCGGCAGCCGGCTTTTCAGCCACCGGAGCCGCAAGCTGGGGCTGGGGGGCCGGTTTTTCGGCCACCGGGGCCGCGGGAGCGGCGGATGCCGCAGGGGCGGCAGCGGCTGCCGGAGCGGCAGGGCGTCCCATGAGGTAGCTCAGACGCATGAGGGCGAACTCAATGTGCAGGCGGGGATTGACGGCGGCCTTGTAGCCGGATTCGCAGCCGGTGGTAATGCCCAGGGCGTCGAACAGGAAGGCGTGGGAACAGCGGCCGGCCTGCTCGGCATAACGGGCTTTCAGGGAAGCGGGAAGCTCCAGAAGCGGCTCCAGGCCGCCCGTTTTGGCGACGACCAGATTCCGCAGGTGGCTGGACAGCGAACCCACGAAATGCAGGGCGTTGAAACCTTTGGAAAGGATCTCGTCAAAGGTAAGGAAGGCGCTCCCGTAATCTCCGGCGAGGAAAAAATCGACCAGCTTGAAGCTGTATTCGTAATCCAGGACATTGAGATTCCGGATCACATCCTCGTATTTGACTTCCGTTCCGCAGAAAGCGACCGTCTGGTCGAAGATGGTGAGGGCGTCGCGCATGGCGCCGTCGGCCTTGGAGGCGATCACGTGGAGGGATTCGTCGTCGATGGTGACGTTCTCCCGGGCGGCGATATCGCGCAGGTTCCGCACCATGTCGGGAATGCTGATGCGGTTGAAGTCATAGGTCTGGCAGCGGCTCAGGATGGTAGGGAGAATCTTGTGCTTCTCGGTGGTGGCCAGGATGAAGATGGCATGGGAAGGGGGTTCCTCCAGCGTCTTGAGGAAGGCGTTGAAGGCCGCCTGGGAAAGCATGTGCACCTCGTCGATGATGTAGACGCTGTACTTCCCCACCTGCGGAGGGACCTGCACCTGCTCCATCAGGGTCTTGATGTCTTCCACGGAGTTGTTGGAGGCGGCATCCAGTTCATGGATGCAGTAGGACCGTCCTTCCTGGAAACTGACGCAGGATTCACACTGTCCGCAGGGCTCCATGTCGGGACCCGGATTGGCACAGTTGATCATCTTGGCGAAGATGCGCGCCGTGGTGGTCTTACCCACACCGCGGGGACCGCAGAACAGGTATGCATGCGCCAACTGCCCGCGCCGGATGGAGTTGGACAGCGTGCGGGCGATGGTATCCTGGCCGATCAGACTTGAAAAGGAGTCCGGCCTGTACTTCCTTGCCGATACGATATAGTCGCTCATAGACTACAAATATAAGAATTTTTGTGCTCGGATGCACTTACAGTCCTTTCAGGGCTTCTTCTACGGTGTTGTCTATCGGAAGATAGTATTTGTAGAAGGCGTTGTCTCCCAGTTTGGAATAACGGGCCACAAGCGCATTCAGCTGCGGAAGCAGGTACTCCGCCGTAGACGCCCATTCCGCGTCCGTGCAGGTGATGCCGTCGGTGGATTTGGCCCACTCCCGGAAGCGGGGGCCCAGGTTCACCTTCTTCAGGAAGGCGTCCATGGCCGGGAAATCGGTAATGCCGGACAGTTCACGGGCGTACTGGTCAAACATGGCCGACGCGAACCGCATCTGGGTAGCTTTCTGGTTACAATCAATGTAGAAAGCCGACGCACGGGTGGTATCCACCGGGACAAAAACGTCCGGCATGATGCCGCCGCCCCCGTAAACGACCCGTCCGCTGCGGGTGTGATGCACGTCGGTGGTGTCCAGGCGGACGCTGTCGGCACTGAAAACTTCCCCGTCGGCGTAGCGGTTGTAGATGTCGTAAGCGTAGTCCCGCTCACTGGCGTAGGGCTTCTGGATGCATCGGCCCGAAGGGGTATAATAACGGGCAACGGTGAGACGGACGCCGGAATTGTCGCTGAAGAAGAACGGCTCCTGTACCAGGCCCTTGCCGAAGGAGCGGCGGCCCACCACCGTTCCGCGGTCATTGTCCTGGACGGCCCCGGCGAAGATCTCACTGGCCGATGCGGAGTTTTCGCTGATCAGCACCGTCAGGCCCACTTCGCGAAGGTCGCCCCGTCCGTCGGCCTTGTAGACCTCGCGGGCACGGTGCAGACCTTCGATGTAGACGATCGTGTCGCCCCGGGAAAGGAAATCGTTGCTCAGCAGGAGGGCCTGGTCCATGTAGCCGCCGGTATTGTCGCGGATATCGAAGACCAGGTGACGCATTCCCTGTTCCAGCAGGCGAAGGGCGGCATCGTGGCACTCCTGGTAAGTGGTGCGGGAGAATTTGCCCAGCCGCAGATACCCCACGCTGTCGCGGAGCATGAAGGCGGCGTCCACGCTGTGAACGGGAATCTTACCACGGGTGATTTCGAAGGGAATGACTTCCGGGCCCCGCTTGACGGTGACGGTTACTTTGGTGCCGGAAGGGCCCTTGATGCGGCGGACCATGCTATCCTGCGGGAAATGGACGCCGGCGATAACCTTGTCGTCCACTTCCAGCAGCCGGTCGCCGGGCTGGAGACCCACCTTTTCGGACGGACCGCCGGCAATCACTTCCAGTACGACAGCCGTGTCATTGGGCACATTGAACTGGATGCCGATGCCGTC
>DGXN01000001.1:61073-106627 GCA_002396335.1 Bacteroidales bacterium UBA4231
GCCGATGCCGTCGAAATTGCCGGCAAGCTCCTCTTCGGAAGCCGACAGCTGGACGGGCGGCAGATAGACCGAGTGGGGGTCCAGTTTGGAAAGGGCGGCGGAGATGGCGGCATCCGTCATGCCTTCCCGGTTCAAGGTGTCCACATAGTTCTTTTCCACCATATCCAGCACCATGTTCAGCTTGCGCCAATCCCCATATCGGGTCTGGATGAGATGGCGGGATTCACGGTAACGGACGACCGTCAGCGTAAGAAGGGCGCCGATGACAACGCCCAAAACCACCTGCAGGATCTGCAGTCCTGTCCTGTTCCGTTTCTGAAGGCTCATAGGCTATTGGGACTGCTCTACCTCCACGCCGGCGCGGACCAGCAGGTCGATGCCGTCGGTGAGCCGGTAGGCATCCCGGTAGACGACCCGCTTGATGCCGGCCTGGATAATGAGTTTGGCACATTCGGCACACGGGGAGGCCGTCACATAGAGGGTGGCACCTTCCGAGCTGTTGCCGGACTTGGCCACCTTGGTGATGGCGTTGGCTTCGGCATGCAGGACGTAAGGCTTGGTGACGCCGTTTTCGTCTTCGCAGATATTCTCGAAGCCGGAGGGGGTTCCGTTATAACCGTCGGATATGATGGTGCGGTCCTTGACCAGCAGAGCCCCCACCTTCCTGCGCTTGCAGTAGGAGTTCTGAGCCCATACTTCGGCCATTTCCAGGTAGCTGTGGTCGAATTTTGCCATTAGGTTCTCTGATACAGGTAACGTTTGATACTCTTCTTGGGGGTACGCTCGAAGTCTTCGGGCATCAGCTCGATCTTCTTGATCTGGGCGTATTTGGGCAGCTCGTCATTGATGGCGGGCAGGGTGTCCAGGATGCGTTTCTTGAAGTTGCTGCGGGACATGCCGTCCAGTTCGCCCTGATGCCAGTCCGGATAGATGAGGGCGGTGAGGCCGCCGTCGTCTTCCACGACCAGGGAATCCACCACATAGGTGAAGTTGTTGATGACGGCTTCCAACTCTTCCGGGTAGATGTTCTGGCCGGAAGGGCCCAGCACCATGCACTTGGAGCGGCCGCGGAGGAAAAGATATCCGTCGCTGTCGATCACGCCCATGTCGCCGGTGCGGAACCAGCCGTCCTCCGTGAAGGAACTGGCGGTGACTTCATCGTTCTTATAATAGCCCAGGCAGACGTTGGGGCCTTTCACCTGCACCTCTCCTGGAATCTTCTGGGGATCCGGGGAGTCGATGCGGATTTCCATGTTCATGGCAGGACGGCCGGCAGAACCCACCTTCACTTTGTCCCAATGGGCATAGCCGATGATGGGTGCGCATTCCGTCATGCCATAACCTACCGTGTAGTGGAAGCCGATCTTGTGCAGGAATTTCTCCACCTCCGGATTGAAGGCGGCGCCGCCCAGGATCACTTCCTCGAACTGGCCGCCGAAGGCCGTGGTGAGTTCCGTGCAGAACTTCTTCTCGATGACCTTGTCCAGGACAGGGATACGGCGGTAGTATTTGGTTTTGTCGATGAGGGGTTTCAGCTTGGACTTGTAGACCTTCTCCATGACCAGCGGGACGGCGATGATGATGTCCGGATGAATCTCGCTGAAGGCCTTCATGATAATCTTGGGACTGGGCACGCGGCTCAGGAAATGGACATGCATGCCGATGGTCATCTCGAAGAGGAACTCGAACATCATGCCGTACATATGGGCCGTAGGAAGCATGGAAACGACATTCATGCCCGCTTTCAGCATGGGGCAGGCATCCTTGGCTGCGAACTCGATATTGGAGTACAGCGCACGGTAAGGAATCATGACGCCCTTGGAGAAGCCCGAGGTGCCGGAGGTGTAGTTGATGATGGCCAGTTCTTCCGGGCTGTCCTCGTAATAGTCCAGGTTTTCGGGCTCGAAATTATTGGGATACCGGTGGCCGAACTCTTCGTTCAGATGCTCGCGCACCTGGGCCAGTTCCTCCGTTGCGGCATACAGGAACTTGAAAGTATTGATCTGGACCACGACGGCCAGGTCCGGCATCTCGTCTGCCGTAAGGCCCTCCCAGATGACATCGTCCACAAAGAGGACGCGGGCTTCCGAGTGATTGACCAGGTAGTGGATATTGCCGGGTTTGAATTCGTGCAGGATGGGAACGGCGACGGCGCCGTAAGTGATGGCGGCGAGGAAACTCACGCCCCAGTTGGCCTGGTTGCGGGAGCAGATGGCCACCTTGTCGCCTTTGTGGAGGCCGCACTGCTCAAAAGCGATGTGCAGTTTGGCGATGCGCCGGGCGACATCCCGGTAGGCCAGGGTCATTCCCTGATAGTTCGTCAGGGCCGGGCGGTCCCAGTTCTCGACGAAGCTATTCTGAAGGATTTTGTTGACAGATTTGAATTCCATATTATCAGGGTAGGTAGGTTTTAGTTCAATTTAATATCGCGGGTTTTTCCGTCATAACAAGTTGCGCTGACACCCTTGGAAACAGGGGTGAGCGGCGTGTCCGGCTTGAGCATGCGGCCGCCTTCCGCCTTGTAGAGCGGCTCTCCTCCTTCGAAAGGATAGATAAGCGTCTGGATGGACGTACGCACGGCCCAGTACCGTTTTCCGCGGGTTTCGATGAGTTCCGGGAGGTTCTTCACCGTTTCGGGGGCGCGGATGCCCTTCCAGCCTTCCGGCTTGCGGCCGTGGAGGTTGTAGCGTTCCAGGGTGTTGTCCTTGTGAAGGACCATGACCGTATAGCCGCCGGCGCCGGTGAAATCGTAAGCGTCAGGGCCCAGAAGGACCGGTTTTCCGAGACTGACGGGGAAACCGTTCACCCAGTGGCCCAGGCGGTCGAGCAGGTATAGTTTGTCTCCTGCGCAGAACAGGAACTGGATTTTCTTGTTGTTGTAATAGTCGATGGACTGGACCCTTCCGCAGAGCGGATCCTTGAACGGGATGCCCCAGACGCCTTTGTTGTTCTCGTCGTTCAGGCAGATGGACAGATGGGCGTTCTGGTACAGGTAGTTGGTCTGGCCGGTGGTGTAATTGGTGACCGGGAAAAGGCCCGTGGGCACCACCACCGTGGTATCCCGCTCCAGCACCTGGACTTTGGTGCCCTTGAGGGCGCGGGTGTCCACCTGGAGAGAGAAAGTGGGGTTGGAGCCGGACAGGTCGAGCGAAACGGCCGCAGGTGCGAAACCGGCGCCGCGCACATACCCGAGAAGCGGCTCCGAAAGGGCCGGCGAGAAGACATTCCCGGCCTCCATGGGGCCGTCAGACAGGGAGACGTAGACGACATAGCCCTTGGGAAGGGTGACGGAAGCGTCCGAAAGGCGGTTTTTCAGGGAATAGTCCAGAAGGGTTTTATCGGCAAAAAGGCGGACGGTGGGAAGGTCGGAGTAAACGCTCCATTTGGGGCCGACGGAAGCGCAGGTGGTATCCGTGACCGCGAAGCCGGAGCCCAGGACCGTGGCCAGGCAGCCGCGGTAGGGATTGGAGGCTTCGCGTCCCAGTTTGAGGTCGCGGGCCGACCGGACCAGCAGGGCCTCGTGTTCAAGGCCGTCGTCCCAGGTGAAGCTGACGCGGACGACTTCGCGCGGCTGCAGGTTCCGGAACCACTCTTCCGGAGATTCAGGACGGCCCTCACGGGCTTTCAGGGCTTTGTTATAACGTGCCAGACGGCCATTCCCGTCTTCCAGGCGGCGCATGCTTTCCAGGAATGCCTCCGGATCCCCGACCGGGACGGAGACGGCCTTGGCCGTCGCATAAGGGACCACTTCCGGGAACTCCGCCTCCTGGGCCGATGCCCCTCCGAAAGCGGCAAAGTAACCGGCATTCCCCTCAGGAGGAAGGGCGCAGCCTTTCAGGGAAAGATGATCTTTATCCAGATCCTGGACCGACCAGGCGCTCCAGGCAGTAAGGTTTTTTACGAAAGAAGCCTGCTGGTAAGCGGTTCCGGCATACACCTGCAACAGTTTGGCGGCGTGGGAATGGGACAGGAAGGCTACGGCAGGTCCGGAAACCGAACGGACCAGATCCTGCAGACGGCGGGTGCCGAGGACGGAGATGTCTTCGTCCAGGTGGCGGACACTGGCGTTCAGGAAGGTTTCCGAACGGGATGCCAGCAGGAAGCCGCCGGAAGTAAGGGTTTTCAGACCGGCCTGGGCAGCGATGGCGGTGAGAGTGGAATCGCCGCTCTGGGATTCTGCGGCGACCAGAGGAACCAGCGAACCGCTGTTGTGCAGGGAAACGGCGATTTTACGGCGGCCAAGGGCCTGGAGATAGGCCATCAGGGCCGGATTGTCCGGGCAGAGCGCCCCGCGGAGAAGGCCGGTGGAATCGGCCAGAAGGCGGGAGGCTTTGGCCGATCCGTCAAAGACAAAGACGGCTGCCGCATCCGAGGGGATGGCGCTGAGCACCGACCACCCGGAAGGGGCCGACGGTGCAGCCTGTTCCCGGGAGTCAGGACGGTACAGCCGGCTGACTGCGAAAACGATTCCCGCAAGGAGCAGCGCAAGGGCTGCAACAGCTGCTATGGTAGTCCTTTTTCCCATATCTGACAAAGATAGTCATTATTTTTGGAATCGCCGCATAGAAAAAGGATTAATCCTTTTTACAGCTGGCCGCCAGCTCATAGCAGCGGGAACGGATAAGGGCGCCGAACTGATCCATATCCATGGAGGCGAACTCCTCCGGAAGGATGGGTTCACCGATACGGACTTCCACGGTACGGCCGCGCTTGTTGAACAGCTCGTGGATGAGACGGACGGTGCGGATGCGCCGGTGGAGCTGGCCCAGCAGGTGGAAATTCAGGGAGTTGACCCCGTCAAAATAGATGGGGATGACGGGCTTCCCGGATTTCTTGATGAGCTTGATGATATTCCGGGCCCAGGGCTTGTCCTCGATGTAGAAAGGCTTTCCTTTGGTGGTCTTGCCCTTTCCATGCTGCCATGTAGCTACTTCCCCGGCAGGGAAAAAGCCGATGGCCTTGTCTTCCTGGATATGCTGGAGGGCCATCCGGATGCCGTTGACGCTGCGGGCGTCCGTCTTTCCGGAAAGGTTGTCTACGGGCATGAAATAATCCCTCAGGCTGGGAATCATCGAAAGCAGGAAGGTGGTAAGGAGCCGATAGTCTTTCCGGATGGAGTTTACAAGATTGCAGAGGATCATGCCGTCGATGCCGCCGTAATGGTGGTTGGACACGGTGATGAAACCGCCTTCCCGGGGAATGCGGGAAAGCTGCTCCTGAGGGACATGGTAACTGACGCCTATTTCCTGGAGGACTTTTTCCGCAAATGCAGGGCCTTCGTAAGCGGAGTACTTGGCCTGTATGGCATTGACATGGTCTATTTCAAGGGATTTCATGATCCGGCGGGTGAGCCAGGCACCCGCTTTCCCTTTGAGTCCCATCGCCTTCTGGAACTGCTCCGGGGACAATACAATTTTCTCTTCCATAAGACAAAGTTAAAAAAGAAATCCGAGATAATTTGTATTTTTGTATACAAATACAAACCGCCATGAAAAAACTCCTCACCGCCCTTCTTCTGCTCGCTTCAACGCTCTCTTTTGCGCAGCAGTACGACGTTCTGGACCAGATCAAAGCCGATCCCCGCAAAGCCTGGGGCATGGAAGGCCCGCACCGATTCGACGCGCCTGCCCTCTCTCCGGCGCCCAAGGGCTACAAGCCGTTTTACATATCCCATTACGGCCGCCACGGCTCCCGCTATGCCTGGAATTCCAAGACTTACTCCCTCATCCGGGAAGTTCTGGAAGCCGCACATGCCCAGCAGGCCCTCACCCCCCTCGGAGAGGAGTTCTACACCCGTTTCATGGACTTCTACGCAATGCCCCTCATCAATACCGGAGACCTGGTTCCCCTGGGCTGGGAGCAGCACCAGAAGATCGGGGCATGGGTATACGACAGCTTCCCTGCCGTCTTCACCAAGGGGAAGAAAGTGGACGCCGTGGTGTCCACATCGGCCCGCAGTATCGTGAGCATGAGTTCTTTCTGCCTGGCGCTGAAAGGGAAAAGCCCCAAGCTGGAATTCTACCAGAGTTCCACGCATGAGGGAATGCTCATTGCCGCGCCCACCAGCGCGCCCAAACCCCTCCGCCGCTCTTTCCGTGAGGACGATCTCGGCGGCATAGAAAGCGTCGCCCATTTCAACGCACGTTTCGTTGACTATGACGGCATCCTCGGACGCATTTTCAAGGATCCCGGCTTCCCGGCCCACTTCAGCGGCGGCCGGCACGATTTCCTGTTCCAGTGCTACGCCCTGGTATCCGGCTACCACAATTACGAACCCCGTCCCCTGTTTGACAGACTCTTCACCCCGGAACAAATGGCCATGCTCTGGGAGGCCGACAGCTATGCCTCGTACGTGACGGACCTGTCGGCCCGTTATGGCAACATTCCCCTGCTGGAAGACGTCATCTCCAAGGCCGAGGCTGCCTTCCAGTCCCCTTCCCAGGCGGCGGACCTGCGCTTCGGACACGACTATGTGGCCGAGGCTTTCCTCGCCCTGATCAACGCCAACGGCTGCGGTACGCGGGTGGAGAAAGCCACCGACGCCAAATACTGGTTCCAGAGTTTCAATATCCCCATGGCCACCACCATCCTGTTTGTCTTCTACCGCAACCGGAAGGGGGATATCCTTTTCAAACTCATCTGGAATGAGGCGGAGGCCACCCTTCCCCAGCTCACGCCCGTCTCCGGTCCCTACTACCGCTGGACCGACTTCACCGCCTGGGCCGCCGGGATGATGGCCGCCCATCCTGAAATCAAAGACTGAAACCATGAAAGCATCGGCCCTGTTTCTTCCGCTGCTGCTGGCGGCGGCCTGCTCCTCCCCCCAGCGGGAACTGTGCCTGAAGTATAACCGGCCTGCCACGTATTTCGAAGAGGCCCTGCCGCTCGGAAACGGCCGCCTGGGCGCCATGGTGTACGGAGGAACGGACAGGGAGCGTATCTCCCTCAACGACATCACCCTCTGGACCGGGGAGCCTGACCGGGGCGCGGACCACTACGACTACAGCCACGTCCCGACGCTGACCCCGTGGGGAGAATCGGCCGCCTGGATGGAAAAGGTCCGCGAAGCCCTCTCCGATGAAGATTATCCCCGGGCCGACAGCCTTCAAAGACACCTGCAGGGTCATTTCAGCGAGTCCTATCAACCGCTCGGGACCCTCTGGCTGAGCCATCCAGAAGGGACCGTCACGGACTACTGCCGGACCCTGGACCTCCGTACCGGAAAAGCCACCGTTTCCTACAAAAAGGACGGGAAGGGTTTCCAGGCACAATACTTTGTCTCCGCACCGGACTCCGTCCTGGTGGTTTCCCTGAGGAGCGACGCGCCGCTGGACGTGACCCTTTCTCTGGAATGCGGACTGCCGCACACCCTTTCGGCCGGAGAAAACTGCATCTTCAGCGACGGCTATGCCGCATTCCACGCATATCCCGGCTACTACGGCGCCGACCGGCAATTCCTGTATGATCCCGACCGGGGGATCCATTTCCGTACCGCCGTACTGTGCCCGGAAGCGAAGGTCATCGGCAACACCCTCCGGATTTCCGGTCCGCGGGAAGCCGTCATCATCGTATCCGACCAGACCAGCTTCGCCGGCTTCGACAAAGACCCGGTGACCGAAGGCCGGGAATACCTTGAAAGCGCCCTCCGCCACGCCCGGAACGCAGCCGAAAAAGGCCTCGGAAAGCTGGAGAAAAGGCATGCCGACGACTACCGCTCCCTCTTTGACCGCGTGTCGCTGGACCTCGGGGACACCGACCCCGCCATCCGGGCCCTCCCCACCGACGAGCAGCTTCTCCGCTATGCCGACGGAGAAGCGAATCCGGAGCTGGAAGCCCTCTATTTCCAGTATGGCCGATACCTGCTGATCGCATCTTCCCGCACAGAGGGAGTGCCCGCCAACCTGCAGGGCCTGTGGAACGAAAGCATGGACCCGCCGTGGAGCTGCAACTACACCACCAACATCAACCTAGAAGAAAACTACTGGGCCGCAGAAGCCGCCGCCCTCCCCGAATTGCACGAAGTGCTTTTAGGATTTATCCGGAATCTTTCCACAGGCGGAGAACGAACGGCCAGGAACTACTACGGTGTGGAGCGGGGCTGGTGCCAGGCGCACAATTCCGACATCTGGGCCATGACCTGTCCCGTGGGTCTCGGAACAGGCGACCCCAGCTGGGCCAACTGGAACCTGGGCGGAGCCTGGCTCGCGACACATATCTGGGAACACTGGCTCTTCAACCGCGACCGGAAGGCCCTGGAACGGGATTATCCCGCCTTGAAAGGCGCGGCCGGATTTTGCCTGGACCTGCTGGTAGAGAAAGACGGAACGCTCATCACATCACCGGCCACATCACCGGAGAACTGTTACATCAACGCGGCCGGCTATACCGGACGGACCGCCTATGGAACGACGGCCGACCTGGCCATCATCCGGGAATGCCTGCAGGATGCGAATGAAGCCGCAAAAATCCTGAATGACGAGGATTTCTCGAAAGAAGTGGAAGCCGCCCTCCCCCTCCTTCATCCCTACCGGGTCGGTGCCGCCGGCAACCTCCAGGAATGGTACCACGACTGGGCCGACCTGGATCCCCGGCATCGGCATCAGTCCCACCTCATCGGCGTCTATCCCGGCCATCAGATCCAGGCAGGGACACCCCTTGCCGACGCTGCCCTGAAAACCCTGGAAATCCGCGGATTCGAGACCACCGGCTGGAGCTGCGGCTGGCGGGTGAACCTCTACGCCCGCCTCAGAGACGGAGAAAAAGCCTACCGGATGTACCGGCGTCTGCTGCGTTACGTAAGTCCCGACGGTTACACCGGGGTCGATGCCCGGCGCGGCGGCGGCACCTATCCCAACCTCCTGGACGCCCACTCCCCCTTCCAGATTGACGGGAACTTCGGCGGCTGTGCCGGTGTCCTGGAAATGCTGGTCCAATCTACCGAGGAGGGGATTTCTCCCCTTCCGGCGCTGCCGTCGGCCTGGCCCTCCGGATCCCTGCGCGGCGTCCGAACCCGTACCGGGAAAACCGTGGACCTGAGCTGGAAAGACGGGAAAGTGACATCCCTGAAAGTTCACTGACGGCGGACCGGGCCAGAACAAGAAAAGGATTGGCAAATGCCAATCCTTTTCTGTAGCCCCAAGTGACATAATATCGAACCTTTTTCTGGAGGATCTGGAGAAGATCTGGGAACTCAAAAAGTGGATTCCAGACCCTTGTAATCCACATTTACACTATCTGAAGCAAGAATACAAAGAGGGAAAATAGCCTCTAAAAAATGGTGAATATTCCCGTTGGGGGTCAGACACCATTTTCACATATTATCACCTACTCCATAGACATTCGTTCCATGGAGAGGGATTCTGCGTGCCTAGTGGTGCGCCCTTTTTCCGACAATTATTCTCAATAACATATATACCTATTTAATTATGCCAAATTCTAGTTTACCAGCACAATCCAGCGCACAAACCGTAGTGACCGCCAATTCGGATACTACTGCCCCTTCTCAATCTCCAACAATCAACATCAACCTACCTAAACTCCCGTCAAGTGCTTTGCGTGATCCGAACCACGCCGCCGGCACCCTGGACAGCCCTGAAGACATCTCCAAGGTCTCCGCCCATAAGGAGTGTGAGTATTGCCACAATGGCTATTCCGCCGATTCCCATACCGGCTTTTGCGCCACCGCTGATACCGCGGCGGTCTTCTACGTTCTGGCTTTCACGCCTGCCATCCATTCTCATAGCAAAGAGTATTTTTGCAATTTTACAAAAATATCCGCTATTTCACCATATCCTTGAATGAGGAAGGATTTTGGCGGAACTCAGTGGGGGTAAGGGCAAAATACTGCTTGAAGTTGCGTGCGAAAAGGCTGCCGGAGGAGAAACCGCAGGCCGATGCTACATCGGAAATAGACATCTCCGGTGAGGACGACAGCATCTTTGCGGCGTTCTTGAGGCGCACCACATTGAGGAATGCCGCCAGGGACTGATAGGGACTTCCGTGGGAGAAGGCCGATCCTATGCGCTCCTTTGAGAGGTGATACCTGTCCATCAGGAACTGCCTGTCCAGACGGGAGTCGGCATAAAGACGATTGGTAACTATCTCATAACGGAGGTATTCGAACAGTTGCGCATCGCTGAGGGAAGACAGTTCAGGATTGCCGTTTAAGGCCGATGCATCCTCTTTCTCTCTCTGCAGGAGTACATTTTCCGAAATCTGTGAAACCAGCGCCTTGTTTTTCCGGCGCACCAGGATAACATACTGAAGGATTATCCCAAGAAGTATAAGGCATACAAGAGCGCCTGTAGAAGCCCCCAGGGCAATGCTCCTTGAACGCCTTGCCGCAACCTTCTCACGCTCCAGGGCCATTTTCTGCTCCTGATACTGGTACTTTGCCACATAATCCTGGACCAAAGCCCGGTTCTGGTTATCGTAGAGTTTATCGGTAAGATTGGAATAGCGCTGCATATAGTCAAGCGCTTCCCTGTACCTGCCCTTGCTCTTTACAGCCAGCGCCCTGTTCTCAAGCATCACGGCATAATCGGCATGAAGGGTATCGGCCCCCCAGCGGCGCTGAAGCTCATCATAGAAGGACAGCATCCTGTCATACTCCCCAAGAAGCGGCCAGGCGCTGGATATCATCTTCCGGCCTCCGAATGTCTTGCTGTATCTGGTCTTCTCAAACCGGGCATTGTATTCCAGCGCTTCCTTCTTCATCCCTTCCGCCCCATATGCGTACGAGATGAAGGCCAGGGCCTGTGCGGTGTAGAAGTCCACATAACCCGGGCGGTTATGGTCACCGGGAAGGTTTGGAGAGTCATCGGCATATGCCTCAGGATTGGCGGCATAATCTTCCAGGTGGGAGATTATCTCCTGAGCCACCGGGACAATGTCCAGATAACGTTTAAGGTCTATATATGTGCGAATAAGACTCTTCCTTGTTTTTATGCCGGCATCTAGATAAAAGAAGCTCTTCTCACCGTCCAGTATCCTGATGGCATCCTCTATCTTCAGAAGGCCTTCTTCCGCACGGCCGATACGGACAAGTGAAGATCCCATATCGGCCTGGACCGGGACAGACCTGAGAGGGCTGCCGATAGCATCGCAAACCTCCACGAACCTTAATCCATACTCAACTTCCCCAAGGTCATCGGTCCTTATCCTGCACAGATAACACAGATATTCCAGTACATCGGCTTCCTCAGCGGGGCTGAGATGAGGGCCCTGAAGGAGATCCTCGCATATTGCACGGGCCTGCAGGGAACCGGACTCAGTCCTTCCATAAGCCTTTGCGCGAATAAGCTGAGCGTGCAGTTTGTCAATGACACCGGCAGTTTCCGCCGAGTCAACCATAGAAATCACATCTTCCGTATCCGCCTCTTTCAGCATCATTGAAGAAATGGCTTGAAAGACGGAATCTTTTTTCACATCCGTAGACCCGTGAAACACGGCAGGATGTGAACAGGAGGCCATTAGAACGGCCGAAACAACAATGAAGATTTTTGAGTGAAACATAGAACGAAGATAGAAAGAATTGCCGATTATTTGAAAAATTTCTGACAAATAATCAAATGGATGCGACAAATAAACAACGTTGCAAACACCCACTTTTTTACCACATATTCTTTCACTTTTTCATTATTCCGCGGGTTATACCACGGTTTTTATTAAAATGCATCGCGGTTTACTTTCAAATGAAAGAAAACTGGCGCCTTTTGTTTCAATTTTTCCTTTCGAAACTTTTTTTTATTTTTGTCATATATACATAGACGGCGATATACAAAGCGTCTGAAATGCTCATCTTGGGAATCATATCGATGATCCTTTTCTCCGGCCCCGAAAGGCCGGAAAACGCTTCGCGCGTGCACGAGAACCAGGTGTACTTCCGCTGGGACAAGAGTAACTACGAGGACAATTACCGCTCAAATTCCCAGGCGGCAGACAAGGTTTACAACCTGATGAAGGATATCGGCACTGAGCGCGTAGACTCCGTCATAGTGAAGGCCTATGCCTCGCCGGAAGGCGCCAACGGGCACAATATGGACCTGAGCCGCCGCCGCGCAATGGAGTTTGACAGGGCCGTCAAGGAAAAGATGGGACTTATGGGAGCCGATATCCCCATCACCGTCCTTCCCGGCGGTGAGGCCTGGGAGCAGCTCAGGGCCCGCGTGGAGGCCGATACAGTAATATCGGCCACGGCAAAGAAACGCACCCTGGCCCTCCTGGACGATGATTCCGTCCCCCGCGACACCAAGAAATGGCGCATGATGCACTTCTATCTTGGAGAAACCCGTGAGGAAGGTGACGTGTACCACTGGCTCCTGCTGAACCACTATGTATACCTCCGCTGCCTGGAAATCAAGATCTATTACCACGATGCAGTGCCGTACAGCCTGGAAGAGCCTGAGGAGGAGGTCAAAGAGGAGCAGCCCGTGCAGCCTGATACAACGGCCGTATCCGCCTCAGAGGCCTTTATTCCCAGTCCAGAACTGGTGTCCCCCGCCTCTGACAACACCGCAAAACGCCGGTTCTCCCCTGTTATCGGCATCAGTACAAACCTCCTATTTGACGCAACATATATCCCAAATTACGGATTTACGTCGGTGCCAAGTTTCAGCCTTGAGTACTATCCCGCCCGCGGTCACTGGACTTTCGGGGCCGACGTAGACTGGTCCCACTGGCTGCATTACGACACCCACAAGTTCAACCAGATCCACAATATCACCCTCCATACCCGCCGGTACTTCAAGAGCGGGGAGAACGGCTTCAAGGGCCTGTATCTGCAGGGTGCGCTGAATGCCGCCATGTATGGCCTCGGCTGGGATGCCCACGGCTGGGAAGGAGAGCTCCTTGGCGCCAACCTTGGAGCCGGGTACAAGATCAATTTCGGACGCTTCTTCATAGATATGGGCCTGGACGTGGGCTACTTCTACTCCAGGAACGACCCTTACGTGTGGGGAGACGACGCAACCGGGTGGTATTACTACGACTACGTGGGCGATCCCGCGCAGTTTGCCCCTCGCCAGAAGGGTTTCCAGTGGTTCGGGCCCACCAGGGCGTATATTTCAATCGGCCTTGACCTCTTTAACAGGAAAAGATGAGAAGGAAGGGGCTCATATTGGTGTTCATGCTTGCCGCAGCGCTTGTGGCAGGGTGCCGGATTGAGCCGCCGCTGCATCTGAAGCAGGCCGTGAAGGTGGTTGTGAAGGTGCTGTGGAGAGCGGAGATATATCCCGACGGAATCAAACCAAGCGGCGTCACGCTGTATTTCTTCCGTAACGGGGAGTACTACAACAGCCAGACAACCTCTCAGGTTGATTCCTGCGCCGTGCACCTTGAGCCCGGAAAATACCGGATATTCATGATTTCCCAGAGTCCCGACGAATTTGCGTATATGGAATTCCATGACATGGAGAACTTCGACCTGGCGTCCGTAAGCGTGATGGAAACAAAGAGCAAGTGGTACACAAGGGCCGATGACGAGTTCCTGATAAACAACCCGAAGCAGATGACCGTGGGCGTATCGGACGAATTTGAGATCACGCCGGAAATGGTGGAGCAGTACCGCTACTACAGCAGCGAAGAAGGAGGATGGAGGTCGTGGGTAACAAAGGCCGATACCGAATCCGGATCCGAGCAGGTTGACGATGATACCTGGGTGACGTACTACACCATACGCATCCCTATTTACCCCAGGAACATTGTATCCCAGTACTGGGTTACAATTTATTCCGAGTATGCCGATGTCCTTCAGTCCGTGCGCTGCAGCACAACCGGTATGGCAAGGAGTTTCTTCCTCACGCAGGATATCACCGGCCCGGATGAGGGCACGCAGTTTGTGACTGAGTGGAAACTTACAATGGATGACAATGTGTCACGTGTGGGGCACCTTGACGGCAGGGTCACCACGTTCGGATTCCCCAACGGGGAGTTGCCGGGCCCGGACCGTGATCCCACCCTGAACATATCCACGCTGCTTGTAGATAACAAAACCGTGCAGGACTATGTGTTTAAGGTTGGTAATCTGATCACGGCGGAGGAAGCCCCAGAAGGCTACAGGGCACTGTACAGGCTCATTTTGGGCAGCGAAGCCGCCCCGGCGATCCATCCGCCGGATGTTGATAAGACGGAAGATTCCCAGGGACTGGATGCCCTTGTGAATGAATGGGATAGCGGAGATGAGGTTGAAGTTGATATGTAAACAATTAATTAGCAACAACATATAATCAATTTATCATTAGTTTTCATTATTATGAAAAAGTTTTTATTCCTGACTGCTGCGGCAGTCGCCGTCTTCGCCTCATGCGCCAAGACGATTGACAACACAAGGAACACCGGGCAGGGAGATGCAGTCTCCTTCGGTCTGTATGTTCCTCAGACTAAGGCTGGTCTTGCCGGTCAAACTACCAATACCAGCATCCAGCTTGCTGAGGGAAGCGGTGGAGGATTCGGTGTCTTCGCTTATTACACGAACGATGGAGATTATTCCGCTTCCGCAAAGCCGAACTTCATGTACAACCAGGGTGTGTTCTACAACGCCTCCAAGTGGGAGTACAGTCCTGTCAAGTACTGGCCTAATGAGTATGGTAATGAAGCACACAGCGCTGCAACGGACAAGGTAAGTTTCTTTGCGTATGCTCCTTATGTGGCTACTGGCGCCACTATGGGCACTACCAACATTACTGCTTTTGCTCCCGCAAACAACGCCGCCGGAGACCCCACCATCACCTATGTGATCGATCCCACTCCTTCGACTGCCGTTGACCTCTGCTGGGCTGTGAAATCCGACACCGGTCTTCCTTGGCTTAATCAGACAAAGCAAACAGTTTCCGGTTCCGTTGCTTTCCTTTTCAAGCACGCCCTGGCTCGTTTCAACGTAAACGTACGCGGCTACTTCGATGCGGTACGCACTGTGGAAGGCGCCGTCAGCACCGACAACATCGATTCCAACACCAAGATCACGATCGAGAAGATTGAGATCAAGGGTACTTTCGCACCATCCGGTACTCTGAATCTGCACAACACCGAGGCTAACAAGGCTCTCTGGACTCCCGCTACTGCGGCTGAGACTACTCTCACAATTCCCAATACCGACATAGCAGCCAGCCTGAAGGCCACTGTGAACGGTGAGACTTCCTTCCCCAGCATCACTGGTGTGACCAACGCCAACGTCAACGTGTTCACCGGTGCCGCTCCCGCCAAGACGGATGCCACCTATTACACGTTCATTCCTACCACTACGTCCACCACGCTCAATGTTAAAATCACCTACTATGTGACCACACAGGATGCAAAGCTTGACGGCGGACTCAGCTGCGTGAAGAATGTCATCGATAAGAACATCACCTTCGCTGACGGTTTTGCCTGTGGTCTCAACTACAATCTTAACATTGTCCTTGGTATGACAACCGTCAAACTTGAGGCCACTGTTTCCGATTGGGCAGATCCTTCAAATGTTGACATTGACCTCCCTGTCAACCTTTAATCACCCTTTTTATTCAGGCGGGCCTGACCGCCCGCCTGGGTACCAGAAATGACTGCAAGACGTAGCATATGGATCCTTGCCCTGGCAGCGGCGCTCACCGCGCTGCTGGCGGGAGCGTGCAGCAAAGCCATCGGCCCCGATACTGAGAATGAGGACGACGGCTGGACCAATGTGGGCGGCGATTTGCCAATCAGTTTCAGTTCCTCACTTGACATTCCGGCAACTAAGGGCACACTCCCCGCATACTCCACTTTTGGCGTCTTTGCATACTATACCAAAACCAGTAACTGGGGCAACGGCAACAACTTCACGCCTGATTTCATGTACAATGAAGATGTTGCCTTTGACGGGACTTCATACACTTACGATCCTATCAAGTACTGGCCCAACAACACCAATGACAAGATAACTTTCTGGGCATACTATCCGTATTCGGCAAACGCGGTGCTCTACAAGGCCAATAATTCTAGCACCGTCTACACCAATGCCACCAAGAACCTTCCGGATATCCGTTTCACGGTAACCGACGGCCAGACGGACTTTATGATTTCCAACGTAGCGTCCAACAAAACCAGGCCGGCCGTAAACACTCCCGTCCTACTGACGTTCAATCACGCTCTCTCCAGCATTTCTTTCTACGTAAAAAAAGTAGACACTGCTGTTCCTGAAAAATACACGGTAAAACTGAAGAGCATCCGCCTTGACGGAATCTACCTTACTGCCATCCATAAAAGCACGGCAAACCCCACCGTATGGTACAATTGGGCTACCCGCGGAAGCATCCCTACCTTTACCCCCGCAACCTCTTCCGAGTATCTGACGCTTACCACAAGTTACCCCGCCGACGGATCTCCTCAGGCTGTCTCGATGGCCATTCCCCAGGACCTTTCCTACGAATACGCCATGCTGCACATAGAATACACTATTGACTTTGATGGCCTTCTGAATACCAGAACCATGATCACTAACATTCCTCTCAGCACCGTCTTTGAGGATGCATCGGCCGAATGGCTTAAAGGCAAAGAATATAGAGTAAACATAAGCATTACCCCCGACGATCCTATAGAGTTCTCAGTAACCTGGTCCAACTGGGGCACTGTACACAACATAAACTGCTAAGATGAAACTGCGTCTGTCCATATCGGCCGTTATTATCCTTACGCTCCTTTCCGGGTGCGCGAAGGAAAGCACGTCCATAGTTGACAGAGGCAGGGAGCCGATTCTCTTTGGGGCATCGGCATATAACGGAGTAGAGACCAAGGCCTTCGACCCTTCCGACAATACTCGTCCCAATGATCCAAGGATTCTTATCAATGTGGGAAATGCCGTCAGTCTCTTTGGCGTTTGGAGGGCAACAATCGGGGACGACTCCGTTTTCGAGACGCTCTTCAACAACAGGCGCCTCCGCTGCAACAGTGTAATCCTTTCAGACCCTTCCGACCCTCTGTCGTTTGATCCCGAGGATCAGAACAGCAGCGTATGGGATTATGACCCTCTGGAGTACTGGAAGAACACCGGAGACTACTGCTTTACGGCGGTTTCCCCTTATACAACGGGCGACGCCTCCATCAACAGCGCCTATGAACTCAAGATTTCATACCGCGTGGGATCCAATCACGACCTAATGGTTGCAAGGGCCTACAGGGCAGAACCCGCTGGAGGGAAAGACCGTGTGGAACTGGCCTTCAAGCACGTAACCTCGGCCGTACGCTTCCTATTTAAAACGGCTTCAGACCAGGGCGACAAATACAAACTTACAGCCTTCCGTCTGGAGAACCTGTCTCCCCGCGGGACACTCACCATCGACAGCCGCCTCACTGCTCCAATAAACTTCGATCCCTCCGACGGTGTCAATCCCGCAGGGCCGGATTATCCTTTGAGATGGAACCCTGGAGCAATCGGTGTCCTTGGAACCCTTTTTGAATGGACTGCCGATGCTTCCGATCCTGAAAAGACCGTACCTTACCCCACGGACCCCGATAATCCCGACGATTACGCCCAGATGGGATGGTACTATATGATTCCACATACACTTAACGCCAGCGCTTCGGTTGTCTTCTCTGTCTCCTATGACGGGCAAACGCCCGTGGAGACGACAATCAACATCTCCGACCTTGAACTTCCCGCCGGTGCCGACACCTGGCAGCCCAACCACGTTTACAACTACTTCATCACGGTCAGCCAGAGCGGTGCCGACATTGAAGTGGTTGCTACACCTTGGGATGAAGTAGATATAACTACGGACTCGATAACCTTTGAAGGATAGGATGAGAAAGGTAAGATTCATACTGGCTTTGATAGTACTCCTCTCTGCTGCTTTTGCCTGCAGGAAGGAGCAGGAACCGGTGGACGGCATTGCTGGAGAATGCAGCGCCGTGTTCAGGCTATCAAGCCGTGACGCAATATCCCTTCAGACCAAGACTGAGGCCGATGACCTTCTGGACGGTCTCCGTTTCACAAATGTCCTTGTAATCCTGGTGGACCATTCAAATAACGTGGTGGGAAATGTTTACAAGGAATATCCATATGATCCTGCTGCTTCCGGCAATGATCCAAGTCAGGAGGAAGTGACAGGGAGTTCCCTGACCGATGACGTCATCCACTTCGAGCATCTGAATCCTGGCAACTATACCGCCTATGCCTATGCGAATATAGACGCTGAGGCCTGGCAAAAGAGCGGGGAAGTTATTTCCGGTCAGGAAAAAGTTACCACTTCAGGAGACTTCTCTTCCTTCCTTGAGCGGGAACTCAAGGCCGATAACCCCGTTACGCCAACTGCTGCAGGCGAAACCGCTATGCTCCTTACCGGACAGGCCGAAGTCCTTGTGGGACTATCCGTGGAAACTCACACCATCTACCTCAAACGGCCCGTGGTGCGTTTACGCGTTTACATCAATAATACCACCCCTTACCCGGTCCGTCTGGACGACCTCCAGTTCAGCGAATTCAACGCAGACAGGGCATACATAATCGGCCGGAGCGATGAGAACGGCGTTCCATCGGTTCCTTCAGGGGTAACTTACGGACCACTGCCGGCATATCCAAAAGCCTCGCCTGTAACCGCGCCTCAGTCAGGGGCTCCAGGCTATTTGGAAGAGTACCCGGTGTATGAGACTTTGCTCTATGAGAACGCCTGCCCGGATCCGTATAAGATCTTTGCCCTTCTTACGCTTGACCCTACCGGCCTCAACCGGCAGATGTCACTGGGTGAGATAGTACGAGAACCTGTCAACGCCACCACCCTCAACGCTATGGCAAATGGCGAGCAGATGGACATTCTGCTGACCAATCCCCGCAAACAGACCCGCTCCGCCCGTCTCTATTACGGCGTCAGCGCCGAGGACAATTATGCCTGGGAAAGCTGCGGATACGAAAGCTATGCCGATCTCCTGAACCGGATCATAGCCATCTTCTCGGAGTCTCCGTCCTGTTACTATGAGGGATACACCTATAATGGTACAGGTTCCAACCAGGCCGGCCTGGCCGGATGGACCGGCCTGGCGAAGGATGCTCCGCTGGGGCCCCCTAACGGCACAACTATTACTTTCGATTATACCGGAGCCAACAGCGGCTCTCCAAAAAAGTACGTCAGGACGCTGACGAGAGGGAGTGACGGGAAGTTTTCCATAGAAGGGCTGTCCACGACAACCACATCCCTTAACAATATAGAGATCTTACAAGGAGGATCGAACGACAACAACCGTTTTGCCGCCGATCTGCCGAGGACTTTCCTTGTCAATCTCAAGAACAGTTCCGGCAAGTATCTCAAGTCCGACAGCAAGTACAGTGAGTCAGATATTGATAAAGCCAAGAAGAGTACGCTCCTCTGGGACGGCACCACAACCAATCAGGACCACCAGTTCATGCTTTTCAGGGAAAAGACGGACGGGGCATCCCTCAAGCGAATCCTCAAAGAAAGCCACAAAGAAGTTCCACTTACATATATGACCCGCAACGAGGACATAAAACTGGTCCTCAATGTCTTCTACGCCGACCAGGAAGCTACACTGAATTTTGATGTGGATAACAGCACTTGGGCCACTCCTTCCGAATCGTCCCACACATTCAATTGATTGCATCTATGAAACGGTATATTCTATATAGAATCTTTCTCATCATTGCGTCCGCCGTCCTTTTCCAGGGCTGCGTCCGCGAGAATGAAAATTATTCTTACCAAGGGGAAGGAGAGATGATAGACCTTGTAATTCCCTTTGGAGCGCCGCAGGGGACAGGAGTCACCGTTTCCACAAAAGCGCATCTTTCCCTGGTAGATGAGAGCCACGTGTTCAATATGTATCTTCTCATATTCGGCAGTGATGGGAAAAAGATATATGGCCACTATTTCGACGGAAGCAACCTTGGAACGAGCACTGAGAATAACTGGTGGACAGTTAACAATTTGACCTCGTCTGACAATCCTGAAACCACAACAACTACCGGCACCCTGCATATCAGGACATCAAAGAAGGGTGGATGTACCGTAGTTGCCGTAGCGAATATGAACCCTGACGACCTTGACGTTTCTCCCGGTATCCTCTCCACTATAAAGACTTATGGAGAACTCAATAATGTTGTTGCCACACAGGTCAGAAGTGAGATAGCCGCCAATTCCGGGTATTTCCTTATGACCGGACAACTCTCCGGAGTAGATATTCTGGGCAACACGTCGGATCCAAATGACATCAGCCAAAACACACTTCACCTTAAGCGGCTCTATGCAAAGGTTTCATTCAAAGTACAAGTAGGAACAGCCGGGGCCGCAGCAGGTATCAGAAAGTTTGTTCCTGACAAATGGTATGTAGTAAACGTCCCCACTTGCTCGTACTTGATGGAGCGGACCGCAACCCCTTACGTTGATGCAGCCACAGATGCCAGTCAGTTCTTTTCTACTCCGGAACTTGGATTCGAGACAGAAGAACTGGCAAAGGACCCCGAAAACCCTTCCAACGTTGTTGTTTATCACGACGGCGTAACAAAGGCATCCTGCTACGGATTTGCTTTCTATATGATGGAAAACCGCAAAGCGCCCTATGCACGTTCTGGCGATTCCCTACCCTCTCCTTTCAACTATGCCGACAGGGAACGGGAAATAAAGGATATGGCAGGACTCAACCAGGGCTGGCGGTATGCTAATGAGTATTCCACATACATAGTGATGACCGGGAAAATAGTAATGGGCGTCACATCAGGCTCCAATGCCAACGCCACTCTGGACGCCAATGTGAAATACAAGATCCATCTGGGCAATTTCGCAAGCGATAATGCCGACTTCAACATACTCCGCAACCACAACTACACCTATAAGATTTACATTAATGGGTCTGACGATATCAAGACAGAAGTTGAAACGGGCACTGAGAACGAGCCGGGCGCAACTGGACGCGTCGTCGTAGCTGAAGAGGAGGTATTCGACAGCGACTGCCACTACAGCACCCAGGTGATCTCTTTCCACGCCAACCTTATAGACCCCAGTCAGATCAGCTGGTACGTGGAGACGCCTTTCAACCCTGAAGGTGCCGGTCCCAACGATGGTCTTGAACTCAGCGACATAGACTACAAATGGGTGGAGTTCCACGTCAATTCTCTTGGAGGAGACGGGAAGTACTCTGAAAATCGTGTTCTCTACGAGCCACACGACTGGGAGAGATATGACGAACTTGGAATAGCCCCCGGCACCAAGGGCCACACAATGTACGTCAACGAACTGGTTGAGTATATCAAACATCAGAAAAGCCAGTATGACCTCCATCTGGCCAATCCATCCTTACCGGCCAGCGATTTTGACAGTGACACTGAACCCAAGATTACGGTAACCGCCTTCGTTAACGAGTATTACTACGAGGAGCATCCCATTAAGGGTGGATATGATCCCACGCTCTGGAAACTGGTGGTGAACCACCCGATGCGGCGTATGCACATTCTGGCATCATCGGCCAAATCTGCCGACGGCGAGAGCAACTTGATCGGTGCCTCTTTCACCCTCCAGCAGCGTTCCATCCAGAGCATTTATGCCGTTCACGAAGTAGCCACTCTTCAGTCGGCCTGGGGAATGGAGTTTACGGACGACGATAATGAGACCGGGGCTTCCTATTATTGGAAGAATAAGAATCTTGAAGATTGCGGCAATACCAGTTCCACAAACGGAAGAATCAATTCCCTCAAACTCTGGGGCATCCTAAATCCGGACGGGACGGAAAAGACGGGATCATTGCCCCGCTGGGATGATTATCTTATGCTCACTGGAACCAATGAAACGCCTCACCTGCTTTCCGACTATGACTACCTCCGTTACAGTTGCCTTTCCAGAAACCGGGATAATAATGGTGACGGTTTTATAGATCCGGAAGAGATTCGGTGGTATATGGCATCCGACGTCCAGCTTATTGGCGTATTTCTGGGGTCCTATGGGATTGAGGGTGACGCCAGGCTTTATCAGCGTAATGCGTCAGATCAAGCCGAGTCCAATAAGGATAAATGGCGTCAGCACATTATAGCCAGTAACCGCTATATTTACACTCCTCAAGAGAAGGCCGACTGGAACAATAGCAACAAGTATCCCCGTATTGTCTGGGCAGAAGAGGGAGTAAACGGCAGTAATATGGATTACACTGGGTCCGATCAGACCTCCAAGTTCAGCACACGCTGCGTACGGAATCTGGGCTATTATCTGGACGGAGGACAGCGGAAAGACATTACCCTGTCCGAGCCCACTGTCGAGACGGACCCCTATGTGCTCTTGACACGCAAGCACCGGAATGAAGATGGGACGGTAACCAGCCCCTATACCGGAGACTACGACGACCGGACTTTCTTTGAATTCGACTGTTCTCACATCAATCTGACATCCCTTCGCGAACCCGTGGATCACGAACTCGTAGGTCACGACGAACATAGCAAGATGGCTTGCCTCTCCAGCAAATTTGGGACAGCGCCGGTAGTAGACCTGAAAACAGTTGGAACGCACGTATTCAACGGTACCTCATATGATTTGACAACATTCAGCGGCATCAACAGTTACCTCAATGCCTGCTTCCCTGATCTGGATAGCGAATTCAGAATCTGCCCTGAAGGGTATCGTCTGCCGAATGCCAGGGAAGTATCGTTGATGTGGACAGTTCTTTCGGCCTTGACTACTGGTGATTCTGCATACCTGGGCAATTCCGGTGACACAGACGGCACCTTCAGCCGTACCTACTGGTCTTTTGGCGCATTAGGTTCCCAAAAAGCGCCAACCTATTGGGGCTGGGGAATGAGTTCCAGGCACCTTCTTATGGCTCTGGGCCAGAAGTTTAAAAAGCCCCGCTGCGTCAGGGATTTGTAGACTGCGTCCTCTTTGCCGTGTCGACACGCAGAATGCGTGTAAGGGGGTTTTGGGGACCGACATGGCAGCGTTTTGACGGAAAAAGGCCGATTTCCTTGCCGTGTGGGCAGTGAAATCGGCCTTATACGTGTTTTAAGTGTCAACACGGCCAAGGGACGGAACAGGAGCAGGCAAAGCACTACCCCCTACATCCCCATCGACGCAAAGAACTGCTCCGTGGTAGCGTCCTTGAGGAGGACGGTTTTATCGGCCGATAGAAGATACAGCGAGGGTACGGCGCGGACGTCGTACACAATGTCAGTGCGGATCACAAAGTCCGGGTCATACCCGTTGATCCAGGATGCGGGGTACTGGGGGATGTGCTCCTTCCAGGCGTCGATGTCCTCGTCTATATAGATATCCACCACCTTCAGTTCCCCAGAGGCAATGGCTGCAGAAAGGTCCTAAGAGCCCTCCGGATCCCTGCACGGCGTCCGAACCCGTACCGGGAAAACCGTGGACCTGAGCTGGAAAGACGGGAAAGTGACATCCCTGAAAGTTCACTGACGACGGACCGGATTGACGATGGTACCGGGCAAATCAGGGACGCAACGAGCACCCGCGGGCCGGGCCGGAACAAGAAAAGGATTGGCAAATGCCAATCCTTTTCTGTAGCCCGGAGGGGAATCGAACCTCTATTTAAAGTTTAGGAAACTTCCGTTCTATCCGTTGAACTACCGGGCCAAAAAAAGAGCGTCTTATTCAGCGCTCTTTTCGATGATCTGACGACCGCGGTAATAGCCGCACTCAGGGCAAACGCGGTGATACATCACGGTGGCGCCGCAGTTAGGGCAAACGCTCAGCGTGGGTACGGGGGCGAAATCGTGCGTACGACGCTTGTCTCTTCTCTGTTTGGAGAGTTTGTGTTTCGGATGTGCCATTGTTTATACTTTTTAATTGTTTTATTTGCTGTCAAAAAGTCCTTTCAGAGCGCTGAACGGGCTGCTCGGGGCAGCCTCCTCGTCCGCACGCTCCTGAAGACCCAAAAACCGGACGGTGTCGGGGTTGCACTCCCCTTCCGGATGGACCCGCTGCAAGGGCAGCGACAGACATACATAGTCATATACTGCCTGCGAGAGGTCCCACTCCGCCTCTGACTCGCTGGGGGTCAGGACTTCGGAAGGGGCGGCATCCACGGGAAGCGTGAGGGGCTCCAGGCAGCGGTCGCACAGGACGGTTGCCCATCCATGCAGACAGAGTACAGCCTCTGCCTTCCGCGCTCCGGATTTGTGCACCGTGACTTCCACGTTGACATCCGCGTCCAGGATTTCCTGGTTTTCAAACATTTGAAAGAACTCTGTACCTGCCTGGAAGCTGAATCTGCGCTCCCCGGCAGCCCAATCGTTCAAGGGTATCAGAAACGGATTCATCTCCACAAAAACAGATTAAGGGGTGCAAAGATACGAATAATTTTCGGAAAATCAATCCTCCGTGGAGGAATTTCTCTTCCTGTCCAGCGGATCCAGCTGGATTTTCCGCATCCGCATGTGGTTGGGCGTGATTTCCACCAGCTCGTCTTCCTGGATATATTCCAGGGCTTCCTCCAGGGAAAACTTGACAGCAGGAGGGAGAACCACCTTTTCATCGGAACCGGAGGCCCGCACATTGGTGAGCTTCTTGGTCTTGCAGATGTTAATGTTCAGGTCACGGTCGCGGGTATGTTCGCCGACAACCTGACCGCCGTAGATTTCCTCGCCGGGCTCGACAAAGAAGCGGCCGCGGTCCAGAAGTTTATTCATGGAGTAGGCGATGGCCTCTCCGGTCTCCAGGGAAACCAGGGAACCGTTGGTACGCATCTCAATGTCGCCTTTGTAAGGCTGATAGTCTTTGAAACGATGGGCTACCACCGCCTCGCCCTGGGTGGCGGTCAGCAGATTCGAACGCAGGCCCATGAGACCGCGGGTGGGAATCTCGAACTCCAGCAGCGTCCGGTCTCCGCGGGGTTCCATGCGGACCAGGGCACCCTTGCGGCGGGTGCTCAGTTCGATGGCGGCGCCCACAAACTGCTCGGGAACCTCGATCGAAAGTTCCTCGATGGGTTCGCAGCGCTGACCGTTGATGGTCTTGTCCAGCACCTTGGGCTGGCCGACCTGCAGTTCGAAGCCTTCACGGCGCATCGTCTCGATCAGCACCGACAGGTGCAGCACACCACGGCCGTACACCACGAAACTGTCGGCATTGATACCGGGTTTTACGCGAAGGGCCAGGTTCTTCTCCAGCTCTTTCTCCAGGCGTTCCTTGATGTGGCGGGACGTCACGAATTTGCCGTCCTTGCCGAAGAAAGGCGAGTTGTTGATCATGAACAGCATGGACATGGTCGGTTCGTCCACGGCGATGGGCGGCAGGGCCTCAGGGGTTTCAAAGTCGGCGATGGTGTCGCCGATTTCGAAGCCTTCGATACCCACGACGGCACAGATGTCACCGCACTGGACCTCGTCCACATTGGCCTTGCCCAGGCCTTCAAACACCATCAGCTGCTTGATCTTGCTCTTCTCCACTATGTCGTAGCGTTTGCACAGACTCACGGGCATGCCGGTGCGGAGCGTTCCGCGGGTAATGCGGCCCACGGCGATCCGGCCCACGTAGGGCGAATACTCCAGGGAGGAAACCAGCATCTGGGGCGTACCCTCCCTCACTTCAGGGGCGGGAATCTCCTCCAGGATGGTGTCCAGAAGGGCCGATATATCGGAAGTGGGCTTTTTCCAGTCATAGGACATCCAGCCCTGCTTGGCGCTGCCGTAGATGGTCTTGAACTCCAGCTGGTCCTCGTTGGCGCCCAGGTTGAACATGAGTTCGAAGACTTCTTCCTGCACCTCGTCCGGGCGGCAGTTGGGTTTGTCCACCTTGTTGATCACGACGATGGGCTTCTTTCCCATGTCGATGGCCTTGTTCAGCACAAAACGGGTCTGGGGCATGCAGCCTTCGAAGGCATCCACCAGCAGGAGAACGCCGTCGGCCATATTGAGGACACGTTCCACCTCTCCGCCGAAGTCGCTGTGACCGGGGGTGTCGATAATGTTGATCTTGACGCCCTTGTAAATCACAGAGACGTTTTTGGCGAGGATGGTGATGCCCCGCTCGCGCTCCAGGTCGTTGTTGTCCAGGATGAGGTTGCCCAGATCCTCGGGCTTGCGCACCAGGTTTGCCTGGTAGATCATGCGGTCCACGAGGGTGGTTTTACCGTGGTCTACGTGCGCGATAATGGCAATATTTCTGATCTCTTGCATAGCATGTCCGTTAAAGCCTGCAAATTTACGATTTTTCAGGCAAAACGCAAAATCGCCGGCCGACCTACAGAATTCTCATTTTCTTTTCGTATATTTACGACCCTTACCTATGAACAACCGTATGAAAAAATCCGCACTGCTTCTTTTCCTTTTTGCCGCCGTCGCCTGTACGGATGCCGCGCTGAAGGAAAAGGAACTCCAGTTGCAGCAGCACCTGGTGGCCCAGCAGAACCAGGCAAAGCAAATCAATGCCGACCTTGCCTCCCTCCAGGCCCTGGTGAGCAAAGTGGCCGACGGGTTCACCGTCCAAACCGTCGCTCCAGTCCAGAAAAACGGGGCTGTAGACAACTTCCTGTTCACTTTCAATGACGGGAAAACCCTCTCCCTCACCTGCGGAGCCCTTCAGGACGAAGGCGTGACGGGAACCACGCCCGACGTGAGCCTGAGACTGGACGGTGAATGCTGGTACTGGACTTCTGCCGGAAACATTCTCAAAGACGGCAGCGGAAAGGACATCCCCGCCAGCGGGGCCGACGGGGCCGTCTTGAAAGTCAAATGCGAGAACGACCAGTGGCAAGTGTCGGCAGACAAAGGCACGACCTGGCTGCAAATCCCTGCTCACAAAGCCTATTTCAAAGGATTGGTTTCCCAGGTCAACGACACGTCCAACCGGGACTATATCCTGATCTCCCTGACAAATACCCGCATTATACAGATTCCCAAACGGCACCCCCTGAAACTGACCTTCGACCCCGGCGAAATCCGGATCGCCGTACCCGGACAGAGCGCATCCCTCGGCTTTTCCCTGACCGGAGGGTCGGACAAGAATGAAGTCAGGGCCGTCGGCAAAGAAGGCTGGCTGGGCGAGGTGAAGATGGAATCTCCCTACAAAGGGAGCATTACCGTCACGGCGCCGGACCCGGTCGTGGAAGGAGAAGTGGAACTCATCGCCGGCGACGGCTACGGATACACCGCCATCGCCACCCTGGACTGCTTCAAGGGCACGGTCAGCGTTGCGGACGATGCCCATGAGGTAGATGCCGCCGGCGGCACCGTAACACTGAACCTGACCACCGACATGGACTACACCCTCGGGATCGGGGCCGACTGGGTGAGCCTGAGCCCGTCCACCAAGGCACTCCGCAACGAAACCCTCAGCTTTACCGTAGCGGAGAACACCGGCGGAGAGCGCACGTGCCGGATCAGCCTGAACGTGGGCGGAGAAGAAGCTGCCTACGCCCTCATCCACCAACGCTCCGGCCTGGTAATTCCGAGCGAGATCTGCTTCCAGATCGAAGGCATGGGCACCTTCTCCTACGACAAGACCTCCCACCTGGTGAGCGTCTACACGGTCGGATCCTCCTCCTGGCTCCGGATTCTCTCTCCCGAAGACGTCACGGTCTATGAACTGGGCCCGGTTCCCGAAGACATCAAGACCGGGGACCGGATCGAGGCCACCTTCGCCAAAATCACCGCCGGGACCACCGTCAAGGAAATCCCCCTCTCCCTCCTGGTCGACGACTATTCCTCCGGCCTTCTGAAATTCCAATCGTCCGGTTCCGACTACCTGGTCACCCGATTCTAGCCTATGAAAAAGCATCTCGTACTCATACTGGGTCTTCTGACCGTCTGCGCAGCGGCATCCGCCGTGCCGGCCATGCCGGGCAAGTTCAAACGGACACTGCCGGACGGATCCGTCATCCTGCTGGAAAACCACGGCGACGAAAACGCCCACTGGCTCACCGACGAAAACGGCAATACCGTGGAAAAAGGGCCCGACGGGTTCTACCGCATCGTTCCGCGCCGCATGGGCATCCATCGGCAGCGGGGAATGGGCGCCCGCCCGCGCCGCACTTGGAGCGACTATTCCAACCCGCCTGAAACCAACTTCGGCGACCGGAAAATCCTCTGCATCATCGCGAATTTCTCGGACTCCACCTTTATCTCCGAGAATCCCAAAGCCTTTTTCACCAACCTCCTCAACCAGGAGAATTACAGCGAAAACGGCGGAACCGGCTCCGTCAGGGACTACTACATCGCCAACTCCCAAAACCAGTACCGGCCCCAGTTCGACGTCTACGGTCCCGTCACGCTGAGCCACTCGTCGGCCTACTATGACGGCCACGAGGACTCCACCGGAAAAAGCGGATCGGTGGCGGAAGCCATCCTGGAGGCCGCCTCGATGCTGAGCGACCAGATCAACTTCCCCGACTACGACACCGACGGGGACGGCGACATCGACATGATCCTGTTCTACTATCCCGGCCACAATCAGGCCGAAGGCGCCTCCGAAGAGTCCATCTGGCCGCATCAGTCGTCGGGATATTTCGGAACGCTGGGGGGGAAAACCCTTTCCCGCTACTTCTGTACGTCGGAGCTCCGGGGAGCTTCCGGAAACACGTTCTGCGGGATCGGCACCACCTGCCACGAATTCGCCCACTCGCTGGGCCTGCCGGACTTCTATGACACCGACTATGAGGAAAACGGCGGCAAGAACGACACCACCCGCTGGTACGACCTCATGACCAGCGGCCCTTACCTGAACAATGGCCGCACGCCGCCTTATATGAATGCCATGGAGCGCAACATGCTGGGCTGGATGGATTACCCTGAGATCATCTCCTCCACGGGCACGTATACCCTGGAGCCCATCCAGAACAACAAAGCCTACCGCAGTTTCAGCAAAGTGGACGGCGAGTACTTCATCTACGAATGCCGCGTCAAGAGCGGCTGGGACGCCCATCTGTACGGAACCGGCATGCTCGTCTACCATGTGGACAAATCCCAGCGCCTGGTGGGCGGATACACGGCCGAATCGCTGTGGGAGACCAACTCCATCAACTGCTTCGGCGGGCATCCCTGTTTCACCCTCGTCCCCGCCTGGAGCGACCCTTACTACGAGAGCGACTTCATCTTCCCGGGATACCGCAACACCCGTACGCTCACCCTGAAGGACTGGGACGGGAACACCACCGGCCTGACCCTCTCGAACATCACCTTCTCCGGCTCCGAAGTCACGTTCAAAGCCACCCAGGAAGAAGGCCGATGGATTTCGGGTACGGTCTCTGACAAGAACGGGCTGCCGCTGGAAGGCGTGCAGGTAGTCGCGTCCATCGCGGCCTTCCCGTTCACCGGAGCCCCTTCCCTGCTGCCGACAGACGTCTCCTCCACCACCGACGCCGCCGGCCACTATGAGGTCAAGCTTACGGCAGCGGGAAGCGACTTCGTCCTGTCGGCCCGCAAGCAGGGATATGTCTCCACGGCAGGGCACCTCACCATCAGCGGCATGTACACCACGCAGGACATTGCCCTTCTCCGCGTCGGGCAGGACTGGGACGCCAACCTTTATCGGTTCGACCCCTCCTCCGACCTCTGGATCGGAATGAAAAACCATGCAGGGACGCTGGGCGCCGCCTTCAGCTACTCGGAAGACGAACTGACGGCAGAAGGACTCGTGGGCGGAAAACTCTCCATGATCACATTCCTGGGTTATGCCTCGACTTACGGCAAAGTCTATGTCTTCGCCTTCCAGAACGGGCAGCGCATCCTCCTCAAAGACGTTACCGCCCAGTATACCCGCCGCGCATACACGACCGTCGACCTGTCGGAGGACAATGTGGTCATCGGCGATACCGGAGACCTGAAAATCGGCGTCGGATTCACCGACCTTTCCGGCACTGAAAACGTGTACTACATTGCCATGCCTCAGACCGGACAAACCCCCGACAACTATTACACCACCGACTTCCTGGGCCAGACGGCCACATGGAAAAGGGTAAGCTATACCAACGGCCAAGTCTGGGTCATGGCGGCTTCCGTGGAGAAGACCCGGCCCGTCACCCTGGCTGCCGCCGGATATGCCGCCATTGCCGTCCATGACGGAGTTCCAGTGGCCGTAGCCCCTGCAGGAAAAACGGTCAAGGAGATAGAATGGTACCTGGACGGGATCAAGCTTTCCGAAGCGCCCGCCGGCCTGTCTTCCGGCGTATACATGGCCCGGTTTATCTACTACGACGGAACGACCGAACGCGTTTATCTGGAAAATTAAAGATTCCGGAGAAAACGGATAAAAAGATTTTCGGCCTCTCAGCGCATTGGGAGGCCGTTTTTTTGTGCCTTCCGGTTCTGTTTTCCCCGTTTCCGAGTGGGAACGGCGGTGGAAAAGGCCTTTCCGGAGGTGCAGGAAGGCGTTTTTTCACTTAAACGTTTGTTTTTTCACTAAACGGGTAAGTTTTCCCAGCTTTGTCTCCAAACAAAACCAGCAAGCTTATGAAAAAGACCCTTTTCGCCCTCCTTCTGCTTCCCCTTGCCGCCTGCAACGGGGATCCCGTTCCGGAGCCTGGTCTCCGGCTTCCTCAGGACGAGCTCTACCACGGGATGATCGAGCTCGGAGAAAAACTGGAAGACCCATACACCCTGGATAACATGCGCAGCGCCCTATCCGCCCTCTACCCCACCAAGGCCGACCGGGTGGACATCGCCGCCACCGACCTTTATGTCCGTTTCCTGCCCCGGAATGACGCGCAGCTCCAGTGGCTGCAGGAGCAGGACTTGTACTTGATGGACCATCCCATGGACTACGCCATTCTCCGGGAAGGAGACTATTATCAGGATCCCGAAATCGGCGATGAGGATATCACATGGCAGTACGCCCTCGTACCCAAGGATTTCCCCTTCCCGAAGGACATCCGCTACGAGCTGCTGGATGAGTGCTATATTGCCGAGCACGACGCCACCACACGCGCCGCCGACGGAATCGACTGGCGGGCCGTAGAACGGGAATCCTTCCGCCTCACGGGGAACGGAGAGATGCTCTCTCCGGAGACCAAAGCGGGCGCCCTGGCCCCTGAAGGACGGATTACCATCGAGGACCCGGCCTTCAGCGGCGGCAAACCTTTCGGCGTCGCCGGGGTAAAAGTGGTCTGCAACATCTTCGTCAAATTCGCCACCACCTACACCGACCGGGACGGTTATTACAAGATGCCGCGCACCTTCTCCGGCAATCCCCGCTACCGGCTGGTTTTCCAGAACCAGAAGAACTTTTCCATCGGCTTCAACTGGATTATCATCCCCGCGTCGGTGAGCACCCTCGGGAAGGGCGGACCGGAGGGGCTGGACTTCCATGTGACGGCCGACGGGGACGAGGCCCTCTTCCGCCGCTGCGCCGTCAACAACGCCGCCTACGATTATCTCTCCCGCTGCACCGGGGCCGACCTGGGAATCCCCTCCCCGCCTTCCGACCTCCGGTTCTGGATTTTCGCCGGGCTCACCAGTTCCAGCACCTGCATGCTGCACCACGGGGCCTTCCTGGACGGATCGCTGCTGGACACGTACCTCGGAGACTACCTGGGCCTGGTGAAACTGTTTCTCCCGGATGTAACCGTCGGCACGAAAGAGAAGGACTACAGGGGAATTTACTCCACGGTGGTGCATGAACTTGCGCACGGAAGCCATTATGCCAAGGTGGGAAACACCTACTGGACCCCGTATATCCACTATGTCATCCGCTCGTTCATCCGGGAAGGCTGGAGCGCCTACGGCAACGGGACGGGTGAAGGTCACGGCTACTGCGAGGTGGGCGAAATGTGGGGCTACTTCATGCAGGCTTCCCTGGAGAAAGACCGCTACGGCGGCACCGTACCCTCTTATGGAAGCAGCTACTGGTTCAAGCCTGACATCTTCCGCTACCTCTACGAGCGGGGCCTGTCCCGCAGTGACATCTTCCGCGCCATGACCGCCGACGTCACCAGCGTGGAGGACCTCAGGGAAGAGCTGATCTCCCTGTATCCCGACTGGGAATCCGTCATCCTCCAAACCTTCCGCAACTATGGCAAATAAGCACGCCCGGGCACCGTTTCTGTCTCTGTTATCATTGTTTTTCATGGCATCCTGTTTTACCGTAAAAGAGGACAGGAGCGACTGCCCGTGCTGGCTTACTGTCGAGATGCGGAACCTGCCCGCATTCCCGGCCACTCTTTCCATCGCCGGGATCGGCATCTTCCAGGTGCAGCGTGACACTGTCCTGACCGTTGCCGTTCCGCGAAACGGCGTGGACCTCCTGGCCGTCACGGGAACGCGGCTGGAAGAAGACGGAACCGTCCACATCCCTTACGGCTTCGAGTGCCCCTCCCTGTATCTGTTCTCCCAGCGGGTGGAAACGGCCTGCGACACGGCCCGGGTACAGGTGAGCCTGCACAAACACTTCTGTACGCTGAATCTTACCTTCAGCGGCCCGACGGGCTGGGGTGAACCCTACTGGGCCGAAGTGCGGGGCCGGGTGGACGGTGTGGACACGGACGGAACACCCCTCTCCGGCGACTTTGACTGCCGTCTGGACACGGGGAATTCCGTCCGCCTCCCCCGGCAGGCGCCCGAAGGAGAACTCTGGCTGGACGTCACCATGCCCGACCGTGTAGTCCGCTCCTTCGCCCTGGGCTCCTACATGCTCAAAGCCGGGTACGACTGGGACGCACCGGACCTGGAAGACCTCACCCTGGAAATGAACCTGTCCGTATCTGAACTCCGCTTTATCACCGGTTCCTGGACAAGTGTCATTTCACTCCCGATTGAGATATGATTTTTATGAGAGAAAAGTTTGGAGATTCAAAAAAAGTGCGTATATTTGCAGTCCCAAAACGATGCGCGGATGGCGGAATTGGTAGACGCGCTACTCTCAGGAGGTAGTGTCCGAAAGGACGTGTCAGTTCGACTCTGATTTCGCGCACGAAGGATGGCTTTTGAAGCCATCCTTTTTTCTTTTCAAAAAGTGCCATAGAACTCACTCCGTGGCTGTTTCTTCTCTCGGAAAGAGACATTTTTAGAGCAAAGAAAAGCCACTTGTTTTTCCCTTATTTTACACCTAACACCTCTTATTTTACACCTATTTTACACCTGGAGGCTTTCTATTATTCTTATCTTTTCATATATTTGCGGTTGATGAAAGCGGCATATTTATTATATAAGGTATATGGAAGAGACACCATCAGTTGAGAAGGCAGGCGTTAGACTGGAAAGAAGGAAAGGCATTTCTTTTAACTTTGAGCTCCGTAAGAGCCCATCAGGTTACCCGATCTTCCTTCGTATTACAGAGGACGGGAAGCACCTACGCTACAAAACGACCATCACGCTTAGCAAAAAGAGCGACTGGGATAGCAAAAAGCAGAAGATTAAGTACTCCGAACCCAACCGCGATAGCTGGCAGGGGGAATTGGACCAGCTGCTTGAGCGCGCAAAATCAATACATCGGGAACTGGAGAAGGAATCCACCTCCAGTCCCAGCAAAATTATCGAAGAATTAAGAGGTACGAAGCGCTCGGACTCTTTCCTGGCATTCGCCGAATCCAAGCGCGATGAGTATAAAGCCGCTGGTGCGCTTTCCAGCATGAGGAAGTATGACCAGGTGTGCAGGAAGTTCACGGCTTTTGCGTTAAGTCGAGGCCGGGACCCCTACTCCATCAAGTTTAAGGAGATGGATTATGAATTCATTGCCGCTTTCGATGCCTACATGCAGACCTTGGACAACAAACAGTACAAGAAGTACGAGAAAGGGGAAGGAAAGCGGGACAAGCGTGACGAGTCAACCCCCGGAGCGCCCAAGCTGCATCCTAACTATATTGCCAAAATACTCCACTATACCAGCCGCCTGTTCAACAATGCCACGAGGCTTAAGCTTGTTAGTGCCGACGATAATCCCTTTAAAGAATACAAGATCAAGGAGGTTAAGACCGAACGCGAGGAACTGACGCTGGAAGAGGTGAAACGCATTATCAACCTTGACCTGGAGCGCGGTTCAAAGGAGTGGCACAGTCGGAACTTCTTTCTCTTTGCAATGTACTGCGCCGGCATCCGCGTCAGCGACGTTCTGACATTGCGCTGGAGTAACGTATCTGAAGGTAACCGCCTCCGTTACCAAATGGGAAAAAACCACAAGGTGCAAGATATCATCCTGCTCCCCCTTGCCATAGAAATCATTAACTTGTACAAGTCAGAGGCAAGGACCCCAGACGACTACATCTTCCCGTACATGAAGAGTGGTAAACATGCAGAACTGTGCGATAAGGTGAAGTCCCTCCGGGATTTTGACATCTTGGATGGAGAATCAAAGTTGATTTACAAAGAGGTTATCAGCGCCAAGGAGTCGATGGTCAACAATGGTCTGAAAATCATCCGGGATAAGGCGGGCATCACCAAACCGCTCAGTACACATATTTCCCGTCACACTTTCTCCCGTCTGGCAAAGGAAGTCCACACCGACAACTCCATCCTTCAAGGCTTGCTGATGCACTCCAGTGTCAGTATCACCGAAAGGTATATGGGGCGCTTCTCCACGGACGCCAAGGATGAAGCTATGAGGGAAGTGTTCCGTCCACTGGATCCGAAGATGCTGCGCAAGAAAGAGCTTTTGGACCAGTTGGCTGAACTGTCCGAGGAAGATCTGGAGGCCCTGCTGGCAATACACAAAAAGAAACACACCAAGAAGTAAACCTATGAATGACATTGTTAAAATAGAGGTGTTGGGAGGTATTCTTTCCCGCCATGTTGATAAGCTTATCGACAAAGCCTCGAAGCGCTCTCAGAGACTGGCAGATGTGATTTCTTCTGCCGGTGAGGCCGCAGATAAGCAGGGTATTATCAGAGAGCTTGCCTTTCTAAAGCGCACAATGGATACCCTGTCCGTCCAGGTACGCACCAACGCAATCCCAACTATCCTGCTGAACTATGCAGATTGCCTTTTGCATCCAACACCAATTGTTCTGCCATCTAAGTCTCAAGTAGCATGGTTTTTCCTTAGACAGAAGGAGCGCGATGACAATTTTGCGAAAGACATAGCCTCCTTCCTGTCACGTGAATGTGGGACCCTGGAGCCCATGACAGTGATGGAGATGGATATGCAGGAGGCAAAAAATGCATCTTTTGACTTTGGTGCTAAGCAGGTAGAACTCTCCGAAGCCGTGGATGCGCTGGACCGCGCGTTTATGAGTGGCTCGATTAACATGGGAGCCGTTGATGATTTGCAGGATTGCCTGCGCATATCAAACTGTGTTTCCAAGGATATCTTTACAACCTCCAATTATCAGCGTTTCTCTGAGTTATCCAATGAATTCGATGTTGGTGGCGCTTTGTGGAGTTTGCCTCATGGAGATGATAACGCTCTGCTGTCACCGCTTGAATGCGCCAACGAAGTGGCTGCCAGATTCGAGACATTCACAGGAGACGTTAGCGAGGCTTTGAAACCATTTATGCAGGGGCTGCCCAAGAGAGAGCCCGTACAATATGTGTATACTGAGCCGAGCAATGGTGAATACTTCCCACGGTTAAAGAAAAAATATCAGCGTGAAGACATCGCCAAGGGAATCGCCGACGTTATTATCAAACATGGGCTTATACCGGCAAATGAACGGGATTTGTTCCTGTATCGGTTTTTTGCGTATGGCCCGGCGCCCCAACCTGACGCAAGGGTTCATTGGAAGGATCACATTAAGAATAATAACGAGATTGGCCAACCGACGGAGCTCAACTACGTTCTTGACAACCTATATGATGGCGCCTTGCATATTCCTCTAGAATACATCAAGAGACTGCTTGCTCTTTCTACGGAAACACTTGACTTGATTGCACAAAAGCCTGGACAACTAAAACAGTACAAGAAGGCCCCCACAAAATTCTGCAAGGATATAATGAAAATCCTCAATTAAGCAACATATCTTTTGCCTCACAACCGCCCTTTCTCGGGGCGGTTTTTTCGTATCTCATCCTCCCTCTTTCTCGAGATTTTTCCCCTATCGAGCATTTTTTTGAAAAAATTTGCAAAATTTTTTCGGCTATTTTTTATTGTTATTCGATAAATGTTAAGATTGCTATTCTGTAATAGACATTGCTATTTTATTGCTACTCCATACGCAGCAAGTCCCTGAAAGTCAATTATTTAACTATTTGGAATTACAAAATTCTTTTATAGCTTTGCAGCCGGTTTTACATGAAAAGCTATGGAAATTATAATAATCCAAATGGAGGTCTCCGAGTTTAAGGCGACGGTGAAAGGTCTCGTGATGGAAGCTTTGACAGAGTACCAGCTTGCCGCGCAGCAGGACGCACCCGCTATAGACGACCTGATTGGTACAGCCGAAGCCTGCGAGATCCTGGGCTGCAGCTCCCGGACCCTGCAGCGTTATAGGGACAGGAAATGTTTTACTGTTATTATGCGCGGGCCCCACAAAGCGCTGTACCACCGCAGTGAGATCCTGGCTTTTCGCGAGGCAAATAAAGTTCATTCAATATAACACACATTATATACTATTACTTGGTGAGGCGACCAATAACCAGCCTGATGCACGCCTCCTCTGCTCGGCACAACTTTTTTAAACAATGGAAAAATCCGGAATCAACAACAACCCCTATTGCTTAGACTTGGCCTCCATACCCTGGGGCGATGGCGATGCGTTCAGTGCCATCGTGACTTTCAAAAATCCAGATTTGCGGAAAGACACTAAATCTTTTGCGGAGTTTGTGGCGCAACTCCCCGACTGGTTTCGAGCTGACCGTATAATTGAAGGCTTCAGTCTTGCCAAAAAAGAATTTGCTTTTAAGAAAATCAATGGTTCAATTCGCCGTCAGGAGAAAGTCCCGACTGGTATCATTCGCCCCGGCGAATTATTCATCTGGGTATCAAATTTTAACTCGCAACGATGGAACTTAATGTTCGACTGGGAATCATCATCATGGACGGCCGAACTGGTTGCCCTTTTCCAAGATATGGTCATCGGTTTTCCGCAAACTTTCTCGGTCAGTGATGGTTACTTCGAGGAACTCGGCTTGCCCACTCTTTATGCCATCACACCCACAGTTAAGGAATCAAAAAGTCCGATCCGGCTTGAAAAAGAAGATGACTCCCTTTACGATGATTACGACATTTATAGGGAATACATTCCTTTGCATAATCTCGAGTGTTGGTCACTCAACACAATGAAAGAGTATTTCAATGCAAGAAAGCAAGATGTGATGAAGGCCATGAGGGACCTTACAGAAGATGAGAGCTTCTCTACCTCGAGTTTGAGTCAGCTCCTATTTTTTGGCGAAACTTGGTTGCTATCTGATCTCCCGAAAGACATGAACCGCATGATATCCCGGTATCAACATAACTATTGCCCTTACCGTGAAATAGATCATGTAACTGATGGTGACAACTACGAAAAAGGTGTTGCCGCTCTCCGTGGACTCATGGCCAAGGCGCTGTTATATCAGCGTTTTGAGTGGGAGATTGAATATCTCGAGAGAATCTTCGACACGTACACCAAGATTCCGCAAGAACTTCTGGATGCCAGTGATGTCCTAAAGTTCACCATAGAAGATGTTAACGCGGCGCTGGCATACTTCACAGAGGAGGATATCACGAAGGTAAAACGAAGAATCCAAGGACTAGATTGGGACCTCTAGCATAAAGCTATCCGTGGAAGGGCGCGGTGTAAGACCGGCGTCGCGCCCTTCTGTTTTCGGTTTGGCCGGTCTAACCTCAAGTAGAAAAGAGTCATGAAACAGTTAATTAACAGCAATTTAAACAGAATCTTATGAATCTGAACGTAACGGTAACACCTTTCATCAAGACCGTCTCCGGTAGCTCACTGGAGATCATGACAATCGAGGACGTCATTAAGAACATCGTGAAGAACCCCAGTTACACGATCTTCCCTAATCATTCCGGCCTTCGGGGAGGCAAGGGCAACACCGAGGCCATCCGGCAGGCAACAACCCACGAAAAGCAGAACGAGTTGAAAATGGACCTCCTGCCTGCTGTCGCCGTCAACGGAGTCTTTAACACAATTACCAATACAGGCCTTGCCCAGTATTCAAACGTGACCGCAATGGATTTCGACCAGTTCCACACCGAGGTGGAGCTACAAAACATCATGCGGCGATTAAAAATCACGCCTTTCGTCTTAGCCGCCTACCGTACGCCAAGTGGAAACGGTTTGAAGGCAATTATTCTGCACGACAACACCGACCCCGCACAGCATGCCGACCTCTATTCCCAGCTCTTGGCTACCTTTAATGACGTAAACAAGGTCGCCACAGTCGACAGGTCATGCTCGGACCTCCGCCGTCTGCACTACCTTCCTTATGATCCAGACGCATATCTCAATCCATCGCCAGTGCCATACCACTACGTCCCGACAGTAACGCAGATTCAGCAGGCTGGCACGGGGCTCCCATCATCCGCCACAACAGCCAACTTCATGAGCAAGCTCGGAGTGACGACACCGACCGCCAAGCCAGTCCCCAAGCCCTGCGCAGTTGACATCAGCGACACATCCATCCTGAACATCCTGAAGGCAAGGTGCAAGAAATATCATCCCGAATACTTCCACGAGGGTGCTCGACGGAAACTCGCATACTGGATGGGCCTTGAATGCCGCATCCTGGGCGTAGACAACATCACGGGACTCGAGTTCACCGTCAACCTCATCACTGGGCCTGAGGTGTTCTGTACCCCCGGAAACGAGATGCCCCAGAAAGAAATTATTGAGAACTTCAGCAACGGCTACAATAATGGCAACTACAACGAGGAGGCCAGGATTAAGATAGGGACAAAGCAATAACCAGACTTCTCGCAGTTTAGGGTACGGTCAAGCCCCCTCAAGCGCCGGAAGGCTAGTGTGCACGCAAATTACAAAAATGAAGGGATAATCTTTAAAGTAACATCCTCGAAAATGGCAAAAAAAGTTGCAGCTACCGTACCCTTTACCGAAGAAGTCCAGTACCGATAGACCATGAAGAAGATAGAAATACCTATACCTCCCTCCATTCGCTACTTGAGCGAATGGCCCGACTTGCTGAACCAAATTCCAGGGAACAAGATAATTATCAACAAGCGTAAGACGGGATGCGGGGGGACGACTCTTTTCCTTGAGTCGTCCCAACCACTGATTCTAGTATCGCCCCGTGTCAACCTCCTTTACTCCAAGCACCTTCAGTATCCGGAAACGCATCTATTCCGGCAGAAGGATGATTCGCGCTCTGCCGCTGCGTTGAAGAAGAACCTTGGGAATTACTACAGTATCTGTACAAATCCACTTCCATTTCCAGGCATGAAGAAGATCACCCCGATTGTGCTGGTAACGGTCGATTCCTACAAATATGTGGCGGAGCAGTTGAGCCATATGGGTGTCCTGCAGGAGTTCACCGTTCTCGTCGATGAATTCCAGGAACTAATGAGTGACAGTAAGTTCAAGGGACCCACCGAGATAGAATTCCTTCATAACCTTCATGGCCTCAAGAAAATCGTCTATCTGTCCGCCACCCCCATCCCCGAGCCATATATTGAGCAGATGGAGGACTTTGACGATGTCGACTACACCTATGACCTTGTCTGGGACCCGAGCGTGATGGAGGTCTCGCGGTTACAGTCTATTCCATACAAGAAAAAAGAAACCGCGCGGAGCATCTGCGTCAAAGTGATTAAGGATTTCCAGAAGAATGGATACTTTGCCCGGAAGCGAGTCGGCGGCGTCACCGTCTATTCCCTTGAGGCCGTTTTCTTCCTGAATGAGGTTGCGACGATCCTCCAGATAATCAAGGACGCAAAATTGGATCCAAAAGAAGTGAATGTACTCTGCTCCGCCAGCAACAAGAGGATTCCGGAATTGACCAAGATGGGTGTTCATATCGGCGAACTGACTACCGACAAAGACGCCCCGACCAACCGTACCTTCACATTTTGTACTCGCGCAAGCTTCTCCGGGGTTGACTTCTATAGTAACAGCGCGATGACCTATATATTCAGTGACGGCGTACTGGACTGGCATACACACGACGTTATCATCGACGTCCCGCAGATTCTTGGGCGTCAGCGTCTGGAAATAAACCCGTTCTGGAAAGATGCCGTCCTGTTCTACCGCCCTAAAAGCAAGGTCGAAACGATGAAAGCAGCAGCCACAAGAATCCAGCAGAAGGAGGACAATTCCGTCGCTTGGATTAACCATTTCAAGGCTTGTGACGATGCGACGAAACTAATGCTCGCCGACGGAATCAGGAAGCGAGACCCGAAAAAGAAGTATGAAGATGACTATGTGGATATAGTGGATGACACCGTGAATGGCGGTTTTGTGGCGAAAATGAACTACCTGGTCCGCAACGTGGAGATTCGGGATTATCAGTTGGCCGCGTTCGTCTATTCCAATCCGATTTACCTGCTATCGACCCTGGACTCGTCGGATACCATCTCGGTGACATCCGCCACGCACGTCTCGTCGTCGGATTCACCGGAACTGGACACCTTCCGCCAGAATTTCTTCAAGACGGAGCGCTTCAGCGACAGGATGAAGGCCTATACTGAATTTCGCAAAGCGCACAGTGAAATGTCGGAGCTACTCTACCAAGACACATTCATCGACTTCCGATACCATGACTACTATGACACCTTGGGAGCGGACAACATCGACCAGCTGAACTATAAGGAGGTCGACATCGAACAGGCATACCGAGTTATATCCAATACGGGGAAAATAATAACCGCTTGCCATAGTCGGTTTGTCACCGGCGGGAAATATACCCTGAAGGAGGTAAAGGAGGGGATGCAAGATATCTACAATGCTTTAGGACTATCACAGCACGCCAAAGCAGTCGATATTGAGAAGTACCTGGATGTTGACAAGAAACAGTTCACCTCACCCACCACGAAGAAGCGCGAGTTGTACTATGTGATAAAGTGATTGAGAAAAGCCGGTCTCCAGGTCCTAAGGTTACAAAAAGAACAGAAACCGGATTCTATAACCACCCCACGACTTAAGCCCCCATCCCCGGCTCTTAAATAGCAGAGGGTGGGTTTACTTTTCAACAGTATGCGAATGGCGCTTTCTACATATGTGTTTTGCTGACCCACAGCCTCGATTTCTTTATATATGACAAGGAAGGTGAAAAAGCACCCTTAATGTCGTAAATAATCATAATCTAATAATTTATGTTAACACAAATTATCAAAAACTTACTCTCCTCCTCTAGCGTGATCGAGGAGACTAATCTGACCAACATTGGGCCGGTGGTTGTGTCAGAAGAAAATGTTGAAACGGCTCCGACCAAAGTAGAACCCCAATACAACGACCCAGAAGTAATTGTTCTGGTTCACGAGTTTGGACCTATGGAGGACGGAAAAGTTATTGAGGTATCACTTCAGCAAATGTTGAAGTTGTTACCAAGAGTGCGTAGGCGAAAGGATGCTTACAAACGACTAGTTAATCACCTGCTTGATGCCTATGGCGTTAAGCTGGTAATTGTGTCACGTAAACATGGGAAGATGGAAGAGGGGCGAACAACTTGTGATGAATGATGCCGGTGAGATCCAAGGCATTATTTACTGTTACAGAAACGAAAACCCGGATGCAGGTGAAGAATTCGGTTGGCATTATGTGGGTTATACCGATAAAGAACTACTCCGGAAGAACAATTGGAATTCAGAAGGACATTACGCGGGGAAAAAGATTGATGAAGCCCGCGAGAAATGGGGTATCAAGAGCTTTAAGTATGGGATCCTTGAAGTGATTTATGACAAGGACCAAGATAAGCTAGAAGAAAGGATGCGTGAGCTGGAAGGAGTGTATATCAGGAAACTGGATGCCGTTGAACGCGGTTATAATGGTAACTATGGTGGTTCCGGCAAAACTGGGGTACACTGCTCTGAAGAGACAAAAGCGAAGATGCGAATGTCGATGCCACACAGAAGAAGTGTCATTGCCATTGACCCTGAAACTGGTAGTGAAACGCTCTATGAGTCTTTCAGGATGGCTTCAATAGCGCTGAAAGTAAGTGTCGGTGAGATTCATTACCATGCGCTCAAGTCAAAAAGCCATACACTAAAAAACGGTTATAAATTAAAAATTGCAATATGATACAAAAGAAGTTACACATCGGCGGGGTGGAATTAGATCTCACCCTGCCACAAAATGAAATTGAAGAAAAACTAAACCAACAACAGGTCAAGTGCTACCTGAACCTGGTAAGCGCTTCTTACAAAGAGATTGACGATAGAACCGTAGAGATAACATTCCACCGAAACCTGCCATTCAAATATGCTTATGGGCTGGGTGGCCAATGTCTTTGCTATATTGATGCAGCTATTGTGTCTGGTCTCACGGAAGATTGTTTCAAAGTGGATTTCTCCGGCAACACCAAGCCTGTCTGCGGGCCACTGATTCCATGGGATGATGCATGGTATATTCCAACGGCAGCATTCACGTCATTTTTTAGGTCCTTCAACGAGACTATGGTACAGGAGAAAATATCAAGAGTACGTATCATATCCGATACTGATAAACTTGTGGTTGTGGTAAAATACCCCCGTAATAATAAAGGGAAATATGATGATGATATAGCCGATCTTGAGGCTGAAATTGGCGAACCTCTTGAAAACCGGAGAGGGCAAACATTAACATATACACTGGACGATCTAGGCCAGATCTGCCAACGCTCGCAGGTCAAAACCAAATCGTACCAGGGTCTGAAGTCGCATTTGCTTAAGACCTATGAAATCACACTTAATATCAAATAATTATGGTAGTTAAGAGAAACGATCGTCAAGTCCATGAAACGATTCAGATGGGCAATGGCGTTGATGTACATTTTTATGACAACACCGACTCTCTCGAAAACCTAAAGAAATACGAGGAGGAGTACAGGAAGGATTATGACAGCAACCCTTGCTTGTTATATAAAATAGATTATGTTTATGCAAAGGCTGAAAGGATGCAGGCTGAAGGAGACCTTGGCGGCGCCGAAAAGTTCCTGTCCGTAGAGATTGACAGCATAACGGATGTTACCACGGAACCAAGTACTCTGCTGCGGTTGATGGATGTTCTCACGTTGGAAGCAGAACTATTACTCAGGCTGAAGCGGCCATATGAGGCTTTAACCTATGCAGAGCGGGTCAACAGAATAGCTTTAAAGCATTTTGAGGACACGGTAGAAATGCTTTATGCCGCAGAAGTATATGGCAATTGTCTTCAGGCCTGCGGGAAGGATAAAGATGCAAAAGATATTTATACCGGTACCCTAAATGAAATTGACCGTGAAATCACTGACCTGGAAGACCTCCGGGATGGGATAAAAGCAAATTTGAAAGAAATAAAAGCGTAAAAAAAGTGCCCGAGGCATAAGCCAAGGGCACTTTTTCTTTTCAAATCTTAGTCATCCACCACCACGAACTCTTCCAGCATATAGGAGATATCCGGCCGTTTTTCCTGTATCTCATCCAAAGCGGCGGTTATGGCTCCCTTTGACGGGAACACATCTTTGGTCAGCACGCCGTTATTCTTGAGATATTCAATCACGGCCGGGAGATCTTTGAAGTATTCCCAGATAAAGATGTTCTCCTTCTCGTCATTGTAATCTAGAAGCCAGCGTTCAGGAAATATCTCACCGGTAGCATCATTGGTTTGGAAGATACACATGCCACATTCCTCAGTCTGAAAGTATATTTGTAGTGATGGGTACTTCTGTTCGATAAAATGCCTAACATCGCTCATCTCTCCCCAGGCTGTCTCCGTGTTGATTTTGAGGATGCCGTTTTCCAGAGAGTAATCCAAGATGTGTCCACGGCAATAGATTTTCTCCCAATCACCTCCCAGGGCATGAACCAGATTACCAAGCCATAGTTTTCCAAAACCATTAGGCAGTAGTGATTCTTTCCGTTGCTCCAGGTCTTGAATGGTTTTGTGAAGGGCAGCTACTTCTTCTTCACTGCCCTTGATTTTATAGGTACTGTACGCGTAGTTCGGCATGTCTACTCTTCCACAAGCGTTACGGTATCGGCGATAATTACGTAACTAATTCGGTCAGCACCATCTTCCCCGACGTAGCGCCGGCACCGCTGCTTACCATGGACTTCCACCCATGAACCTTTGGTGATTTTGGAGAGTTCGGCTATGCCGGCGCCATTACACGCGCGGACGGAAAGCCAGGTGCAATTAACGACGGTGCTGCCGTCCCTACTGCTATAGGTATCCTCTGTCATTACCGAGAACTGAGCCGTCTCGGTACCGGCGACTGCGGTCACGTGGCACTGGCCAACGGGACCGGCGATGATAATGTCATTCTTGAACTGTTTCATAATGATTGAACTTTAAGGTTATACCGTTTGATTAGTACGCTGACCGTCCATGGCGTGAACTTGGCGCCCCTGCTGGTGACGAAACCTTCAGCATTCAGCGTCTCTGCCATAGCGGCCAGTGTGAGATCCTGCTTTACCAGAACCTTGAGCATTGCGGCTGCGCGCTTGTTGTTAGGATTCTCGCGCGCCTTCCGCATATTGGTCTTCCTGGAGTTGGAGATGGCCTTGTCCAGGTTACCAGTAAGATTCTCCGGTTTCCCCAAAGCCATTCCACGGGCCTTCTTGGCATCCAGGGACTGCTTCGTACGGGTGGAGATGAGTTGCGCTTCATATTCGGCGATGCTGGCGATGATGTGCAGTACCAGCTTATTGGCTTCTGGGAAGTCGCAGAACTTGATTTCAACGTCTGACTCCAGGAGTTTGCTGGTAAAGGCAACGTTCCTGGAGAGACGGTCGAGCTTAGCCACGATCAGGGTAGAATTAGTCTTCCTGCATAGGGCCAAAGCTTCTGTAAGTTTAGGGCGGTCGTTATGTCGGCCGCTCTCTGTTTCCACAAATTCAGCAATTGGGGTTTGGTCACGCAGGTAGTTGTGGATAATCTCCCTCTGTGCCTCGATGCCCAGACCAGAGACGGCCTGTTTCTTCGTGGATTGGCGTAAATAAGCAATGTAAGTCATTTTTCACGATTGTTAAACGAACGTTCAGTATATGAGATAGGGCGTCAGAATGACCTGACGCCCCTTTTGTGAGAATCTGCGCTATGAGGAAATGCCATATTCTTGGCATATCCGCGCGCTATAGTTTTCGACTTTTTCTACGGCTTCGTCTATGGCAGGGACCAGTTCGTTAACGTAAACGTCTTCCCTGGTTTTGACGGTTTTGCCATCGGTGTCGATGAGGTTGAAGAGGAACGCATCGGCGCCCTCGTCGTAAAGGATTTGAACTTTCCCCTTGTGCTTGAAGCCCTGCACGGTGAATTCCAGTCCAGAGCGGTGTTCAGCGTCCTCGGCAATGCGGTAGCTTTTGTTGTCCACGCCCCAACTCAGTACGATAATGGGGTAATTCCTGAGGACCTCCAGAATGTAGGCTGCCATCCTGCGCTGTTGTTCTAATGATTGCACGGTCGTTTCCATAATGATTTGGTGAAAATTGTGTAAAGCGGATACTGGCAGAAGCCGCTACGCTCGGTAACGCCCATCGGCACACCAAGTTCATTATCACGAATGAACTTTTCGGCTCCGGGATGGTTGTTGGTATCTATAAACGCAAGGCTATCCGACTGGAACCTGCTGTTTAAGTTTACGGTGATAACTTCGGTTTCCCCGTTCCTGTAAGTGAGCATCAGGGCAAGGTGACCATTGTTACGATAAGTTTCGGCCGACACTTTAA
>DGXN01000031.1 GCA_002396335.1 Bacteroidales bacterium UBA4231
CGCGGCCCAACGTCCGGGTCGGATGCATATTTGAACAACGCCTCAGCGTCAGATTCACGCCACGGACGCAAAATGATTCTATTTGTCTCCATCATTCTTCGTACCCCAATTGTCCGGGCAGCCGGAGTTTCTGTTTCGGCGGGAAGGTGGCCTCGTAGGCTTCGAAGGCCTCGGGGTTCTCGTCGGCGACGAAATAGCCCTTAGGCGGGCAGTAGGTAGCCTCGGTGATGCTGTTGGCTTTGAGCCAGCCGGGGATGAGTTCCTGGGCCAGGAAGAAGGGTACTTCCTCGTCGCGCGGCATATCGTGATAGTGGATGCCCAGGCGGCTGGCGAGTCCAAAACCTGCGTGCTTGTAAAAGTCGATGTTGCCCTCCATGCAGATGAAGCCGACGCCCATCTCGCGGGCCTGCTCCAGTGAATAGTTCAGCAGTCTGAGCCCGTAGCCCTTGCGCTTATAGTCCGGATGGATGCTGATGGGACCGAAGGTCCAGGAAGGCTTGCGGGTGCCGTCCGGCAGCACCAGTTCGGCCTTGGAGAACATTACGTGGCCGATAAGCTGGCCGTCCTCTTCCATTACGAAATCCAGCTCCGGGATGAAGTCCGGACTCTTCCGGTACCGGTTCAGCACATAGTGCTCCGTGCAGCCGGGGCGATATACATTCCAAAATGCCTCCCGCGTGAGGTTTTCCACCTCGCGGTAGTCGGCAGGGGTTTCAAGTCTGATAGTCATAAAGTCAAAATTACGAAGTTTTTACATTCTGGCCTTACTGTCAGTCCCGGCGCCGGTGCCGCGGTACTTGCTCTGGGCGGCGTTGAAGTTGTAGCGGACAGAGAAACGAATCTTCTGCGTATCCATCCGGTTGGTCTGCATGATGGTGTGGCTGCCGAAGTCGGAGTTGACATCGTAATGAGCCGTTCCCGTAAGGTCCGAGCCCTCCAGCCGGAGAACCAGCGAACCATCCTTCAGGAGGGTTTTCTGCACGGCGGCAGTGATGTCGCAGTACCAGTTGCGGATGTACAGATTCTGTGTATATCCGGGCGTCATCACAGTCCCGCCCAATTCGAACTGCCAACCTCCTTTTACCGTAAAAGTATTGAAAAGCTGGGCAAACGCCATGGGCCTGTCGCTGAATGTGGTCACCCGAATGCCGGAAGCCTCGCGGGGATCCGGAGCATTGATGGTAAGCCACTGCGGCTGGATGCCGATGGTATAATTCATGGTCCAAGGGCCGATGGTGGGCGTCAGGTTCACAAACGCAGCCATATTCCGGAGAGGCGTTTCCAGGTTGCGGGGCTTCACCAGCACCACGCCCTCATCCCCCACAGGGGCCGACCAAGTGATGATGGCATCCTGGGTCCGGGAATAATTGACAGACAGCGTGACAAACTTCCAGATGGCCGTAAGCCCCACATTGTGCGAGAGTTCCGGCTGCAAGCCGGCATTGCCGCTCTGCCAGATGTACCGGCTGTTGTAGCGGACTGCACTGGACAGGTTGGCGTAATTGGGCCTGCGGGTCCTGGCGCTGTAATTCAGCATCAACTGAACCGGGCCGAAGGCGTTGGCATAAGAAAGGGTAGGAAACCAGTTGCCGTAATTCCGGGTAATGTCATTAGCCGGAGTAACGGCATCCCTGTAGGCATAATGCACATACTCGTAGCGGACGCCTGCGCTCATCTGCCCCACCTTCGGAAGCATGAAGGCGTAACTGAGGAACCCGGCATAAGTGTTCTCTGCCACAGAGGCCTGGGAAGCCGCTATGTCGATTCCGCGGATGGCATAGTCGTCCTTGCGGCGGGAGAAAGTCTCCTCCGTTCCGGCCTGCAACCGCCCCGCCCAAACGGGATAAGACAGCACTGCTTTGGCGGCGTAGAGTTTTCCGTCCGAGCGGCTGTCGGAGGAGATCCGGCGGTCGGCCGTCATGGAACTGGCTTCGGCCGATTCAGAGTCCGTATTACTTGTGTTGCCATAGTAGTCCAGGTTCACGTCAATGCCCAGTTTTCCGGCAACGAGGCCGTTGTAATAGACATTCGCCCCCAGATTCCACATGCCGCCCGGCCGGAGTGTGTCGTCGGAAACAGTGGACAGTTTGTCCGTCAGGACACCATCCAGGGATACGTTGTCGTTCACCACCGTATGCACGTCATATTGCAGCGTCTTGCCCCATTCAACCTTGCCGCCCAGAAAATGATTGTCGGCCATCTGCCAGTTCACCCCGGCATTGCCATAGAGGCTCTGGCCGAAGTATTCGTTGACAAGGTCTCCCTTGTTCTCCAGCAAGAAGCCTGTCCCGAAAGTTTTCTTTTCCAACTCACTTTGCTGGCGGGAAGTGTTGCGGGCGTAGTTCACTCCGGCAAAGATATCCACCCCGCCGGTACGGTAGTTAGCGTTAAGGGCGCCGAAAGGGTCATTCCCCTTATTCCAGCGCAGCGACTGGGCATCCTGCGCATAGAGGTTGAAGCCGAAGCCGTCGCCCTGCCGGCGGATGGTGCGGATGCGGACCACGCTCTTTACCGTAGCGTCATATTGGGCTCCGGGATTGGTAATTACCTCGACGCTCTGGATTTCATTACTCTGCAGGCGGTCCAGTTCACTGCTGTCCGTCACCCTCCGCCCGTTGATATAGACAAGCGGGGAGCCTTTGCCGATGACCTCCAGACCGTTCTGCCCTTTGATCATACCGGGCGTTTTCGCAAGCACGTCCTTGGCTGTTCCGGCATTTTCCAGCACCGATCCCCGGACACTGGTCTGCAAGCCTTCGCCCGTGAGTTTTGTTTTAGGCATCACCGCCGTTACAGCGGCCCCCTCCAACATGGCGGTATCGGCCGTCAGTGTAATTTTCGCGCCATCCGTCGGGACCAGATACACCGTCCGGTAGCCCATCATGGCCACCATCATGATTCCGTCGGTTTCGCCCGTTACGATATGGAAGGATCCGTCCTCTTCGGTGACGGTGCCGCATACCACAGTGGAATCGGCCTTGGAGAGGACGGCCACATTGGCGTAAGCCACCGGCTCTCCCTTTTCATCCACCACTTTTCCTTTCCAGTCTTCTTTGGCCATGACAGGAAATGCAATCGTCGCAAACACAAATAATAAAAGCAGTCGTTTCATCGTTTGTCCACATTATTTCTGTTGCAAAGTTAGTGTATCCGGCGTTCCGAAATAAAAATCGATATGGACAAATATGTGGACAATTCCGGCCTTTGCCACCCATAACCCTTGGACACCACCGCTTCTTTTTCTATTTTTGTACGGAACTGTTTCGGAACATCAATTATGGCAAGACCCCTTACTGTTACAAAGGAAAAAATCCTTTCCGCATCTCTGGAACTGATCCGTTCCGGAGGCCCCACGGCCCTTACCGCACGCAATCTATGCGCCTCACTCGGATGCGGTGCCAACGCAATCTTTTCGTCTTTCGGCTCCATTCAAGGCGTTCGGGACGCCGTCAAAAAGGAGGCCCGGGCGCTGTACCGGAGAAGGGTCGGCGCCGGGTTTTCCCTGAATCCGCCCTTTAAGGGTTTCGGGATGACAATCCTGTGGTTCGCCATGGACGAACCTCAACTTTACTCGCTTGCCATGGAAGCCGACTCTCCGGCCGAATCATTTGAAAACTACGCAGATACATACGTGGGCTTCAAGCAGGAGAGCCTTGCCGCCATTGCCGCTTCTTTCGGTCTTGGGGGGCGAGACGCAGAAATGCTCTATTATCAGATGGTACTGATTGTACTCGGACTGGCACAGGCCTGTACACGGGGCGGAAGCCCCCTCTGCATCCCGCAAGTCTCTGAAATTCTCGGGAAGAATGTACGGGCTTTCCTGATGGTGATTCATGCCGGAGCCGACGAACGGGAAAAATTCATCCCCCAGGCGGGCATCGGTCCGGGAGGTGACGTGGACTCCTATATCATAATGCAATCGCTGGCGGGACAGAATCATCTGCTGGAACAGCTTCATGCCGCTCCCCGGTACATCCAGGACAAAGAGTGGGCGGAACTGGAACGCGTGTTCCGTAATTCCTTCAACCTTACCCCAGAATCTCTCCGGGAAGCGCATCCGGACCTGACAAAGGGCGATATCCGTGCCTATATCCTCTCGCACCTGCAGTTCTCCGTATCGGAGCAGGCCATCCTGCTGGGAATCTCCCCTGCCTCCGTTACCAAAGCACGCCAGCGGCTCAAGGCAAAACTGTTATGAGATTTCACCTCTTCATTTATAGCACGGCTATCACGCGGTCGAAGGATTGTGATGGAAAATCCGAATGTTGCTGGAGGTTGCCGTGACCAGTTCGCGTTGGGCGTTTTTCGGCCACAATTGGTCACTATTATCTGTGCTTGTAACCATCCACGAGATTGCTTGTCTTTATATTCGGATCAAGTTTCTCCCCAGCCGAATCACTCAGGCATTGGGGACGGGAGGGTACAGATGAACCGTAGCCGCTGACGTAAGTAAGGGCCGATTTGACCAAATCTATACCCAAGGCATTCTCCAGACGGGCGATGGTTTCAAGCGTCATATTGGAACTGCCTTTAAGCAAGTTGGAAACATACTGCTGCGTACAGCCCATTCGCTTTGCCAATTCAACTTGTGTGATAGACTGGTCGTCCATTGCGCGCAGCACCTGAAGTGTAATGTAGCGAGCGTACTTGAGCCAATATTCGTTGTCTCTGCGCCACAGCCCAAAAACCGCCAAATGACCAAACGAAATCACGCCAAATAACCAAACGCCATTACTCTGTATTTGGAAAAGCGTCCAGGCGGCTATACTTTAATTTTCCATTCCTGCGGAGTCATGCCGGTGAGCATCACAGCCCCTGAGAGCACCGCCGTGAAGCGGACCCCCATCTTGTCCAGGATGATACCGGCAAAAATCAGGAAAAAGACGGTGCCGAAGGCTTTGGAATCCCAGCCCCGGGTAGATTCCATCAGGTCTTTGATCGGGGACGAAAAGTTATTGACAGGCAGGAATATTTGCAAAAAAAGGCAAAGTTTTTGCCGGATATATTTGGTAAAACAAAAAACTGTTCTATCTTTGCAGTGTAATAGCATACTAATACAGTAAAAATATGCTCATCGAGCTTAAAGGAGTACATAAGACTTACAATAATGGACAGCCCCTGCACGTACTCAAGGGGATAAACCTGAATATAGAGAAGGGCGAGTTCGTGTCCATCATGGGCGCCTCCGGTTCCGGAAAGTCCACCCTGCTGAACATCCTGGGCATCCTGGACAACTACGACGAAGGCACCTATCACCTGGCCGGCACCCTCATCAAGGACCTCTCGGAAAGGCAGGCGGCCGACTACCGCAACCGCATGATCGGCTTTGTGTTCCAGAGCTTCAACCTGATCAGTTTCAAAACGGCCGTGGAAAATGTGGAGCTCCCGCTTTATTATCAAGGTGTCAGCCGCAAGGAGCGCCACGCCAAGGCCATGGAGTATCTGGAAAAACTCGGCCTCACGGACTGGTCGCACCACTTCCCCAACGAAATGTCCGGCGGTCAGAAGCAGCGCGTGGCCATCGCCCGCGCCCTGATTACCCAGCCGCAGATTATCCTGGCCGACGAACCCACCGGCGCCCTGGACTCCAAAACCAGCGTAGAGGTGATGCAGCTGCTGAAACGTCTGAACCAGGAAGACGGCATCACCATCATCGTAGTCACCCACGAGAGCGGCGTCGCCAACGAGACCGACAAGATCATCCACATCAAGGACGGCATCATCGGCGAAATAGAAGAAAACACCCGTCACAACGCCTGGGGCGGGCCCATGATGAAATAGACCTCCCATGCGCGAACTTTTCCACGAAATAACCAGCACCCTGCGGAACAACAAGCTTCGCACCGCCCTCACGGGCTTTGCGGTGAGTTGGGGCATCTTCCTGCTGATCTGCCTGCTGGGGGCCGGGAACGGACTCATGAACTCGTTCATGGGCAACATGGAAGACTACATCTCCCAAAGCATCACCGTAGAAGGCTGGCGCACCTCCAAGCCTTACGCTGGATACCAGGAAGGACGCATCATCCAGCTGGACCAGCAGGACATCCGATACACGAAGGGAACGCAGTGGGAGGGCATCATCGAAAACGTTTCCTCCAGCACCACCTCGCAAAGCGCCACCCTCTCGCTGAACGGAAAAACCGTGAACGGCTGGCTCATGGGCGTGATGCCGGATTACATGGAGCAGCAGAAACTCAAGCTGGCCGCCGGCCGGTTCATCAACCCCGCCGACATCCGGGAAAACGGGAAAGTGATCGTGATCAGCGCCGCCCAGGCCAAGGAGCTCCTCCCGGGAGAGCCGGCCGGCATCATCGGCAAATGGATCAACCTGGGCGCCATCCCCTTCAGGGTGGTGGGCGTCTATCATACAGACGAGAGAGACTATCGCCGGACCACGCCGGTCCCCTACTCCACCTATAAGGTAATCTACGATTCTTCCGACAAGATCGAGAG
>DGXN01000009.1:0-46621 GCA_002396335.1 Bacteroidales bacterium UBA4231
AAGCCCGATACTTCGCGGCCACGGCCGGCCAGACCGACAACTGGTCATGTACGAATTTGTCGATGTCTGTTGCCATATCGGGGATAAAGATAAGGTATTTTTAGTAAATGAAAAAATAAGCGGCATCATTTTTCCTGCCGTCGCACTGAGTGCGACCCCTCCCACTTCGTGGGCCCCTCCCTCTTATCCGGCCGAGGGTGGCCAGAGATTTCAGAGGGTGTACCCTGCCTCAGCAGATGTCATTTCGAGCGTAGTCGAGAAATCTTATGCGAATTAGAGTACTGGACATAATCCCACAGACAATGGCCGACGGACCCGGGTTCCGCACGGCCATTTACTGTGCCGGCTGCAAGCATGCCTGCAAGGGCTGCCACAACCCTGAAAGCTGGAGCTTCGACGCCGGCCACTGGATGGAAGTGGACGAGCTCCTGGACATCGTCAAGGCCGACTCCATGTCCAATGTCACCTTCTCCGGCGGCGACCCCTTCTACCAGGCCCCGGCGTTTGCAGAACTCGCCCGCCGGATCAAAGAGGAGACCACCAAAGACATCTGGTGCTGGACCGGGTTTACGCTGGAGGAGATTCAGGCATCGGCCCACCTGTCGCAGTTGTTGCCCTGGATTGATGTGCTGGTAGACGGCCCCTTCATCCTCGAGCAGCGCGACACCGATTTGCTCTTCCGCGGCAGTCCCAACCAGCGCATCATCTATTTGCACGGCGAACCGCCCTCCGACGACATCCCCGGCACCGTCCCGCTGGAACCGTTGAGGTAGAGGGGTGCACCTGAGGTTAGTCTGGAAGGGGTTGTCAGGTGCGTTTTGGGGTGTTTTTGCACCTGGGGTGGGTCTTGGAGAGGGTGCCAGGTGCATTTTGGGGTGTTTTTGCACCTTGGGTGGGTCTTGGAGAGGTATTCGAGTGCAAAATGAGGTGTTTTTGCACCTGAGGTGAGTGGTAGGGGAAGGCGCATCGTCGGTCAGGATTCCCTCCGCCGCGCCTTCCCCCACCACTCACCTCGCCGGGAATCCCTTTCGTCTGTCTCATTCCCCGTGGCACCTAAGTGACTGACCCTGAGTCACTTCCTGAAATCGCCTCAGTCATTTTGCCGGAGGTGATTTCAGTATCTCGCTGAATGCCAGATACTTAAGTGCCACGACTTTGCAGGCCGATCACCCTCTACTGCATTTTCCCTCGTTGCGCCATCTTCCGTCTCGCTTTTCCCCTGTTTTTATTATCCGCTACGTTCCTCCGTCTCGCCTTTCCCCCTTATTAAATGCCTTATTGTGTGCTCTAATTTCGTGTCACCTAAGTGATTGATGCTGAGCCGCTTCCTGAAATCGCCTCAGTCATTTTGCCGGAGGTGATTTCAGTATCTCGCTGAATGCCAGATACTTAAGTGCCACGACTTTGCAGGCCGATCACCCCCTACTGCATTTTTCCCCCGTTGCGCCATCCTCCGTCTCGCTTTTCCCCTGTTTTTATTATCCGCTACGTTCCTCCGTCTCGCCTTTCCCCCTTATTAAATGCCTTATTATGTTCTATAATTCCGTGGCGCATAAGTTGTTGATACTCAGTAAATAACGAAAATCGCCTACGGAAAAAAGCCGTAGGCGATTTCTGAAAAGCACTGACAGTCAATCAGTTGTGTGTCACGGACCAACAGGGTGTCACTGGCCGGCAAGATGCCATACGGCCAGAAGGTGTCTCAGATTAACCGAGTAGCGTAGGGCTGGCAAGCAGATACAAAGGACGGACAGCCGGAAAATGCGCTGCCGGAGGCTGGTCCAGGGCTGGTCTGAGTCTGGTTGAGGGTGGGACAGGGACCAAAGGCCCCCCATCGGCCTTAGTCGCCGACGACCCAGACGAGGACGTGGCGGTCGAAGGTCATGTATTCGAGGTCGAACTCTTCTTCGTCATCGTTTTTGTCGATGAAGGTGGCTTCGAGTTCACCTTCGCCGCGGGGGCGGAAGCGCTCGATTTCGATTTGTTCGGCAAAGTCGACGTTGTAGCGGCTCAGGAGTTTGAAGATGGCTTCTTTGGCGCACCAGTAGATGGCGAGCTGCTCGTTGCGTTTTTCGTCTTCGAGGTCGTCGATTTCGTCTTCGGAGAGGGCTTTTTTCTCGACGGCGGAGAAGTCGCGGTCCAGGGATTCAATGTCGATGCCGCAGTCTTCTTCTTCGTGGAGGATGACGGCGACGTATTTTTCCGTGTGGGTGATGGAGATGTTGACGGGGTTGTTTTCCAGGTAGGGTTTGCCGTTGTCGTGGTGGCTCAGGTATACTTTTTCGTCAAAGAGGGTGTTCAGCAGGGCGCGGACTGCAAGGCGCTGCTTCCGCAGGGATTCGCTGCGGATAAAAGAGATTTCTTCCATCTCGTCCGAAGGGGTGGCGCTGAGCTGGGTCAGTTCCTCTTCGGTTTCTGTGATTTGCCACACGCCGATGGTGGCTTCGTTGTCAAGTTTCTTCTTTAAATAAAGTCCCATTCTAAAGGTGTTTGAACGAATACGGCACAGCGCCGGAACCCCTGGCGGGGACCGGTTTTCCTAGTTTTCAGTGGTGGATAATCGCGACAGAGGGTCGTCTGATCCGACGCCCGTTAACTGATTGGATTTGACCTGACTGGGAGGCTCCATACGATTCGTTACAATTTTACGTCACAAAGATAACTCATTTTTTGCAAATCCAACAAATCTCTTGCGGAAAATTCGTATCTTTGCGTCACTTTTACAAGCCAGTAAGATTTAAACATATTTTATCATGAAATTCTTAACAGACGAAAAGCTCCTTATCGTTGGTGCAGCCGGCATGATCGGCTCCAACATGGTTCAGACGGCCGCTATGCTGGGCCTTACTCCCAACATCTGCCTGTACGACATTTTCGAGCCCGGCAACAATGGCGTGCTCGCTGAAATGGATCACTGCGCATTCCCCGGCATGAACTTCACAGCCACCGTAGACCCGGCCGTTGCCTTCAAGGACGCCAAGTACATCATCTCCAGCGGCGGTGCACCCCGCAAGGAAGGCATGACCCGCGAAGACCTGCTGAAGGGCAACTGCCAGATCGCAGCCGACTTTGGCGACAACATCCGCAAATACTGCCCGGATGTCAAGCACGTGGTCGTGATCTTCAACCCGGCCGACGTCACCGCCCTCACCGCCCTCATCCACTCCGGCCTCAAGCCCGAGCAGCTCACCTCCCTGGCCGCCCTCGACAGCACCCGTCTGCAGGAAGCCCTGGCCAAGGAATTCGGCGTACAGCAGTGCAAAGTCACCGGCGCCCACACCTACGGCGGTCACGGTGAGGCCATGGCCGTATTCGCCTCCCAGGTCAAGATCGACGGCAAACCCCTTGCCGAAATGGGTCTTTCTGAGGAGCGCTTCGCTGAAATCAAGCACAACACCATCCAGGGTGGTTCCAACATTATCAAGCTCCGTGGCCGCAGCTCCTTCCAGAGCCCCGCTTACCAGGCTGTGAAGATGATCGAGGCCTCCATGGGCGGCGACAAGTTCACCTGGCCTGCCGGCACCTATGTGAACGAAGGCAAGTACAAGAACGTGATGATGGCCATGCCCACCATCATCGACGCTACCGGCTGCCACTTCACCATGCCTCAGGGCACCGCTGAGGAAATGGCCGCTCTGGACGCTTCCTACGAGCACCTTGTCAAGATGCGCGAAGAGATCATCTCCCTCGGCATCGTTCCCGCCGTCAAGGACTGGAAGCAGATGAACGCCAACCTCTAAACCCGTGACAGCTAAATAGCTGACACTCAGCATTTTCCTGAAATCGCCTACGGCAAAAAGTCGTAGGCGATTTCTGCATCTAATTGACAATCATGGACTTAGGTGCCACGGGTAAAAATCCTGACGCAAAATCGGCGGAAAAGTCGTACCTTTGCAACTATGCATTCACTCAGAGAACTCTATAAGATCGGGAAAGGGCCTTCTTCTTCCCATACCATGGGGCCCAACAACGCGGCGCGCCTGTTTGCGGAGCGCCATGCCGACGCCGCCCGCTTCGAAGTCACCCTGTACGGATCCCTCGCCGCCACCGGCAAGGGACATATGACAGACGTCGCTATCCTGGAGGTGTTGGAGCCTATCGGCCCGGTGACCCTTCTGTGGGAACCCAAGACGTTCCTGGAGTATCATTCCAACGGCATGCGCTTCAAGGCTTTCAAGGCCGACAGCACCCTCCTGGAGGACTGGACGGTCTTTTCCGTCGGCGGCGGCGCACTGTCGGAAGGGCCGGGAAAGGACCTGACCCAGTCGGGCGACGTCTACGAGAAGAACACCCTGTCGGAAATCATCGACTGGTGTGACAAGCACGGCCGCTGCATCTGGGAGTATGTGGACCTGGTGGAGGGCCCGGAAATCTGGGATTACCTGCAGGAGGTCTGGGAGGCCATGAAGGAATCCGTGGAACGCGGCCTGAATGCCGAAGGCCGGCTTCCGGGCCCGCTGAACCTCTCGCGCAAGGCTGCCGTCTATCACGTGAAGGCGCTGGGTTACCAGCCCAACCTCCGCTCCCGCGGCCTGGTGTTTGCCTATGCGCTGGCGGTGAGTGAGGAGAATGCTTCCGGCGGCCGGATCGTGACGGCCCCCACTTGCGGTTCTTCCGGCGTGATGCCCGCTGTCCTGTACCACCTTGCGCACGGACACAATTTTACCGACGAGCGCATCCTCCGCGCCCTTGCCACCGCCGGCATCGTGGGGAACGTCGTCAAGCAGAACGCCTCCATCTCCGGGGCCGAAGTGGGCTGCCAGGGAGAGGTGGGCGTTGCCTGCGCCATGGCATCGGCCGCGGCCTGCCAGCTGTTCGGCGGAAGCCCGTACCAGATAGAATATGCGGCCGAAATGGGCCTGGAACACCATCTGGGCATGACGTGCGACCCGGTCTGCGGCCTGGTGCAGATTCCCTGCATCGAGCGAAACGCTTTCGCCGCCACCCGCGCCCTGGACTCGAATATCTATTCCACTTTCTCCGACGGACGTCACCGCATCTCCTTCGACCATGTGGTGGACGTGATGAAACGCACCGGAAAGGACCTGCCTTCCCTGTACAAGGAAACATCGGCCGGCGGCCTGGCACTCAATTACAAACCATACTGATCCTATGCACTTTCTCCGTATTGTTCCGGCCGTCCTGCTGCTGGTTGCCGCTTGTTCCCCCAAGCCGCAGGCTGGTGTCGTCCGGATTCCGGAAAGTCGGGAAGCCGTCCAGGTGGAGGGAATGTATAATCCAGTCTGCCCCATGGGCGTGTACATGGCAGACCCCAGCGCCAAAGTCATTGACGGAAAACTGTACATCGCCTGTTCGCTGGATGAGACCCTGGACCGGTGGTGCTCGCCTTACCATCACCTCCTGTCCACCGGAGATCTCCGCAACTGGACCCTTCACACCAATGTCCTTGCCTCCCAGGGACCCTGGGACGCGGTTTCCCACAGTACGGCAGACCTCTATGCTCCGGACATTGTGGAAAAAGACGGGAAGTACTATATGTACTACGACCTGTCCGACTGGACCGAGGGCGTGGCCTTTTCAGACCAGCCCCAGGGCCCTTTCATCGGCGGCGTCGACGCCGCCCGGGCCTGCCTTGTCAATGGCGGACCGCACGTGCGGCTGATGGAAGGAAGGAGCGACCGGGAAATCCTCGCCGGTCTCGTAAACGGCAGCAAGGCTGCCTGGAAATACATTGACTTCCCCGAGGAAATCCGGAAACTGACGCTCCGGGTCCGTGCCTTGGACGGAGGACACATCGCCATGGCGCAGGACCAGTCCTTCTCCGGCCGGATCGCCGACGTGGACGTTCCTTCCGGAAAGGGAGAATGGATTACCTTGGAATGTGAAGTAAAGGATGTAAAAACCGGTCCTCACGCCCTCTGGTTCATGTTCTCCGGAAAATCCGGCGGCTGGAAAAACCCGGTGGAACTGTCCCAGATAGACTGGTTCCGTTTCGAATAAAGTAAAACACCCCAATACAAGACAGCAATGAGTATCCTGGACAACAGAGCGGCCCTGAAAGCCGAGATTGACAAAGTGGCCGAAGTGGCCGGCTACCTCTGGACCAAAGGCTGGGCCGAACGCAACGGCGGCAACATCACCGTAAACATCACCCAGTGGGTGGACGACGCCATGCGTGCCCTGCCGGCAATCAGCGAGCCGCGTCCCATCGGCACGGTCCTGCCCCGGCTTGCGGGCTGCTGGTTCTATTGCAAAGGCACCCAGAAGCGTATGCGCGACCTGGCCCGCGACCCCATGGCCAACGGCTCCGTCATCCGCATTCTCCCGGACTGCGCCCATTACGAAATCGTGGCCGACGCCCCCGTGGCGCCCACCTCGGAGCTGCCCTCGCACCTGAGCGTGCACAATTACCTGCTGGCCAAAGGCTCTCCCTACCGGGCCAGCCTTCACACCCATCCCATCGAGCTGGTCGCCCTTACCCATAGCAAAAAATGGCTGGAGAAAGACGCCGCCACCCGCATGCTATGGTCCATGATTCCTGAGACGAAGGCATTCTGTCCCAGAGGTTTAGGGATGGTTCCCTACATGCTCCCCTCCAGCGTCGAACTGGCCGACGCCACCATCAAGGCCATCGACGGGGACTATGACGTCGTCATGTGGGAGAAGCACGGCGTCTTTGCTGTCGACACCGACATCATGAGCGCCTTCGACCAAGTGGATGTGCTGAACAAGGCTGCACAGATTTACCTGTCGGCCCGCGGCATGGGCTTTGAACCCGACGGCATGACCGACGCCCAGATGCAGGAACTCTCCGACGTCTTCGGCCTTCCGAAATAACAAGTTTTTTTCCCCCTCCAGCTTGGGCCAGGCTATGGCACAAGCTGTAATTGACTGAAATACAGCTTGTTGCAAAATACCCTCTAGCCCGAGCGGTCATTTTTTAGGGGGCACGGGCTAGGCGGTATTTTATAACTATTTGATAGTCATTTTGTTGTAGCTTGTGCTATAGCCTAGCCCAAGCTCGCAACCCAAGCTCGCAACCCAAGCTCGCAATCCCAAGCTCGCAATCCCAAGCTCGCAATCCAGGCTGACGTCCCTTAGGCCGGCCAGATCAGCAGGCCGATGCGGAAGGCCGCGAAGGCGCAGATCCAGGCGACGAGTATGGTATAGGCAGCGAGTCCGATGGCCCACCACCAGGAATGGGTCTCGTTCTTGATGGCTACGAAGGTGGCGATGCAGGGGAAGTACAGCAGCACGAAGACCATGAAAGCGAGTGCCGCCGCCGTGGGAACCGTAGCTTTGAGGGCCGACTGCAGCTGGGTGTCTTCCTCCGACCCCAGCCCTTCGTACTCCTCGCCGTCCTGGGCGTACATGACGCCCATGGTGCTGATGACCAGTTCTTTGGCTCCGACACCGGCGAGCAGGCCCACGTCCATTTTCCAGTTGAATCCCAACGGCTCGTTCACGGGCTCGATTGCTTTCCCCAGCGTGCCGATGTAGGAATGTTCCTGCTGGTACGCCTGGGTAGCGCCTTCGTGGCGCGGGAAGTAGCCGAGGGCCCAGATCACCACCGAGAAGATGAGGATGGTGGTGGCCATTTTCTCCAGGTACTGCTTGCCTTTCTCCCAGGTGTGGCGCCAGATGGCCTTGCCCGTAGGAACGCGGTAAGGCGGCAGTTCCATGACAAACGGCAGGTCGTCGTCCTTGACGAACCGGCCCAGGACCAGTGCGCTGAGGATGGCCAGCACGATGCCCAGCAGGTAGATGCCCAGCAGCGCCGTGGCGGGGTTCTGCGGGAAGAAGGCGCCGGAAAACAGCACGAAGATGGGGAGGCGTCCCGCGCAGGACATGAACGGAATGATGGCGATGGTCACCAGCCGGCTTTTCCGGCTTTCGATGCTGCGGGTGGCCATGATGGCCGGTACATTGCAGCCGAAACCCATGACCATGGGAATGAAGCTCTTCCCGTGCAGGCCGATCCTGTGCATCAGCTTGTCCACGATGAAGGCCGCGCGCGCCATGTAGCCGCTGTCTTCCATGATGGAGATGAAGAAGTACAGGATCATGATGTTGGGGAGGAACACCAGGACGCTTCCCACGCCGGCGATGATCCCGTCCACCACAAGGTCCTTGAGCCAGCCGTCGGCCATCAGGGAACCGGCCCACTCACCGAACTTCGCTACGCACCAGTCAATCCAGTCCATGGGATACTGGCCGATGGTGAATGTGGCCCAGAAGATAAACCACAGCAGCACCACGAAGATGGGGAAGGCCATCCACTGGTTGGTGACGACGGCGTCGATGCGGTCCGTCAGGGTGCGGCGGGGCCGCTCCTCCTGGTATTTCTCATAGGTTTCCGCAAGGGCGCCCTGGATGAAGGCGTATTTGGCGTCCACGATGGCGCTTTCGCAGCCGTTGCCGAGCAGCTCCCGGATGCGGGTTTCTTCCTCGGCCCGGGCGGTTTTCAGGGCGGCGGCTTCGGGGGTCTTGTCCAGGATGCCCTCCACATCCTTGTCGGTCTCCAGGTATTTGATGGCCAGGTAGCGGGTGGAGTAGTGGGTGCGGAGGTCTTTGTCGGCCTTCAGGACATCCTGCAGGCGGCCGATGCTCTTTTCCAGTTCGGTGCCGTGGTTGATGTGGATGTGACGGGAGAGGGAAGGGTCGCTCTGCTCGTAGATGCGGATGACGGTGTCGAACAGCTCCGGGATACCGGTGCCGTCACGGCTCACCGTGGGGCAGACCGGCATGCCCAGCAGGTGCCCCAGCTGCTTTGTGTCCAGTTTGTCCCCTTTGTGCTGGAGCTCGTCGTACATGTTCAGGGCCATGACGGTCCTCAGGTTCATGTCGATAAGCTGGGTGGTCAGGTACAGGTTGCGCTCGATGTTCGAGGCGTCCACGACGTTCACCACCACGTCGGGCATGGTTTCCAGGAGGTTTTTCCGCACATACAGTTCCTCGGGGGAGTAGGCGCTCAGGGAATAGGTGCCCGGAAGGTCCACCAGGGTGATGTCGTAGTCCTTGAAGCGGAACTTGCCTTCCTTGGCGTCCACCGTCACGCCGGAGTAGTTGCCCACATGCTCGTGGCTGCCGGAGGCGATGTTGAACAGGGAGGTCTTTCCGCAGTTGGGATTGCCTACAAGGGCCACGCGGATGTTGTGGTGGCGTTCCTCGGCCACATGGGAGAGGGCGCGGTCCAGCCGCTCTTTTTCTTCCAGGTCGCCGGGAAGGGCCTGGAGGTGCTCGTCGGTGACCAGGGCCTCGCGGGCCTCCTGTTCGGTCACTACTTCAATCTGACGGGCTTCCTCCCGCCTCAGGGACACCTTGTAGCCGATGATCTCGTACTCAATGGGATCCTTGAGCGGTGCGTTCAGCACCACCCTGACCGCTTTTCCCTGGATGAAACCCATCTCTATGAGGCGTTTACGGAAACTGCCGTGTCCGTTCACACGTACAATCACCGCCTTCTCCCCGGTCTGTAAATCCGAAAGTTTCATAGTCTGTCGTTGTTTTGCGCTTTGCAAGCGCAAAGGTACAACGCCGGTTCCACAGAATCAATCCCCATAAATGGGGAGGGGAATTGCTTTTTACTAATTGTGAAAATATACTTATATTTGCAAGGATATACTGAAGATTGTTTAAAACCTATAAAAGATGAAAAAAGTATTGCTTATCGTCGCAGCCCTGTTCGTGGGTCTGCAGGCCAACGCCCAGCTCCGGGCCGATGGCGGCTTCATGCACGCCATGGAAACTTTCAACTGGAACGGTACCAAAGACGGCCATACCCTGGACGGCGGCTATCTCGGAGCCAAGTACAACATCGACCTGGGCAACCTGGTGGACGGCCTGTCCGTGGAACCCGGCGCCAACCTGTCCCTGCTCTTCGGCAAAGAGGACCTCGTGATTGACAATTACACCGTCAGCGAGCTGGCCCTGAACGTTCCCGTCCATGTCCGTTACACCTACGGCCTCACCGGTGATTTCAACGTCTACGGCCTTGTCGGCCCCACCTTCTCCTATGGCCTGAACATGCACGCCCGTAACGGAAACGACTCCTACCGTCTGTATGGCGACAACTACACCGGCATCTCCCGCAATCCCTTCAACATGTACCTCGGCCTTGCCGCCGGTATCGAAGTGGCCCAGATGATCCACGTGAACGTGGGCTTCGACTTCGGCCTGCTGAACATGAGCTCCACCAGCCACCTGGGAATCGGCCGCAACGTCCTCAAGATCGGCGTAGGCTACATCTTCTAAGAATACTTCCTGGGGAAGCGGAGGAGGATGGAGAGGAAGGCGACAATCCCCAGCGCAAAAGGATAATACAGATGGCCGATGATTGAAACGGCCGACACTCCTGCGAGGCCCGATGCCATGAGCATCTGGGCCCCGTAAGGTATTATACCCTGCACCAGGCAGGAGAAGGTGTCCAGGATGGAGGCCGTTTTGCGCGGATCCAGGTGGAACCGGTCCGAAATATCCTTCGCGAGCGGACCCACCGTGATGATGGCGATGGTGTTGTTGGCCGTGCAGAGATTCACCAGGGAAACCAGTCCGGCAATGGAGAGGGCGGCGGTCCGCCGGCCAGAAATGCGGCGTGTCAGGGAGTCGATGATGAACTGGAGTCCGCCGTTGTAGCGGATCATCTCCAGCAGGCCCCCGGCCAGCAGCGACACGATGATCAGTTCACCCATGGAGCCGATCCCTCCGCCGATGGAAGCCATCCAGCCCACAAAGTCGTAAGCTCCTGTAATCCAGCCGATAATGCCGTTTACTCCGATGCCGATCGCGAGCACCGTCACCACATTCACCCCGGCGAGCGCCAGGCCGATCACCAGCAGGTACGGCACCAGGCCCACCCACTGGATGGTGCCCGAATCCGGCACCGCTTCCACCGACAGGCCCAGGAAAACGTAGAGGACGGTCACCAGCAGGGCGGCCGGCGCCGCGATCCACAGGTTCACGCGGAACTTGTCCCGCATGGAGCAGCCCTGGGTCTTGGTGGCAGCCACGGTCGTGTCTGAAATGAAGGAAAGGTTGTCCCCGAAAAATGCGCCGCCCACGATGATGGCGGTAATCATGGGGAGGGACATCCCGGTTTCGCCGGCAATGCCCGCCGCAATGGGTACCAGCGCCACGATGGTTCCCACCGACGTGCCGATGGCCATCGAGATGAAGCAGGCGGCCAGGAACAGTCCCGCGTAGATGAGCCGTCCCGGCAGCAGCTGCAGCGTGGCGTTCACCGTGGCGTCAATGGCGCCGATATCCTTTGCCGTTGCCGCAAACGCCCCTGCCAGCACGAAAATCCAGATCATCATGAGGACATTCCCGCTGCCGGCCCCGCGGGAGAAGATGGCAATCTTTTCGTCGGTTTTCTCCACATCCCGCGTAATCAGGAATGCGTAGGCCGATGCGATGATGAATGCTGCGGCTACGGGTACTTTGTAAAAGTCGTGTGCGATGATGGAGCCGGTCAGGTAGATTGCGAGGAAGACCAGCAGCGGACTCAGGGCCAGGAGGCCGTTCATTTTTTTGCCAGGAATTGCCATTTCAAGTTCGTTTTAAGGGGATTGCAAAGATAAGAAAAAACTCCGTGCTTCCCAGCGCGGAGTCTTTTTTACAACAATAAAAGGATCTAAAACTTCTAACTATATGGCGTTTTTTCTGTTGCAAAGGTAGACAAAACCGCTCCACAGGTCAATCCCTAAAAGTTGGTATTCTTGTATTTTTTTAAAAATTTGTAAATTTGCATCGCTTAACAAAACTTTTAACGTATGAAGAAGATTTTTGTAACTGTTCTCTCTGCAGCCCTGCTGCTGGTGGGAACCCAGGCCAACGCCCAGCTCTCCGTCGGCGCCGGCTATCTGAATTCCGCAGAATCCACTGCCTACAATGGTGGCGATCCTGACAAGGACAACCTCAACGGCTTCTACGTAGGCGTCAATTACAACATTCCCATCGTCGCCGGTCTGGGCGTAGCCCCCGGTCTGTACGCTTCCGGTCTGTTCTATGGCTCCAACGGTTCTGACAGCTTCGCCGGTATCACCGCCAGCGGTAAGTTCGGCTATTCCGAGATTGCCCTCAACGTTCCCGTGAACGTGAACTACAAGTTCAACCTGAGCCGCGACCTGGACATGTTCGTCTATGGCGGCCCCATCTTCCAGTATGGTCTGGTCTCCAAGACCTCCGGCGAAATCAGCGGCAGCCTTTTCGGCATCAATGTTTCCACCGGCAAACAGGAAAATAATGAGTATGGTGAAGACGGTTCCCGCAACCCCTTCAACATCTATCTCGGCGGCGGTGTCGGCATCGACGTGGCCGGTATCCAGGTTATCCTTGGTTATGACCACAGCCTCACCAACATCTCCAAGGTTGACAAAGTTTCCACCGGCCGTTCTCAGATCAAGATCGGCGTTGGTTACGCTTTCTAATCATTTTTCCGGGGAAATCCCGGGACGGCGCCGGTCTAATGGAGACCGGCCCCTTTTTTATTTCCTCTGGGAGAATTCGCAGCCGCAGTACAGCTGGTTGTAGAAGTTTTCCTCCTTAATGATGGCGTTGCGGCGTTCTTGAAGACCACCGCGACGCCAATTTTGTTCCCACCAGGTGATGCCGGAAACCTGGCTGCAGGCCCATCGGCCCGCTTCATTCACCTGTTCCAGGCTTTTCCAGCGGGACGACGCCAGGGTGGTTGCAAGGACGGAGAAGCCGTTCTCGGACGCATACCGGGCCGCCCTCAGCAGCCTGAATTTAAAGCACTGGAGGCACCGGCCTCCCCGTTCGGGTTCGTGCTCCAGGCCTTGGGCGCAGACGCTCCAGGCGGCGTGGTCGTAGTCGTCGTCCACAATCTCGATGCCCCATTTCCGGGCATAGCGGACGCACTCGTTCAGGCGGTGTCCGTACTCCTCAAAGGGGTAGATGTTGGAGTTGGAGTAGAAGATGACGGGCCGGATGCCCCGCTCCATCAGGCATTCCACGATGGCGCTGGAACAGGGCGCGCAGCAGGCGTGCAGGAGCACGCGTCCGGCCCCGCCCGGAACTTCTATCTGAATGCTTGTTTTCACAGACGCAAATTTACGATTATTTTTCTTATCTTTGTGTTCATTATGAGAACAATCCCCTTAAGTACCGCCACCAAGATGGCAGACCTTGTGAGTCTGGACTTTTCGGTCCTGGGAGTCGTGAACCGGATGGGGCTGAACTTCGGTTTCGGCGAAGCTACCGTGGAGGAGGTCTGCCGTGAGGCCGGCATCAACCCGGAAACCTTCCTCCTTATCGCAAAGGTCTACGCCTTCGAAGGTTATCTTCCCACTTCGGAAACCCTCCAGCGGGCCAATCTGCACGACATTGTCAAATACCTCAAGATGTCGCACCGTTATTACACGGAGGTGATTGTTCCGGAGCTGGCCTCTGCCCTGGAAAGCATGATCATTCCCTGCGAGCCCCGCCAGCAGAAAGTCATCTGGACCTTCTTCCAGGACTACAAAGAGGAACTCTCCAAGCACTTCGCCTACGAGGAGAACACCGTCCTTCCTTACGTGGAAGCCGTCCTTTCGCATCAGGGCGGGCGGCAGTTCACCATCGGCGAATATGAGGAAAACCACTCCAACGTCCAGGAAAAGCTGGACGACCTGAAGAGCCTCATCATCAAATACATGCCTCATCAGTGCAATCAGCAGGAAGCGTACAAGGCTCTCTTTTACCTCTACACCCTGGAGGACGACCTGCGCAAGCACACCATCATCGAAGACCAGATTCTGGTCCCCGTCGTCGGGAGGATGGAAAGCCATGAGTAACCGCATCCTCATCATCGAGCCGTCGGCCATCATCACCAAAGGGCTGGAACAAGTGTTCAGCGACCTGGGTGAGTTCGAGGTCTGCGGCATCCTGCAGGACCTTTCCGGCATCGGTGAATCCCAGCTCCGCTCCATGGGGGCCGACGTCATCCTCGTCGACGTCGGCATCTTCGACTACGCCTCCCGCCCGGGCATCAAGGCCCATCTGGCCGACTTTTCCGAAGCTGCCGTGATCGGCATCCTGCAGCAGATGACGGACGAGGACACCCTCCGCCAGTTCGACGGAACCATCGGCCTGATGGACTCTCCTACGACCATTATCCGGAAGGTGCGCTCGGCCCTCGAAGGCCGCACCGACACCCCCCGCGAGGAGACGGAGGAACTCAGCGCCCGCGAAAAAGAAATCCTGATCTGCGTAGCCAAGGGCATGCTCAACAAAGAGATCGCGGACCTGTACAACATCTCCATCTACACGGTCATCACCCACCGCAAGAACATTACCCGCAAGACCGGCATCAAGACTGTCGCCGGTCTTACCGTATATGCCCTCCTGAACAACCTGATCGATATGAATACCGTCGAATAAACAACTATGGACTACAAACAATTCATCAAATTCTACCCGGACTTCCCCATCAAGGGGGTCAACTTCGTGGACATCATCCCTTTCATTCAGGACAAAGCGCTGCTCAGGAACCTTACCCGTGACCTGTCCGCCATGTGCGAGGCTCCCAACATCGCCGCCCCTGAGGCCCGCGGATTCCTGTTCGCAACCCCCATGCTCTATGCCGACACGCCCATAGAGAATGTGATTCCGCTTCGCAAGAAAGGCAAGCTTCCCTTCTCGGAAGGAGACCTCGTCCAGGTAGAAATCATGAAGGAATACGGTCCCGACCACGTGTATTTCCGCCGTTCGGACCTGGCCGCTTCCAAGCTCAGCGGCGACACCATCGAGATTACTTTCTTCGATGACATCCTCGCCACCGGCGGAACCGCCCGCGGCCTGGCCCAGGGCCTGAACGCCCAGACGGTCACCGTGAACGGAAAACCCTGCAAAGTGAAAGTGAAGGATTTCGTCTTCCTGGTCGAGATTGACGACCTCCCCGGCCGCGCCCGCCTGGAAGACATCGCCCCCGTGAAATCCCTCATCCACGTGACGGAAGGATAGAATGAACGATTAAATCCCACCCTATATGTCCTTTGTTGAAGATAGAATTGCCATGGAAGGCCTCACCTTTGACGATGTCCTCCTCATCCCGGCCTATTCCGAGGTCCTGCCCCGCATGGTAGACCTCCACACCCGTTTCTCCAGAAACATCCCTCTGAACATCCCCATCGTGTCCGCCGCCATGGATACGGTGACCGAAGCTCCGATGGCGATCGCCCTGGCCCGCGAAGGCGGAATCGGCGTTATCCACAAGAACATGTCCATCGCCGCCCAGGCCGCCCAGGTCCGCAAGGTCAAGCGTTCCGAGAACGGCATGATCACCGACCCGGTGACCATCAGCCAGGACCAGACGGTGGGCGACGCCCTGCGCCTGATGAAGGAGAATCACATCGGCGGCATCCCCGTCACCGACGGTTCCCGCCGCCTGGTGGGCATTGTGACCAACCGTGACGTACGCTTCCATCAGGACATGTCGGTCCCGGTTCGCGAGGTGATGACTTCGGAAGGCCTCGTGACCATCCCCGCCACCCGCACGGACCGTGATTATGTGAAAATGGTTCTGCAGGAGCACAAGGTGGAGAAACTGCCCGTCGTGGACGGACAGGGCAACATCGTCGGTCTCATCACTTACAAGGACATCATGCAGGAGCGCCGTTATCCGGAAGCCTGCAAAGACGCGCAGGGCCGTCTCCGCGTGGCGGCGGGTATCGGCATTACGCCGGACGCGCTGGACCGGATCGCCGCCCTGGTGGCCGAGGGTGTGGACGCCGTGGTGCTGGATTCGGCACATGGACACAGCAAGGGCGTGATTGACTTGCTGAAGAAAGTGAAAGCCGCCTACCCGTCCCTTGACGTCGTGGTGGGCAACGTGGCTACCGAAGAAGGCGCCCGCGACCTCGTAAAAGCCGGGGCCGACGGTGTGAAAGTGGGGATCGGCCCGGGTTCCATCTGCACCACCCGCATTGTGGCGGGCGTGGGTGTGCCCCAGCTCAGCGCCATCTACAACGCCTCCCAGGCCCTCAAGGGAACGGACGTGACCCTGATTGCCGACGGCGGCCTGCGCTACTCCGGCGACGTGGTGAAGGCCCTGGCGGCCGGCGGAGACTGCGTCATGTGCGGCTCCATGTTTGCCGGCACCGAGGAATCCCCCGGCGAAGCCATCATCTACAACGGCCGGAAATTCAAGGCTTACCGCGGCATGGGTTCCATCGACGCCATGGCGGCCGGCTCCAAGGACCGTTACTTCCAGGACGACAAGGTGGAACTCAATAAACTGGTTCCCGAGGGCATCGTGGGCCGGGTCCCTTACAAAGGCACCCTGGCCGAGACCGTGTACCAGCTGCTGGGCGGCCTGCGCTCCGGCATGGGTTACTGCGGCGCCTGCGACCTGGCCGCCCTCAAGAAGGCCAAATTCACCCGCGTGACGGCAAGCGGTATGACCGAGAGCCACCCGCACGACATTACCATCACCAAAGAAACGCCTAACTACTCGCGCAGTGAATAAGATTCTCATCCTGGACTTCGGTTCCCAGGTCACCCAGCTCATCGGCCGGCGCCTGCGGGAACTGAATGTCTTCTGTGAAATATATCCTTACAACAAGGTTCCGGCCCTGGACAGCTCCGTGAAGGGTGTCATCCTTTCCGGCAGCCCCTGCAGCGTGCGGGACGCCAATGCCCCTCAGGTGGACCTGGGCGCCTTCCGCGGCCGCCTGCCCCTGCTGGGCATCTGCTACGGCGCCCAGTATCTGGCCCACATCGGCGGCGGCAGGGTGGAAGCCTCCGACACCCGGGAATACGGACGCGCCATGCTCACCGTGAAGGCGGACTCTCCGCTCCTGAAGGGCGTGAGCCGAGAAACGCAGGTCTGGATGTCGCATGGGGACAGCATATCGGCCCTCCCGGCAGGGGCGGAAGTGATCGCTTCCACGGCCGATGTCGTGAACGCCGCCTTCCAGTTCAAGGACGAGCCCACCTACGCCGTACAGTTCCATCCGGAGGTGTTCCATACCACGGAAGGAAGCCGGATGCTGGAGAATTTCGCCATCGGCATCTGCGGATGCGAAGGGGACTGGACGCCGGACTCCTTCATCGAGACCACGGTCGCGGACCTTCGCCGGCAGGTCGGCACGGAAAAGGTGATTCTGGGCCTTTCCGGCGGCGTGGACTCCACGGTGGCCGGCGTGCTGCTGCACAAAGCCATCGGCGACCAGCTCACCTGCATCTTCGTGAACAACGGCCTTCTCCGCAAACGGGAATTCGAGGACGTGCTGGAGTCGTACCGCGACATGGGCCTGAACGTCATCGGGGCCGACGCTTCCGCCGCTTTCCTCGAAGCGCTGAAGGGCGTGAGCGAGCCGGAGGCCAAGCGCAAGATCATCGGCCGGCTCTTTGTGGAAACCTTCGATTCCTACGCCAAGCAGATTGAAAACGCCCGCTGGCTGGCCCAGGGGACCATTTATCCCGACGTCATCGAAAGTGCCGGCATCCCCGGCATCGCTTCCAAGATCAAGAGCCACCACAATGTGGGCGGTCTCCCGAAAGAGATGAACCTCAAGATTGTCGAGCCTCTGAGGATGCTCTTCAAGGACGAGGTTCGCCGCGTAGGCCGGGCGCTGGGCATCAAGGAAGAACTCGTGAGCCGTCATCCCTTCCCGGGGCCGTCGCTCGCCATCCGCATCATCGGCGACGTGACGCGCGAGAAACTGGACGTCCTCCGCGAGGCCGACGACATTTTCATCCGCGGCCTGCGCAGCTATGACTGTACGGGCATGGGCTTTCCTTCGGCCTCCGATCCCCGCGTCATGGCCACGAACCTGTATGACGCCATCTGGCAGGCCGGCGTGATCCTGCTGCCTGTCAAGAGCGTGGGTGTGATGGGAGACGAGCGCACTTACGAGAATCCCGTCGCACTGCGGGCCGTCGTCTCCACCGACGCCATGACGGCCGACTGGTTCCCCTTCCCCTACGATTTCCTCCGCGACGTCTCCAACGAGATTATCCGCAAGGTACGCGGGGTGAACCGGGTGGTCTACGACATTTCGTCCAAACCCCCGGCAACCATCGAGTGGGAATAACTAATTGATAAACAGGATTTCCCGATTCTTGGGAAGCGGCCACAAGTCGTTGTCCGTGACTTCTTCCAGGCGGTCGATGCTTTTGCGGAGTATCTGCAGGGCGCCGGCCGCTTTTTCGGCGGCGAGGGCCTTGGCATAGGCTTCGTCCATGGCTTCGGCTTCTTCCCAGGCGGCCTCCACTTTTTCCGTGCGGGTCTTGATGTCGGAGAGGAGGGCGCTGCATTCGCGGATCAGGGCAATCTGGGGTGCGGCCAGTTCCCGGTACTCGTCGGGGAAGTTCTCCCGCATCAGGTTGAGGTTTTCCAGCAGACGGCGCTGGTACTCGAGGCCGGCGGGGAGGATGTGATTGAGGGCCATGCGGGAACCCATGCGGGCCTCGATCAGCTCTTTCTTGGAATATAGGTCCCATTTGACCTCGTTGCGGGCTTCCAGTTCCTTCTTGCTGAAAATACCCTGCTCTGTAAAGAGTTTGACGGAAGCCGGAGCGGTATACTGGCAGAACATGCGGGGAACGCTGGATTCCGTGTCCAGGCCTCTGCGGGCCGCTTCCTGTTTCCACTGATCGCTGTAGCCGTTCCCGTCAAAGCAGAGGGTGTCCAGAACGCTGGCAATCATGGGTTTGAGGCTGTCCATGACGGCGGTCTCCAGGGATTTTCCTCCGGCGATGGCTGCGTCCACCGTTGCCTTGAATTCTTTCAGCTGCTCCGCGACGGCGGCGCTCAGCACGATGAGTGCGCCGGCGCAGTTGGCGCTGGATCCGACGGCGCGCAGTTCAAAACGGTTTCCGGTGAAGGCAAAGGGGGAGGTGCGGTTGCGGTCGGTATTGTCCACGAAGATTTCGGGGATTTCCACGCCCAGGCGGCGTCCTTTCTTTCCGGCAATCTCGATGGGGGTATCCGAGGGGACGGTAAGGAGTTTCCGGAGCACGCCGGTCATTGCCTGTCCCAGGAAGGCCGATACTATGGCCGGCGGCGCTTCGTGTCCGCCCAGCCGGTGTGTGTTGCCGGCGCTGGCGATGCTGGCCTTCAACAGGCCGTTGTGCCGCTGCACGGCCGCCAGGACGTTGACAAAAAAGATCATGAACTGGAAGTTGCCCCGGGCGTCTTTTCCGGGAGCCAGCAGTTGGACGCCGGTGTCGGTTCCCAGCGACCAGTTGTTGTGCTTGCCGCTGCCGTTGATCCCTTCGAAAGGCTTCTCGTGGAAGAGGACCACGAAACCGTGCTTGCGTGCGATGCGTTTCATCGCGTTCATGAGCATCTGGTTGTGGTCGTTTGCCAGGTTGGCTTCTTCGTAGACGGGTGCCATCTCGAACTGATTGGGCGCGGCCTCATTGTGCCGGGTCTTGATGGGGATGCCGAGTTTGTAGCCGGCGGTTTCCACATCTTTCATGAAAGCGGTCACGCGGGAGGGAATGGCGCCGAAGTAGTGGTCGTTGAGTTGCTGGTTCTTGGAGGATGAGTGGCCCATTAGGGTCCGTCCGGTGAGAACCAGGTCGGGCCGGGCGGCGAAAAGGTCCTCGTCCACCAGGAAATACTCCTGTTCCCAGCCCAGATACGAGTAGACGCGCTGCACGGACGGGTCGAACAGGCGGCACACCGGGACGGCGGCGTCGTTGACGGCTTTCAGGGCTTTCTTCAGGGGAGTCTTATAATCCAGGGCTTCGCCGGTGTAGGAGACGAAGACCGAGGGGATGCACAGGGTGTCGTCCTGGATAAAAACGGGGGAGGAAGGGTCCCAGGCGGTGTATCCGCGGGCTTCGAAAGTGGCGCGGATGCCGCCGTTGGGGAAGGACGAGGCGTCGGGTTCCTGCTGGACCAGGGATTTGCCGTCGAACTGCTCGATGACCCCGCCTTTGCCGTCGGGATTCATGAACGAGTCGTGCTTTTCGGCCGTTCCTTCCGTGAGGGGCTGGAACCAGTGGGTGACATGGGTGGCGCCGTGTTCCAGGGCCCAGACTTTCATGCCTTCGGCCACTTTGTCGGCCGTGATGCTGTCCAGGGGGAACCCTTCGTCGATACAACGGGTGAGTTTCCCGTATGTCTCGCTGTCCAGGTACTTGCGCATGTTGCTGCGTCCGAAGACCAGCGAACCAAAATAATCGGAGGGTTTACCTGCAGGGGTTTCCGGAGAGACGGCCTTCTTCTTGAAGGCTTCCTGCACGACGTCGAATCTGAGATTTCCCATATGATATCCAGCAATACGGGATACAAAAATGGGATTATTTTATCGGATTTGCAAATTTTTTAATAAGCGGTCCGTCAGGGGAGGCTGGGTTCGGGGCTGCCGTCAGAAGCTTTGTAGTCAAAACGGTCGGTGTGCCAGGTCCAGGACGACAGCACCTCGCCGCGCCTGGCGGAAAGCACCTGGCGGAATACCCGGACTTCCTTCACGCCCGGAATGCCCACGGAGGCAAGCCGGGACCACGTTCCGGCAGACAGGCTGTAAAGCGTGACGGCAACGCCTTCCTGCGTACGGCGGGCCACCACTAGCTCCGGCGTCCGGTTCCCGGTAAAGTCATGGATGCCGATCACCGTTTCTCCGTCGTTCTTCTCCAGTGAGACCCCGTCCACAGACACCATGGGCCCTTCTACGGAAGCATGGACCGTTTTGCCGTTCGCCTCGAAGGAAATGGACCCCGACTCCCCGAAGAAATAACTCTCCAGGCCGATGATAAAGGTCCCCGTTGCATTGTCGGTGTAGGTGCGGGTTTGGGCGGCTGCCCCAAGGGCGACAAAGGCCGCGGCAAAGAAGGAAAAGAGTGCTTTCATAGAATGCAAAGATAAGGAAATAAATGATAATTATGCAAAAACGGGGTGAAAGCGCTTCTGTTTCCGAAATCAGGCGTGCACGACAGCCAGGGTGGCGACGGAGATCCGGACCTGCTCTCCCAGTGCCGTCCGGACAGCCTCATAGCCGGCGGCCAGCGTAGCTCCGGTGGTGAATGTGTCGTCCACCAACAGTACGTGCCGGGCTCCTGGGATCGGCTTTTTCAGGCGGAAGACACCTTGGACATTCTTCAGACGGTCCTCCGCCTTCAAGGCAGTCTGGCTGCGGGTGCGGCGGACGCGCTGCAGGGCGCCGGCTTCTTCCCTGGCGCCCAGGGCGGCGGAGAGCGCTTTTGCAATGACATCGGCCTGGTTGTAGCCTCGCTGCCATTTCCGCTGCCAGTGGAGCGGGATCGGGATCACGGTGTCCACGTCACGGAAGGCTTCGGATTCGGAGAGGTATCGGCCCAGTTGTGCTGCGAAAAACTGTCCTGCAGCTACGTTTCCACCATATTTCAGTGCCCTCGGGATCTGTTTGTAAGGGTTCTCGTGATGGTAGAACAGCAGCGCCGCCGCATGGGCGTACTGCATTCGCTTCGGCAGCTCTTCCCGGACCCTTTTTCGTTCCAGGATGGCGTTGAACTCGTCTGCCATCGGGTTGTGCGGCTGCTCCCAGTAGTACGTAAGCGGCAAGTCGGCCGCACACCAGATGCACAGGTGACGCTCCCGCGCCCCCAACCGTCGCCCGCACACCAGGCACTCCCTCGGCATCAGCAAATCCAGCAAAGCCCCCATACTGCTTGCAAAGATACTCCCTTCGCCGTTTTTGCGTGACACTTAAATCATTGACCCTGAGTCACTTCCTGAAATCGCCTACGGCAAAAAGCCGTAGGCGATTTCAACATCTCGCTGATTCTCAGTTACTTAGATGTCAGCCTATTCCGTCCAAAAAGCACGCTTCTCCGTCAAACCTCACCACCTCAGGTGCAAAAAGAGGTGTTTTTGCACTTGAGGTTGGGTCAAAATCGGCTTCCAGGTGCAAAAAGGGGCGTTTTTGCACCTGAGGTGGCTCATCGTGTCTTAGCTGCGGAGGGCGCGCATGGCGTTGAGGACGGCGAGGACGGTGACGCCGACGTCGGCAAAGACGGCTATCCACATGGTGGCGAGGCCCAGCGCGGCCAGCACCAGCACGAGCACTTTCACGCCGATGGCGAACCAAATGTTCTCGCGGGCGATCCGGAGGGTCCGGCGGGCGATGTCGATGGCCGATGCGATCTTCGACGGCTTGTCGTCCATCAGGACGACGTCGGCGGCTTCGATGGCGGCGTCGGAGCCGAGGGCGCCCATGGCGATGCCGATGTCGGCCCGGGTGAGGACGGGGGCGTCGTTGATGCCGTCGCCGACGAAGGCGAGGGTGCCTTCAGGCAGGAGCCGCTCTACCTGGGCGACTTTTCCGGCCGGAAGGAGCTGGGCGTGGAATTCGTCCACGGAGAGGGCTTTGGCGACGTTTTCGGCCACTTCCTGCCGGTCGCCGGTGAGCATGACGGTCTTGAGGACGCCGGCCTGTTTCAGGAGGCTGACGGCCTGGGCCGAGTCGGCCTTGATGCGGTCGGAAATGACGATGTGTCCGGCATAGACGCCGTCGATGGCGACGTGCACGAGGGTTCCGTTATGGTGGCAGGGACGCCAGGCGGCGCCTTCGGCCTCCATGAGGAGGTGGTTGCCCACGGCGATGTGCCTGCCGTTCACAAGGGCGCAAACGCCCTGTCCGGCAATCTCCCGGACGTCTTCGACGGTGCAGTCGTCCTGCTCCTGCGGGTAGGCGTTCCGAAGGGCCATGGCAATGGGATGTGTAGAATGCCGCTCCACATGGGCCGACAGATGCAGAAGCTCGTTCTGGTCAATGACTTCCGGATGGACCGCCGTCACCTCGAAGACCCCTTCCGTAAGGGTGCCGGTCTTGTCGAAGACCACGGTTTTCACGCCCGCAAGCCGGTCCATGAGGGCCGATCCCTTGATCAGGATACCTTTCCGTGATGCGCCGCCCAGTCCGCCGAAGAAGGTGAGCGGAACGGAGATGACGAGGGCGCAGGGGCAGGAAACGACCAGGAACAGCAGGCCGCGGTAGATCCAGCTGACCCAGTCGCCGCCGGTCAGCAGGGGCGGCACGACGGCCACCAGGACGGCCAGGGCCACGACGATCGGCGTATAGACGCGGGCGAAGCGGGTGATGAATCGTTCGCTCTGGGACTTGTTTTCGGCAGCGTTTTCCACCAGGTCCAGGATGCGGGCCACAGTGGATTCGCCGAAGGCCTTGTTCACCCGGACGCGGAGCACGCCGCTGCCGTTCACGCAGCCGGAGAGGATTTCTTCCCCTTCGTGGATGCTTCTGGGCACGCTTTCCCCGGTGAGGGCTACGGTGTCCAGGCTCGAGGACCCTTCCAGCACGACGCCGTCCATGGGCACTTTCTCTCCGGGCTGGATGAGAATCACTTCGCCGGGCTGCACCTCGTCGGGATGGACGGTCTCAAGTTTCCCTTCCCGCTCGACGTGGGCCGAATCGGGCCGGATGTCCATCAGATGCGAGATGGAGCGGCGGCTGCGTCCTTCGGCCAGTTCTTCGAACCATTCTCCCACCTGGAAGAACAGCATCACGAAGACGGCTTCCGGAAACTGGGTCTGGGCGCCGGGAAGAAAGCCGATGCCCAGCGCGCCCAGGGTGGCCACGCTCATCAGGAAATCTTCGCTGAGGGCTTCGCCGTGCAGGATTCCTTCGGCCGCTTCTTTCAATGTGTCCCAGCCGACGACAAGGTAAGGCACCAGGAAGAGCAGCAAGTACTGCCAGCGCTCCCAGGCGGTGTTTTTCTCAATCAGGATGGCTGCAACCAGAAGGACGGCCGCAATGCCGATTTTCAGCAGCCGGCTGCCGCCTTCCTCCTCGTCGTGATGATGCGTATGCTTTTCCATAGTATTTCAGTTTTACTGTGGCAAAGATACGCTCATCCGCGTGCAACCGGGTTGCAAAAAGGCGTTTAGCAGTACATTCCGCCGTTCACCGGGATAACCTGTCCGGTGACATAGGAAGCGAGGTCGGAGGCAAGGAAGAGGGCGACGGAGGCAATCTCGTCTACGGAAGCGCCGCGTTTGAGCGGGATGAGCTTGAGGTACTCGTCCTTGACGGCCTGCGGCAGGACTTCCGTCATTTCGGAAATCACATAGCCGGGGGCGATGGCGTTGGCACGGATGCCGCGGGGTCCCATTTCCTTGGCGACGGACTTGGCCATGGCGATGAGGCCGGCCTTGGAGGCGGCGTAGTTCACCTGCCCGGGATTGCCCATCTGACCGGCGATGGAGGCCATGTTGATGATGCTTCCGCTGCGCTGGCGGGCCATAATGGGCACCACGGCGTGCAGGAAGTTGAAGGCGCTTTTCATATTTACGTTGATCACGGCGTCCCACTGGGCTTCGCTCATGCGCATCACCAGACCGTCGCGGGTGATGCCGGCATTGTTCACCAGGATGTCGATGCGGCCGAAATCGGCCATCACCAGGGCCACCACTTCCTGTGTGGCGTCAAAGGAGGAAGCGTCTGAGGCATAGCCTTTTACGCGGACACCGAGGGCTTCCAGCTCCGCGATGGTCCCGAGGGCCAGGTCATTGATTTCCAGGTCAGTGAAGGCAATGTCGGCCCCTTCCGAGGCAAAGCGGAGGGCAATGGCCTTGCCGATTCCGCGCGCTGCGCCCGTGATGAGCGCTACTTTTCCGTTTAAAAGTCCCATATCGGATTATTTTCTTTTCTTAGACAGTTTGGCGACAATCGTAATCAGGAGGGATCCCAGGATGCCGGAGCAGAGGGAGCCCATCAAAACGGCAATCTTGCCCGCATCGCGAAGGTGCTGGGTGACGGCCGGGTCGATGGACGGGCCCGCAAAGGAGAGCGTGTCCACGAAGATGCTCATCGTAAAGCCGATACCGCCCAGGCAGGCGACGGCAAAGAGCATGGGCCAGCTGGACCGGGAAGGCATGGCGCCCACCTTGAAGCGGATGGCCAGCCAGGAAGCCAGGGTGATGCCCAGCGGTTTGCCGATGAGAAGTCCCAGGAAAATGCCCAGCCCGACGCTGCCCAGGGCCGGGTCGATGGCCTTGAACACGTTGAAGAAGGAGGGGTCCGTGATTTCCACGCCGGCATTCGCGAGGGCGAAGATGGGCATGATGGCAAAATTCACGATGGGGTTCAGCTTGTGCTCCAGCCGGTAGGACGGCGGGATGGTTTTTTTGGTGAGGCTGCTCAGACGGCGCAGATGATAACGCTCCGGACCGTTGGGGAAGGACTCGTTGGTGTGGACCGATTCGGCCTCCAGCAGGCCGTCGTACAGGATTTTGGCGCGCCGGTGGAACTTGGCCTTGTTGTAGCGGGCGTCCATGGGGATGAGCATGGCAATCACCACACCCGTCATGGTGGCATGGATGCCGCTGTAGTAGAACAGGAACCACACGATGATGGCGGGAATGATATAGTAGCCGATGCGCTTTTCTCCCAGCTTTTTCATCAGGGCCACGAACAGGATTACCATGAGGGCGATGGCCAGCAGGGGCATGTTGATGTGGCCGCCGTAGAACAGGGCCACCACCAGGATGGCGATGAGGTCGTCGGCAATGGCCAGGGCGGTGAGGAACACTTTCAGCGAAATGGGCACTCGGTCTCCCAGGATGGAGAGGATGCCGACGGCAAAGGCGATGTCCGTGGCGGTGGGAATGCCCCAGCCGGAAGCGGCGGCGGTGCCGTGGTTCACGATGGTGTAGATCAGGGCCGGCATGATGACGCCGCCGAATGCGGCGATGACCGGCAGGATGGCCTTCTTGAAGGAGGAAAGTTCCCCGCAGACCACTTCCCGCTTGATTTCAAGGCCCACCGTGAAGAAGAAAATCACCATCAGGATGTCGTTGATGAATTTCTCCATGGTCATGCCCCGGGGGAAGAACCAGTCTATCAGACCGTTCGGCGAAGCGATGTGGATGGTGAGTTCCGTGTGCAGGAAACCGTGATACAGGCCTTTGGTGAACGGCAGGTTCGCCAGGAGCATGGCTACGGCGACGCAGGCAAGGAGGATGACGCCGTTGGCCCACGGCTGTTTGGTAAATTTCTTCTGGGATATCTGGAAGTTGCGGACTTCCTTGTTCCACCAGTAGATAGGAATGAGTGCCATATTATCCGAAGATATATTTTTGCTGTTTTTCGGTGAGTGTGTCAATCCGGATGCCCCAGTCGGAGAGTTTCCGCAGGGCCACTTCGCGGTCAATCTCGTGGGGAACGTTGTTCAGCAGGGCAGGGATGTTGCCGCGGTTTTTCGCCAGATGGCGAGCGCTGAGGGCCTGGATGGCGAAGGACATGTCCATAATCTCGGCCGGATGGCCGTCGCCGGCGGCCAGGTTCACCAGCCGTCCCTGTGCCAGGATGTAGACGGTGCGGCCGTTCTCCAGCGTAAACGCCTCGATATTGTTGCGTGCGGGCCGATGGCTCACGGCCATCTCCCGGAGCCGGGCCACCGCCACCTCCACGTCGAAGTGGCCGGCGTTGCAGCAGATGGCGCCGTCCTTCATCCTCAGGAACGCTTCCTCGCCGATGACATCCTCGCAGCCGGTGACCGTGATGAAGATGTCCCCGAGCGGCGCGGCGTCCAGCATGGGCATCACCTTGAATCCGTCCATGACGGCCTCCATGGCCTTCACGGGATCCACCTCGGTGACAATCACGTCGGCCCCCATGCCTTTGGCGCGCATTGCGACGCCTTTTCCGCACCAGCCGTAACCGGCCACCACCACGTTTTTGCCGGCCACGATGAGGTTGGTGGTGCGGTTGATGCCGTCCCAAACGCTCTGGCCCGTGCCGTAGCGGTTGTCGAAGAGGTGTTTGCAGTCGGCGTCATTCACGAGCATCATGGGGAAGCGGAGCTGTCCCGCTGCGGCCATGGCCTTCAGGCGCAGGATGCCGGTGGTGGTTTCCTCACAGCCGCCGATCACGCCGGGCAGAAGCTCCGGAAACGTTTTGTGCAGGGTGGTGACAAGGTCGCCGCCGTCGTCGATGATGAGGTTGGGCCCCACCTCGAGGACGCGCCGGATGTCGGCAAAATACTCCTCCTGCGTGGCTCCGTGGATGGCGAAGACGTTGAGGCCTTCGTGCACGAGGGCGGCGGCAATGTCGTCCTGGGTGCTCAGGGGATTGGAGCCCGTGATATACATGGTGGCGCCGCCGGCGGCAAGCACTTCGCACAGGTGGGCGGTCTTGGCCTCCAGGTGAACGCTGAGGGCAATCTTCAGGCCTTCGAAGGGCTTTTCTTTCTCAAAGTCTTTCTGGATGCCGTCCAGAAGGGGCATATGGGCGCGGACCCAGCTGAGTTTCAGTTCGCCGCTTTCCCACAGGTTGATGTCTCGGATATGACTGGCCATACAGGTATATAATGAAAGCGCAAAGTTACTAAAAACCTTGCGCTTTTCCTATTTCCGGGGCCTTTCCTTTTAGAAGGCGTAGGAGACAATGTAAAACATCATGACAGCGGCGCAGATGAGCTTGAGGCCGGTGCCGAAGATGAAGCCGATAAACGCCCCCAGGGCCGATTTGACGGACTTCATGGGCGGATTCTGTCCGAAGACCAGCTCCCCGATGAAGGCGCCGAGAAGGGACCCGAAGATCATCCCCACAGGGGGATAGATGAGGCCAACGAAAAGGCCGATGATGGCGCCCCAGCTGCCAAACTTGCTGCCGCCCGTGACTTTGGTGAAATAGGCGGGAACCACATAGTCCAGGACGCTGACGACGATGACAATGCCCAGCCAAACCAGCAGGACGGTGGTGGTCATGGGATCTCCGGCCGACGAAGTGCCGGTGCCCCAGATGTAAAGGACCAGCAGGCCCACCCAGCTCAAGGGGGGACCGGGGAGGCCGGGGGCTACGCTGCCCACCAGGCCCAGGATACCCAGCACAATGGCTGCAATGGCTACGAATGTTTCCATATCACAAAAATATTGATTATATTTGAACAAACAAAACTCGTACCCAAATGTTCGAAACGAAAGTCTATATCCGCCGCAGGGCGGAACTTATCCGGAAAATGCAGGAAGCCGGGCAGTCCGGCATCATCCTTTTCGTGGGCAACGCGGAAGCCCCGGCCCAGTACAAAGACAACTGCTACAAATGGCGTCAGGACAGCTCCTGGCTGTATTTCTTCGGCCTGGACGAGCCGCTGTACGCCGCCGTCCTGGACCTTGAATCCGGCTCCCAGACCATCTTTGCCGACGACGTAGACATCGACGACATCATCTGGATGGGCCCCCAGCCCACCGTGGCCTCACGGGCCGCTGCCGTCGGCATTACGGAAACCGCACCCTACGGCGCCCTGGACGCCGTTGTGGCCGCTGCCCGCAAGGCAGGCCGCACGGTTCACTTCCTGGCCCCTTCCCGTTACTACAACACCCTCAGACTCATGGAGCTGCTGGGTTGCCAGCGCATTGAAAAGAAGGTTTCCGAGCCGCTCACCAAGGCCGTCATCTCCATGCGCCTCATTAAGGAAGACATTGAGATCGAGGCTATTGACGCCGCCTGCGACCTGGGTTTCCAAATGCATTCCGTGGCCCGCGACGCCATTGTCCCGGGCATCGTGGAGCAGGATATCGTGGGCAAGATGGAAGGCGTAGCCCTTGCCAAAGGCTGGGGCGTTTCGTTCCCCACCATCCTCACCCAGCATGGCGAGACCCTCCACAACCACCTGCACGACAAAGTGGTGGAGGCGGGCAAACTCATGGTCATCGACGCCGGCGTGGAAAGCAATCTCCACTATGCGTCGGATTTCACCCGCACCTATCCCACGTCCGGTAAGTTTACGCCCAAACAGCGCGAGATTTACCAGATCGTGTACGAGTGTAATGAACTGGCTTTCAGCCTTACCCGTCCCGGCATCACCTACCGGGAAGTGCATCTGGCCACCGCGCGGAAGATGCTGGAAGGCCTGTCGGCCGTGGGTCTTGTGAAAGGAGACCTGGACGAGATGGTGGCCAAGGGTATCGCCGGTTTGTTCCAGCCGCATGGCCTGGGCCACAACATGGGCCTGGATGTCCACGACATGGAAGACCTCGGTGAAAACCTCGTCGGCTACGATCCGGACCAGACCCGTGCCAAGCAGCTGGGCCTGGGCTCCTTGCGCATGGCCCGCCGGCTCCGTCCCGGCCACGTCATCACCGACGAACCCGGCATCTACTTCATCCCCGCCCTCATCGAAAAGTTCAAGAAAGAGGGCCTGGGATACGATTTCGTGAACTACTCCAAACTCGAAGCTTACTACGACTTCGGCGGCATCCGCCTGGAAGACGACGTTCTGGTCACCGAAAACGGTGCCCGCCGGCTGGGACACAACCGGCTCCCGGTCTCTCCGGACGATGTTGAGGCCGCCATGGCCGCCGCCCGCGGATAATGGAACTCTTTTACGCATACGAGGTAAGCGGCAGCACCTGCTTTTTGGACGCGGAGGAAAGCACCCACTGCGTCCGGGTGCTCCGTCACCGTCCCGGCGACCTTTTGGACGTCATCGACGGGGAAGGGACCCTTTACCACTGCGAACTCTCCGTGGCCGACGCCAAAGGCTCCGAGACCCGCATCCTGTCGGCTGAACCGGGGTGGAATGAGCGGCCGTACCGGCTCACCCTCGGGTGCTGCCCCACCAAGAACAACGACCGTTTCGAGTGGTTCGTGGAAAAGGCCACCGAAGTGGGTGTAGACCGGATCGTCCCCCTCATCGGAGACCGGTCGGAACGCAAGGTCTACAAGCCGGAGCGGGCCCGTCGCATTGCCCTGTCTGCCACCAAGCAGTCGCTCAAAGCCCTCATTCCTGAAATAACCGACCCCGTCTCCGTCCAGTCATTCCTCTCCAGTCCTCCGTCCGTTCCCTGTCATTCTGAGCGAAGCGAAGAATCTCTCCACCTCATCGCCTACTGCTTCGAAGACGCCTCCCATCCCCGCCGGAGCATCAAGGAAGTTCTGGAAGGGTTCAAGGGGAGGGAAGTGACGGTGCTCATCGGCCCGGAAGGGGATTTTTCACCTGAGGAGGCGGCGCTCGCACTGGAAAACGGGTACATTCCGGTGCATCTGGGGACGTCGCGCCTTCGTACGGAAACGGCCGCCGTCACGGCCGCTGAAGCTGTCTATTTCCATTTTATGTAATATGAAACGCCTTCCCTTCCTGTTTTTTGCCGTCGCCTGCCTGTGTAACCTGGCCGGGCGCCTCTGGGAGCCGGCACTTGCCGCCGCCGTCAAGCCCGCCCTGCTGCCGCTGCTCTCTGTCTGTGTGCTCACCTATGCGCTTTCCCACAAAGTCGATTCCCGCACGCTGGGGCTCCTGGTGGCCGCGGAACTGTTCGGCTGCGCCGGTGACACGTTCCTCCTGAGCAGCGCCTTCCCCATGTTTGCAGGGGGGATTGCGATGTTCCTCATCGGCCACATTTTCTATCTGTGCATTTTTGGCGGACGGTCCTGGAAGGGGCTGGGCTGGAAAGTCTGGATTCCGAGCGTCCTGGGCATGGCGACCCTGGTGGCAGGCCTGCTGGCGCTACTGAAGGTACAGGGCGCCCTGCTGCCGCCCATGGCTGTTTACGGGAGCGTGCTGATGCTGCTTATTTTCAGCACCTTATGCGGTCTTGTCCGCTTTGAGGACAAGTGCACCTGGGGCATCCTTCTTTGCGGTGCGCTGCTGTTCACCTTCTCCGACGCTCTCATCGCGGCAGGCACCTTCGGCGTCGCCACCTTCGCCCTCCGCGAATTCGTCATTATGCTCACCTACCTCGCCGCCCAGACCCTTCTTGCTGTGGGAACGCTGAGGCTTGCTTCCAAGTCTATTTAAACAGCGCGCGGACGAGGGCCGGGATGTCGGCCACTTTGACGACTTCTATACCTTGAGGTTTTTGGTCCAGGTGGGTGTAGGAACTGACGAAAATGCGTTTGAAGCCCACGCGGGCAGCTTCCACGGCGCGGCGGGCGGCCTGGGAGACGGGGCGGATTTCTCCGCTCAGGCCCACTTCTCCGGCAAAGCAGATGTCTGAAGGGATGGCGTAGTCGAAGTTGGAGGAGAGGACGGCGACGATGACGGCAAGGTCGCAGGCGGGGTCGGTAATCCGGAGGCCGCCGGCCATGTTCAGGAACACATCCTTCTGTCCCAGTTTGAAGCCGGCGCGCCGTTCCAGCACGGCCAGGAGCATGTTCAGGCGCCGCACGTCGAATCCTGTGGCACTGCGCTGGGCCGTTCCGTATACGGCCGACGACACCAGTGCCTGCACCTCGAACAGGAAAGGCCGGTTCCCGTCCAGCATGGCCGATATGGCCGTGCCGCTCAGTCCCTCCTCATGCATGGGGATGAGCATTTCCGATGGGTTGGCCACTTCGCGGAGGCCCTGCCCCGTCATCTCGAAAACGGCCAGTTCCGCCGTGGAGCCGAAACGGTTCTTGATGCTCCGGAGGACCCGGTACGCCCCGCGGTTTTCCCCTTCGAACTGCAGCACGACGTCTACGATGTGCTCCAGGATCTTCGGCCCCGCTATGGTGCCCTCTTTGGTAATGTGGCCGATCAGAATGACCGGGATGCCGGTGGATTTGGCGAAGCGGAGCAGCTGCGCGGCTACTTCCTTGATCTGGCTCACGGAGCCGGCGGTGGAGTCGATGTGCTGGCAGTACATGGTCTGCACGGAGTCCACGATCATCAGGTCCGGAGCGGTTTCCTGGGCCTCCTTCAGGATGGAGGACATGTCCGTCTCGCTGAGAATGAGGCAGCCTGAGGCGTCTCCGCCCAGGCGGTCGGCCCGCATTTTGACCTGCTTGACGCTTTCCTCGCCGGTGACATAGAGGGTTTTCAGGGAGGGGGTGTGTAAAGGTAATTGCAGCGACAGGGTACTCTTGCCGATACCCGGCTCGCCGCCCATCAGCACCAGGGAGCCCTTTACGATGCCTCCGCCCAGCAGCCGGTCCACTTCCGCGCTGCCCAGGGACACCCGGTCTTCCTGTGTGGTGGCGACATCCTTCAGCGGAAGCGGTTTCCGTTCCGGGCCGACGACCATGCCGGCGACAGGGGCTTTCCCGGTCACCACTTCCTGTTCCACCATTGAGTTCCATTCGCCGCAGGAAGGGCATCGGCCCAACCATTTGGAGTATTCGTTGCCGCAGTGGCTGCATACCCACACGGACTTTGTTTTCTTCAGAGCAGTTGCCATAATCCCAAATCTTTCCTAGACAAATATACGGAAATTTTGGTATCTTTGTGAGTTAAACAATTGCGTTATGGCCAACTTGTTCAATTTCGGCTTCTTTGGTAACCAGGAGCACCGCGTTTTCAATTACAAACCCCGGTATTATGACCCTGAGGAAGAAAAACGGCGCCAAATGTTCGGCGACGTGGACGGCACCAACGAAAAAGCCCGGCAGGACGGTTCGTACGTGCCCGGCAGCAGTCTGCGCGGCGCCTTCCGCAACGGAAACTACCAGAAAACCCGCTCGGACATGAAAGCGGCCCACACCATCATTACCATCGTAACCTTGGTGCTGATTGTGGCCGTCCTTATCTTCATGACCAAATTCTTCGAGCTGCTGTAGTCCTTGTTCAAAGGGATTCCTTCCACTGGCCGGGCGTAAGTCCGGTTATTTTTTTGAAGCTGCGGTAGAAGGTTCTTTCATTGGTGAAGCCGGCGTCTTCGCCCACCTGCTGGAGTTTTATGCCGGGGTTCTCCCGCATGAGGCGCTGGGCATAACGGATCCGATAGGTCATCACATAGTCGTTGAACGACATGCCCGCCTGGCCGTTGATACATGCCGATATATAGGTGATATTAGTCCCGAGTGCAGCGGCAACGTCGGAAAGTTTCAGCCTGCTGTTGCGGAAAAGCTGCTGCTCCTGCATGAGGGCGTCAATCCGGGACATGAGGTCGGTGGAGGGCTTTTCGGGAGTCTTTTCGGCCTCTTCCGTTTCCACGGGAGGGCGCCTGAGCAGGCGAAGGATCAGAGGAATGCCTGCAAGAAGAATGAAAAGGGCAGCCCACCACCACGACAGCGCCTTTTTCTCAGGGCCATGGGTGCTGAGCCGATAAACGGAGGAGCAGACTTTGAAGTTGGTGCAAGAGAGGCCTTCCTCCGAGAGGGTATAGCCCATTCCTCCTGCCAGGATAAACTCACCGTTGGATGTCAGGCGCGCAATCGTGAGCGGGATAGGCTTGTCTTCCGTAGGATTCAGGTAATAGAATTTCAATGCGGCGGCATTCCCCTCCAGGGCGGCATCATAATCAATCTCGACAAGGTACAGGCGTCCTGCTGCATCAAAACCTTGTATCCAGGCGGTCCTTTCCGGACGGTTTACCTGTAAGAATCCCGAATAGATGATGGGGCTTGCGTCTATTCCATTCGGCGGAAGGGGATGGTCTGTCTCCAGGAGGGAGAAGGTGTCGTTGTCCAGTTTCAGGAGAGCATAGGTGCTGTCGGCCTGGTTTTGTGCGACAAAGAGATAGGTGTATGAGGCAATCTGTCTTTCCTGAGCGGAGCAGTTCATGTCGCTGACGAGGATGCGCCACTGGTCCAGCAGGGGAACGTGGAAGGATGCTCCCTTCAGCCGGTCCACCTGGCCGTCAAGTACTTCTCCCCGCGTTCCCTCCGAGCCGAAAACAAGGACGTCAGAGTCGGCGGAAGGTATCAGGAAGGGGACGGCCCGCTGCTGCGAGGTTTCTTTCACGTGAGCGAATCCCGTCGGGGGCTGATACATTCCTATGGCATCGTCGGCATACCAGTTGCCGCTGACGATCACCTTCCCGTCCGGCAGCGCCAGTGCCGATGCCCGTGTCCGTTTCCGGTCCAGGATGCAGGAGGAGGAGAATGAGTGCGTCGCCCGGTCATACACCTCCACGCTCCAGCTCTGGCCGATTCCGAAGGGTTCCGGACAACCGCCGAGGAGCATGACCTTTCCGTCCGGCAGCAGCGTTGTGGCGCTTTCGTCATGGAGATACATCATTTCCACGGTATGCCAGGCTCCGTCTGCAAAATACTCGGCGGTCCTCAAGGGCCGGAAGCCGTCCGTATGGCCTCCGAAAACAGTGATTTCCCCGTCGAGGACGAGGGTTTTGTGTCCGCCCCGCGGAACGCTCAGGTCCGGAAGAGGCTTTGCGGAGACAGGCTGGAACGAGATGCCGTCCTCTTCCATCAGGGCCTGCTCTCCGATGCTGTTCGGTGAGCAGGCCATAACGGTAAGGGCTGCGGATATGATCCATTTCTGGCGCATCTACCGCAAAGATAGTCAATTTATTCCTTTACGCAACGGATGGCGTAGCCTTCGCTCTGCGACCAGTGCTGAATGTTGCGGCCGTCGTTTACAAAGGCGTAGGCCCTGGTGTCTGCGCCGCTATCCGTGGAGGTGGTCCAGTAGTAGCCTTTCCCGGGATTGCCGAACCCTTTGTACGTGCTTGTCGGCTCATATCCGCCGCCGATACCCGTAGCCGGCATGCCGGTGATCCCGCTCATTTGGCCTTTGTCAGGTACGTGCCAGCCTTCCGGACAGGGGTCGTAAATGGTTTTGATATAGCTGCGCCAGGCCTTGTTCAGCCGCTCCTCCTCCTTGACCCATGAAGAGGAATCCGTGCGGTAAGTGCAGGTGGGGTTCTGGACGGCGGTATCGAAAGGTACCGGACCGTTGGTAAAGGTAAATACATCGGCGGCAGAAGGGACGAAAGGATAGGCTTTATAATCTCCGTCCGCGGCCGAGAAGGGATCCTTGCGGCCCCATTGATACAGGAAACCCCGCATGCAGTTACCCGCATCGATGCCTCCCAGGTTGCGGTCCATAAACACTGCTCCGTTGTGGTCTTTGGTGCCCGGCTCGGGCGTGGTCCAGATGAGCCAGCTCCACAGGATGGTGTCGGAGGAGTCGTAGATGGCGATATACGCGGCTCCGGGAGTCAGGACGTCCGGTGTCTGAAGCGTCACCTTTCCGTCGGCATAACTGAGGGCATATTTGTCGCCGTCGTGTTTGATGGCCCGGCCCTGTTCGTAGACCTCCCACAGCACTTTCACACCGGCGATCCCGGCTTTGTCAATGCGCGGGGCCTGCTCGTTTGTCTTCGGATCCAAACCGCCGTTTCCTTTGACCGTGGCGTCGAAGGTGAACGTCCCGGCCGTCGTTATCATGAACGTATTGGCCGATCCGGGAATGCTGATGTCGGCGGCTGCAGGAGGAACCGGATAGGTGTCGGGGAGGGTGTACAGCTGCCGGATCTGTGATGCGGAAAGCACGCCGTCGTACAGCCGGACATCGTCCATCAGACCTATATAGTATTCCCCGCTGCCGTAAGTGCCGAAACACAGTTCGTTGGTAACATCGTTCAATTTTCCGGTCATTATATAACTACCGTTCAGGACGCCGTCGATATACAGGTATCCGGACAGGGTTTCCATGTCACGCACATAGGTTATCATGTGCCACTGGTCGTCCGCAATGACGTCGGGAGATACGTATGTGTAGCTCTGCGTCCGGCCTTCCCAGATTTCGACACGCCCGTTGTTGAAACGGATCATCCATCCGCTTCCGGAAAAACCTCCGTCAGTTCTGAGCAGATTCCCGTTGTCGCTGGTCTGGGTGCTCTTCACCCACAGGTTGGCCGAGAAGGAAGATGTGCCGAAGTTCGCTGCGTCGGCGGCTGTCATCTTGTCGTCCCCGTCGAAGGAGTAGGCTCCGTCCGCATTGCCGAACCGGTCCCCGGCCGTGACCGGGCCGGTGACAACCGCACGGATCCGGCTGGCTTGTGCATTGAAGGCATTGCCGTCAAAGGGCCAGTGCTGGACCAGGACGGCCGGAGTGCGTTCGGCCATTTGTTCCTTCACCGGGCGGACGGACATCGATGTCGTGAGCCGCAGGTCGTAATGGCTGTTTCTCAGTCCATCATGGTAGCACCAGGCCGATGTGCGGTTGACCGCGGTGCTGGACCAGTAGTAAGCACTGCCGCCGTTGCAGTATTCGTTGAATTTTCCGTCCGGCGCGGCTGCGCCTCCGCCAGGAAGCGTGACTCCGGACAGGAAAACGAGATTGAGCTCAGCACTTCCGGGGATTCTCCAGCCGGCGGGGCAGGGATCGTAGATGGTTTTTTCCGTGTCCGACCAGATTCCGGTATTGAACTCTTCCTCATTGAGCCAGCTTTCGAAATTCCACGGGCCGATGACCGTTGTGGGGTGAGCGACCGAATAGGCCATCGTGGTCCCGCCGGAAATGGCTTCATAGCTGAAAGCCTGGTCCTTGGCCGGATAAAAAGAGTATTGTGTTCCTCTGTTATATTGGGTTCCGGCCGGGAAAGGATCTTTCCGGCCCCACTGGTACAGGAAGCCGGCGGCGTAGGTGTCCTCGTTGACGCTCAGTGCGCCGATGTTCCTGTCCATAATGGTGAGGGGACCCTTGACGGTCTCCGACGGCTGTTCCGTGGTCCAGATGAGCCAGCTCCAGAGAATTTCGTCTACGTCCTTGTCGTAGACGCCTGCCTTGCCGCCGTCACCGTCCTTGAATACGGCCACATAGGCATCGCCGGCGGTGAAAGTGTCCGGAGTGTTGAACCAGACATAGCCGTCCTTGTGGGCAATCTGGTAGAATTCATCCTGGTATTTGATGGCCCGGCCGGCCTCTTTCAGCTCCCACAGGACGGTGGCGCCGCTGATATCGGCTGCATTGATGGGCGTGGCGGTGGCCCCGGTGATGGGATCCAGGCCGCCGTTGCCTTTGACCGTTGCCTTGAACTTATAGGTGCCGGGGGCGCTGACAATGTAAGTGTTGGCGGTGGCGGAGGCGCTCAGGTCGGTTGCCGCTCCGGTGAACCAGCTGGCGGAGGGATCTCCCTCCACGACCTTGAACGGATAGGTTTCGGCATCAGGGTCGGTGTTGGAAGTCGTGTAGTGGCCTTCGGCGCACCAGGCCAGGGGCGGACGGGATGTGTAATGGCCGCCGTAGAGAATGAAACGGCATCCGTCGTCGGTTCCGCCGTAGCGGTCTACATAGCGGTAGATGTCGCCGAAACTGCCGTCCAGGATGGTGACGGTACCCGGGGTGGAAGCGTTTTTCTTGTGCTCGATGATGTCAATCACGCCGCCGTTGACGGTGTAGGCGTGGCCGTCGGTCCAGATCTGTTTCGTAGAGACAGCCTCCAGGACAACCTGCCCGGAGAAATAGTCGGACTGACCGTCCTTGCCGTCGATTCCGTCGGAAACGATGCCGTTTCTGACGGTGATCACCTTTTCAGGGTCGTTGTTCTGCAGGTACAGTTTCTTCAGCGTCTGCCCGTTCATGTCCAGCTCTCCGTCGGCCCGGGTGAGGGTAAGATTCTGGGGCTGAGGAGTTTTCAGGATCAGTCTGGGATTGTCTCCCGTGTAGGTTTCAAACTGGTAGAGCGTTGCTTTCGGGTAGGTGTCGTCCAGGATGTAAACCCCTTCTACGACAGGCTCGTCGGCCACACAGATGGCGCGGACGGAGAGGCCATGAGGCTGGTTGCAAGAATTGATGCTGTTTCCGTTCAGATAGTAAGCTCCTGATCCTCCGTCAGCTGAAGACCAGTATACCCCCCGGCCTCCGACGGCACTGCGCTCCCAGATGTTCTGGTCCCTGATGCCGGCATAAGGGAGGAAGATGGAGACCTCGGTATATCCGGGCTCTTTTCCGGAGACTTTCCAACCTTTGAGCGTGCAGCCGGGTTCGTACTGGGTCTCGGTGCCGTCGCAGAAGGTCCATACGCAGTTGTCCAGAAGTTCCTGCTCCTGTTCGTATGTAGGCGTTGCCCAGTTGGGCCCCCAAAGCGTGTAGGCAGTGTCTTCGGTCTGGTTTGAGTCGGCCGTGGAGTCCAGTCGGCCTTTATAGGAATAGTAGCCGCCGGTGACGTCCGGATGGGTGTATTCGGTAATGTCGGCATAGGTAGTGACGGTGGAGCCTACGTTGAACTTGGCCCAGCGGGGACCGTCCGGCCAGAGTTGCACCCAAGGCTGCGTGCTGCCGCCCAAGACAGGGGAACTGCCGGAAATGGCCTTCAGCTGGCCGAATCCCAGCGTAATGGAAACCACCTTGCTCCGCGCGATGACGATATCTTTGGAGGAAGCGCGGGTCTGCACGTCTCCGTCCGTCGTGACGACGGTGATCTTGAGGGGATTGTAGGTCCCGGCCGGCACGGCCATGAAAAACGCTGTGGCCGATGTCCCTATCGCCACGCCTTCTTCGCCGCAGTCCAGGGTCAGGCCTTCGCTGCCGGATACGACGGCGGCGTCATCGGTAACGGTGAACGGGCCGCTGAGGGGCTTGTCGGCCTTCAGCACGATCTTCCGGACCTTTTTGCCTTCCTGGGAAGAACTGATGTTCAGGCGGATGATGCCCGTGAGGTTCTTGAAAGTCAGGTTGCTTGTGCTTCCCGTGGCTTTCATGGGCACTCCGGCAAGATTGCCGGGAACATAGCTGAGCACGCTCGGGAGCGTGGGGCTGCCGCCGTTGTAGACGGTGGAAGGATACCAGGCCTCGAAGGAGGGTGTAACGGCCTCTTCGCCGCCCGCAAAGGTGAAGACGCCCTGCTGCGTGACGGACTCGGTGGTATATTCGCCTACGTGGGAATTTCCGTCCGTAATGGTGATGCGGTCTCCCTTGGTCCAGAGCACCTTATAGCCGTCTCCGCTTTCTTCGAGCGTGGTTTTGGTGGCCGACGTTTCGATACAGGCCGTGAAGACGTTTTCCCTCTGCTGGAAATCCGATTCCCGGAGGCAGGAAGTGAGGCCCGCAAGGCCGATCAAAGTGATGATTATCAGTTTTTTCATATTGCTGTCCTCCGTCTGTTAAAAGTCACCTTCCCCATATCCGCCGCCGTCTCCGAAGTCTTCGGTGCCGCCGTCGGCACGGACAGTAACAGCGCAGGAGGCCGTCTTGGCTCCGTCATTGGTGGTGACGGTAATGGTTGTCTGTCCGGTCTTCTTTGCGGTTACCTTTCCATTCTGGTCCACTTCGGCAATTTCTGCATTCTGGCTGGACCAGACGACAGTTTTGTCACTGGCATTGTCCGGCGTAATTGTAGCCGTCAGGTTGCTCGACTGGCCGATATAAAGCGTCAGTTCCACAGGCGTTACAGCGATAGACGCTACCCTGGCGATGACAGTGATGACGCAGGAGGCCGTCTTGGCTCCGTCGTTGGTGGTGACGGTGACGGTCGTCTGTCCGGCCTTCTTTGCAGTCACCTTTCCGTTCTGGTCCACCTCGGCAATTTCTGCGTTCTGGCTGGTCCAGGTGACGGTTTTGTCACTGGCATTGTTCGGTTTAATTGTGGCCTTGAGGGTGAAGGACTCTCCTTCCTCCAACTGTTTTTCCGTGGCATCCAGCGCGATAGACGCCACCCTGGCGATGACAGTGATGGTACAGGAGGCCGTCTTGGCTCCGTCGTTGGTGGTGACGGTGACGGTCGTCTGTCCGGCCTTCTTTGCGGTCACCTTTCCGTTCTGGTCCACCTCGGCAATATCTGCGTTCTGGCTGGACCAGGTGACGGTTTTGTCACTTGCGTTGTCCGGAGTAATTGTGGCCGTGAGGGTGAAGGACTCTCCTTCCTCCAGCTGCTTTTCCGTGGCATCCAGCGCGATAGACGCCACCCTGGCGATGACAGTGATGGCGCAGGAGGCCGTCTTCGTCCCGTCCTTGGTGGTAGCGGTGACGGTCGTCTGTCCGGCCTTCTTTGCGGTCACCTTTCCGTTCTGGTCCACCTCGGCAATATCTGCGTTCTGGCTGGACCAGGTGACGGTTTTGTCACTGGCATTGTCCGGAGTAATTGTTGCTGTGAGGGTGAAGGATTCCCCTTCCTCCAGCTGTTTCTCCGTAACATCCAGCGCGATAGACGCTACCCTGGCGATGACAGTGATGGCACAGGAAGCTGTTTTTGCTCCGTCTTTGGTGGTAGCGGTGATGGTTGTCTGTCCGGCCTTCTTCGCGGTCACCTTTCCGTTCTGGTCTACCTCTGCAATTTCTGCGTTCTGGCTGGACCAGGTGACGGTTTTGTCACTGGCATTGTCCGGTGTAATTGTGGCCTTGAGGGTGAAGGATTCCCCTTCCTCCAGCTGCTTTTCCGTGACATCCAGTGCGATTCCGCTGACATTGACGATCTTGGCCTGGACGGTAACCTGGCAAGTTCCTTTTTTCCCGCCCGATGAGGCTGAAATTGTAGCCGAGCCGGGTTTTATCGCTTTCACTGTTCCGTCCGTCACGGTTACAACTTGCGTGTTGGACGAACTCCACGTTATGGTTTTATCCGTAGCATCGGCCGGGCTGACCGTGGCTTGCAGCCGCTGACTATCGCCTTCCGTAAGGGTGAGAGTGGCCGGTTTCACCGTGACGGCCGTCACTGACACCACGGGAGGCTCTTGCTTGCAGGCCGATAGAAATACCAGCGCTGCTGCCCAAAGAATCAGTTTTTTCATACGTGTGCGCGTTAGAGTTTTCGACAAGATAGACAGATTTCCCGGCGATACAGGTGACAATAGCGGAAAATAGACTGACAAATCTTTAAATACTTAGTACAAACCGCCTTCTAATCACCTGTTTTGCTGTTTTTTTAGTGGTATCCTTCTTGTTCCGCCCGGTTTTTCATCCCCAAGTACATATCCGCCTTCTAATTGCTTATTTTGTTTTTTAGCGGTGTCCTTCTTGTTCTGCCTAGTTTTCATTTCCAAGTACATATCCGCCTTCTAATTGCTTATTTTGCCGTTTTTAGCGGTATCCTTCTTGCTCTGCCCGGTTTTTTATTCCCATGTACATATCCGCCTTCAATTCCTTGGCGTAACTTGTTTCTTGGTATAACGCCTTTGTCAAGATGCTTTTTCCCCTTGGAACAAATACTTTCGGTGTACTTTCTCGCCGTTGTGCTTTTCTATCACAAGTTTTATTGCCCCCTGTCTCCAGTCCGTAGCCCCCCGTGACACTTAATTGTCTCATACTGAGACGTTTCCTGAAATCGCCTACGGCAAAAAGACTGAGGCGATTTCTGTATCTTGCAGATTATCAGCTACTTAAGTGTCATGGTTTTTTAGACGTTATTCTCGTTAAGGGTGTATGTACAGGCAAAACGCCTTGAATGGCTGTTATTGTGCAGGATGGGGACTCCCACACGGGGGCATGGCCCCCCTCGGCCATGGGAAGAGGGAGGGGCCCGCCGGAGACAAGTTATCCGCGGCAGCGGATGACGCAGGATACGGTGGGAGGGTACGGAAGGAGCGCAGCGACTGGAGCCCCCCGTGTGGGAGTCCCCATCCTGCACAACTGGTCATAGGCTAGCCCCTTCTGCTCAATAGGCTTTTCCACCTTCTACCCTGATAATCTTACAGATCTGAGCCAGGACCAATATTGTACGTTCGAATCTGTTTAGTTGCGATCACTGTCTGGATTAAGGCCATTGTGGGCGTGGCACTTAAATACCTGACAGTCAGCCAGATGCTGAAATCGCCTCCGGCAAAATGACGTAGGCGATTTCAGGAAGTGACTCAGGGTCAATCACTTACCTGCCACGGTTAGAATGGTGTAACTAGGAATCTGCGTACTGGTTGGTGCTGGAGCGGTTGTTTTGGTGCAGGTGTTACGGCAAATGGCGCAGGTGCCGTTGTTTTGGTGCAGGTGTTACGGCAAATGGCGCAGGTGTCGGTGTAAATGGCGCAGGTGTCGGTGTAAATGGCGCAGGTGCGATTTAGGGTGGGGGACCTGCGCCAATGGAGCGCGCAGAATGGCATTTTGTGGTGCAGATGTTACGGCAAATGGCGCAGGTGTCGGTGTTTCTGGTGCAGGTGTAACGGGAAATGGTGCACTGGTTTGTTTTAATCCCTGTTCCCAGCTCAAAGCCACACCCGAACCTCACCCCGACCCCACCCGCCACATCCGTGCGGGACTGGGGCAAAAGCTGGAGGTAAAACAGGGGCGGCGGGCGGAAAAATGTTTTTTTCTTAGTATATTTGTTGGATTATTATGGAACTAAAGATATTACCCAAAAATATCGCGGATATGATTGCTGCGGGAGAGGTGGTCCAACGGCCGGCTTCCGTGGTGAAGGAACTCATGGAAAATGCAGTTGACGCAGGGGCCACCGACGTTAAAGTGGTGGTTACCGACGCCGGACGCACCCTTATCCAGGTGATTGACAATGGATCGGGCATGACTCCGGACGATGCGGTGCTGTGTTTCGAGCGGCATGCGACGAGCAAGCTGTCGTCGGCCGAGGACTTGCATCATATCCTTACTTTCGGCTTCCGCGGGGAGGCGCTGGCATCGATCGCCGCGGTGTCGGAGGTGACTTTGAGAACCCGTACGGCCGACGAGGAATCCGGCGTGGAGGTGTCCATGGCGGCATCGGAGAACAGGGGTACGCGTGAGGTGTCGTGTCCTGTTGGAACGAATATCGCCGTCAGGAATCTTTTCTACAATATCCCTGCCCGGCGGAAGTTCCTGAAAAGCGACAATGTGGAGCTGAGGCATATCGTGGAGGAGTTTCAGCGGGTGGCGCTCACCCGGCCTGAGGTGGCCTTCACCCTTACGCACAACGGGAAAGACCTGCATGTCGTGAAGCCGGCCAAGTCGCTGAAGTTCCGCATCCAGGACCTGCTGGGGCCGGCCGTGGTGGGCGACATCGTGGACATATCGGCCCAAACGACGATTGCCAACCTGCAAGGGTTCGTGGGCTCGCCCGAGAGTGCGCGGAAGACCCTCGGCAATCAGTTTTTCTTTGTGAATGGCCGATACTTCCGCAGCCCCTACCTCCACAAGGCGGTGATGAAGGCCTACGAAAACCTCATCCCCGAGGGAACCACACCGTCCTATTTCATCTACCTGGACGTGGACCCTGCCACAATCGATGTGAATATCCATCCCACGAAGGCCGAAATCAAGTTCGAGGAGGACCAGATGCTCTTCCAGACGGTGCTGGCCGCCGTGAAGGAAGCCATGGGCCGAAGCAGTGTCGCCGGTGCCATCGAGTTTGACAACCCGGAGGCACGCGACATCCCCGTGATGGGCACCCGTTTCCAGGAGTATCGGCCTTCCAGCACACCCACCGTCGGCGTGGACTGGAATTACGACCCGTTCGAAAACATGGGCGGAGACATGCCCGCGCCTGCCCAGACCGGATTCGCCGGCCATGACAGCCCCCACCGTTATACGGACCCGAATCCCAACTATGGCGCCCTGTTCGAGGACCGGACCCTTCCCACTTCGCAAATCCTGGTGGTCCAGGGCCGATTCATCCTCACCCAGAGTGCCTCCGGCGTGATGGCCGTGCACATCCGCCGTGCCCGGGAGCGCATCTTCTACGACCGCTTCCTGAAAGCCCTCACCGCCAATGCGCACATCACGCAGGCCACCCTCTTCCCGGTGCAGGTCACCGTGGGGGTAGAGGGACGCCTTACCCTGGACGCCCACGCCGACCTCCTGAAGCAGCTGGGCTTTGACATCGCTCCCTTCGGCACGGATACGGTGGTGGTCAACGGCGTCCCGGAAGGATACAGTGCCCAGCCCGGCCAGGTGGAAACCCTGATGGGGGACCTGCTCCTTCTCCTTGCCGACGACCACGCCGCTCTCCCCGGTGTCATGGAACAGTCCCTGGCGCAGAAATTCGCCGTCCTGGGAGCCTCCGGGGGCGAAAAGATTACATCTCCGCTGGAAGCGCAGCGCCTCACCGACGCCCTGCTTCAGAGCGATAACCCCGAATTTACCGCCGCCGGAAAACGGATCATCTCCATCATTCCGGCCGATGAACTGGAAAAACGATTCTAAATGGCCCAGAACCCGCTTGAGAATATCCCGGTCGTAACCCGGAACCTGCTGTACGTGAATGTCATCATGTTCGTGGCAACCCTCATCAACCCTTCGTTCATGAAGGACACCTTCGCCATGGCTTTCCCGCTGAGCACCGAGTTCCGCTGGTGGCAGCCCCTCACCCACATGTTCATGCACGACGGCTTCATGCACATCCTGTTCAACATGTACACCCTCGTGATGTTCGGCATGGTGGTGGAGCGGGCCCTCGGAACCAAGAAGTTCATCTTGTTCTACCTGATCACCGGTTTCGGCGCCGTGCTGCTCCATACGGGGGTGGAGTTCCTCCAGGTGCAGCAGCTGCTGAAGGAATATCCGGGCGTGTCGGCACAGAGCATTTACAACAGCATTCCCGGGGTCCTGGGGGCTTCGGGTGCCGTTTACGGTGTGCTGGTGGCTTTCGCCATGCTGTATCCGCAGGCCCGGCTCACCCTTATTTTCCCGCCTATCACCCTGGATGCCAAGTGGTGGGTGATCATCTTTATCGGCATTGAACTGGTGACCGGCATTACGGGCACGCAGATGGGTGTGGCGCATTTCGCTCACCTGGGCGGCGCCCTGTTCGGCTGGCTCCTTATCCGGTACTGGCGCCGGACAAGGCAAATCTACTGATCCATGGCGCAGCCCAAGAAACGGCACTGGCTGTCCCGGCTGTCCTTCGGCACCGTCTCCCTGGCGATGTCCGGCCTTCTGGTTATCAGCTACTTATCTTTGGTCGTAGATCCGGCGAAGGCCTGGTTCTTCACGCTTTTCGGCCTGTTGTTTCCGCTGCTGCTTGTCCTTATGCTGGCCCTTTTCGTATGGGCGCTCGTCCGGCGTTCCACCATGCGGGGGCTGCTGCTGGTGGTGCTGCTGCCGTCGGCCTTTTTCGTGGGGCTGTATTATCAGTTCCGCGGTCCTTCCACCGAGGCGGATCCCTCGCTGAAGGTCATCTCCTACAATGTGGGCCTCTTTGCGCAGGGCCCGTCCGGCATGGAGCGCCTTGAAGTGGCCGATTCCGTCGCCTCCTGGCTCTGTCGCCAGGATGCCGACATTCTCTGCCTGCAGGAATTCCACCTTCCGCTGGACGTCCCGATGGACCGCTGGCTGCGCACGCGTTTTCCGGGCTACAAGGCTGAATATTACATCCTTACGGGGAAAAACGGGCACTTCGGGAACGTGACCCTGTCGCGCCGTCCGGTGAAGGATCGCGGGAAACTCACCTTCGACCATTCCACCAACCTCTCCCTGTGGGCCGACGTCCGCCTGGATTCCGCCACCGTGCGCGTATATAACTGTCACTTCGAAAGTTACAACATCTCCCTCTCCGGCTTGGTGAAAAAAGATGGCGCCGTGGAGGAAACCGAGCAGAAGATGCGCCGGTCCATCACCGAGCGTCCCAAACAAGTGTCCGAGGTGCTGAAAAACATGGACGCTGCCCCTGTGCGTTCGCTGGTTGTGGGCGACTTCAACGACAACCCGCTCTCCTACACCTATTTCCGCCTCCGCCGCTCCCGGAAGGACAGTTTCGTCGAGGCGGGAAAGGGTTTCGGCGCCACCTACCGTTCCCTGTGGCCGCTCCTGAGGATCGACTACATCCTTTATCCCCAGGACCTGGAGGCCGTTTCCTACGATGTCCCCCATGTCCGATACTCCGACCATTATCCCATTATCGCCACCTATCATGAAACCGGAAGAAATACTCTCTGAAGCCCTCCGCGTCCTCCGCGAGGGCGGCACCATCCTCTATCCCACCGACACCGTCTGGGGTCTGGGCTGCGACGCCACCAACCCCAAAGCCGTCGCCCGGATCTTCGAAATCAAACAGCGGGCCGACAGCAAGTCCCTGGTCCTGCTGGCCTGTGACCTGGACATGGTGGCCAAGTATGTCAGGGAGATTCCATCCATCGCCGTCGACCTGGTGGAAGTGAACGACGCCCCCATGACCATCATCTACCCCGGCGCCATCGCGGGCGCTCCCGGGGCCGAGGAGGGTGACCGCTGGCATCTGGCCGCGTTGGCCGTGGCTGAAGACGGCTCCGTGGGCATTCGGATCCCCCTGATGGAGTGGTGCCGCCAGCTGGTGTACAAACTGGGGAGGCCGCTGGTGAGTACGTCGGCCAATATCTCTGGCGAACCCACGCCCAAGCGCTTTTCAGAGATTCCGCAGGAGATCAAGGACGCCGTGGACTTCGTCGTGCCGCCGTCCGTGGACACCGACTCCACCGGCAAAGCTTCCCAGATCCTGAAAGTGGGCCTGGGCGGCGAAATTGAAATCATCCGGAAATAATTTTTGTGCTATGGATATTCGAATTGGCAACGGTTATGACGTGCATGCATTGGCCGAAGGCCTGCCGATGTGGCTGGGCGGCGTCCGCATCCCTTCCGAAACCGGCTTCGTAGCCCACTCCGACGGCGATGTCGCCATCCATGCCCTGTGCGACGCCCTGCTGGGGTGCCTGGCGCTGGGGGACATCGGCCATCTGTTTCCGGATACGTCCGACGAGTGGAAAGGGGTGGACAGCAAACTGCTCTTGGAGAAAGTCGTGGCCCTCATCCACGGGCGCGGCTTTGCAGTGGGGAATGTAGATATCACCATCGCCCTTCAGAAACCCAAGCTGGCCCCGCACATTGCCGCCATGCGCTCCGTGCTCGCTCCCATCCTGGGCGTCAGCGAGGACCGTGTCTCCGTCAAAGCCACCACCACCGAACGCCTGGGCTTCGTAGGCCGATGCGAAGGCTGCGAAGTATGGGCCACTGCGCTGATCGTGGTTGAGTAGGAGGGGCGTTTTGACAAAAAAACCCTGTGACTCTTTGCCACAGGGGATATTCGTATAGTGATTTAAGTGCCAGGCTATTTGCCCAGGCCTTTCTTGACAGCGGCGCTGAGTTCGTCGTACAGGGCGTCGGTCTTTTCGAACAGTTCTTTGCGGATGGCGGTGAAGCAAACCTTGGGTTTCTCTGCACCGGAGCTCTTCACAACCTTTTCGCGGAGATCGTTGAAAAGGTCTACGGCCTTGTCTAT
>DGXN01000009.1:46675-89385 GCA_002396335.1 Bacteroidales bacterium UBA4231
GAAAAGGTCTACGGCCTTGTCTATGAGGTTTGCAATTTCATCTGCATTCTTGCCGGGGTTCACGTTGAGGAAAAGGGTGCAGTCGTCCACGAATGCGCCGATCACATACTCAATGTCTTTTTTGATGTCTCTAAGATTCATATCCTTTGTGAATTAATTCGGTGCAAAGATAGCAATTTTATTTGAATGTCCCGCCAAGTTTTGAATTCTCCCATCGTGTTGTTATCTTTACGTGAGAGTAGTTGGTTGAACTGTTATGAACGTAGACACATTGTTACATCAGTACTTTCCGGTAGCGGACAGCGTCTGCATAGAGATGTTCGATGAAAAGAACATCCAGCAGGTGTATCGTAGACTGGTTGAAGTGCTCATTCATCATAGAACAGACCCTGCTGAAGAATTCAACGAATTGTTTTTGGAAGATGATCCCGGATTAGACAAACTATGGTAGTATTTAAGTTTTCCAATTACGGAGACAGTATGGGGACACGTCTCCTTGGAGCCCAGATCAGGGCCGATCTCCGCCCACTTCTGGACGGGAAAGAGAAAGTTGTGCTTGACTTTTCCGGTATTGACACCGTTACCAATTCGTTCGCAGATGAATGCATTGCAAAACTTCTGCTTGAAATGTCGCTGGATGAATTGAAGGCAAAAACCACATTTACAGGTCTCACCCCAGCCCCGACAAATACAGATTCTTCAGAATCATTAACATTTCTTCTTTATAAATCCCCATGCTGTCCCGGAGAGAATACCGGCAGACTTGCATTTTTATCGAATAATGCATAGATTTGTATCCGATTAAGGTCGTGGTAGTGTATTTCACCACTTCATATACTTTTGCGTCACTTGCTCTTTCCGCTTTCGGGGGGGGAAATAACAATCTTGTAATCAGCCACTTATTATTTTCTGCTCGCGGGCTTCGCAAGAAGTGCCGCGGTTTTTCGTGTACACGGTAATTCATAACATAAAAACATTAGCCTATGAAACAAAAAGAATTGTATGTATCACCGGAAACCGAGGTGATGGAATTATGGCTGGATGGCGTCATTGCCGCCAGTGCTTTAACGGCTCCTGGATTTGAAGACGGAGGAGATCTTGATTTACTGTTTTAATGGAGGGAGAATGTTATGAAGAAATTATTTGTTTTGTCAGTATTTGCTGCTGTATTAGCTTTTTCCTGCCAGAAAAGAGAAGCTCCGGTTGAAGAGCCTGCCGGAATTCCGGGTGAGGTGTCTGCCGGAGCCCCCATGAAACTTGTTGCCGAAATACCGGCCACCAAAGTTAGCTACACGCCTGACGGAAACGTCCTCAAGGCATCATGGAATGCCACTGAGTCAATTTCTGTTGTGACACTGGACGGCACCGGAGATGGTGCACATATTGTCGCAATTGACAATTTCACTTCGACCGGTGCGGCTGGCCGCGCTAAAGCAGAGTTTACCGGAACCTTCACCGGCGGCAGCACCCCGGCTTGCGTAATAGTTATATATCCTGCCCTTATTGCGGGCGGCGGCGGTAAATACGCCTCTGTTCCCTATACGGACCATACATCTGCTGAAAAATCTGTCCTCTATGACGCCGCGGTCGGAAGTGAGTACATTCAGGCAAATTTCCAGGCGTTAAAGCAGACCTCTGATAACGACGCCTCCCATATGGAAAACTACTGCGTAATGGCAGGCAATGTGGACATCGACGACATTAAAAACAATCTTCTCACGGCTTCTTTGTCCCACGAGATGACAGTCCTCAAGGTTACTGCCACCTTCCCGGACGCGGCCAAAGGGCAGACGCTCACACTGATGGAAATTAATGCATATGACAGCACAGATGCCCCAGCCTGGATGGAGCGAAGCCACAGTTGGAATTATGTGAATCTCCCTTTTGTCCATATTACTTGTCCCGGTTCGGGTTATAAAGAATTCTCAAAACTCTACTGCAACATCACCATCCCTGATTCAGGAGTGGTTACCCTTTATTTTGCCAACTGCCTGTTCGCAGACCAGGCCATTGGCAACAAGTGGAAGTTTACCGCGCATGTAGGTGCAGGATTGGATACTTATGTGGCTACAAAGACCTTCAAAGCAGCAGCCAGCTTTGACAAGGGCTCTATTTACCGGGTATCTGCCTCCCTCTCCTACGTTCCGGCCGGGGCCCTGAAGGGCAAGTTTACCATCAATGCTGGTGGTGATCAGGTTTACTTCTCAAAGGGTAACCTGCAGGCTACAACCACTGACAGTGGTGAAAATTGGAACTGGAGCTTCGCCGAGCATCAGTATGACTGCCCTGGCGGGACAGGTTCTTCTTGCGACAATTTGAATATTACTGCTGACGGTAAGAGTTCGGTTGCAAATTGCACCGTAGGACTCTTCGGTTGGAGTACGAACGATAATACTTACTTTGGCATCAACAGTTCTAAAACAAATACCGATTGGGATGGCTCTTTTGTAGATTGGGGTACAATGTCGCTTGAAGGTACTCCCGCCAATACATGGAGGACACCCACGTCAAACGAATTCAACTACCTGTTAAACACTCGCACAACCTCCACAGTTTGCGAAACTTCCAACGCCCGATTTGCAAGGGCAACCGTAAACAGCGTTGAGGGTAACATCCTTTTCCCGGATGCCTATACTCATCCTGCCGGTGTTGCCAACATCGTAAACATCAATGTGATAGGTGCTGCTAACGACGGAAATACGATCAGCGCATCCGATTGGGAAAAGATGGAAGACGCTGGCGCCGTTTTCCTGCCCCAGGCGGGTTATTATGATGCTACTTATCCTACTCATATTTACGATGGCAGAGGTTACTATTGGACATCATCATCTGATAACACCACTATGGCGGATTTTTATTTACAACATGCATCAGGCGTTGGCAGCAACTATGATGGTGATAGATGCGATCGCCATTCCGTCCGTCTAATCCATGTCATAGACTAATTAATCGTTCAACTTTCAACAGCAAAAGCGGCCCTTCCCGGGGGCCGCTTTTGTTGTATTCAAAATCGTTGAAAAAGCATAAAAACAGACTTGCACTCGCAGAACAAATGGATTATATTTGTAAAAACGATGATGCTATGTCTGATATTGAAAAAATACAGCTGTTTGAGAGCAAGAAGGTCCGGACAGTATGGGATGATACAGAGGAGAAATGGTACTTCTCTGTTGTGGATGTATGTGCAATATTAACGGAGCAGCCTACGCCCAAAAGGGCCAGCACATATTGGGCGGTGTTAAAAGGCAGGCTCAAGAAGGAAGGCGCGGGTGAGATGCTTACAACCTGTAAGCAACTGAAATTAACTGCCGCTGACGGCAAGCCATATCCTACGGATACGGCAGATGCTCAAACGATGTTTCGTATAATTCAATCCATTCCTTCCAAAAAAGCAGAGCCTTTCAAGCAGTGGATGGCCCGTGTGGCAAGCGAAAGGATTGACGAGATTCAAGACCCGGAACTGGCCATACTGAGGGGCGCGGATTACTATCGCGCAAAGGGCTATTCTGAAGGTTGGATTCATCAGCGGCTTCAGTCTATTCGGATGAGAAAAGAACTCACGGACGAATGGAAGGCCAGGGGCATTGAAAAAGAGAAAGACTATGCCATTCTTACCAACGAACTCACCAAGGCGTGGAGTGGTCTATCCGTGAGAGAATACAAGGATTTGAAAGGCCTTAAGAAGGAGAATCTTCGGGATAACATGACGGACATCGAACTTGTGCTGAATATGCTTGCCGAAGTTTCTACCAAGGCAATCTCCCAGGCCAAGCAGCCAACCACTTTCGGCCAAAGCAAACGTATTGCCCGCGAGGGAGGCTCTATTGCAGGAGAAGCACGCGAAAACATTGAGAAACGCGTTGGCACCAGCGTGGTCACATCTCTTAATGCAAAAGACAAACCTGCTTTGGAAACCGGGACACCAGAAATTGACAACCAATAAACACAGAAAAGGGCGCGTAACGGCGTCCTTTTCTTATGCTTGAGAGACTTGAAAGATTACAATTCTTTAATATCTTTCTTGATGTCTCTAAGATTCATATCGTTCTGAATTAATTCGGTGCAAAGATAGTGATTTATATTGAATATTGATGCAAGGAAACGACAGAGGCCTGCCGGAATGGCAGGCCTCGGACTATTTCGTGAATCTCCGAACTAAGATTTATTCGTCGCCGAAGTTTCCGTAATCGAGCTGAATACCCACGCATCCTTTATTCGAACTTGCGTCAATCGTTTTACCGGTAGCTGTATAAGCCTTGACAGTTGAAACACCGTATTCCTTAATCCGGAACTTGATGTCTGAACTGCTGTCAACTTTAAATGACGTGTAATAGAATGCGATGCCGTCCGCTTCCTGCACGCCGGCGGTCCAACCTTTATAATTGGAAGAGCCTGTTCCGACAATCATATAGTATGATGGGTATACCAGCCACGCTCCGTCACAATCAGGGTAAGTTGAAGATGCGGTATTGATTACCTGGAGGTTGTAATAATCGGCTTCCTTGTCCATCGAAGGGTGCGTTTTTATCAAAACTTTGAATTTTGTCTGGAATTTCCAGTCAGATGTACTGATGGCAAAAGTAAGGGTATTGGCCGAGTACGTACAGCTGATGCCGAATGCATAAAAAACCAAAGGCCGGCAATATGAGTCTTCGTAGTTAGGCTTTTCCTTTGCCCTCTTAGGCGTGAACCAGTCTCTACTTGAATAATAAGAATAGTTATAGTGGGCAGAGGAGACATCGTTAAAGCCTTCATAGAGAGCCAAAAGGTGGCCTGATGCAGGAGGGGTGCAACCTGCCCTCAGTGAACCGGCCTTCCACTGCGTTCCATCGAAAGTTATAATAAGGTCAGGGGTATTCTGGTTGCCGTTTTCGTCAAACCATATATTCAGTTTGTCTCCAGTTGCCCAACTCTTTTTGGCGGCTTTGGTTTCAGCACCGGGGCCGGATATCTTGATATTCAGATTAATCTCCGGGCTTGCTGCCGGGACATTATTTTTGGAGCAGGATACCATTATCATTGCTCCCAGTGTCATCATGAATAATAAACTCTTTTTCATAATCACCATTTTTTTTAAATTACCAAAGCACCTCGTCAGGAGTAGAGTCAAACGGATTGGCTATCGTAGTCGATACATCAGGGCTTGCTGCAATGATTCCTTGCAGGGACAGCATTACCACCTCACAATCCGGAGTGTGGTACAATTGTTTGTTGTTTTCTTTCATAGGTTTATGTGTTTAGAAGATTCTTCACTTCATTCAGAATGACATGACAAACCTCGCGAAGATCCCGAAGGATTCGCGAAAACCATGTAAGTTATTGATTATAAACCCCTTTTTACCCCCCCCAGAGACTCTGGAGAACGTATTGGGAATAAGACGATATGCAGCTGCAGCGGCCATCTTGGGCAAGCGCTTATCCGCAAATGTAGTGTTTTTCCGCCAATTCGTCAAATTTGGAAAGGCAGAGTCAATATATACAATATTTAATTTGTACAAATTGAAATTTGTTCTTATCTTTGCAATAGGAATACTTTATATGAGATTCGAGGATATACAACATAATGGCAAGCTTTGGGCTGTAGTCTATGATGGAGACACGCAAGATATTCTAACCAAGACATTTGCGAATTGGTTGGATCCGGTGTTTTTGGAGGATTTCTTCAGCCGGAACAGCAAGGATTTGGAAACTTATTTCCACATTACTAATCTCGATATTGCCATTTATGATACAATAGCAGACGCAGCTTCCCTGTCTTGCCTGATACTTGATATTCGTCCTAATGCAAATCTGGACGAATTGTTCCGGCCTCTTGAAAACCAGCGAATACGGGAAATGATCCTTTCCAGAGAAAAGGCCAAAGGGAAAAGACAGTCAACACACAGTTCCTGGCTAAGGATATATGCAATCAAACTTGACGAGGGGATATATCTCATCACCGGAGGCGCTATAAAGCTGACACATCTTATGGCAGAAAGGGAACATACGCTTAATGAATTGAAGAAAATGGAGATGGTTAGGAACTACTTATTGGACAATGGTATTGTTGATTCAGATGGAATAAAGGAATACACGCTATGAATACACTGGATTTTCTAAGAGCAAATGAGCACAAGAGCAGAGAAGGTTTTGTCTCCAAGGCACAGTATCTAAAAGATAACTGGTCTTGGTTGAAGTATTCCTATGCCATCGCCATCAAGATCCGGCGAAGAATGAAAGAGTTGGGCATGACTCAAAAGGAACTTGCACTCCTGTTAGAATGCACCCAACAACACATTTCAGTTTTGTTGTCCGGCAAGTCAAATATGACTCTTGAAACATTGGCCAAACTTGAAACTGCCCTCTCGTTTGATTTAATAGGGCGCAGTCTGCAGGATTTCGCATACTCTAAACCGGATGGAATAACAGCAGGTTTGCTTAATGACTCTGCCACAGGCGGACCAATCCCGGAGGGCATCAAAACCAGTGACTTTGTAGATGGATACAAACCTCGCAAGAAAAAGGGCCGAAAAAACACTGAAGAATACTGAAAAAGCGAAAAGGTCTCGTTTCAGAGGCCTTTTCGTATATCCGTGAGACTCGAAAGATTACAATTCTTTTATGTCCTTCTAGATGTCTCTAAGATTCATATCCTTTGTGAATTAATTTCAGGGCTATAATACGCTCAGGAAGTGACTCCTGAATGATTTAACAATTCGGGACACGGGTTTTGTGATGGCTGGACAGGGATGCAATGGAGAGTTGCTATCTTGGCATAAAACAAATATGCCATGAAACAGTTTTTTATTCTTGCTGCAGCAGCGTGCCTGATTCTTTCTTGTAAACAAACGCCGGTGGAACAACCAGAAAAGCCGGCTGTTTCGGTTACGCTGGACAAAGAGACCCTGTCGCTCAAAACGGGTGAAACGGAAACCCTTACCGCCACCGTGGAGCCTGCCGACGCCACCGACGTTGTGGTCTGGAGCAGTTCCGACGAAGAAGTGGCTGCGGTAGAGGACGGCGTTGTGGGCGCACTCACGGCCGGAACGGCCAACATCGCGGCTACAGCCGGAACGAAGTCTGCCACCTGCGTAGTCACAGTTAGCCGCCCCATCGTGCTGAACGCCGTGGACCTGGGCCTGAGCGTTTTGTGGGCCGACCGCAACCTCGGCGCCGGCTCCCCCGAGGAATATGGGGACTACTATGCCTGGGGCGAAACCGAGACACGCAGCTATTACGACTGGAATAACTATAAATGGTCATCCGGATCCAGTACTACGCTTACAAAATACAACACAAGAAGTGAATACGGCAATGAGGACGACCTCATCATTCTTGAGAATGAAGACGACGCCGCATATGTCGCGACCGAGGGCAAGTGGCGGATTCCAACCAAGGCGGAATTCGAGGAACTACTGAATGGCACCGTGCATACATGGAAGGAATTCGAGGTAGTCAACGGCCAGATGTTCAAAAGCTTGGTCAGCGATGCCTTTATCTTCATCCCCGCTGGCGGAGCAATCTTCAAATCGGAGGTCCTGTCGGCCGGCAAGCACGGATGCATCGTCTCTTCGGAGATATGTGCAGGCAGCAACCGCTACGGATATACGGACGATTACTGCTGGTATCTGTACTTCAACAACAGTAACTGCATCATTTACGGAGACAGCCGTGCCCGCGGCTGGACCATCCGTCCCGTCATGGATAAGCCTGCATCATAATATTTCACTATCTTTGCAGTAGTGAGGCATTTCACTCTTATACTGCTGACCGTTTTTGGCAAAAAAACAAAAAGGCCGCTTGCTGTATGAGAAAACTCGTCCACGTTTGAGGCCGTTTTCGTGCTCGGTGCCGTGGTTTTGGCCCCATCGAGCACGGATTGGGCCGTTTTCGTGCTCGGTGTGGGGGGCGCAAATCAGCACAACAATCGCAAAACTACAAACCACCAAAAATGAATAATAGAGGGGCAGTCAATCCGACTGCCCCTCTACTGCTGCTTGAGCCATGCTGCGGGTGAGAGGCCGGTGATGGCTGTGAAATTGCGGTAGAAAGTGGCGTTGCTGGAGAAGCCGGCATCTTCGGCCAGGGCGGTAATCTTGGCGTTGGGGGTTTCCTTCAACAGGCGCTGGACGTAGCGGATGCGGTATTCGTTTACAAAGTTCTTGAAAGAGCCGCCATATGTACCGCTGATGCAGCCGCGTACATAGGTCACGTTTGTGCCCAGTTCGGCCGCCAGGTCTTCCACTTTGAGATCCGGACGCTTGAACAGCTCCTTCTCTTCCATAAGATTCTGTATGCGCGTCATCATATCCATGAACACAGTTTCGCGGGTCGATTCCTGAGTCATAGTCACTTTTCGTCTTATCCGCAGGGCAATCAGCACGAGTGCGGAGACTGACAGTATCCCCGCAAGCAGCCCAAGCAACCAGGGCAGGCGGCTCTTTTCCGGCAGGGGTCCCGTATGGAGGATGAAGGCCGATGCAATGGGATAGTATTCATCCGCTCCTATCCGTCCGCCCAGAATGGCAATGCGGCCGCCCGGCAGCAACACCGGGGTCATGTCGTAGGGGGCATGGAGGTCTTCCGGCAAATCGGCCCGGAAAAGCATGACGGGGGCCTTTCCTCCGCGGAGGGCCTCTCCGTATTCCACCTTGGTAACGTAGATCCGGTTCATCCCCAGGATGCTCTGGACTATCCAGGCGCAGGAGTTTTCCTTATCGACCAGCAGGATGGGAGAGCGGATTGGCTTTTCACCATCAATCCCCTCCAGAGAGAGGGGGCGTTCCGTTTTCAGCACGGAGAAATCCTCTCCGATCACCTTGATGAGCCCCAGCTCCCCGTCGGCTTTCCGGAAAGCCGGGAAGAGCCAGGCATAACCGCCTAAGGCTTCATCACCGATAAAAAACTGGCTCATCTGTGCCCCGTCGGGCTTCTCCCAATCCTCCCATTCCTGCAGCAGCGGGACCTCAAAGGGTTCTCCCTGCAGGCGCTCTGCCACCGGCTCCAGTTTTTCATCCCGACTGCCGATGCCGCTGAAAATGATGGCATTGTCCTGGGAAGTCTGGAAAATAAAGGGAGAAACCTTTTGCGGGGCAGATTTACGAATGGTGGCCGGACCCTTCGTTACAGAATAGGTGGAGGTATAGTCGGCGTTATACCAGTTTCCGCTGATGACTACTGTGCCGTCGGAAAGGCGGGCCGCTGTCGGACGCGTCCGCCGCTGGTCCATGATGGGAAGCGGGAAGAAACTGTGGGTGAGGGCGTTGTACAACTCCACTCCCTGGGTTTGGCCTACGCCGAAAGCTTCAGCGCAGCCGCCGCCCACCAGTATTTCTTCCTGGGAGAGCACCACGCCGAAACCGTAGTCGTGCGGGAAATAGCTGTCAATCAGGTGCCAGGCCCCGTCGCGGTAGTACTCGGCCGTATTGGTGGGGATGAAACCGGTGGTGTGTCCCCCGATCACCGTAAGCTCTCCGTTCACAAATGCCGCTATGTGCACATTCCTGGGTACATTCATGTCCGGCAGCCGCTCCACGGTCATCTGCAGCACGTCCCCCTCCGCCTGCATCCCGGCAGGTCTTGGGGTGCAGGCCGATAGGAGCAGGATTACAAGTAGCGCAGGGCGTTTCATACTCCGCTAAGATACGAAAAAAGGCTGTTAAGTTAAAACGCTGTTGTATATCAATACTGATACAGCGCCGCTACTTCCTCGGCGGTAAGGGCTTTGTTGTACAGGCGTACTTCGTCCATCGTACCGTGGAAAAATTCTCCGCTTCCGTAACTTCCTAGGTAATCCAGATAAGCACTTGTCAGAGGCTGGGGACCGCTTGGCATATCATAATGGCATTTTTCCTCTCCATCCACATATAATCTGCCAATGTTATTGCTAGCGTCTCGGACAAAAGTGACCATATGCCAGTTCCCGTCGTTATATGATTCCGTGGTTTCGGCTGTATAGGACGTATAAGTGCCTTCCCAGATTTGAATTTTACCCTCGCCTACAAAACGTACAAACCATCCCCAGCTGCCACCACCCCCTTCAGTTCTTATAAAGTTGCCTCCTCCGGTAGAGTTTACCCACACGTTAAAGCTGAAAGAGTCCGAACTCTCAAAACTGCCGGCCTGGCCTACTTCTATGCTATCATCTGTACCATCAAAAAAATATGCGCTGTTGGCATTCCCAAAACGGTCTGTGGTCAGGGTGGCACCAGTGTTGGTGCCGTTGATGGCGCCCGAAGTCACGGCATCATTGGTATTCCCGTTAAACGGCCAGTAATGGACCAGGTTGCTGATGGCCAGGACTTCCTTGACAGGACGGACGGACATGCCTGTGTATCTTTCACCATTTTCAGACGTTACACCTGCACCGTAGTTGTACCATCCCAGAGCCGCACTTTGTATTGTTGATGACCAATAATTATTATAATATGTTCTACCACTAGTTGCACTGCCAACACGCCGGCCGGCATTAGGGAAATACAAGTTTGAATTAACCGTATATCCTTTTTCAATGTGCTGAGTGTATTCCAAACCCCAGAGAGCTTCCAACTCTTCTTTGGTGGGCATGCGCCAGCCGTTTCCCAAGTAGGCGCTAGCAGCATCATCCTGGGTTTCAAGGACATCCCCGGGTGTCGTATATTTAGAGTATGAGCCGGCAACGGAATCATACCAATAATATTTGGCTTGAGTCATATCGGGTTTCATCTCCCAGCTTGCCTGCCAGCCATCCGCTTCAAAATAAGGCACAATTTCTCCCCAGGCAAAGAGGAAGCCATAATCCTGATTGTTGTTAGCAAAGCTTGCCGCAGCCTGTGCTCCCAGATTCCTGTCGGCCCACAATAGCGTTTTTCCGGTAGCAGGATTGTTATTCTTATAGATTCCCATATCCACACTCGTGGGTACGGTAACTGCAGCGGGCCAGGAGGCGACGTTCGTCAACTTTACAGATGCGTGGCTGGCCAGCGTCTTGCTGATGGTAGCCGATTTGGCGGGAGCGCCGGTCTCGAAGAAAATGAAACGGCGCTCGGAGGCCGAACTCCAGGCGGTGGCGTCAATCTGGCCGCTGAACAGAACGCCCAGGTCGTCGTACACGTAACCCCACATCGGCTGGCTATAGTCCAGCGCTGTGATTGCAAACCCACCTGCCGGAGTATAGGATCCGCACGCGGCGGGCCGGATGTCTTTCACGGCCAGACGATACTTACCGTCCGAAGCATAGTCACTGCCGCTCTTGTCCACAAAGAACTGTACATAATTGTCCGGTATGGTCATGTTCAGCGTTGCCGTCAGCGTTGCAATCTCACCCGCCGTAGTCAATTCATAAGACGCGGTTGCACAGGAATAATAAGTATAAATCGGTTGACCATCGGCACCCTTAAATACATAACTATCTCCGCTGTTGGAAATATTTACAGTGCCGAAAGGAAAATACACGGCGCTCATGGTCTCGCCAGACGCTGCCAGCTCCCCAACGGCAAGACCCCCCTGCAGCGCACCGGACCATTTTGTTCCGTCATAAGTCAGCGTGGCGTATTTGGGAGTTGCATTAACGGCAACATTGTTGAAGAACGCATAGATGACATCGCCCAAGACAAAGTCTGTTTTAACAGCCTTGGTGGGAGCATCCTGCGTTACGGTCACGTCAAATTCCAGACGCACCTGGGGCATTTCATTCTTGGGTTCTTCTTTTACACAGGCGGCCAGCGTTAAAGCGGCGCAAAGAATCAAATAATATTTTTTCATCGCTCCGTCCTCCTTAAAATGTCCATTCTTCTTCTGGATTCATAGGGTTATAGGTCGTCTTCACACTTTGGCAAACAACGCCTTCGGCGTGCACCTCCACTACATCCGTCGAGGGGTGCTCATACAATTCTTTGTGTTTTGTTTCCATAGATATGTAGTTATTTGAATTATCTTTCAGGTTAAAAAGCGAGGGCTGAACGGACATAGTAGCCGTCGACCTTACTGCATCTGGCCCACTTGCCGCCGCCGAAGCCGGAGAAGAAGTAATAGGTCCAAGCGTAGTAGCCACTTTCCTCTGTAGACGACCAGTAGTTGACACTCTGCATATTCGTACCGCCAACACCACTGAAACCGTCACGCAAGGCGGCGTAGCCCCCTGCTGCGCTAATCATCTGCTCCCATTGGTAACCAGAGGCCAGGAACCATGCGGAGCAACCTATGGGCGCTGCAGTGCCATTGTTGGCTATCGCAAACTTGAAGGCGGGATAGGTGTCGGTGTCCTGTGTCGCGTTGTACTGCAAGCTACTCTCGCGGGTGAAGGTGCTGCTACTGGTCGTGTAGGTGTGTACCGTGCTGCCGCTTGAAGTAGTCCATGCGCAATTGCTTTCGCCATTGGCATCGCTCATGGCCAGAGCTAGGCCGTGAGTGTATGGTGATGCCTCGGCCGTCTCGTCGCCTATGTAGGTAATCATGGCGCTGGCGGTGGTAGAAGCTGATGTTGCGGCCGCAGCGTTGACATAGAACTTTCCATTCGCACCGATAACGTTACCGAAGGTGGCCATCTTTATCGTTGTCTGGTAATACTTTCCTGCAGTGGTTGCGGCTGCTGTAGTTGCCTTGGCAACGTAGGCCTTGTCATCGATGGTGGCGGTGAACCAGTATGTACCGGCAGCCATCTCTGGCAGACCCACATAAAGCGTACCGGCGGCAGAGGCGGGAGTGACGGTTGCTAAGACGTTGCCCGAACCATCACTTACCTTGAACTCCGTCGCGGTCTTATCCGCTGCGCTGAGATCCTGAACCGTGAACTTGAAGATGGTGTTCTGTGCGGCCAGCTTCGTGACACTGGTCAGGTTATGATTATCCTTGTCGATGGTGGCCGTTCCCACGCGGACTTCGGGACAGTTCCCTATAGTGCCGTCCTGTGTAGCCAAAGCTGTTGCGACATCGGCTCCCGTGTTGGCGGCGTTGGCAGCCGAGGCGGGATAGACTATCTGGCAAGGGGTATTGCTGGCCAGCGAAGAGGGGATGGTGAACGTGATGGTAACTGTTGTTCCATCTATCTTATCCACCGAGGCTACGCGCTTGACGTCATTCGAATCGTCGTTGAACAGGATGGCAAACTGATCGGAAGCCTCCCATGTCGAGGCGATATTGCTTCCGTCGATGCTCAGGGCGCGGGTTGTGGCACCATCGTTGGAGTCAATCGTTGCGGTGATGATAATCTCGTCGTTAGCGGGCTGTTGATTAAGGTCGATATCTACTTTGTTGCAAGCTGCCGTCATCAAGGCCAGTGCAACCATTATGAAAATCTTAGTCGTCTTCATTGTCGTTTCATTTTTATTGGTTAAACACTGCATGGATTAGAATGAGAAGGGATCTCCTCCGGGTGTATATGGATCACTGCCCGGGACATTACCATTACTCTGACAAATGATGCCTTCAAATTTTAGCTCCATCACTCTCGTTTCCGGTGCTTCATAAAGTTCATTGTGTTTTGTTTCCATCGATATGTAGTTATTTGAATTATCTTTGAATCCAAAGATATCCAAAACCCTCCGGACCTTTTATCTCATGGCCCGGAATCCTGTTCTCATATTTGTAACATTTTTGAGAAGGCAGCTTTTGATGCAATCATATTGATACTCAGGGGAAAGCCCTTCACTCCCCTCCTGAAACAAAGCGATCCCGTAGCCTTATGCATGGCCGGAAGCGCTTCCCAAATGATTTAACAATCCGGGACACGGGTTTTGTGAAAGCGGAACAAGGGTTTCCATCCGACGCCCTATTTTTGCCAGCACAACAATCGCAAAACTACTATGGGCAAAACAAAAACGAAAGAATTGTACTTTTCACCTGAAACACAGGTGTTTGGAATGCAGATGGAAGGATGGATCCTCACCATCAGCGGCAAAGGGGCCGGGCTTTTCGGAGCCGGCGTAGATGAAAGTGATGCAGATAGTAACGGAAGTATTTGGTAAGCTTATGAAAACAACCTCATTATTCGCATCCAGCGCTCTGCTCGCAGCCATTGTTACCGGATGCACGCAAGAATCACTTGACACACAGGGCCCTTCTCTTCCGGACAATCCCGGAGACAAAGTTACGCTCACCGTTTCGGCTGTTACCAAGACTCCGGAAGTCTCGGACGAAGTCGGCACCAAAGTCTCTTATGGAGCTACAGATGCCACCTGGGAAACGGGGGATCAAATTTTCCTGATCAAAAGTGACGGGACCACCATCACGCTCACCCTCACCAAGGGCGCCGGGACCACTTCGGGCAATTTTACCTCCACGGACCCGGTGGTGGCGGGCACCTATATTCCGTATGCCGTGAGCAAAACCTCCTTGGATAAAGGCTTCGTAAGCGTATCGGCAGGCGTCATAACCCTGAATCTGAGCACCCCGGGCGGCGGCTCGCTGGCCGATGCTCTGGAGCATGATATCCTCAAGGGTACGTCGGTGGACCTTACCGCCGACCAGACCACCGCGACGATCGGGAACCTTAGCACGCACATTTTGAGCTATTTGCGTTTCCGGTTCACAAGCACGTCCAAGGCCATCACTGCTATCGGAATGGATTCGGCCGGCGGCGTGTACAGGACGGTGAACATTGCCGCTAATGGTACAGTTAGCGGAAGTAATCCTTCAACCGATGTGGTCAATGTCACGGCATCGGACGACGGTGCCGGGACCTACGCCGGCTACTTTGCCGTTTTTGGCAGTACTTCCACCAGTCTCATGGCCCATGCCGAGGATGTGGACGGGGGTAAATACACCCGGCTGGTGTCAACGAAAACAGCCAACTACACGGCCGGGACTGTCTATGGAAAGACTATCACCCTGACTTCCGATATGGTAACGGCTGCAGCAACCGGTTCCCTGAGTGAACACTCCTGGAAAAACCTGGGCCTGAGCGTAAAATGGGCTGAGTTCAATGTGGGGTCGTCCAGTGAGTATTCATATGATTATAATATCTCGAACGTTGCTGGGGATTCTGCCGGTATCGCCGTTGCAGCAGGTTGGACAGGATGGCGTATTCCGACCCGCGCCGAGGTGCAGGAGCTCTTCTATGCCAGCGAACGCCAGTGGGTTACCGGGTCCAACAACGGCGTAAGGTTCAATTGCAACGGCAGCTATGTGGCTATGGGAGCTGGAGGATATTGGAGAACGCGAGATGATAGCTACACAGATGATTGTTATCAAAAAGGAAATGTAATATTCTATATCAATGAAACTACGCCCAGTAACGGTTCTTATGCGCAGTTGTGGGCAAATATAAGCAGTTCCGGGGCATCGCTGGGCTTCGGTTCCGCAAATTTAGGGACTTACGTGCACTCTTTCTCCAACTTTGCCGCACTACGCCTGGTCTGCGACTACGAATAATTCGCTATCTTTGTAAGCGTGAAGCGCTTACCCCTCATACTGCTGGCCCTCCTCGCCGTCGCGTGCTCGCGCAGCAGCGGCGGCGGGACGGGGCGGTGGCCGGACCTGCCGGAGCCGCTGTCCACCCCGTATGTGATGGTCCTGAATGGGGAACTGACCCTTTTCGGCGGGCATACGGACGGATTTGTGCTGTCACAGTCGGCCTGGTATCTCAGGGGCGGGTCGTGGCATAAAGTGCCCATGAAATACCCGCACGACCATGGCTTCTGCACCCTCCTGCCGGACGGGCGGGTGATGCTGGGCGGAGGCAGCGCTGAGGCGTTCGGCATCGGCCAGAGCTGGGGCGTGGAAATCTACGACCCGGCCACGCACACTTTCACGGCCGAGGGCATCATGGACCGCAAACGCGCGGGTGCATCGGCACTTGCCCTGCCGGACGGGAGGGTGCTGGTGAGCGGCAACTGGTACGCGCCTGACGCCATGGAAATCTACGAGCCCGGGAAAGGGTTCTCCTTCCTGAAAGACGTCACTGTGCAGCGCAACATCCCTTACATCCTGGCATCGGCCCCGGACAATGCCATTGTCTTCTCCGGGCTGGACAATTACGGCAAACCCTCCGACGGCACGGTGGACCGCTTGCAGGGAGACTCTTTCCATGAGCCCCTGCTGGACGAGTGGGAACCGTTGGCCACCCAGCGGGCCGACCTTTCCATCGGCGAATACGCCTACCTGGTGCTGGCCCGGCACCGGGAAAGCGGGGAATGGGGCATCCTGCGCATCACGGGCGAGCAGTTCTCCCTGTTGGAAACGGACGTCGCCCTTCCCGTGCGGTCCGATGCCGGAAACTACATCTGGGGCCATTTGGCCGTGGACCGCAGCCGCCGGAGCGCCTATACGGTGGGGATTGATACGGAGGGAAATGCCTGCATCGCCCGTATCTGCTACGACCCCATCTTCGACGGCGGCCCGGCCGAAGTAACCCTGACGGAATTCCCCGGCCCTTTCCCGATGGCCGACACTTTCGCCCTGCTTCCGGACGCAACGCTCGTGCTGCCCGGCGGTGTCGGGTTCTCAACTGTGGACGACATCCCGACGGGAAACAATTTCAAGGTCTTCCGGGAGGTCTGGGCCTTTCCCACGGAGGCGTCCTCCAAGGCTCGTTTCCCCTGGTTCATTGCCGTGGGCCTGTTGCTTCTGATGGCTGCCGGGGTCTTCTTCTTCCGGAGAAACCGGAACAGTCCCGCTGCCCCTCCCGCCGACCTTCCGCCAACGCTGCAATTGACCGAGCAGCTCTCGCAAATCATCGAGCAGGAGGAACTGTTCAAGCAGCCGGACCTTCGAGTCACCGATATAGCCGCCCGGCTGGCCACCAATCGCACCTACATAAGCGCCATCATCAAGAGCCTTTCCGGGGAGAGTTTCTCCAACCTCATCAACGGATACCGCGTCCGCTATGCGCAAAAACTCATGAAGGAACACCCGGAGATGAGCGTCACCCAAATCGCCACGGAAAGCGGATTCTCTTCCCGCAGCGCTTTCTACCGCAACTTCAAAGAAATCACCGGCCAAAGTCCGGCCGACTGGAAGAAAACAAAATAGCCCGGCCCCAAAGGGTCAGGCTATTTTGTTTCCGTGGGGAAGGACTTATTTGGTGAGAGCTTCCTTGGCGGCGTCAGCGGCGTTGTCAACAGCGTCGACGGCAGCCTCGGTGGCGGCGTCTTTCACTTCGTTGGCAGCGTTCTCAACAGCTTCTTCGAGGGTCTTCTGACCTTCTTCGCTGCACTCTTTGCCTTCTTCGCAAGTCTTCTCGCAAACTTCCTCGGTAGCCTCGGCGGCTTCTTCGGCCTTCTTGTTGTTGTTGCACTGGCAGGAAGCAGCGGCAACGATCATAGCCACAACAGCGGCAGACATAAATACTTTCTTCATAGTACTAATTAGTTAATGAGTTGAATACACATTCTTTTCAGGCCGCAAATGTACACCCTATTTTTCAAAAAGCAAAGAAATTTTTTAAAAAAGTGTAATAAATTGGAAGTGACGGGATTTCCTTACTGCTGCTGATTTTTCAGGTGAAGTTCCCATTCCCAGGCGGATTTCAGGGTTTCTTCGATGCTCCGGGTGGCTTTCCAGCCCATTTCGGTGTTGGCGAGGGTGGGGTCGGCCCAGATGGAGACGACGTCACCGGCGCGGCGGGGTACGAATTTGTAATTGAGTTTGACGCCGTTCACTTTTTCAAAGGCGTTCACCAGCTCCAGCACGCTCAGGGGCCGTCCTGTGCCGATGTTGAAGACCTCGCAGTCCGCTTTCATTTTCCCTTCCAGCATGCGGCCGACGGCGCAGACATGGGCCTTGGCAAGGTCTACGATGTCGATGAAGTCGCGCAGACAGGTGCCGTCGGGGGTGGGATAGTCGTTGCCGAAGATATTCAGGCAGGGACGTTTCCCCACTGCGGTCTGGGTGATGTAAGGCACCAGATTGTTGGGAACGCCGCGCGGCAGTTCGCCGATCAGGGCGCTGGGATGTGCGCCGATGGGGTTGAAGTACCGCAGCAGGATGCCCTTGACGGTGCCGCCGCTGGCCTTCACCGTGTCGCGGAGGATATCCTCGCACATCTGCTTGGTGTTGCCATACGGGGAGGTGGCGGGCTTGCGGGGCGTTTTTTCGGTAACCGGCACGGCATCCGGCTCTCCGTAGACTGTGGCCGATGAAGAAAACAGCACATTGCATCCGCCTTTCTCCTGGGCGGCCTCCAGCACGTTCAGGAAGCTCATCAGGTTGTTCTTGTAGTACATGACGGGCTTTTCCACGGATTCACCCACGGCTTTGTAGGCGGCGAAGTGGATGACGGCGTCGATGGGGTATTTCGCGAACAGGGCATGGACTTGGGCCGCGTTGCAGAAGTCCACTTCTTCCAGGGGCAGGTCTTCCCGGCCGGTGATTTGCTTTACGCCTTCGTAGCCGGAGCGGTCGCAGTTGGAGAAATTGTCGGCCATCACGACATCATAGCCGGCCTGGATGAGTTCTACTGTTACGTGGCTGCCGATAAAACCGGCTCCGCCAGACACAAGTACAGTCTTTTTCATGGTTTCTGTTTTTGTTTCTGTGCTTTTTCCTGTTCTTTCAGGAGGTATTTTTCGAATTGGGCCCGTTCTTTCTGCGCCCGTTTTTCCATTTTGCGAAGGGCTTTCAGCTTCCGCTGCCGTTCTCTCTCCAGCTTCTTCTGTGCCTTGGCGGCTTTCTTCTGTTCGCGGATGCGGTCCGCCTCGGCCCATCTGGCTTCCCGTTCGGCCTGTTTTTCGGCCTTCAGGCGCTCTTTCTCAGCTTTTTCCTGGGCCTTCAGCTCTTCTTTCGTGAGCGGCGCAGCAGGGGCGGCGAGCGTGTCGGCGGGAGCGGTGGAAACGGCCGATGTGTCCACCGGCGCCGTCCCCAGGCTGTCCTTGGGCATGACGCTCACCGTATCCACCGGTGCTGCGGCTACGGTGTCGACAGGGGCGGCGAGCGTGTCGGCCGCCTGTTTTTCGCGTTCACGGATGACCCGCAGGGAGTCACGGACGGCGATATCCCGGTACACCTTCCGGATGTAACCGGGGAAGTAGGTGTTGGTCTGCTTGAACTCCGCATGCGGACGCGCGAGATAGGAGGTGCGCTGGCTCTTGCGGGGCTTCAGGGACGTGACATCCTCGGGCGACGAAGGCCGGCGTTCCGGCTCCCAGCGGAAGCCCTTCAGGGTCTTTTCCTCCTTGGGCAGCTGGACTGTGGGATAGCCGTCGTTCTTGGGATTGTCGTAGTAGTACATCCGCTCGATGTCGCCGTCCTTGAAGGTGGCGTAGATCATCTTGGATTCCACCTTGTTCACGGTTGCCAGGGCATTCTTCTCCACCAGGTAGAACAGGGAGGCCGCCCCGCCCAGCGCGTCAAACCGGGTGAGGGCCGACGTGGAGTCGAAGTAGGCAATCATCTCGGTGCCGCGGATCTGGTCGTAGCTGACGGAGTCTTCCTGGATGGTGATGAAGGCGTTCGACAGCAGGTGGGCCTTTTCCATCTGCTTGTTCTTGATGACCATGTAGATACTGTCGGACGCATACTGCCGGTTGCCCTCGTTGAAGAAGATGGGGTCCTGGTACAGGCGCACCAGGGAATCCAGGTCCGTGTAGGTGAGCGAGTCGCTGGACATCTGCATGTCTTTCCGGAACAGGCGCACGTGCTTGGAGCCGTACAGGAAGGCCACCTTGGTGGTGTCTTTTTCGGGCACGGTGGTGGCCACGGAGTCGACGGGTCCCGTCAGCGTATCCACCGGCGGCGTCAGCGTGTCTTTCGGCATGTCTTTCGGCGGTTCGGGCGGAGGAAGCTGCGTCTTGTCGCCGGCGGGTTTTTCGGCCTTGTCGCCGCGGCCGGGGAGTTCCGGCGGGCGGTTGGGGTCGTTCTTGGCGGCTTCTTCGGCGGCCTTGGCAGCCGCTTCGGCCGCTTTCTTGCGGTATTCCATCACCGGGTCGCCGGCAATGTCCGTCAGCCGTTTGGCCGATGCCTGGACGGCCCCCTCCGGAATGTCACAGCGCTTGACGGTGCGGTACAGGAGGACGTCGGCCCCGACATACAGGGTGTCCACTTTGCCTTTCTCTTCGGAGATGGACATGATGGCGGGTTCGCGGGTCATCCGCACCTGGTCCAGCGAATCCGTGTACACGAACCGGCCGGCGAGGGCGAAGACATTGCGGGTGGTGTCCATCAGCTCCACGTTGCCCAGCATCTCCACGTTGTTCAGGGAACGGTGGTAGTAGAGCGAGTCGGACCAGGTCTCCTGGTTCTCGGTGAGCATGTGCACGTTCCGTCGGAACAGGAAGAGCTCCTGACCGCGGTCGTACCAGCCGTCGTTGGCGCTGAGCATCTTGTCGTCCTGCCACATGTCAGTCCCGTAGCCGAAGTAGGCGGTGGAAAGGTCGCTCCGATATTCCAGGCGGGAGGTTTTCACGAAGGTGGTGTCCATGTACATGTTCACCTGGTCGTTGAAGGTGAACAGATGGGCCTTGGAGTCATAGGTGCCGTAGAGGCTCTCGATGACCTGGCCGTCCTTGTCCCGCATGGCGGCGCCGTCCTGGAAAATGGCCACGGAGTCTTTGGTGTTGTAGTCCAGGTAACGGGTGCGGAGGGTGTTTTTGTCTTTGTCCTCCAGCTGCACCAGGTCTCCGCGGAACTTGGCCATGTTGTCGTCCACCACGTACTGGAGGGTGGAACTGGTGAGCTGCGTCTGGTCCTGGATGATGCGCACATGGCCCATGGCGTCGATGATGTTGGTGTTCACGTTCCACAGGGCCGTGTCGCAGAGGAGGTAGGTGTTGTTGTGGAAGAAGCGGGCGGGGCCCACCACTTTCCGGTAACTCTCGCCGTTGCGTTCGATGAGCTGGGCGCTCTGGGCGCTCAGCAGCTTCACTTTGCCGTCTTCCCGGGGCTGCTCCTGGGCCTTCACGGCAAAGCCTGCCGCCGTCAGGGACAGCAGCAGCGCGATGCTTTTATGAAACCGGACGGGGTGCACTTATTTACGGGCGTTCCAACTGTCGCGGGAGAACTCGCACTCGTGGAACATGGGGTCGATAATGATGTAGGTGGACTTGATCTTGTCGTCCAGGAACTTGTCGATGGCTTCCATCTGCTTGTTGTTCTGCACCTTCTCCAGGATCTGGGTGTAGTCGTTTTCGAAGGTGGCGGTATGGGCGGGGATGATCTTGTCCACGCGGATGATCTTGTACACCAGGTTTCCCTGACGGCCCTGCTGGTAGCCTTCGTTGTCCTGGGATTCCACAGGCTCGGAGATTTCGCCCGGCTTGAGGTCTTTGATGGCGGCATAGTCGGCCGGCTTGAGCTGGTCGATCTCGAAGTAGGAGGAGCCGGTGGCAGGGTCGGCCATCTGGCCGCCGTTGGTGCGGGAGGCGAGGTCTTCGGACCAGAAGCGGGCGGCGAGGTCGAACTTGATTTCGCCGCTGAGGATCTGGGTGCGGAGGCTGTCCAGGCGGCTGAAGGCTTTTTCGCGGTCCTCGGCGGTGTACTGGGGCTTGAGGAGAATGTGGCGGGCGTTGAACATGTCGCCTTTCTTTTCAATGACTTCGATGATGTGGAAGCCGTCCGGGGTCTCCACGATCTGGGAGATGGTGCCGGGTCTCAGGGACATGGCGGCATCCGAGAAGGCGGGCCAGAAGATGGACTTGGAGGCCATGCCCAGTTCGCCGCCGCGGCGGGAACTGCCCGGGTCTTCGGAGTAGATGCGTGCGAGGGTGGCGAACTTTTCCCCGTTCATGATGCGTTCGCGGAGGCTCAGCAGCTTTTCTTTCACGGAGACGGCCGCGGCTTCGCGGTCCGGATAGATGCAGATCTGGCTCAGCTGGTATTTGACGGGAACGACGGGAAGGTCCTCGGGGTCAGTGGCTTTCATGTAGGACTGGACGTCGTAGGGGGTGACTTCCGGGATGGTCTGGGCTACGTTGTAGCGGGCCTGTTCCGTAAGGCTCTGCTCCTCCAGGGTCTTCTGCCATTCCTGACGCAGCTTGTACAGGGGTTTGCCGAAGTATTTTTCCATTTCTTCGTCGCCGCCCAGCTGGGTGCGGAACCAGTCGATGCGCTGGGTGAGGTTGCCGGCCACCATGTCATTGTTCACGGTGAGCGAGTCGACGCGGGCCTGCATCAGGAACAGTTTGGCTTCCATGATGTTCTCCAGGATTTCGCAGCGCATGTCCCGGTCGCTGCCGGCACCGCTGGCGCGCATTTGCTGCACTTCGGCTTCCAGGTCGCTCAGGAGGATGGTTTCTCCGCCAACCGTGGCTACTGTCTTGTCCACGAGGCCGTTCTGGTATTTCTGGGCGCTCAGGGTCAGGGAAAGGAGCAGCGCTGCCGCCGTGAGAAGGATATTTTTCATACGTCAATAGATTACGAATTTGTTATTTTTGCGCGCATCTTCCAGCAAGTCCTGTTCCAAACCGGTTTCCAGTTCATGCTTTCTTGCACTGAGGATGAGGTCCCGGATCCGCTCGGTTACGTACTCTTCGGGGGCGGGTTTGCCTTCCGGAACCATGTCGGTGATGTAGGCCAGCCGGAGGATGCCGTTTTCGTCCTCCAGGGAGGCGAACTGGTTCTTCAGGGAACCGAGGAGGGTGCGGTAGTCCGCGCCCAGTTCCTGGGCCAGGGTGAGGAAGTCCATCCAGGTGTCGGAAGAGTCGGCATATTTGATGGCCGTGGTGGAGGCGAGGCTGTCGGCTTCCACGAGGAGGGCGTCATCGTCGGAGGAAATCATCTGCCGGAGGGTTTTCAGGGCGCGGGAATCGGCCGGAATGACCAGGTAGCGGGCTTTCACGACGGGGCGCTCCAGGCGGAAACGTTCCTGGTTCCCGTTGTAGTAACGGGCGATTTCCTCGTCGGTGATGAGGGTGTCCAGGCGCTGGTCGATGTACAGCTGCAGATAGCGGTACTTCAGGAGGGTGCGGCGGTATTCTTCCAGTTCCCGGGAGACGTCCTTTTCGCTCTTGGAGAGCTGTTCCTGGGCCATATCCAGCAGGAGCAGGTCCTCCGCCCAGGCGTTGATGTACTGCCGGGCCAGTCCAACGCTGTCCTCTCCGGTGACTCCGGCGGGGATGTAGCTTGCCAGTTGGTTGCGGTGCAACTTGTGGGTGCCCACCTTGGCGACGACTTCTCCGCGGAAGAGTTCGGACGCGGTGTCCTGCACCTCGGCGGCCATTTTGCAGGAGAGGGGGAGAAGGGCCAGAAGGGCTATGTACAGCACTTTTCTCATATAGCTTACAAAGATAGGAAAAAAATCGCGTTTACTGCACCATCAGGGCCAGAATACCGGACAGGACGGGACGGAGTTCGCTGAGCGGGACCGTGATGCCGTTGGTGAGGATGGAAAAGGCGTACAGCGGTTTCCCGGCGCTGTCCAGGATGTATCCGGAGTAGCACAGGACGCCTTCCATGCTGCCGCTCTTGCACCGGATGCGCTCTCCGTTCTGGAGGTGGATCATGGAAAGCGTTCCCTGGCCGGGCTGCGGGAGCGAGCCCAGGAACGCGCCGAAAGCGGGGCTCCGGGTCATGGAGAGCAGGTAGCGGGTCATCCAGTCGGCGCTCACGAGGTTCTTCCGGGAGAGGCCGCAGCCGTCGGCCTGCGAGATGCCGTCAAGGGGGAGTCCCAGGTCCTGGAGGACGTCGCGGACGGCTACCAGGCAGCTGTCCGGACCGGCATTTCCGGTGGCCGATTCCCCCATCGCCCGGAACAGGGCCTCCGCGTAGAAGTTGTCGCTGTCCCAGTTGGTGTGCTTGGAAAGGTCCGCGAGCGGTGCCGACTCGGTGGCGCCGATCCGGACCGGCACCCCGGCCTTGTCCGCGGGCACGAAGTCCGGGCCCTGGAGGAAGCCGTAGCGGTCAGTGCGGGCGTAGCCGCCGGTGACTTCCCAGCCCGTGTCCCGTAGGTTTTTCCAGAAGTAGTAGGCGCAGGTGAGGTCGCCGAATTTGTTGGCGAAATGTTCGGTCTTGGGGCGGCGTTCCAGCGGGTAGGCGCCGCGCAGTTCCTCGTACGGGGCCAGGTCCGTGGTGTACATGTACAGCGTATTGGGCGTGCCGGCGGGCGAAGTGACGCTCAGGTTCCCGAGGTGCATCCAGGGGGTCTCGGGGTACAGCTGGGTAAGCTGGACGGGCTCTCCCGCCTGGGCCGGCCCCACGCGGTAGTCCACGGCGTTCTCGTAAAAACTGAGGGCGCTCATGCCTGCGCCGTAGTAGGTGCCCACGTCGTCATAGTTCCAGGAAGCCTGCTCCAGCATGCCCTCGTAGGCGTTTCCGTCGCCCACGATGCGGCCGTGGATGCGCTGGATGCCGGCGTCGCGGAGGAGGGTCTTCCATTTCCAGAAGAGGGCGTCGGCCTTCAGGGCCAGGGTGTCTTTGGCGCCCAGGGAGGGGTCGCCGCCGCCCAGGATGTACACGTCGCCTTCCAGGGTGCCGTCCGTGATGGTGCCGGTGTAGCCGATGGCCGTGGAAAAGCGGTGCGCCGGCCCGAAGGCATGCAGCGCCGTCCCGGTGGTGACCAGTTTCAGGTTCGAAGCCGGGACCATCCGGGTGGAGGCGTTGTAGGCGGCGACGCTCTTCCCGCTCATATCTTTGACGGAGACCCCCAAAAGGGCGCCTTTCAAGGGCGCTTTGTCCGCGCAGCGTTCGATATAGGTTTCCAGCGGGGTCTGGGCCTGGAGAAGGGCCGACGTGCAGAGGCCCCACATCATGATCAGGATTCGTTTCATAGGCGTTCCAGGGTTTCTTTCATGTGCCGATAATCCCCGGCGTCTTTCCAGCAGCTTTCGGGAAGGGTGACGGGGACGGTGGCGTAGGAGGGTTCCACCATGCCGGGTTTGGTGCACCAGAGCAGTTCCAGGCGGGGCGCTTCCAGCGTAGGCTTTTCGCCCCAGCGGACCACCGCTTTCAGGGTGAGGGCGGCTTCCAGGCGGGCGGCGAGGTCGTTCTGGTTCGAAAGGGCGTTTCCCAGCGAGTAGATGACCGGCACCCCGTCGATCACCTGGGTGTCCTGCACCACGTGGGGATGGGCGCCGATGATGGCGTCGGCCCCTTCCTGGATGAGCCAGCGGGCCATTTCTTCCTGCCGGGCACTGTGGACGCGGTCGTATTCGACGCCCCAGTGGGGGAAGACGAGGACAAGGTCCGCCTTCCGCCTGGCGCGTTCCATCACGGGCGCGAGGGCTTCTTTCCGCAAGTAATGCACTTTGGGCCAGGCCTGTCCGGACCCCAGATTGGTTCCGTAGGTAAAGTTGACGATGGCAATCCTGAGACCTTTCGAGCTGATGATCAGGGGGTTCAGGAGGGTGTCGGCCCGTTCATCCGCGGCGATGCCGGTGTACAGGATGCCCCTGTCCTCCAGCTGCCGGATGGTGCGTGTGAGCCCGGCGCTGCCTTTGTCCAGGATGTGGTTGTTGGCCGTCAGGAACACGTCCAGGCCGATGTCCCAGAGGTAGTCGGCATAACTGTCGGGTCCGGAGAAGGCGGGATAGCCGGTGTAGGGTTTCCCGGCCAGGGGGAATTCCATGTTGCCCACGGCGACGTCGGCTTCGCGGATGCGGTCTTCTATGTATTTGAAAAAGCTGCTGTAGCCGTGCTCTCCTGCGCTTTTGGAGACGGCTTGGTGGCTCATGATGTCGCCCAGGGCGTAGATGGTGACGGTGTCGGCCTTCGGGGTGATGCGGAGGTATTCTTTCGGGAGGGTGAGCCAGTGCTGCTGCGCTGCGGCTGGCAGGGCGGCAAGGAGCATCACTACGGTCAGAAGGCGTGCTTTCATAGGGGATTATGCCAGGTCTCCGAGGTCTTTGTCCGCGGCGTTGGGGAACCACTGCTGAAGTTTGAGGCGGGCTTTGGCCTTGGTGTCCGGGGTGATGGCGGTGGCGACGTAGGCGACGGCGGCCACCAGGGCGGCCCAGTCGTCGGCCATGCCGGCGAAGGGGAGGAAGTCCGGGAGCATGTCGAAGGGTAGAATCAGGTATCCCAGGGCGCCGGCGATGATGGCTTTGTACTTGGCGGGGGTGTTCCCGTCGGTAAGGGTGTAGAAGAGGACCAGCGCGTAATACACGGTCTTGACACCGGCCCGGCCGGCAATTTTGCCCAGTTTTTTCCAGAAGCTGTTCTCGTCGTAATGGCCCTGGAACTGCGGCAGGTCGTTGGAAGTGAGATTTTGGTTTGCCATAGTAGCGCAGTGATAAGCAAAAACCCGGCCACAGGCCGCTATTTCCAGCGGATTTGTACCGTCACGCCGTCGGGGCTGTTGGGGAAGCGGACAAGGAGGGTCCGGCTGCCCTCATCCCAGGTATAGGGCGCATCGGCACCGCTGACCAGCACCTGGACCGGAGCCGACGGCAGCAGGATGCGGGAGATGTTGTAGGTATCCGCGGGCCCTTTGGCGATGTAGCTGTAGCTGTCTTTGCCGGCCTTCACGTCGCTTTCGCGGCTGGAGGCGGCCAGGACGGCGGGCGCCTTGGGGGCTTTCCGGACGTCGTACAGGAAGAACTGCTCTCCCGGGCCGATGGTTTTTTCGCTCAGTACGGGGAGCTCGGGATCGTACAGGTCGATCAGCGTGCCATCCACTTTGAGCGGCGCTTCGCTGACGCTTTCATCCATCACGGCGCCGACGGTATAAGGACCCCGGTGCAGGAGGAAGTGGTTTTTCTGCTCCAAGGGTCCGTAGGCGGCGCTGACGGCGGCCATCAGGGGGGCGTCGGCCCCGGCGGTGAGGACGAACTCCTTGGGGTCCTGCCGCAGGATGCGCACGGTGCCTTTGCCGTAGCGGTATGTGCCCGAGGGCGCCTGGGGAGGGATGCCCATCAGGGAGAACAGATGGTCTGAGGGGGCGGCGAAGGGTTCATCGGCCCGGTTCCACCATTCGCTGACGCGTTGGAAGGGGTCCCGGTCGGTGGCGCAGTAGATGAGCTGCCCGCCCTTTTTCACCCAGGCCTGCAGGTGCGTGTGCGCATCGCTGTCCAGGGGCTTCATGTTGGCATAGGTCATCAGGAGCACTTTTACCGCCTCGAGGGCTTTGGGATACCCCAGATTCTCGATATGGACAATCTCCACGGGCACGCCGCGCTTGACAAGCGGCAGGGCAAGGCCGTAGAAGGAGCTGAGCTGCGGGTCTTCGTAGCCTTCGTGTACGGGGAAACGCTGGAACATCAGGGAGTTGGCCATGAGGACGGCGAGGCCCTGGGAGCCGTTCACTTTCTCCTCCGATGTCCGGATGTCACCGGCAGCCCTGATCATCACGTGCATCCGGGCTGAAAAGTCCCCGGGGATGGTGGACATCTCCGCCGACCCCTGCCGCGTGGGATAAGGACGGCGGTAGATGCGTTCCGGCCAGGGCATGACTTCGTAGTCGGCCATTTGGGGGAAGAGCATCTGGGCGGTGAAGGTGGCCAGGTAGTTGCGCGAAAAGTCTTCCCAGTCGCGGGCGCGGTCTTCGATGGGGTCGGTCAGGAGCCAGACCCGCCGGTGGGTGGGAGCGGTCATGGAAACGATGCTGCCGTATTCCAGGTAGGCGTTTTCGAACACGCGCTCTTTCAGGACGCCGTTGTAGTATTCCGGCACCCGTGACGTCCCGGTCCACACCTGGCCGATGTACCCGTCCACGCAGGGCAGCGACGCCAGGGAGGCTTCCGGCGACACAATCTGCCACTGGGAATAGTTCACGAGGGAATGGGTGGGGACATAGCACCGGATGTCGCGTCCGAGGGACTTGCCGTATTCTTTGGCATAGGTGAAGGTCTCTTCCAGGGCGCGGTAGTAGAGGTGGTATTTGAGTTTCGAAGACAGGTAGGTGGCTTCCGGTGACTCGTCCTGCGGCCGCCAGGGGGAGCCGTAATAGGCTTCCCATTCCCGCTTGAAGGCGTCGGAATAGCCGCCTTCGGCCCAGAATTCGGGCTCTTCCAGGAAGATCTGGTCCACGCCGGCGTCGATCGCCCGCTTGATCTGGGTCTGTTTGAAATAGTTCGGGAAATTCTGCGTGGGAACGATGTAGGGGACGTTTTTCCCGTGCCACAGGGTGTCGCCCTTTACGTTCACCTGGCCTTCGTCCCAGTGCGGGGTGCCGTCCCAGGCGCCGGTGAAGTAGTCCTGGTACCCGCCCCAGGCGATGCCGGTCATGAAGAAGGTCTCATAGCCCCGCTGTTTCCACGATGCGAGCCGCTTTTTCAGGGGATTGCCCTCACCGCCGACTCCGTAGACCAGGACGGCGTCGGCCCGGTTGTCGATGTATTCGCTCCAGGGCTGGCTGGTCTGGAAAATGGTTTTTCCGCTGACAGGGGCCTGCTGAGCCCGGTTATTGACACATGCGGCCGACAGGATGGTGAGGGAAAGGAGGAGGAAGTGCTTTTTCATAGCCGGGATTTCGTTTTGTACAAAGATAAGCAATTTGGAGGAAACTGCTATATTTGCAAAATATGTTACGACACGTCAGCATCTTACGTATCCTCCTTTCCTGCGTTTTCTTGACGCTGGCCCTTCATGCGCGGGCCCAGGACCTGGTGGTCATCCCTTCTGATAACCTGCATTGCACCGACAGTATCCTGGTCTTCTCCCCGCGCGGGAAGGCACTGGAGCGGAACCTTCCCACCCTTTTCCTCCTGCACGGCTATAGCGGAAAATACTCCAGCTGGAGTGAAAACACGGACCTACAGGCCCTGTGCGACGAGGGCGGCTGGCGCATCATCTGCCCGGACGGCTTTGCCGACAGCTGGTACCTGGACAACGCCGACCCGTCCAAAATGCAGTGGCGCAGCTTTTTCTGGAAAGAATGCTGGCCTGTGCTGGAACACCGTTACGGATTCGTTCCCGACAAGACTTTCATCGACGGGCTGTCCATGGGCGGGCACGGCGCCATGAACCTGTTCCTGGACCACCCCGAGCGCTTCCGCGGTGCCGGCTCCATGAGCGGCATCCTTGTCCTGCGCCATTCCGGCGGCTCCAGGACGCTGATTCCCAAGATCCTCGGCGTAGATTCCATCGACGACCCGGTGTGTGAGGCGCAATCGGCCATTAACCGGCTGGACCGGGTGGGGCAGGGAAAACTCCTTGTCATCTCCTGTGGCACCGAGGACAAATTCATCCCCGCTTCCGACGAATTCGCCGCCCGCTGCCGGGAACTGGGTCTCCCGCATGTCGCCATCTTCTCCCCCGGCAAACACCGCTGGTCCTACTGGACCTGGGCTCTGCCCTATCACCTGCAGCTCTTCTCCGAAACGCTGTAATACCTCCCATAGGGCTCTTATCTGCCTGGCACCTAAGCATCTGATTATCAGTAAGATGCTGAAATCGCCTACGGCAAAAAACCGGAGGCGATTTCGGGAAGTGACTCACAGTCAGTCACTTATGTGCCAGGCCTTTTCGGGCACGGAATGGGCGTTGACCGAGTTGTCGGAGGTTTAGAATTGTGCAAGCCAGAGGAGGAGTTTTTGAAGGGCTTCGGGGGCAAAGGTTTCTTCGATTTCTTTGTACTCCGTGGCGGCGCCGGTGGTGCAGTGTTGGAAGAGGTGGTTGAGGCCGTCGAGGCATTCGATTTGGGCGGGGGTGTCGGCGGGGAGGCCACTGCGGAGTGCGCCCAGGTTGCTTTGGGGCTCAACTTGCTGGTCTTTGCTGCCGTTCAGGGCCAGAACGGGGCAGGTGATGCTGCCCAGCATCGGCCGGACGTCCAGGGCAAGGAAATATTTCATGTAAGGGGACTGGATCTGCAGCGTGGCCAGGGAGAAATTCTGTTTCAGCGCATCGGGAAGGTCGTATTTTCCGGCCGACGGCATCGGCTTTCCGGCGATGCAGGCGTCGAAGGCTTCTTCCAGCGCCCGGCAATAGGTATCCACGGTTTCGGCGGGATAACCGGCGGCCGTGAATGCGAGGCGGTTCTGCCAGAGCAGGGTTTCTGCGCCGGAGACCACGTTGCCGGCCAGGGAGATGATGAAGTCGGCCTGTTTCCCGGCGGCCAGCAGGAGGGCGATGGTGCCGCCTTCGCTGTGGCCGATGACGCCGACTCTGTCAAAGCGTTCCCGAAGGAGTCTGATGCCGGCCAGGGCGTCGTTCTTGAAGTCCTCCGTGGTGGCGCCGGCTACGTCTCCGGAGGACTGTCCGAAGCCGCGGTCGTCGTAGCGGAGGGTGCCGATTCCTGCGCGGGCAAGGGCATCGGCAATGACGGCAAAGGGCTTGTGCTCAAAGATTTCCTCGTCGCGGTTCTGGAGGCCGCTGCCGGTGACCATGACCAGGACGGGGGTCTTGCGGGAGCATCCCTCCGGAAGGGTCAGCGTGCCTTTGAGCACAGCGTCTCCGTTGGTGAAAGACACCTCCTCCGTAGCATACGGAAATGGCCCCTCAGGCGTCTGGGGCCGATTCAGTCTCTCCTCTCCCGGCGTGAGCGTGAGCGGCAGGGAAGATCCCCACTGCTTGAAGGAGCCCACGATCTGACTGGCCAGCCATTGCCCTTGGTAGGTGGCGCCTAAGGAAGGAATCCGGATGGTGATCTTTCCCGTGGCGTCCCGCTCTACCGTGATGGGAATGTCCCTGGCGCCCTGGTCCGGCGAATCCATCGTCGGCTTGTCGTCGTTCAGATGGAATACCAGCGGAAGTTTCATTCCCTGCACGTCCAGTTTTCCGGACCAAGTGCCGGTCTGTGCGGCGGCGGAGAAGACTGCCGCCATCATCATCAAGATTGTAACTGCCTTTTTCATAAACCGTAGTTATCTGATCTCCCTTTCTCACAGACGGGGCTTCACCGGTTCTACGAGGTGGTTGATCCGGTCGCGCTCGACGGAAACCACACCCTTGACAGATTTGAAAGAGGCCTTTGTCCGGTAATCCGAAGGATTGAACCGGGTGAAGAAGTTCACGATATAGCTGTTTGACGAGACCTTTTCTTCGGACGAGATGGTGTTCTCGTCCACCACATGGAAGGCGTAGGTCTTCCCGTGCAGGTAATTGCTGTCGTCTTCGCCAAGACTGCGGTTGTTGTCCCACTCAGCGTTGGTGAAAATGGTGACGGAGGCGCGATAGGTCACATAATGCCAGCTGTCGAGGATGTCGCCCGTCATGTCCCGGGTATAGCCGATGCCTTTTTCGGCAAACTCCATGACGGACTCCGGCGTGACCGGATGGGACTCGACGACGCCTGCGGTCTTGTATTGGACCTCGGAGAGGACCCACGACCCGAGAAGGTTGATCTTGGCTCCGGAGAAGTCCTTGTAATCGCCCGGCTCCATCTTCTCACAGGTGGAAGCGGAGAAAACCACAGTGGCAACAGCCAATATGAAGGTGATTGACTTTTTCATGGCAATACTCAGTTTAGCGGCTGTTTTGCAAAAAAACTGCCAGAGCCTGAATTAATGAAGCGTTCGAGAAATTGGAATTTAGTAGCGTATTTCGCCTCGTTGTTTGATGTCCCCCCTCAACGATGGAGCCAAAATATACCCTTCATCAGGTTGATTCGAGGTTAATCGTATGATTTCAGCTTCTGATGTAGCATATTCAGAGAGTTCGTCAAGAAGCTCATCTATCTGTCGTCTGAATTTTTGATAAGCCTGCTCGTCATGTGTGGTAACAACTTCATCAAAAAAAGCGTGTGTTACCTCTTTGCCGAACTGCTTTCCATCATTTAGGCAAGTCATATACTGAATGGAGATTGCTCCATTGGCTTTTTTCGACTCATCCTCATTGATTTGAGATATAAATTGAGACAAATTCCTTCTGGATATGCGGGTGGACACTTCACAGATATCCCAAATCAACTGGGCATATTTCAGTTCTGTACTGTTGCGGTTTATAAAGAAAGAATTACTCTTCTCCATCGCAGCACAAAAATAATACTTCTCTTGCAACCCTTTCTTCCAACCCCGTTTTGATTTAGGAATGTCAAGTGCCGACCAGAAACCTGTTGCGACTTGATGATAAATATGTAAATCGCTCAGTTTCTTAATATATGCAGAATCCGAAGCAACTCCTTGAAAATCATCGAAAGTCAACTGAGCTCCTGGCTGCCAAAACCGATGAGTCTCCGTATCAACTTGAGCGAAAGCGGTCGTAGAAATGATCAGAGCAAGTATTAGTGTTATTCTTTTCATAAAATTACGATTTATCTAACAGCACAAATATAGGCAATTCCCATGAGAGCAGCCTTTGTTTTTTCAACCAGCTCCGTCCTCGTTTTCGCACCAAGTACTTCAACTATGTTCATATCGCAGCGTGTTTTATTCGTTCGCTAATATATAAATTATTGACCGCCTGCACAATACACGAGCACAAAAATGGCCTGATCCGTGCGCGGACGGAGCAAAACACGGCACACGAGCACAAAAATGGCCTGATCCGTGCGCGGACGGGGCAAAACACGGCACACGAGCACAAAAATGGCCTGATCCGTGCGCGGACGGAGCAAAACACGGCACACGAGCACAAAAATGGCCTGATCCGTGCGCGAACGGGGGCGGAGGGCGGCACCAGCCTGAGCCCGTCCCCGGGTCAGGATAAAAAAAAGCCATCACAAGGGGTTGTGACGGGTATATAGAGAGTTTAGTCTGGGAGATTGAACGTAGTCAATCAAGACTTATATGTGACATTTTGTAGCGGGAGTGGGTCACGATCCCACGACCTCCGGATTATGAATCCGACGCTCTAACCAGCTGAGCTACCCCGCCAGGGCAATAAAAAATCAGCTTAAAAGGCTGATTTTTGTTGAGATAGAAGGACTCGAACCCTCACTGACAGAGCCAGAATCTGTAGTGCTACCATTACACCATATCTCAATATCCCGCGAAACGGGACTGCAAATGTACGACATTTTTTTGAAATTGCAAGAATAAAAAACAAAAACTTGTGTCTGTTGCAAAAGCGGTAAAAAACATTTACTTTTGTAAGTTAGGTAAAATAGTATGTCTGATAATACTTATCAATTGGATCCGCACTGCCAGGCTATCCTGCAGGAATACCGGGAGCAGCTTCCGCGCTTTCAGAAGGCGGCCATGGAAATTTATGAGCAGCTGAAGAAGGTTCTTGACGCTGCCTGCATTGTCGTGGCATCCATAGAATACCGGGTGAAGTCGGAGCAGTCCCTGGCCGGGAAGCTGGAGCTGAAAGGGGCCAAATATGCCTCTCTCAAGGATATAACGGACATCGTGGGCCTTCGTGTCATCACTTTTTACAGTGACGACGTGGATAAGGTGGCGTCGGCCGTGGACCGGCTTTTTTCCGTGGACTGGGCCAACAGCGTGGACAAGCGCAAGCTGCACGAGATTGACAGTTTCGGCTACATGTCCCTGCACTATATCTGCTCCATGGAGGGTTTCCCCTATCGTTTCGAGATCCAGATGCGGACGGTCCTGCAGCATGCATGGGCCAACATGAATCACGACACCGGCTATAAATCCGGCGTGGAAGTGCCCAAGGAATACCTCCGTAACCTGAACCGCCTGGCCGGCATGCTTGAACTGGCCGACGAACAGTTCAGCCGCATCCGCAACGAACTGACCGACTACCGCCGCCGCGTGCAGGCGCTGGTGGCTTCCGGCAACCTCGACGAGGTGTCCCTGGACGGCGACACTTTCCGCAGTTACCTCCGACTGGGCCCCTTCGACGCCCTGAACCGCCGTATCGCCGCCGTCAATCAGGCCGAGATCCAGGACGTGAACCTGATGCCCTATCTCTCTGTTTTCAAGGGCATGAACTGCAAAACCCTCGGTGACATCGACCGCATCATCAAAGACAATGCGGAGGCGGCTTACCAGATTGCAACCTATCAGATCGGCCTGACCGACCTGGATATCATTTCCTCTTCCCTGGGCCCGCAGGATGTCTGTATTGCGGCCATTCTGCGCTCCGGCGGCGGAAAACTGGGCCTGAAAATGCTTCTGGACACGCTGAACGGTGTGTCCGACAGCAATGAAATGATGGCCGATTTCCTTCTTGAGCAAACCCGGGACCTTCCTTTTATGAACCAATGAACGCATCCCTGAATACCGACCTGCTGGACCGCGCCATCGTGTTTGCGGTCCGCGCCCATGCCGGCACCGAGCGTCGCGGCAAGGGCTTCCCTTACATTGTGCACCCCATGGAGGCCGTCTCCATCGTGGCCACCATCACTCCGGACCAGGAGCTGCTGGCTGCCGCCGCCCTTCACGACGTCCTTGAGGACACGGAAGTAACGGAGGCCGATCTCCGCCGCGAATTCGGCGACCGCATCACTTCGCTGGTTGTGTCGGAGAGCGACGAGTTCGAGGCCGGCGTCTCCGAAGAGGACAGCTGGCACTATCGCAAGCGGGTTGCCATCCATCGGCTGAAAGCTGCGTCGCACGACGCGAAAATCGTAGCCATCGGCGACAAGCTTTCCAACATGCGGGCCATCGCCCGTGACTATGCCGTCCAGGGAGACGCCCTTTGGAACATTTTCCACGCCAAGGACCCCAAGGACCACGAGTGGCATTACCGCGGCCTTGCCGACGCCCTGTCCGAGCTTTCCGACACCTTCGCCTACAAGGAATTCCTACAACTGATCGACCAAGTTTTCAAAAAATAACCTCATGGAAGCCCTCCGAATCAACCTGGACGACTATGTCCACTCCGGGGAAGGAGCCAACGGTGAAAGTTTCAATCACCGGAAAGACTCCTCCATCATGCTCAAACTCTACAATCCGGGCAAGATCCAGCAGCCCCTGGACGAAATGCTGATGGCCCGGAAGGTCTTTGACCTGGGCATCCCCAGCCCGGAACCCGGCGACTATGTCACCGACGGCGTGCGTTTCGGCATCCGTTTCCGGCGCATCGAGGGCAAGAAATCCTACTCCCGCGCCACGGCAGATGAACCCGAAAAGGTGGGACAGTTCGCCGCCGAGTTCGCCCAGATGTGCCTGGACCTTCACAAGGTGGAGGTGGATCCTTCCCAGTTCGAGAACGTGAAAGACCGCTATTACCGCCTTCTCTCGGAGAATCCCTTTTTCACGCCCTCGGAGAAAGACGCCATCGGCCGGTTTATCGCCGACGCCCCTGACGCCACCACCGCCATCCATGGGGACCTCCAGTTCTCCAACGCCATCTTCGCGGGCGACAGGCGCTACTTCATCGACCTGGGTGACTTCTGCTACGGCTACAACCGTTTCGACGTCGCCATGGTGTACCTGTGCACCTGCCTCAGCAAAGAGGATTTCATCCGCGAAGTCTTCCATATGCCCAAGTCCCTCTCGATGAAATTCTGGGCCGAATTCGCCCCCGCCTACTTCGGGTCCGACAGGCCGCTGGCAGACATCGAAGAGGAAATCCGGCCTTACGCCGGCCTCAAGACCCTGATTGTTGAACGTGACACCCGCTGCCCCATGCCCGAATTCCGTGAGGCGCTGAAAGGTATTATCTAAACTATGGCAAAAAAGATCAAAGACTCATTCAACCACTTTGCCGCCCTTCAGGGGTTAATGATCATTATCGTCGCTATCCTCACGCTGGAAGGAACGGCTATCCTGCAATATGTGTTTTCACAGCGCGTGATCCGTGAAGAGGCTGAACGCCGGGCCCAGGGCCAACTGGAGGCGACAGAACTGAGGATCAACAGCGTAATTGACCAGGTGGAGACGGCCGTCCGGAACAATATGTGGAGCGCAGCCGTTCAGGTGACGCGTCCGGACAGCCTGTGGAACCTGACCCGCGGCATCGTCAAGGACAACCCCATCATCTACGGGTCGGCCGTCGCCCTCGTGGAGAATTACAGCCGCAAGGCGGGCCGCCTGTATGCTCCTTACGCCCACCGCAGCGGCGAGGAAATCGTGTCCTCCCAGTTGGGAACGCAGGAATACAATTACCTGGAACAGGAGTGGTTCGTGAAAGCGCTGGAGAACCCCGGCGGGTACTGGTCGGAACCCTATTATGACGAGGGTGGCGGCAATATGCTCATGACCACCTATTCCATTCCTGTGAAAGACCATGCCGGGCGGGTAGCCGCCGTCCTTACGGCCGACGTTTCCCTGGAGTGGCTCTCCTCCCTGCTCGAAGGTGTTCAGGTATATCCCAACTCCTTCAACATGGTGGTCAGCCGTACCGGAAAAATCATGGTATGTCCTGTGGAAACCCTCATTATGCGCCGCTCTGTCCATGAGATGGCTGCCCAGGCTGACGATTCCGACACGGCTACCTTCAACTCCATTAATCGGGCCATGCTCTCTCAGGAGAGCGGAACCATCCCCTTTAAGTATAAGGGAAAAGTGAACTACCTGTATTTCAATGCGGTAGACCGGACCGGCTGGTCCATGTCCATCGTCATTCCTCACGACGAAATTTACGGCAGCGTGCAGAAAGTGGGCCGATGGGTAGCCCTGTTGCAGGCTTTGGGTATCCTCATGCTCATCCTCATTCTCTGGGCCACCCTCCGGAACCAGAAGAAGATGCAGGAGATATCGGCCAACAAGAGTCGCATGGAGAATGAACTTCAGGTAGCCCGAAGCATCCAGATGGCCATGCTGCCCAAGATTTTCCCGCCCTATCCGGAGCGGAAAGACATCGATATGTTCGCCACCATCGTCCCGGCCAAGGAAGTGGGCGGCGACCTGTATGACTTCTTCATCCGTGACGAAAAGATGTTCTTCTGCATCGGCGACGTGAGCGGCAAGGGCATTCCCGCCTCCCTGGTGATGGCGGTCACCCGCAGCCTCTTCCGTACGGTAGCCGCCCACGAGAAGAGCCCGCAGCGCATTGTCACGGCCATGAATGAGAGTATGGCGGCCACCAATGAGACGGAGATGTTCGTCACGCTATTCTGCGGCGTGCTGGACCTCACCACCGGCCACCTGCGTTTCTGCAATGCCGGTCACAATGCCCCTTACCTGGTGTATCCCGACGGAACCTCCGCCCCGCTGAACGTCAACCCGAATCTCCCCGTGGCCGTCATGGACGGAATGCTCTTTACCGAGCAGGAGATGGACCTTCCTTCCGGCACCGGACTGTTCATGTTTACGGACGGTCTCAACGAGGCCGAAAACGAGGACCACGACCAGTTCGGCAACGAGCGCCTGCAGGCGCAGCTCTCCTCTTCCCTGTCCGCTACGGAGCAGATCCAGGTCATGACCCGTTCCGTAGATGAATTCGTAGACAACGCCCCCCAGAGCGACGACCTTACCATCCTGTACATCAAATACATGAATGAAAATGCCATGGATATTACAGAGCGCCACCTGATTCTGCACAACGACATCCAGCAGATCCCTCAATTGGCTGAATTCGTGGAAAATGTGGCGGATATCGCCCATCTGGATGTCGGACTCACCATGAGCCTGAACCTCGCCCTCGAGGAGGCGGTGTCCAATGTAATCATGTATGCCTATCCCAAAGGCGCCGACGGACTTGTGGACATTGAAGCCATCATCCGGAAGGAAGTGCTGGAATTCGTGATTACTGACAGCGGCACGCCTTTTGATCCGACCGCCGCTCCGGAAGCGGATGTGTCGCTTTCCGTGGAGGACCGCCCCATCGGCGGCCTGGGCATCTTCCTGGTGAAGAATATCATGGACACCGTGAACTACGAACGCACCGACGGGAAGAACATTCTTAAGATGACAAAAAAATTAGTATAGCTATGGAAGTAAAGATTATTGAAAAAGACAATGTGATCACCGCCCTGCTGAAGGGGCGCCTGGACACCTCCGTTTCTCAGGATGTGGCCACGCAACTGCAGCCCGTCCTGGACAATGCCGGAAAAACCATCATCCTGGACTGCAAGGAACTGAGCTATATCAGCAGCTCCGGTCTCAGAATCTTCCTGACCGTCAGAAAAGCTGCCGCGGCCAATAACGGTAAAGTCATTGTCCGCGACATCAATAATGAAATCCGTCAGGTCTTTATGATGACCGGTTTCCTGAACCTGTTCGACGTTCAGGAATCTTCTACGGCTGAGTAAAGAGCGAAATCAGATTCAGTATGACCTCGGAGGCTTTTTCCATGCTCTCCAGAGGGACATACTCCATCTTTCCATGGAAGTTGAGGCCGCCCGCGAAAATGTTGGGGCAGGGCAGGCCTTTGAAGGATAGGTTGGCGCCGTCCGTTCCACCCCGTATGGGCTGGATCTTGGGCTTCACGCCAGCCATTTCCATTGCCTTGACCGCCTTCTCGATAATGTGGTAGTGGGGCTCCACCTGCTCCCGCATGTTGTAATACTGGTCTTTCAGCGTGAGCGTAGCGGTGCCTTCTCCGTATTTGGCGTTGATAAAGTCCGTGACCTGCCGGATGAGGGCTTTCTTGGCCTCGAACTTACTGCGGTCGTGGTCGCGGATAATGTAGCCGAAGTCGGCCTCTTCGACGGTGCCTTTGAAGGAGATGATGTGGAAGAAGCCTTCGTATCCTTCTGTGTATTCCGGACGCTGTTCTACCGGCAGGAGACTGTTCAGTTCCTGGCCGATGAGGATGGCGTTCTTCATTTTGCCTTTTGCGTTTCCGGGATGGACATTGCGGCCCTGGATGTGGAGCTTGGCGCTGGCGGCGTTGAAGTTTTCAAATTCCAGTTCGCCGATCTCTCCGCCGTCCATGGTGTAGGCGTAGTCGGCGCCGAAGCGCGAGACGTCGAATTTCACGACACCGCGGCCGATTTCCTCGTCGGGCGTAAAGCCAATCTTCACCGGCCCGTGCTTGAATTCCGGGTGTTCCGTGATGTACTGCACCGCGTTCATGATTTCCGCCACGCCTGCCTTGTCGTCGGCCCCGAGGAGGGTGGTGCCGTCGGTGGTGATAAGGGTCTGGCCTTTGAAATGCAGGAGTTCCGGGAATTCTTCCGGCTTGAGCTGCAGGCCGGGAACGCCTTTGAGCGGAATGGCGCCGCCGTCGTAATCGGGGATGATCTGCGGCTTCACGTCTTTCCCGGAAGCGTCCGGAGCGGTGTCCACATGGGCGATGAAGCCCACGGCAGGCACTTCAGTGCCGATATTGGAGGGAATGGAGGCCATGACATAGCCATATTCGTCCAGGTTGACTTCCACGCCCATTTCTTCCAGTTCGGCCTTGAGCAGTTTCAGGAGGTCCCACTCTTTGGCGGCCGACGGCTGGGTTTCACTTTCCTCGTTGCTCTGCGTGTCCACAGAGACATAGCGCAAGAATCGGTTTAATAGCTTTTCCATATCTTATTTTTCAGTTTTCATCGAAGCATAGATCATGTAGGCGGCTAGGCACAGGAAGGGCACGATGGCGACAGCCTCGCCGTAAGAGGCGGCCCATTCGGTCATGTACAGGTCTACATTGGCGAATTTCAGGATGGCGCTCACGACGCCCATCAGGGCGCCGCCGGCGATGAAGCCGGAGGCGATGAGCGTGCCTTTTTCCTGCCGTTTGGCATTGAGCGCAGCGTCTTTGGATCGGCTGCTCACCCACCAGGAGATGGCACCGCCCACCAGCAGCGGGAGGTTCAGGTCGATGGGAATGAACATGCCCAGGGCGAAGGGCAGGGCCGGCACTTTGCAGAAATTCAGCACCAGGGCGATGGCCGCGCCGATGCCGTACAGCAGCCAGGGCGCACCGCCGCCGGAGAACATGGGCTGGATGACCGCCGCCATGGCGTTGGCCTGGGGCGCGACGAGGGCCTGGTCGCCGGTGAAACCGTAGGTCTTGTTCAGCACCAGCATGACGCCGCAGACCGTAATGGCCGACACCGCCACGCCCAGGAATTTCCATCCTTCCTGCACTTTTGGCGTGGAACCGATCCAGTAGCCGATCTTGAGGTCCGTGATGAAGGAGCCGGCCACGCTGAGCGCCGTGCACACCACGCCGCCGATAATCAGCGCCGCAGCCATGCCGGTATTGCCTTTGAGGCCCACGGCCACCAGGATGAGCGAAGCGATGATAAGGGTCATCAGCGTCATGCCGCTGACCGGGTTGGAGCCCACGATGGCAATGGCGTTGGCCGCCACGGTGGTGAACAGGAAGCTGACGACAGCGACCACCAGGAGGCCGGTCAGGGCCTGCCACACATTGTTCACCACGCCGCCGAAGGCAAAGAAGGCGAAGATGGCGAGCAGGGCGATGACCACCCCGAAGACGATGGTCTTCATGGGCAGGTCTTCTTCCGTACGGATGGCTTTTTCATCCAGGGTGCCGGGCTTGCGGCGGAATTCTTTCACGGCCAGTCCTGCGGCGCTCTTGATGACGCCGAAGCTCTTGACAATGCCGATGATGCCGGCCGTCGCGATGCCGCCGATGCCGATATGCCGCGCATAGTCTTTGAAAATCTGCTCGGGGGACATCTGGGAGATGGTCTGGGTGACGCCGGTGCCCATGAGGTCGATGACGTCGGCCCCCCAGATGAGGTTCATCAGGGGGATGATCACGAGCCATACGAGCAGCGACCCGCAGCAGATGATGAACGAATACTTGAGGCCGATGATATATCCGAGTCCCAGCACGGCGGCGCCGGTGTTCATCTTCAGCACCAGCTTGGCCTTGTCGGCCACTGCGGCGCCCCAGCCCATGACCGTTGTGGAGAGGGTCTCGGCCCAGGTGCCGAAGGTGGCGACGGCAAAGTCGTACAGGCCGCCGATGAGGCCGGCCGTGATGAGGGTCTTGGCGCTGGCGCCGCCGCCTTCCCCGCTGATAAGCACCTGCGTGGTGGCCGTGGCTTCCGGGAAAGGATATTTCCCGTGCATCTCCTTAACGAAATATTTACGGAACGGAATCAGGAACAGGATGCCCAGGACACCGCCCAGGAGCGAACTCAGGACCATCTGCCAGAAACTCACTTCCACGCCCAGGATATAGATGGCGGGGAGGGTGAAGATGGCGCCGGCAACGACCGCACCGCTGCAGCCGCCGACACTCTGGATAATCACATTCTGGCTCAGGCCCTGCTTCAGCCCCAGGGCGCCGGTAAGACCGACGGCGATGATGGCGATTGGGATGGCCGCCTCGAACACCTGGCCCACCTTCAGGCCCAGGTAAGCCGCCGCCGCACTGAACAGGATGACCATCAGAAGGCCGACGGCGACGGAATAGGGCGTAGCTTCCGCATATTTTTTCTGGGGATCCAGGAGGGGCTTGTACTCCTCTCCGGGCTTGAGCTCCCGGTGTGCGTTTTCCGGCAGCGAGACTTTCGTTTTCTCTTCCATTTTTCTCTTCGTTTTCACAAAGATAGAAAAATGGCGGATATTTTGGGACAATTATTTATTTTTGTACAATGAAAAAGATGCTGTTTGCCGCCTTTGCGGCCCTTTTGGCCCTTGTTGCCTGCGACCGTTTCCAGGAGTTTACCTTTGTCCAGCTGTCGGACACCCAGATCGGCTTTATTGACGATAGTCCGCAATTTACGCACTCCGACTCGCTGATGAAGGCGGCCGTCGATGCCGTCAACGCCCTGGACCCGGCCCTTGTCGTCATTACCGGCGACCTGGTGAACGAACCCTACAATCCCGTGCAGGATTCCGTCTACCGGGTCCGCAAGGCGGAACTGCAGCCTCCGGTGTACGAGGTGCCCGGCAACCACGACATCCTCCCTTATTCCGAGGAGAATCACGCCCATTATCTGGAGCTCCGGGGCTACGACCGCTTCTGTTTCCGCGAGAAGGGCTGCGCCTTTATCGGCATCGACTCCAACTGTATCGTGGATGGGGCCGGGGAGGCGGAGGAAGAGCAGCTGCGCTGGCTTGCCGATGCGTTGGCGTCGGCCCGGAAGGCGCGCTACACCTTTGTTTTCCTGCACTGCCCCATTGTCCGTGAGCGTGCGGACGAGCCCTCGGACCACTTCAATTTTCCGGTCGGGAAGCGGGAGAAATACCTCACTTTGTTTAAAGAGAACGGCGTAGATGCCGTCTTCGCCGGCCACTGCCATCAGGACTGGACGGGCTCCTACGAAGGGATGGGGCTCTATACGGCGGGCCCTGTATGCAATGCCCTGGGGCACGGCACACCCGGATACAATGTGGTGAAGGTTACGCGGGAAGGCGTGTCGGTCCAGTATGTCCCTACCCCCGGCGTGGATCCCACGCACTGCCGTTTCTAGAAAGGAAATCCTTCCAGGGCCGATACCACTGCTTCCACGTAGGGGAGGTGCTGTTCGGTGGCTACGCAGATGGTGAACGGTTTCATAGGACTTGGAATTCTTTGATGTGGGGGAAGGCGGTGCTCAGGGCGTCCAGGGTTTCGTCGGCCCCGTAGCCCTGCCGGAGGATCAGGAGGACCACGTCGTCACCGGCCAGGGTGGCCATGACGGGACGGGAGGGGTGGTGGTCGATGTACGAGGCGACGGCCGGGGCAAAGCCGGGCTGGGTTTTCAGGACGGCGTTCTGGCCGGAGAACTCGATGCTCAGGATCCCCTGCGGAACGGCGGCCTGCACCGGACGGGTGGGCTGCGGCATCCGGTATCCCTCTCCCGGCACCTTAATTATATGTAAGGCTTTCAGGTCGCGGGAAAGGGTGGCCTGGGTGGTGGTGATTCCCATCTGGGAAAGCTTCATCTGGAGCTCTTCCTGGGAGAAAACCGCCTCCTGGCCGATGATCTGCAGCAGCGCTTTCTGGCGGATTTGGATATTTTGCATAACAATGAATAATTACAACATTGACGCGCAAATATATGAATAAATATTTAACAATCATACAGGACGAAAAAAATATTTGAAAAAAACCGAAAAAAATTTGTCAGGAGAAAAAAAGTTACTACCTTTGCAGTCCCGTTTGAAACGAGCACCAAAAATGTGGTTTCAAAAACGGCTTAAAGTTCATTGACAATACTGAGAGAAAAGATTAAGAGGTAAAGCAAAAGATAGAAATGAATTAGTCTGATAAAGAAGTTATCAAACGGAATTTTCGGACTACAATTTCAATAGGCAAGAGCAAAATTTTGATTCACAAAAATCGAGAAAGAAAGAAAGAGCGAACGGAGGATGCCT
>DGXN01000006.1:0-53534 GCA_002396335.1 Bacteroidales bacterium UBA4231
GTGCTAACCGCCTCGGTGCTTCTGCACTGATGCTGGGTCTGGCCGACGGTTACTTCGTGCTGCCGTACACCATCGGCGATTATCTCTCCCATAAGTTTGCAGAGCCCAAGACGGACACCAACGCCCCCGAATTCGCTGAGGCCGAAAAGGCTGTGAAGGAACGCATCGCCAAGCTCTTCGCCGTGAAGGGAACCGAGCCGGTGGACGCCATCCACAAGAAACTGGGCCACATCATGTGGGAATATGTAGGTATGGCTCGCAACGAGGCCGGCCTGAAAAAGGCTATCGAGGAAATCAAAGCCCTGCGCGAGTATTTCTGGAAGAATGTCCGCGTTCCCGGAACCAACGAAGAGTTCAACCAGGAACTGGAGAAAGCGCTCCGTCTGGTGGATTTCTTCGACATCGGCGAACTCATGGCTTACGACGCCCTCAACCGCCGGGAATCCTGCGGCGGCCACTTCCGCGAGGAAATGCAGACCGAAGAAGGCGAAACCAAGCGCGACGACGAGAACTTCATGTATGTAGCCGCCTGGGAATACAAGGGCGAAGGCAAGGAGCCTGAGCTGCACAAGGAAGAACTCAAGTACGAAAACATCAAGATTGCAACCCGTAACTACAAAGACTAATCCCGATTATGGAATATAATGTTAAAGTGTGGCGTCAGAAAAACGCCAAAGCAAAAGGCCATTTCGAGACCTACCACGTTACGGATGTGGAGGAAGATGCTTCGTTCCTCGAAATGCTGGATATCCTCAACGATCAGCTGATCCGCAAGGGCATTGAACCCATCGCTTTTGACCACGACTGCCGCGAAGGTATCTGCGGAGCCTGCTCCCTGTACATCGACGGCCGCGCCCACGGTCCGGACGACCAGGTAACCACCTGCCAGCTGTTCATGCGTCACTTCAAACCCGGCGCCACCATTACCGTGGAGCCCTGGCGCAGCGGCGCTTTCCCTGTGATCAAAGACCTGGTGGTAGACCGTACCGCCTTCGACAAGATCATGCAGGCCGGCGGTTTCATCACCGTCCGCACCGGCAGCGCCCAGGACGGCAACAACATCCTGATCCCGCACGACGACGCGGAACTCTCCATGGATGCAGCCGCCTGCGTAGGTTGCGGTGCCTGTGTAGCTACCTGTAAGAACGGATCGGCCATGCTGTTCGTGGCTGCCCGTGTGAGTTCCCTGGCCCTGCTGCCGCAGGGACGTCCGGAAGCCGCCCGCCGCGCCCGCGCCATGGTGGCCAAGATGGACGAGTTGGGATTCGGCAACTGCACGAACACCCGCGCCTGCGAGATGGAATGCCCCAAGCACGTAACCATCGACCATATCGCCCGTCTGAACCGCGAATACCTGAAAGCCCGGTTCAGCGAGTAAAAAGGTATTGTGTCCTTCTAAAAAGAGTCTTTTCCTATTGGGAGAGACTCTTTTTTTGTATAATTTTGCAGCCATGAAAAAATGCTTGGTTGTTTTAGTAGGTTTTGTCCTATTTTGCTTTCCGCTCAGCGCTCAGCAAAATAGTCAGAGATACATGGAGGAGACAGGTGTCCTGTCCACATTATACAGAGGAAAACTTCCCGTCCAATATCCATATTTGTACAATGGCACTTATTTCTGGGAGAGTAAAACCTTCCGGGAGGGCAGTGTGTACTATAACGGAAAACTGTATGATCCCGTTTATGTCAATATAGACGCTTCCCGGCAGGAATTGCAGGTAAAAACGGCCCAGGACAAGGCTCCGGTCGTGTTGTACGAAGACCTGGTGTCGTATTTCACCATGGGAGACCGGCTCTTTGTGAATCTGCGGTACCTGAGTTATCCGGATGCGCCTGAAGGATACTTCGAAGTTGTCAGGGACAGCGGTTCTCCGCTGCTTGTCCAGGTGAAAAAAGTCTTTTCCAACCGTCCCGGCGACCATAACGGAACGGACATCGGCTATACGGATTACGATTACGACAATACCATCGTCAATTTTTTCGAGCATTTTGAATCCTACTATACCGTAGAGAACGGACAGGTGAAAAAAATCAGCCGCCGGGCTTACAGGAAAGCCTTGAAGCAGCCTGCCGAAGGAAACGCCCTCCTGCGCGGCAGACTGGGCCGATGGAAGGGTACCGACACGCCTGCTCCCGTGAGCGTGGAGGAGGTGAAACTGGAAGGAATCGGCCTTCCGGACGGATATTTCCAGGAAATCAGGCAGGAGGCCGATGCTTCCGCCGGCTCTCAGACCAACGTGACGGTGAGCTACCGCAACAAGGTATATGTGATTGGAAACGGCAACGGAAAAGGGCCTGTGAAAGTGACGGGACAGGTGAGTGATATGGAAACGGGCGACATGCTTCCCGGCGTGGTGGTATTTGATGAAAATACGTCCACCTATGCCCGGACGGATGCGCAGGGCCGTTATTCCATAACCCTTCCTTCCGGAAACAATGTGCTGCATTTCAGCATGGAAGCGAAGGAAGATATGGACGTGCGGGTGGAACTTCGCAGCGACGGTGTGCTGAACATCGAACTGCCGGACCGGGTGGAATACCTGAAGGCTTCCGTGGTGTCGGCACAGAGCATGGCGGCGCACAGGACGGCAGAAATGGGCGTGGAGACGGTGAATATCCGGACCATGAACAAGATACCGTCAGCCTTCGGGGAGGGAGATATCCTGAAAGCGGTGCTGACGCTGCCGGGCGTGAAGACGGTAGGCGAGGCTTCGGGCGGATTCAATGTCCGGGGCGGATCGCAGGACCAGAACCTGATTCTCTATAACGGGAACACCATTTATAATCCCAGCCATCTGTTCGGCATTTTCTCGGCCTTCAACCCCGACCTGGTGGAAGATGTGCAGTTGTACAAGAGTTCCATTCCGGCGCAGTACGGCGGAAGGATATCGTCGGTGCTGGCGGTCAGCAGCAAGGAAGGAAGCCAGGACAGGCTGCGCGGGTCGCTGGGAATCGGCCTGCTGACCAGCCGGGCGCATCTGGAGGGACCTCTGGGCAGTGAAAAGACCACCTTTATCCTGGGCGGCCGGACCACTTATTCGGACTGGCTGCTGGGCCTTTTGCCGAAAAACAGCTATTACAGCGGTGGCAGTGCCGGCTTTACGGATGTGAATGCGGGCATTACGCACCGCTTCAGCAAGGAGGATGCGCTCCAGTTGTCGGGTTATTTCGCGACGGACCGCTTCGCCTTCAGCGGGGATACGACCTTCCGCTATACCAATCTGAACGTGTCGGCCCAGTTCCGGCACAAAGAGGCCGACGGGACCGCTTTCCAGCTGTCTGCCGGCTATGACCAGTTCTCCAATGTCACGGGCATCCACGACTGGGCGGAAGGAGCGTACGACCTGACTACGAACATCCGCCAGATCTTCCTTCGCGGCGGTTATACCAAGCCCATAGACTCCCATGCGCTGACCTTCGGCCTGGATGCGGTGGGATATGGCCTGGATCCCGGCATATTGTCTCCTTTTGGCGACGTTTCCCGGATCGTAGGACGTTCCATTCAGCGGGAATACGCCGTTGAACCTGCACTGTATGTGTCTGACAATTGGAAACTTACGGAGCAGTTTTCCCTGGAAGGAGGCGTCAGGCTCTCTTCTTTCCTGTTCCTGAATCCGTCCAAATTCTATCTGGGTCCCGAATTCCGTCTGAGCGCGCGTTACTCTCCGGTGACAAACCTTTCCTTCAAGGCGGGATTCAATACCATGCGGCAGTATATTCACCTGATTTCCAATACTTCTTCGGTGTCGCCCATGGATACCTGGAAACTTTCCGACGCTTCGCTTGCGCCCACGACCGGCTGGCAGGCGGCGGGCGGAGTGTACTGGACCCATCTGGATACGGGGATTGACTTCTCGGTGGAAGGGTACTGGAAACAGATGCAGAACTGCCTGGACTATAAACCCGGCGCTACGCTTTCCATGAACGAGCACCTGGCGGACGATCTGCTTCCGGTTTACGGAAAGGCCTACGGCATCGAGGCCATGATCAAAAAGACCACCGGGTCCCTGACGGGCTGGATCAGCTACTGTTATTCCCGCTCTCAGTACAGGGAAATGCAGGACCGCGGCCATGAAGCCATCGCCGGCGGAGACTGGTACAACGCTCCTTACGACAAACCGCACGAGGTGAAGGTGGTGGCCAACTGGGCCATGACGCACCGTTTCTCCCTGTCGGCCAATCTGGATTATTCCACGGGCCGTCCGGTGACGGTTCCGGTCGGAAAATACTATCTGAGCGGCCTGTACAGGCTGGCTTACTCGGAGCGGAACAGTTACCGGATCCCGGATTACTTCCGTCTGGACCTGGCATTCAACATCGACCCGGGCCATTACAAGAAAGCGCTGTTTCACACGACCTTCACCATCGGCGTGTACAATGTGACAGGCCGGAAGAATCCGTACTCCGTCTTCTTCAAGGCCGACCAGACCGGCTACGTGCAGGGTTACATGCTGTCTGTGTTCGCATCTCCTATCCCTTATGTCAACATTAACTTCCTGTTCTGATGAAAAAGATGATTTTACTGACCTTTATGGTCCTTCTTGCGGGGTCGTGCGTCTATCCTTATGACGTAGAACTGGAAGGAGAAATGAAAAATACCCTGGTGGTGGATGGCAACATCCTGATTGGCAATACTTCCACTGTCCAGCTGGGATACCTGCAGCCATTGAACGTGGGCCAGCGCGGACAGAGCGTGAGCCGCCCTGAAGGAAAGGTTTACCTGGAAGAAGAAGGCGGCGCCGAAATTAAGGGAAGCGGCAGTGCCGGCATGTACACGCTGCCTTCTTTCACCCCGTCGGACGGGGCCCGCTACAGGCTCCGCGTGGAGGTAGGTGGCAAAACCTATTATTCGGACTGGATAGAGCCGGTGAAAGCACCTGAAATTCAGGATATTAGCTTTACGGCCGACGATGACCATGTGTATGTACAGGTGACCATGCAGGATGACGGAAGCGGCGAGGGCTATGCCGCCACCCAATACGAGGAAATGTGGAAATTCCATGCCGACTACATCCAGATGTACACCTACGACTTCCGCACCAATTCCATCGAGCCGCTGCTGCTGCCGGATTCTTCCCGCCAGCTTTGCTGGAATAAAGACCGGACGTATCAGCAGGAGTTGATCAATTATGTGGAACTGGACAGGGAGGTGAAAAACTATACGGTCCACCAGTTCCTTCGCACCGACCGGCGCAACCAGGATGAATACCATATCCGTGTCAAAGCCTGGAACCTGAATGCCGACCAGTACCGCTACAGGAAACTCCTGGAAGAGAATGGTTCCATCGGCGGCAACCTGTTCTCGCCGGAGCCCGGCGAACTGAACGGCAATGTCTACTGTGCCGACGACCCGGACGAGCCAGTATTCGGCTATGTGAACATTTCCCTGGTGTCCATCATGGACGGCGTGCTGGATTCCCGGTACGAAAAATATCGCGTGAAGGAACCGCTCATTCCGGTTTCTCCCGCAGATTATGCCTATATGTCCAGCCTTGGGTACAGCCCGGTGGATATGGTGGAAGTGGAAGGCGGAGACCCGGTGGTAGGTTGGGGCAAAGCCCGTTGTTATGATTGTGTAGCCGCCGGCGGTACGCTGGAAAAACCCGAGTTTGACTGATGAAAAGACTGTTTGCGATACTGATGGCCCTGCTTCCCATGATGGCGCAGGCACAGGAAAAGGTTTATGTCTCCACCGACCGGCGGGTGTACATTGCCGGCGACGAAATATGGTGTTCGCTGTTCGCCCTGGACGGCGGAAAGCTGTCCACTTTCAGCGCGGTGTCTTACCTGGAACTGGTGTCGGCCGACGGTACGGTGGCAACGGCCAAGTTGGGCCTCATGGAAGGCCGCGGTGCGGGAAAATTCCGCATACCGGTGAATACACCCACGGGAAACTATCGGCTCATTGCCTACACGGCGCTGAATCCCGGCGGGTTTGCGGCGGGCTCGCAGTTGGTGTCGGTGTTCAACACGACTTCCGTCTCCAGGGTGAAGGATGGCGTCACGCTGGTTCCGGAAGGGGCGTACAAAGCCGGAAAAACCGCTTTTGGGGCCTCTGACGGAAAGATTACGCTCTCTGTGAGGGACAACGTCCGCAGCGGCCAGCCGTTCACCGTAGCCCTTAAAAACAGCCTTTCCGGGGCCGATGTCAGCCTTTCTGTCTACGCGGTGGACGAGATAAAGGAACCCGCTGTTCGGACCATGGCGTCCTTCCTTCAGGATGCGTCCTCCGCAGCGTCAGTGCAGACTTCGCGCCTGCCGGAATACGAAGGCGAGATTGTGTACGCGGCGGTGGAAGGGCTGGATGAGCGGCAGTTGGATTCCCTGTCTGACATGGCGGTAGCGACGCTGTCGTCGGCCGGTTCGCCTTCCGACATTTATGTGGGGAAGGTGGGCGAAAAGGGCAAACTTGTCTTTTTCACGAACAACATTTACGGCGACCGCGAGCTTGTCTGCGAAGTGCCGGGCCAGCCGGGATACATCTCGCTGATGGATCCTTTCCTCTATCCTTCTGTGGAAGGGGTGGCCCCGCTGGAGCTGTCGTCGGCCCAATATGGGTCCCTGGTGCAGCGGAAGGCCGCTTTGGGGATTACCCTCCAGGTGGACACGCTGGTGCGTTTCCTTCCCCGCCGGCAGGAACTCTTGCTGGAGAAAGTGCCGAAGGTCCACTACCACCTGGATGACTACACCCGCTTCCCGTCCTTCCAGGAGGTTGTGGTGGAGATTCTGAAGGAAGTGCGGGTGCGTACGGTTTACGGAAAACGCCGCCTCCAGCTGGTGACTCCGGACGCCCTCAGTGGACGCACGACGGTGAAGGACAACATCCTGGTAATGCTGGACGGCGTGCTGATTTCCGACCTGAGCCTTTTGGAGGGAATGGACGCCCTGCTGCTGGAAGACGTGGATGTGTATGACCAGACCCTTGCTGTCGGCGGCCTTTCGTTTAACGGAGCGGTGAATTTCACCACCAAGAAAACCTATGTGAAAGCCCTCCAGTTCCCTTCCAACGTCCGCGTTGTGGACTTCAAGGGTGTGAGCTACCCGGTGGCTTATCTGGGTGACCCGGTGCGCGGAGACGACTATCGGCCCCTGCTGTACTGGAATCCTTCGCTGGTGCTGGCTCCTTCCGAGAGCCAGGTGCTGTCGCTGACCGCCCCCGCCTACACCGGAACCTTCCGCATTGTAGCGGAAGGGCTCACCGCTTCCGGCGAGCCCATTCATGAGGAAACCTTCTTCGAGGTGCGCTAATAGATATTTTCCTTCACCGAGTCGGGGATGGTGGTTGAGGAGAAGGTATGCACTTCGGAGGCGTCGGGGTGCTGGGTGAGCATGAGTTTGCTTCCTTCCAGGGAAACATCATAGCTGGCTGCCCAGGCGCTGCCGCCGGAATACTTGCCGGTAAGGAGATTGTCGGCCGACAGAGAATACGTGCCGGTGAACTTTCTGTAACGGCCGTTTCCCAGCATTTGGTACATCTCAAAGGCATTGTCGGAGGTGAATTTCACGTAGACGTCCACCTTTTCAGAGCCGATGGTAATGGCCTTGGTCTTATAGCCGCTGAGTTGCCATTCGCCGACAATGTTGACGGGTTCCGGTGTTTTGTTGCAAGCTGCGAGGACTCCCAGGCAGGCTGCCAGAAGAATAACTAACTTTCTCATAACCAACCTCCGTTAGAAGATTTGACAGGACGGGAGATGATGGAAATATCGCGGGTAATCTCCATACCGCCGATATTGGTTCCGTCGCCCAGGCGGTCGCCGGAGCCGATGGCGTGGATGGTGATTTTTGCGCATCCGCTCTTGGTTGCCTTGATGTTGAGGCGTCCGTGCGTGATGGTGGGATCCGTTTCCAGACCCAGGGCCTGTTTGGCTGTATCGGAAACTTCGATGTCCAGGTACGTGACGAAGTCCTGCGCTCCGGTTCCGAAGAAGGAAGACAGCGACAGGCGGGTATCCTCGCCGGTTTTGATGATCACGGAAGGAGTGCCTTCAATGGCCATCAGGAATTTCCATGTGTCGATGGAACCCGAACCCAGCAGTTTTCGGTACTGGCCCAGATTGATGGAGTTGCGGGTGCCGGTAAGGCGGGAATCCATTTCGTTGACAGAGGTGATCAGGAGCGACTTGAATTCTTCCCTGGTGAACTTTTTCCCCAGTTTCTTGGCATAGGAAAGGCCCAGGGCCACAATACCGCTTACGTGCGGGCAGGCCTGGGACGTTCCGTTCATGTAGCCGTAGCCCGCATCGTTGTTCAGACAGGAAAGGACGCCTGCCTTTGCACCCAACACGAAGTCGCCGCCGGGAGCTACGATACTGCTGCCATATCCATAGTTGGTGTAGCTGGCAGGCAGGAAATCCGGAGCAAAGGCCGATACGCTGATGAAGTCACGGTAGGCGCCCGGATAGTTGCAGTAGGCTTCTGCATTGTTTCCGGCGCTGAAAACGGCGATGCCACCGTCCAGGACGGAGTTGTTCTTGCAGTCCTCGAAGTATTTCACGGCTTCGATTTCGGCCCCGGCGTATTTGACGAACGCATCGTCGGAGGCAAAGCCGGCCCCGGAATAACCGAAGGAACAGGAAATGACGGAAGCGCCGTTGTCTCCGGCATATTTGATGGCCCGCGCAGTACTGGCCATCGTGCTGGTCTTGCCGTCGAAAATCTGGCAGGACATGATTTTGACACCGTCGCCTTTTCCGGAACCGCCGGCTACGGAACTGATACCGATACCATTGTTATTCACAGCGCCGATAATGCCCGCGCAGTGACTTCCGTGGCCGGTATCCTCGGGATTGTTCCAGGTAATGGGGCCGTTGGTGACAAAGTTCTTTCCGTGGTTTCCGTCTTTGTCCGTCCACATCGCGGCAGCCAGGTCGGGGTGTTTGTAGTTCACGCCCTCGTCCACGACGGCTACGATGATGGACGGGTCTCCGGCCGTCAGCGACCAGGCCTCCAGGACATTGATGTCGGCCCCGGCTTTGTTGTTTCTGGCGATGTCTCCGGCTCCGCCGTTCACCAGATGCCACTGGTCCGGCAGCCGGGGATCATTGAACGGAAGGACCGAGGATGCTTTCGTGAGGGGAATGTCGTCTGCCGGGACCACTTCGATGCGGCGGTCGGCAGAGAGGTTTTTGTCATACTCGATGGCAAGGACCGCTCCCAGGTCCGCCAGACGGGAAGCCGCTGCGACCGGTGAGGTTCCTTCGGACAGTTTCACCTCATAGAAGCAGTCCAGGTGGTGCTTCTTTTCCAGCTCTTCCTTGCCGGGTGTGGAAGGGAAGACAGGAAGTACTTCCGTAACGCCGGAAAGGCTCTCGAGGGCCGAGAAATCGCCTTTTTCGACGAAGGAACGATCCAGTCGGACAATCACGCTGCCCATATTGATGCCCTCCGGCGTATTCAGCGCTTTGGTTTGCAATGCGGCCGATCCTTTATCCGTTGCAGGCAGCGTCTCTTGGAGGTCGGACGCTTTTTGGCAAGCTACGATGCTGAAAGAAAGCGCAATACAGATAATCAGTCTTTTTCGCATGGGTTCAGGTAGAAAAGGAGACCCGGCTCTTGGGTGGGGTCGGGTCTCCAAAAGAACATATTGAAGTTTATTTTACAGTTGCAAAACGGACGGTGCGCTCAGGACGGATGTCGGTGCGCATGATACCGGCGTTGTAAGAAGGAGTGGTGAGGGATTCACGGCCCTTCTTAATCAGATAGCGCTGGGTAATGGTTTCTACGTCAATGTTGTTGAGAGCATTTGAGATAGCTGCATCCATAACAACAGAATTCGTTGCCAGACCATTGTCGTCCTTTTCAGGGTCTATCATCAGGTAGTCGTACCAGCAGGCGTAGTTACCGTCGTTATAACGCCAGTACAGTCCGCTGAAATTGTACGAAGACGCATATTTGGTCGCATCGATAAAGGCATAGTAACCATCCATGACAGGGATACCCGCTATTACATAAGAGCCAAGATTGTATCTTCCTCCCTGAAGTTTTGAATAGTAATGAAAACTCCATACCAGATCTTCGGGGCCATCGGCTGTAATATACAGTAAACCGTCGTACAGGTCCATCTGAATCTTGTCGGAAGGATATCCTGTTCTGCAGTATTTGCCCATGAAGCCGGAGGCATAGACATACTGATCGTAAAGTCCATCTGAATCGGGACCTTCATTGGCATGGTCTGTATCCTCTTCAAACACGGCTTTACCCATATATTCACGGACACCCAGGCTGCCATAATAGTCAACACCGTATAGATTCCAGGATCCATAGAGGTCCTTTTCGTCCGCGATGGCATAATCAAAGTCAACGCTTTCCTGAGAGAAATCCTGATAGACCGGCAGCGGGTCGCCTTCGGTGGTGACGGGACCTTCGGCAATGATGGTTTCATCGTAACCGTTGGTGGCCCAGACCAGAAGGACATACTGGGTACCGGGAGCCAGGCCGCTCATGAAGCCGCTGAGGCCAGCGCCGTTCAAATCGGCCAGGTTGGCTTCGCTGACGGGGGTCTGCTTGTACAGGTCGGAGATGACGCTGCTCTGGTCGCTGGAGAAGCGGATATAGTCGTATACCTTAACGATGGCTTCGGTGATTTCTTTGCCCTGTACGAAGAAGGCGAGGTTGTTCTCACCGGAAGTGCCCTTGGCTTTGTCCACCTCGGAGACATTCTCCAGGATGGCGCTGACAACGACGGACTTGTCGTCACCGGCTGCTACATAGGAGAGTTCGAGGGAGGCTTCGGCCGTCTTGGCGCCCTTCTCGTCGAAGGCGGCGGCAACGAGGGTGTACACACCGGTCTTTTCGGTGTTGATGTTTACATCGACAGTGCCGGTCTCGGTGATGGTAACGGCGTCTGCATTGTCGGCAAGGCCTTCAGCGACGGCAGGAATCTCGTCTACGCGGAGTTTGTTGGCGAGCACGTACTTGACCTGCTTGACGTCGGCACCGATGACAAAACGGACAGGAAGGTTGCCTTCATTGTCAGTGTAGTTCATCTGACGGACGGTCATGGAGTAGTCGGTGTCTTTACCGCCGGGGAGGATGAACTTGGTCTCGCCGCCGGAAGCGGTGGTATACCAACCGGCATTGGCAAAGCCCATCTGGATACCGCTGGCCGGGAAGGTGATTACGTTGTCCTTCAGGACGCCTTCATAACCGCTGCGGGAACGCAGGGAGATTTCACCGTCGTTGGAGGAAAGCAGCAGGTTCAGTTTCTGTGCGGGAATGACCACGGCTTTCGGGTCGGTCGCGTCGATAACGAAGTAGCCTTCTTTGTTAGTAATCCAGCCGTAGCTTTCAATGGTTGAGGCAGGATATCCAAAGATGCTGCCCATCAGTGCGGCATTGTACAGGCACTTGGTGCGATACATGCCGGGAAGGTCGTCGCGCTCTTCATAAACCACATCGTTACGGACACCGGTGCCTACGCCGTACATGTCGGCAAAGGCAAAATCCTTATAGGAACCTACGGTAATGCCGTCTTTTTCCACCGGATTCCATTTCACAGCGGTAACCGTGAAGGAAAGGGAGGTGGGAAGGCTGGTGTAAGTCGATGCGTATTTCGGATCCTCGATACGGATTTCGCAGGGGTAGGAAACGCCCACTTCTGCGTTCGGGAAGGAGACCTCGAAGGTGGTCTCGATCTGTCCGGCTTCGAATTCGATGGGAGAGACGGTGAAGATGTTGTTCTCATCCACCACAGTCACAGGGACGGTGGCGGCGGGAACATCCTCCGTTTCAGACTTGCTTTCGGCACGCTTGGCGACGAAAGTAAGCTTGGTGATATTGTCGGCCGGGTCCAGTTCCACTTCGCCGGTTCCTTCCTGCTCGGGGAAATAGACACCCATGCAGTTGGGATCGTCCTTGGGACCGGGCTCATAGGCCTTTTCGCGTGCGCATCCAGCCAGGGCAAGGACGGCAGCGGCCATAAGCGAATAAAGGGCAATTTTTTTCATATGCTTCATTCCTTAATTATTTTGACCAAAGAGTAAGCTTCTGGGTAGGATCCGGATTGTTCAGAGACTGCGGGATACCGTTGTTGTTCTGGCATTCGGAACGGGTGATGACGATGGTCCAGAGCGGGGAGCGGCCGGTGCTGTTGTAGGCATAGACCGGAGCTTCGTTGGTGCCGTCGTATCCGCGGGTGATACTCTCGTTCAGACGCTTGTAGTCGTACATGAGGATGCCTTCACCCCAGAATTCAATCTTCTTCTGGAAGAGCATCTCATCCAGGAAGGATTTCAGCGTGCCGAAGGAAGAGCAGTCGTAGCTGCTGTTGCGGGTCTGGATGAGGGAGTTCAGCACCTGCTGGGCTTCGCCGATGCGGTTCATGTTGGCGAGGGCCTCGGCGGCGATGAAGTACATTTCCTCAACGCGCATGAGCACCAGGTCGCCGCTGTTGCCGACGGTGTAGTTGGTGGTGTTACCCTGGGCCGGACGGAATTTGATGGATTCGTAAGGCTTGGCCGGATCATTCTCGGAATAGGAACCGGTACCGTTCAGGAATGCAGTCTGGTCGGAATCGGCGAACCTGTACTGGTAGTAGTCCATGAATTTGGGATCCAGCCAGGAGTGCTTGCGCCAGTCCGTATCCGGAATACGCTCGTACAGGGATTTATTGATGCCGATCTGGGCCAGCGGAGCATAGCCCCAGGCGCCTTCGTTGCAGATGTGGGCCATGTGGCAGGTGATGTTGCCGGCAATCTGGTCGGAGCAGGTGAGGCCCCAGATCCAGGCTTTGTTGGAACCGCCGTCATTGAAGCCGGTGGAAGGGTCTTCCCACTGGGCCTGGGTAAGCGGAGCATAGTCGGCATTGTCTATCACTTTCTTGGCGGCCTCGTAAGCCTTCTCGTAAGCGCCGGCGTCGCCAAAGCTGCCCATTTCCAGGTAAGCGCGGGCACGCAGGCCGTCAACCAGTGTAGCATTGGGCGTGGTGTAGTCGTAGCTGGTACCGTCAAGATACTGCTCGGCCAGATCCAGGTCGTCCAGGATGAACTTGTAGAGAACGTCGTGTGTAACACGCGGGTTGTTCTTGGCATCCTGTTCCGTGGTCTTTTCCGTTACGATGGGAACGGTGAGGCCTTTCACGGCAGAAATGTCCGTGTACTTGTTCTCGCGGGGCTCATACAGACGGGCCAGGTCCAGGTAGAACGAGGCGCGGTAGGCATAGGCCTGTCCCAGATAACCGCGGGTGATGTCCGTGGCGGTGGCGGGGTCGATGAGGTTGATGATGTCATTGGCCGCTTTGATCCACTGGTAGTAGCAGTCCCAGTAGTAGGCAGGATAGGCGTAGCGGGTATCCATGCCGGAACCCAGGACGCTCTGATAGAAGCGGTTGTAGTACGGGTTGGAACCCATGGTGACCATGTCGTCCAGCATGTATTCGGTCATGAGCTGGATGGCGCCGATACCGAAGTCGGTATGCCAGCCGTAGGTGCTGTAATAACCGGCCGTTCCGCTGGCCATCATGCTTACGCCGACACCGTTGACCATGGCGGACAGCGCGTCGTCATTGGCGGCTACCTGGGCAGCTGTCTGCGTGCTGCCTTCGGGAACATATTCTTTGATACAGCCCGTAGCGAGCAGGGTGGTCGCAGACAGAATACCGGCAACTTTGAAAAGTATGTTTTTCATATCTACGTCTTTTTAGAAGGTGATGTTGATACCACCGGAGATGGTCCGGACAGGAGAGTTGACAGTATTGTTGGTAGAACCGCTGAAGCTGTAGCGGGGATCCAGACCCTTGCGGTAGGACCAGTACCAGATATTGTCACAAGTAGCATAGATGCGCAGGCGGCTCACACCCACTTTCTTGGTCCACTTCTGGGGAAGGGTGTAACCGATCTGGGCGTTCTGGATGTTCAGGTAGCTGGCCGGAACCAGGAAGCGGTCGCTGGCTGCGTTGATGTTCTCGTCATTGTAGACGAAACGGGGGAAGCTGGTGTTCGGGTTGTCCACCGTCCAGGCCTGCAGGACATCCTTGTGGAAGTTGTTACCGGGCGTGCCGGCAGGGTTTCCGACGAGGGAAGCGTAGCCGCTGTCATAGGTCTTGCCGCCCAGGGAATAGGTGAACTGGACCGTGAAGTCGAAGCCGCCCCAAGTGATGTCGGTGCCGAAACCGCCGTATACCTTCGGGGTAGGATCCTCGCAGAGGTACTCGGTGGCGTCGGAGTAGGCCGTCGTGGTGGTGCGTCCGGTTACGTTGCCGTCGGCATCGGTCTGGTCCACATACCACATCGGGAGACCGTCCTCAGCGTTCACGCCTGCGTATTTCGGGAGTTTGAAGGTGTTGTAAGGGAGACCTTCGCCGACGAACTTGTTACCGGTGGCGAAACCCTTGTAGCCCTCGACTGTGGTGGTCTTGCGCTCTTCCGGGAGCCGGAGCACCTTGTTGGCGTAGTGGGTGGCATTGGCGTTGATGTTCCAATTGAAGTTCTTGGTGCGGATGACATCCACGTCCAGAGAGAGTTCAATACCGCGGTTGCGCATGTCGCCGATGTTGGCGTAGTATCCGCCATAACCCAGTGACGGGGCTACCGGGAAGTAGAACAGCATGTCAGCGGTCTTGCGGTAGAAGAATTCGAATCCGCCGTTGACCCTGCGGTCGAACAGTTCGAAGTCCACACCGGCGTTGACGTTGGTGTTGGTTTCCCACTTGATGTCCGGGTTACCCTTGGAGCCGAAGAGGATGGCCACGCGGTCGTTACCGTTGGAGATGCTGAAGGTGTCGATATAGCGGTAGGCGCCGATACCGTCGTTACCCTGGGAACCGACCGAAGCTTTCAGCTTGAGCATGTCCACCCAAGGCGCATTGAACCAACGTTCCTTGTTGATGAGCCAGCCGGCGCCGACGGACCAGAATGCACCCCACCATTTGTCGGAAGCAAAACGCATGGAAGCGTCATAACGGAAAGAGGCCGACAGGAAGAGGGTGTTGTTGTCGTCGTACTGCAGGCGGGCGAAGTAACCTTCCGTGTTATAGTGGCTCTTGCTGGAGCTTGCGCTCTTGCCGTCCACCACGGCGCCGTCCAGTTCCAGATTGCTCATGGAAGACATCTGGGACTTGTCGGCATACAGGGAAACGCTGTTGCGATAGTAGTTCTCATGGCCGACGAGAGCCTGGAAGTGATGGCGGTCGCCGAAAGTCTTGGTGTACTCGAGCAGTTGCTGGAGGTTCAGGTAGAAGGAGCGGCTGTGCTGTTTGCTGATGAGGCCGTTGTCCGTTGCAAACTGACCGTAGTACATGTTGTTCATGGAGGTGCTGCGGGTTTCGTCGATACCGGCACCGGCGTTGAAGGTGAACTTGAAGTCTTTCAGGAAGCGGACCTCGGCATAGCCGGTTCCGTTGAAGGCATTGCCTTCCGAGTTGTTCACGTTGATGATGCTGGACTGCACAGGGTTGGCATTGGCCATGACGGAACGGGTGAAGCCGCCGTTGGCTTTGTTACCATAGTCGTAGCGGGTGTAGCCGTGGGAGTCGGTGAGGATGTTACCTTCTCCGTCGCGGATGTACAGCGGGTAGATAGGGGCGATGGAGGCTGCTGCTGCGAAGATGTTACCGGTGGATCCGGCGCTGCCTTCGGAACTGTTACCGTTGTTCCAGTTGAAGTTGGTGTAGCCCATGTTCATGCCGACGCGGAGCCATTCCTTGGCCTGGTAGTCGGTCTTCAGGCGGGCGGTGTAGCGGTACATGTCGGCGCCGCGGATGATACCCTTGTTGTTCAGGTAACCGAAGGAAGCGTAGATGGAAGCCTTGCCGGTGGTACCGGAGACGTTCACATTGTATTCCTGACGCAGGGACTGCGTGTAGGCTTCTTTCATCCAGTTATCGGGGAGGAGGAGATACTCATTGCCGTTGTAGGTCACCTTATTGCCCAGCGTGGCTTCCGGGTTCAGTTTGCCGTTGGAGCCGATCAGGAGCTGGCCTTCGGGAACCGTGTATACGTTGTAGCCCAGACCGCCCTGTTTGACAGGACCGGCCACCTGGCCCGCAGCGGTGAGGTGAGCGGAGCTGTGGTCGTAACCGTTGAGGAGGTAGTAGTTGTACAGAGCGGCATAGTGAGCCTCGTAGTACTGGCCGGGATCGGTGATGTAGTCGTAGTCCTGGAGAGCCTTGGTGTTCAGACCCCATTTGGCGTCCACGTTCACGACAGCGTCTCCGCCTTTGGCCTTCTTAGTGGTCACCATGATGACGCCGTTGGCGCCGCGGGAGCCGTACAGGGAGTTGGATGCCGCATCTTTCAGAACGGTGATGGATTCGATATCGGCCGGGTTGATATTGTTCATATCGCCGCTATAGGGGATACCGTCCACCACATAGAGCGGAGAGTTACCGGCCGAGATGGAACCGATACCGCGGATGATGATGGAAGGCGAGGAGCCCAGGGAACCGGAAGGAGTGGTCATCTGGACACCGGCAACGTGACCTTCAATGGCGCGCGTTGCATCCGAACCCTGCACTTTCTGGATGGATTCGGCATTCACCACGGTGGCCGATCCGGTGAAGGCTTCCTTGGTGGAAGTACCGAATGCGACGACGATGGTTTCGTCAATCATCTGGGAATCGTCTGCCAGAGTGATGGCAAGGGTGTTTTTCCCGTTTACGGGAACCACGACACTCTGGTAACCCATGCAACTCACTTCGAGGCTTCCGTTTTTGGGAACGGAGATTTTGAAAGCACCCGAGAAGTCGGTCAGGGCATAGACGGTGGTGCTACCCTGCAGCACCACATTGGCGCCTACGATGGGTTCACCGGCTGCATCTTTAACCGTACCGTTCACAGTAACGTTCTGTGCCAGTGCGGCAAAGGTGGAAAGTGTCAGTGCCAGAGCCGTGAAAAAAATCTTGAACTTTTTCATAAGCAAGACAACTAGTTAAACATAAATATTGATAAGATCTTATAGTTTCGAATACACTTTTTAAGGTTCGTTTTTTAGGCGAACTAGGGTGCAAAGATTAGAAAAGAATTTTGAATTTGCAAGTTTCTCAAAGTCTGCGTTTTATGCGATATAATAAGGTTTTTGGTCTTTTTAAATCTTTTTTAATTCATTTCAGCGACCAATTTAATTAAAAATTATGAGAAATCAATGAATAATTGTTGAAATTTTTAAATTGAAAAATATTTTAAGAAATTACCCATGTGGTTCATTTTTCTGGACGGATTGCTTATTCTTTAGGTACCGGGACAGAGTATTCGGGTGGATTTTCAGCCATTTGGACACGGAGGACAAGGTGGCGCCGGCCTCCAGTCTATTCATGATTTCTGCATACTTTTCGTCAAAATCGGCCTGTTTTCGGGACTTTCCGGCTGGCCGGCCCAGCTTGACGCCCGCCAATTTCCTCGCGGCCAGCGCCTCGCGCGTGCGTTGAGATATAAGGTTGCGCTCGATCTCCGCCGCCAGGGAAAAAGCAAAGGCGATGATCCGCGAATTCAGGGAGTCGGACAGTTCGAAATTGTCCTTGATGGAGCGGATTTCCACCCCTTTTTGGGAACAGGCGTTCAGGACGGACATCACCATCAGCATGTTCCTGCCCAGGCGGGAAAGTTCGCAGACCAGCAGCATGTCGCCCTTTTTCATCTTTTTCAGGAGCCTTCCCAGCGTGCGCTTTTCCACCTTCATCGTCCCGGACACCTTTTCCTGTTCCCAACAGTCCACGCATATACCGTGTGCCTGAGCCCATCGCTCAATCTCGTAACATTGACCTTCATAAGACTGCATCTCAGTGCTTACACGTATATACGCAACAACCATGAATTTCTGCAATTATTAATCAAATCAAAAATAGCACTTATTATTTGTAACAAATAGTACTTATCAACCCGGGATAATTTTTACAAAAAACGAACGTTTGCAGGAAAAGGAAGTATCCTTGCTTAGTAATCATATAAACACCTCCCTGTCGGCATCTTTCCACCCTGTAAACTGGCTTACCATTTCCGGAAAAGGACAGTTTACGAAAGAATTGACGAAAGGTTCCTTTGATGGAACATGTCATTCCATCGATGTTGACTGTGAATTAAAACTGCAGCCCATCAAGCCGCTTTCTATTCAGTCGCAGCTGTATTTCCGACGGGACTATATTGATGACGTTCAGATTGCCAATAATCAACCCTTCATCAATCTGGAAATCAATTGGAGATTCCCCGCTTTTATTCTGACGGCAGCATGCAGGAATATCCTGGGAGTTAACGAATACCGCAGGGATTATATCAATACTTATCGCAGCTATTTAAGCACAAACAAACTTCGCGGAAGATGCTTTTTTTTGGGCATTCAAATGCAGTTATAGGAGCTTCTACCACAGGAAGTTATTGAAAGGATATCTTCCCGCATGAATCTCCGCGACGATCTTATAGAGGTCGTTGCGGAGTTTTTCTATGCCGATCTTTTCCCTCGCGCTGATGAAGATGCAAGGGGTCTTCTCCTCGGCAATCCAGCTGCTCTTGAGCTCCTCGAGGGTGCGGTTGACAGGCTGCCTGGGCTGGAGGGAGAACTCGTCGTAGGGCTCGTAGGTGTAGGCGTCCACTTTGTTGAAAATCACGTACACAGGCTTGTTGAAGGCCGATATTTCCTTGAGCGTCTGCTCCACGACGGCCATCTGCTCCTCGAAGTCGGGGTGGGAGATGTCTACGACGTGGAGGAGGACGTCGGCCTCGCGGACCTCGTCCAGGGTGCTTTTGAAGGCTTCGACGAGCTGGGTGGGGAGCTTCCGGATGAAGCCGACGGTGTCGCTCAGGAGGAAGGGCACGTTTTCGATGACGACTTTCCGGACGGTGGTGTCCAGCGTGGCGAAGAGCTTGTTCTCGGCAAAGACGTCGGATTTGGCCAGGAGGTTCATCAGGGTGCTCTTCCCCACATTGGTATACCCGACGAGGGCCAGGCGCACGAGAGAGCCTCTGTTGCCCCTTTGCGTGGCCATCTGCCGGTCTACTTTCTTCAGGTCTTCCTTCAGTTTGGAAATGCGCTGCTTGACAATACGGCGGTCAATCTCGATCTGGGTTTCACCCATGCCGCCGCGGGTGCCCATGCCGCCCCGCTGCCGCTCCAGGTGGGTCCACATGCCGGCCAGGCGCGGAAGCATGTAGTTGTAGTGCGCCAGCTCCACCTGCATTTTGGCGTAGGAGGTCTTGGCCCGCTGGGCGAAGATTTCGAGGATGAGGGAGGTGCGGTCGATGACGTCCGAACAGGCGATGACCTTCTCGATATTACGCTGCTGCATACCGGTGAGCTCGTCGTCAAAGATGACGTACTCGATCTGGTTCTCCTGGCAGTACTCCTTGATTTCGTTCAGTTTTCCCGGGCCGATGTAGGTGGCTTTGTCGGGCCGGTCCAGGCGCTGGGTGAACATTTTGTCGCCCTCGGCGCCGGCTGTTTCGGCCAGGAAGCGGAGTTCTTCCAGATACTCCTGCACTTTTCTTTCTCCTCCTTTTTCCAGGATGACGCCCACGAAGACGGCTTTATTGGTCTTGAATTCTGACATATCGTGCAAATTTAGTAAATTTGCGTCAAATTACTGGTTATGGTTTCTTATTATACCGAAGATATTCAGTTTTCTTTCAAGGAAAAACGCCTGACTTCCCATTGGCTCAAGTTTGTCGCCGAGAGTGAAGCCAAGCGTCTGGGTGATATCGCAGTTATATTTTGCTCCGATAATTATATTTTGGATGTCAATATAAAATATCTGCAACACGATTATTACACGGACATCATTACCTTCGACTACTGTGAAGGCAACCGCCTCTCCGGCGACCTGTTCATCAGCATCGACTCTGTTCGCGAAAACGCCGCTTTCTACGGTACCGAGTTTGCCGATGAACTGAACCGCGTCATTGTTCATGGCGTCCTGCATCTGATCGGCTATGACGATCACACCGAAGAGGACATCGCCGTGATGCGCGCCAAAGAAAATTACTATCTTTCCCAGCGTCTTCTTGTCGGATGAAGCGTTTTGATGTCATTGTGATTGGTGGCGGTCATGCCGGCTGTGAAGCGGCGATGGCTGCTGCAGGGATGGGGTCCTCCGTCTTGCTTCTTACGCCTGACCTGAACGGCCTGGCCAAGATGAGTTGTAACCCTGCCGTGGGCGGTATTGCCAAAGGACAGATTGTCCGTGAGATTGATGCGCTTGGCGGTTGGTCCGGAGTCGTTACAGATGCTTCTACGCTGCAGTTCCGCATGCTCAACCGCTCCAAAGGTCCCGCCATGTGGAGTCCGCGTGCGCAGTGCGATAAACAGCAATTTTCCAGCACATGGTTAAAAGTTCTCCTAAGTGCTTCTAATTTAAGTATTTACGCCGATTTTGCGGCCGATTTCCTCTTTGAGAATCGCGAAATTGCCGGCGTTCGTACAGTTACCGGTGCAATTTTCTACGCTCGTGCCTTTATTTTGACGGCCGGAACCTTCCTGAACGGCAAGATGTACATCGGCGAGCATACTTTCGAAGGAGGACGCATCGGCGAGAAATCTTCTTACGGGATTTCTGACCAGCTGGCCGATTTTGGAATTCCGACTGCCCGGATGAAAACGGGAACCCCTCCCCGTATCGACATCCGGTCGATCGATCTGTCCAAGTTGGCCCGCCAGGCTGGTGACGTTTCTCCGGAGCGCTTCTCTTTCCTTGACCGTCCCTCTTCCGTTCAGGCCGGCGGAGAGCAGATGGACTGTTATCTGCTTCATACCAATGAGCGGGTGCATGAGATTCTTCGGACGGGCTTCGACCGGTCGCCACTTTTCACCGGCCGTATTCATGGAAAGGGTCCGCGGTACTGCCCCAGTATCGAAGACAAGCTCCGTACTTTTTCCGATAAGGATTCTCATCAGCTTTTCCTGGAACCCGAAGGCCGGACTTCTCCTGAGTATTATCTTCAGGGTTTTTCTTCTTCTCTTCCTTTGGAAGTCCAGCAGGATGCTGTTCACGCCATCGAGGGTTTGGAGAATGCCGTGTTCTTCAAGCCGGCTTATGCTGTCGAGTACGATTACTTTGACCCGCAGTACCTGCATTACTCGCTGCGCTCCCGGGTTGTAGACAATCTCTTCCTGGCCGGGCAGGTAAATGGTACGACAGGTTACGAGGAAGCTGCTGCGCAGGGTATTATTGCCGGTATGAATGCTGTCCTGTGGCTTTCTGGTAAGGATCCGTTTATTCTTCGGCGCGACCAGGCCTATATCGGCGTTCTGATCGACGACCTTGTCAATAAGGGGGTCGACGAGCCTTACCGGATGTTTACTTCCCGTGCTGAGTACCGCATTCTGCTTCGTCAGGACAATGCCGATTTCCGTTTGACTGCTCTGTCGCATGACCTGGGACTTGCTTCCGAAGAACGGTATGCTGCGATGATGCGCAAGCAGGAAGCCGTCAATGAGCTATCTGTGCTATGTGAGAGCAGTAAACTTCGTCCAGATGTGGTTAATCCCTATCTATCTGACGTTGGTTCTACTGTTCTTTCTGAGAGTAAGCATTTGGCCGATTTGGTCTCTCGTCCGGAACTTTCACTCTCTGATTTGCTTCAGTTTGTTCCACGTGGAACAAATCCTGCTTTTACGCCAGATGTCGTCACTTCGGTTGAGGTAGCTATAAAATATGCCGGATACATCGAACGGGAAAAGCAGCAGGCTGACAAAAATAACCGGCTGGAGTACATTAAAATCCCTTCCGACTTCGATTTTGATGCGATTCAAGGCTTGTCAATCGAGTGTCGCCAGAAATTAAAAAGATATAAGCCCGAGACGATTGCTCAGGCTTCTCATATCTCCGGCGTTTCTCCTGCCGATATTTCGGTTCTTCTCGTTTACTTTGGAAGATAGTTTTGTTCCACGTGGAACAGTTTATAGCCGCTTTAGGGCGGCTTTTATAATATCTTCTACTTTTGCATCCGGCTGATCTTTCATGATTCCCGGGAGCACCTTGCCGATATTGGCTTTGCTGAAACCGAGCATAACCAGGGCGGTTGTGGCCTCGTCTGCCAGGGCGGAGTTGTTGGCTTTGAAAAGGACGGAAGTGTCTGTTCCTTCTCCCTTTACGATCTTGTCTTTGAGCTCCAAAACCACCCTCTGGGCGCTCTTGAGGCCGATTCCCTTGACGGTTTTGATCCGGTTCACGTCTTCTGCAAGGATGGCCTGCCGGATCTCGTCAGAGGTCAGCGTTGACAGCATCATCCTGGCCGACGCTACGCCGATTCCGGATACGCCGATCAGCAGGCGGAAGAGTTCCCGCTCGTCTTTGGTAGCGAAGCCGAAGTACAGCTCTTCGTCTTCCCGGATATAGTGGTGGATATAAGCCGTAGCCTCCGTTTTTCCTTGGAATACCTCGTAGGTTTGGAGGGAAATGAGGATGCTGTACCCGATTCCGTGGTTGTCCAGAATGAGTTCTGTGGGGCTGAGACTGACGATTTGTCCTTTAATATATTCTATCATAACGCAAATTTATGTAAATTTGCAGACTTATCCAATTGTAATGTCTGTATCTGAAATACGCGCCCAATTCCCTATTCTCGGCACCCAGGTGTACGGGAAGCCGCTCGTGTATCTGGATAACGCTGCGTCTGCCCAGCGGCCGGCGGCGGTTGTGGATACCTGGAAGCGGCTTGTGGAAGCGGAAAACGCCAATATACACCGCGCCGTGCATAAATTGGCGGCCGACGCTACCGAGGCGTACGAGAATACCCGGGAGTGTGTCCGCGCTTTTATCGGCGCGTCTTCCGCGAAAGAGATTGTTTTCACCAGCGGCGCTACCGCGGCCGTGAACCTGGTGGCTTTTTCTTTCGGTGAAGCGTTCATGCACGAAGGGGACGAAATAATCGTCTCGGTTGCCGAGCATCACAGCAACATCGTTCCGTGGCAAATGCTTTGTGAGCGGAAAAAGGCGGTCCTGAAAGTCCTTGACATTGACGAAAATGGCGTCCTGCAGCCCGAAGCGCTCCGAAAATTGATTTCTCAGCGCACCAAGATTGCGGCTATCTGTCACATTTCCAATGTTTTAGGGCTTGTTAACGATGTGCGTGAAATGGTCCGGATCTGCCACGAATCCGGCGTTCCGGTCCTGGTGGACGGAGCACAGGGCATCGTTCATGAGAAAGTGGACGTGCAGGATTTGGACTGTGACTTCTATGTCTTTTCAGGGCACAAGCTTTATGCTGCCACCGGGACGGGTGTGCTTTACGGAAAGCAAAAATGGCTGGAGCAGATGCCTCCCTATATGGGCGGCGGCGAGATGATCGGGACCGTGCGTTTCTCCGGTACCACCTATGCCCCCCTTCCCGCGAAATTCGAAGCCGGGACACAGAACTTCAACAGCGTCCCTACGCTTGTGCCGGCCATCTCTTTTGCCGATGCCTGCAGAAAAGATCCGGCCGTTCAGCAGGAGCAGGACGCGATTTTGGATTACGTGTACGGGAAACTGACTGAGGATGAGCGGATTACGCTTTACGGGGTTCCACGTGGAACCAAGGTCCCACTTTTCTCTTTTGCTGTGAAAGGTGCTCATCATGAGGACCTTGCGCTCCTGATGGACAAAATGGGAATCGCCCTCCGTTCCGGGCAGATGTGTGCCGAACCGCTCATGGACCGCCTGGGCGTGACAGGGCTTCTGAGGGCTTCCTTCGGCCCGTATAATACGCTGGAAGAGGCGGAGTATTTTGTAAAATGCCTGGATAGGGCGATCGGTATGTTGGTATGACACTGGAAGAAAGGAAACAAGAGGTCATCGAAGACTTCTCCCTGTACGAGGAGTGGCTGGACAAGTATGAGTATCTCATTGAGCTGGGAAAGGCCCTGGAGCCCTTTCCGGAAGAGAAAAAGACGGAAGACCGCCTCATCAAAGGCTGTCAGTCCCGCGTATGGCTGGACGCAGAACTCCGTGACGGACGCCTGTATTTCCAGGCCGATAGCGATGCCATCATTACCAAGGGCATCATTTCCCTCCTTGTGAGTGTCTATTCCGGCCGTACGCCCGAAGAGATCGCGGCCGACGACTTTGGATTCGTGGCTCAGATCGGCCTTCGGGAGAATCTTTCTCCTACGCGGGCGAATGGGTTGGTTTCCATGATTGAAACGATTAAAGAAATTGCTGCAAATGCCTGATAAAGAAGTACTCACCGCCGAGGATGTAAAGGAGCTGCAGCCCTTGTATGCCGGCGTTATCGCCGCATTGAAAGAGGTGTATGACCCGGAAATCCCGGTGAATATCTACGATTTGGGCCTGATTTATGAGCTCAATATCAACAAAGCGCGCGAGGTCAGCATCCTCATGACCTTCACCGCTCCCAACTGCCCCATGGCCGACCAGGTGATGATGGAAGTGCAGCAGGGTGTGGAAGCCGTCCCAGGGGTGTCTAAAGTGGCCATAGAGCTCACTTTTGAACCCGAGTGGGACCGGAGCATGCTTTCGGAAGAAGCGCGCGTAGAACTGGGTTTAGACTACGAAGAAGACACATACGGCAAACTGAACGACTGATGGAACGCGTAGACGTATACCTTGGACTGGGATCCAATGAAGGCAACCGCGACAGCAACCTGCTGCGGGCGGTGAACCTGCTGGACCAGGCCTTCGGCACCCATCCCGAGCGGATTTCCCGCATTGTGGAAACGCCTGCCTGGGGCTTTGAGGGGCCTGATTTTCTGAATATGTGCCTTCTGTACCGCCTTCCCCGCAAGGGTACGCCGGAGGAGCACGCCACCGAGATCCTCCGCATTGCCAAAGACGTGGAAAAGGCCCTTGGACGCACGGAAGAAGCCCTTTTTGACGATGCCGGATGCCGCATTTACCACAACCGCATCATCGACGTGGATATTCTCTGCTACGGCGCCCATCAGATTCAGACACAGGAGCTTACGGTTCCGCATCCGCTTATCGGCCAGCGGGATTTTGTGAAAAAGCCGCTGCTGGAAATCTCAAAGCCGGAAATCCGCACCGCTTTTCCCGATATTTTTGCGTAAATTTGCCATTCTGAATTTGTCATTCTGAACGAAGTGAAGAATCTAAATATCAACATTATATGACACAGGAAGAATTATTTAAAGTACTGGTTGCCCACTGCAAGGAATATGGTTTCATCTTCCCTTCCAGCGAGATCTACGACGGCCTCGCCGCCGTGTATGACTACGGCCAGATGGGCGTCCAGCTCAAAAACAACATCAAAAACTATTGGTGGGAAGCCATGACCCGCCTGAATGAGAATATCGTCGGTATCGATTCGGCTATTTTCATGCATCCCCGCATCTGGGAGGCTTCCGGCCACGTGAGTGCCTTCAACGACCCTCTCATCGACAATAAAGACTCCAAGAAGCGCTACAGGGCCGACGTCCTCATCGAGGATTACCTCGGCAAAATCGAGGAAAAAATCGAGAAGGAAGTGGCCAAGGGCCGCAAAAAGTTCGGCGACGCTTTCAACGAAGAGCAGTTCCGCGCCACCAACCCCAACGTCCTGCGCGAAAAAGCCAAGTACGACGAGGTCCACAACCGTTTCATGAAGGCCGAACAGGCCTCCGATTTTGCCGAATACCGCCAGATTATCATCGACTGCGGCATTGTCTGCCCCATCAGCGGCACCTGCAACTGGACGGAAGTGCGCCAGTTCAACCTCATGTTCCAGACCTCCATGGGCTCCACGGCCGACGGTGCCAGCACCATTTATCTGCGTCCTGAGACCGCCCAGGGCATTTTTGTGAACTATCTGAATGTCCAGAAAACCGGTCGCATGAAGATTCCTTTTGGCATTGCGCAGATCGGCAAGGCCTTCCGCAATGAGATTGTGGCCCGTCAGTTCATCTTCCGCATGCGCGAGTTCGAGCAGATGGAAATGCAGTTCTTCATCAAGCCCGGCACCGAGCTGGAGTGGTTCAAAAAGTGGAAGGAGACCCGCATGAAATGGCACGTCAACCTGGGAATGGGGGCCGAAAACTACCGTTTCCACGACCACGAGAAGCTGGCCCACTATGCCAACGCCGCCACCGACATCGAATTCAACTTCCCCTTCGGCTTCAAGGAACTGGAAGGCATCCACAGCCGCACGAACTTCGACCTCAGTAACCACCAGAAATTCTCTGGCAAGAAGATCGAATACTTTGACCCTGAGGAGAATACGTCCTATACTCCGTATGTCATCGAGACCTCGATCGGCGTAGACCGCATGTGCCTGGCCGTCCTGGCCCATTCTTATACCGTCGAGAAGCTCGAAAACGGCGAGGAGCGCGTTGTGATGCGGATTCCCGCCCCGCTTGCCCCGATTAAAGTAGCCGTCATGCCGCTCGTCAAGAAGGACGGTCTCCCCGAACTTGCCCAGAAAGTGGTGGACGAGCTGAAATACGACTTCTCCTACCAGTACGACGAAAAAGACTCCATCGGCAAGCGTTATCGCCGTCAGGATGCCATCGGCACGCCTTTCTGCGTTACCGTAGACCATGATACGCTGAACGATGGCTGCGTCACCGTGCGCGACCGCGACACCATGACCCAGGAACGCGTCAAGATTGAGGATCTCCGCGCCCTCATCGAGAAGAAGGTCTCCCTTACCAACCTCCTGAGGAATCTTTAATTCATGCGGAAGCTTCTGATATATTGCATCTTAGCTATTCTCCCGATTGCTTGCAGCCGGGAGAATGCTATTTTGCGGGAAGCTTCGCGCAGCCTGGAATCGGATCCTGAGTCGGCCCTGTATCTGCTGGACAGCCTGGACCGGAATACCCTGTCGGACCGCGAAAAGGCCACTTTCGATTACCTTACGGCCTACAGTTTTTATAAAACGTACTATTTCCTGGACGATGCTTCGGAAGCCGCCCTGCAGCGCGCCTGTCTGTATTTTGAAAAGAATGGTCCCGCTGTGGACCGGATGCGCGCCTGGGAGCTGATGGGCACGGTGCAGACGGCCACCAACCGCTATGGAAGCGGCCTGGTCTCTTTCCTGAAGGCCGAACAGGTGGCCCGTTCCATCGAAAAAGCCCGTGTCAGGGCCTGGTCGCTCCTGTTTTTCATCGTCGCCGTCCTTGCTACGTTGCTGCTCTATTTATGGGCCAGAAAAGCCCAGACGGAAAAGCAGCTCCTGCTGGAGCGGGAAGAGAACGACCGGGTGATGTCCATCGCCGAAGACCTTCAGTCGCGCCTCAGCCTGCTGGAAGGAACGCGGAAGGGCGCCGGGTCCGACATCGGCATGGACATGCTGGACCGCCTTTGCGAGCAGTATTATGTCTATGAAGGCACCTCCTCCCTCCAGCCCAAGATCCTGAAGGAAGTCCGCTCCCTTGTAGAAGGCCTGCGTGCCGACGAGAAAGTGCAGAAAAGCCTGGAACAGTCCCTGAACGATTCCCACGACCGGGTAATGAAGCGTCTCCGGGCTGCTTTTCCCAAATGGAAAGAAGAAGATTATCTGCTGTACATGTTTACGGTTGCGGGTTTCTCCTCCACGACCATCTCCACGCTTCTGGAAAAAGACAAGCCCTTCGTTTACAACCGGGTCTACCGCCTGAAAGAAAGGATCAAGGCGTCCGACAGCCCTGACAGGGATTTTCTCCTGCTCCAGTTGGAGAAATAGCCAAAGGGGTTTCAAGTTATATATCTGACGGTCAGTTGTTTATAACGTCCGCTTTGCGAGAATTTGCAAAGCGGACGTTATTGAACAGGACCGTTTTTGTGGGTAATTTTGCAACAGTTCCGGAACCTATGTTTCACCTTTAGACTGTTGTATTATGGAAATCAAGAAAAGCAGCCGAGCCAGTCTGGAAAACAAAAGACTGCTCTTTATCGAAACGGGCCTGGTCCTTTCCCTCGCCCTGGTTTACGGCCTGTTTGAATGGTCCGTCAAAGCTTCTCCTGTTGCCCTTCTGGAGGATAATACCCGCCTGGTGGAGGAAGACGACATCCTTTCTGTCGAGCTGGATACTCCTCCTGCTCCTCCTTCCTTTCCCGAGATTCCCGTCATCTCTGATGTCCTGGAAATCGTAGAAGATGATGTAGACTTGGATATCGATTTCCAGGACTTGACCGAAGAGAATGGCCAGACCTTCTCCATCCAGCCCTATCAGTTGGCCGATGTCCCTGAGGAGGAAGATACGGATGAAGTCATTCCAATGGTGATTGTCGAGACCAAGCCCAGCTTCAACGGCGGGGATGCCAACGAGTTCTCCCGTTGGGTCAACAGCCGGCTCGTGTATCCCGAAACTGCCCGCGAACTGGGCGTCCAGGGCCGGGTCACCCTTCAGTTCACAATCGGCACTGACGGGCGCGTTTCCGGCGTCCGCGTACTCAAAGGGGCCGATCCCCTCTTGGACGAGGAGGCTGTCCGCGTGGTTTCTTCCTCCCCCAAATGGACCCCTGGAAGGCAGCGGGACCGGGCTGTGAAGGTGTCTTATACCTTCCCTGTCATCTTCCAACTGAGGTAGTGGAAAAACGCAAAAATTTAATGGTTTTCGACAGGGTCTTTGCTGTTTGCGAGAATTTGAATTTTTACAAAGCGTGTAAACTATTAGTAGCCAGTTATTTACGCAAATAGCGTGACGAGATTCTTTTTTCGGGATTCTCTTGCCGCCTCAAAAATAGGTTTTATCTTTGCATCAGAGAAAAAAACCATTTAAAAAATAACAGTTATGGAAATCAAGAAATCCGAAAAAGCCAGCCTTGAGAACAAGCGCCTGCTCTTTACTGAGATCGGCCTTCTCGTTGCTCTGGGCATCGTGTTCTTCGCTTTCAACTGGTCTTCCAAAGACGCCAAGGTCGCTGCCCTTGAGGACACCACCCAGGTTGTCGTGGAAGAAGAGATGATCGCCATCCAGAACGAACTCCCCCCGCCCCCGCCCGAGGCTCCTTCCATCCCTGTCCTGAGCGACCAGATCGACATCGTGGACGATGACATCAAGTTGGATGACGATCTGTTCATCAACCTGGAAGACAACAACCAGGCTGTGGAAATCCAGGACTACAAAGAGGCAGCCGTAGAAGAGGAAGAAGTGGAAGAGGAAGCCATTCCGTTCCAGCTCGTAGAGCAGAAGCCTTCCTTCAACGGTGGCGACGCCAACGAATTCTCCAAATGGGTGAACTCCCGTCTGAACTATCCGGAAATCGCCAAGGAGAACGGTGTGCAGGGTCGTGTCACCCTTCAGTTTACCGTAGAGGCCGACGGCCGCGTAACCAATGTAAAGGTGCTCCGTGGCGTGGATGAGTCCCTGGACAAGGAAGCTGTCCGCGTCGTTTCCAGCTCCCCGAAGTGGAAGCCCGGCAAACAGCGTGACCGTGCCGTAAAGGTAACCTACACCTTCCCTGTGATCTTCCAGCTCCGCTAAATGGCAGAATCATTTTCCGAAATAGGTAAAGTGGAGGCGATAGAGCAGTTCTATCGCCTTTCTGCATATTCTCCCGTCAGCGGTCTCAGCTACACTTGCGCCAAAGGGGGCCACATCACCACCGCCGCCCGGATGTATCTGGAAGGCATCGACTTCAATCTGGTGTATTTTCCGCTTAAACACCTGGGTTACAAGTGTGTAGTGGGCGTTGTGGGAGAGCTGTACGCCGCCCTCGCGCACCCGAAACTGCTGAACGTCGTGCTGGGCGTATCGGCCAAACTCGATTTTCCGCAGATCAAGGAGTTGTGGATGGGAATCACCGTTGCGGCCAAGGAGCATGGCTTCGAGGCTGTCAACCTGGACCTGCAGCCTTCGAACAACGGCCTGTACGTGTCCCTGTCGGCCACGGGAGAAACGTCGCTCCTGACCGGGAAACGGCGCATGGCGGCCAAGTCCAAAGACCTGATCTGCGTCTCCGGTGCCCTCGGTGCCGCCTACCTGGGTCTCCAGGTGCTGGAAAAAGGTGCGAAGGAGTTCGAGGCCAGCGGCAAAGAGCCGGACATGTCGCAGTACAAGATGCTTGTCGGCTCCTACCTGCGCCCGGAACTGGACGCTTCCGTGGTAGAACGCCTGGAAGACCAGGAAATCTATCCTTCTTACGGTTATTTCGTCACCAGAGGCCTCTCAGATGCCCTCAAACGCCTCCAGAGGGACAGCGGCCTGGGCGCCAAAGTGTATGCCGACAAGATTCCCTTCGAAGGCAACAGCTTCGCCCTGGGCAAGGAACTGAACCTGGATCCGGTGAGCGCAGCCATGAACGGCGGCGACGACAACCGTCTCCTTTTCGTCGTTCCCATCCTCTCGCTGGAGAAATTCCGCCGGGAATTCCAGACTTTCGACATTATCGGCCATCTGGCCCAGCCGGATGCCGGCGCGGTCCTGGTGACTCCGGAAGGCGTGGAATTCCCCATAAAAGCACAAGGTTGGAGCGAAAAAGAGGAATAATCAATAAAAAATGATTATCTTTACCCGCTGAAACAAACTTAATAAACAATACTCATTATGAAGAAAATCGTTTCTATCATCGCTTTGGCTACGGCCCTCACCGTATCCGCCAATGCGCAGAGCGTGCTCGGTGACGCCCTCGGCGGCATTTTCTCCGGCAACGGTTCCGCCAAGACTTCTGACGTCGCCTCCACCATCGGCAACATCGTTTCCGGTCTCGCAGGCACTGTTTACAGCGCTCCCGTGAGCCTGAACGGCACCTACACTTATAACGGCGTCGCCGTTTCCGCTACCAGCTCCGAGGGCGGCGTTCTCGCCAACCTCGCCGGTACCGCCGTCACCGCCGGCATTGAATCCAAGGCCGACGAATACCTCGCCAAAGTGGGTATCAAACCCGGCGCCTGCACCTTCACCTTCAACGCTGCGGACAACACCTTCACCATGAACGTGGGTCCCCTTGCTCTCCCCGGCAAGTACAAAGTCGGCGACGGTGAAAAGACCGTTACCCTCACCTTCGGCAAGACCCTGTCCTTCCTTTCCATGACCGGTGTCCTGGAATCCACCCCCGGCGGTGCCAAGATGCTCTTCACCGTGGACAAAGCCATGTCCCTGATCAAGAAGGTCGCCTCCAAGCTCGGTGAAGCCTCCAACGAAGTGAGCGCCATCACCAAACTTGCCGACGGTTACGACAACTACCGCATCGGCTTCAAGCTCGTGAAATAAGCCCTTGTGCATAAAAGAAAGTTGGCTTCTCGAACGGGAAGCCAACTTTTTTATTTCCGCACCACCTCGTACCGCTCTACGCCGATCCGCTGCAGGTCTTGGATGAATTCCGATGTCACGGCAACCTGGAACTTCTTGGAATAGAATTGGATACGGTATTTGGTACCGGGGTCGTAGAGGAAGAGGGTGAGCGGGATATTGCCCTTGTGCTTTTTCACGGTTTTCACCAAGTCTTCCCGGAACTGCTGCGTGAGCATGGGGGTGGTGACGTCCATGCTGAATCCGCTCAGCAGCTCGTCCGAAATGTTGCCCAGCAGGGACACTTTCCGCACTTTAAAGGCATAAGGGGCCGATTTCCCCTGCGCCCGTTCCTCCGGCTTCAGGAAGAACTTCTCTTCCACGACGCCCTCCAGGAACAGGGCCTGCTTGGGAACCATGTACTGCATGAAGGCTTCGTGATCCTTGCCGAAGAGCGTCAGCTCGTAGGAGCCGCTGTAGTCCTCGAGCATGGTTCTGGAGTAGGGCTTGCCCGTCTTGGTAGTGAGCATCTTGAAATCCGTCACAATGCCCGCAATGCTCACTTTGGCCGTCTGCTTCCGGGCTTCACACTCGGAGATGAAGTTCGACAGGTCGGCCAGGTTGTTACTCACGAAGTGCTTCATTTCAAAGGCATAGCGGTCCAGCGGGTGGGAGCTCAGATACATGCCCACGAGCTCTTTTTCCCGCTGGAGCACTTCCATGATGTCCATGTAGCCTTCATTCTCGGGAAGGGCGGGGCGTTCCGGCTTCATTTCCTCCATGCCGCCGAACAGCGACGCGGCGCTCGAAAGCGTGTCATTCTTATACAGGTCCCCGTAGCGGGTAATCTGGTCGATGAACGGCTCGCCGGTCTTTCCCATCTGGTAGTACATGCTGCGCTTATGGCCGAAGCTGTCGAAGGCGCCGGCGTTCAGCAGGCTCTCGAAACTCTTGCGGTTCACGCTGCCGGCCATCCGTTCCACAAAGTCGTAAATATCTGTGAATAAGCCGTTTTCTTCCCGCTCGTTGATAATAGCCTCCACGACGTTGGCGCCGAATCCTTTGATGGAGCCCAGGGCAAAACGCACATCTCCGTTCTTGTTCACCGTGAAATGGGCGGCGCTTTCGTTGATGTCGGGGTTCAGCACTTTGATGCCGTGGCCCTTGCAGTCGTCCATGATCTTGGTGATTTCTTCCATGCTCTTGGCGCAGTCCAGGCAGCTGGCGAAGAATTCCGACGGATAGTGGCATTTGAGCCAGCCGGTCTGGTAACTCACCCAGGCATAGCAGGTGGCGTGGGACTTATTGAACGCATACTGGGCAAATTTCTCCCAGTCTTTCCAGATCTTGTCCAACACCTTTTCGGGGTGGCCGTTGGCCACTCCTCCGCTCATGAACTTGTCTTTGAGGGAGTTCAGGATGTCGATCTGCTTTTTTCCCATAGCCTTGCGGAGCTTGTCGGCCTCGCCTTTGGTGAAGCCGGCCAGCTTCTGGGACAGGAGCATCACTTGCTCCTGGTACACCGTGACGCCGTAGGTGTCCTGCAGGAATTCCTCCATCTCCGGGAGGTCGTATTCGATGGCCTGTTCGCCCAGTTTCCGGGCCACAAAGTCCGGGATATAGTCCATCGGCCCGGGCCGATAGAGGGCGTTCATGGCGATGAGGTCTTCGAAACGGGACGGGCGCAGTTTCTGCAGCCAGGTCTTCATGCCTTCCGATTCAAACTGGAACACGGCCGTCGTGTCGCCGCGTCCGTAGAGGTCGTACGTGGGCTTGTCGTCGATTGGAATGGCCTCAATGTCAATGTCTTCGCCGTGGTGCTCCTTGATGAGGTCCAGGCAGTTGTGGATGATCGAGAGGGTAATCAGCCCCAGGAAGTCCATCTTCAGCATGCCCACATCCTCGATGTAGTGGCCGTCGTACTGCGACGTGCGCACATCCTCACCGGTTTCCTTGTCCTTGGAGAGCGTAATGGGCAGATAATTCGTCAGGTCTCCCCGGCCGATGATGGTGGCGCAGGCATGCATGCCCACCTGCCGCACGGTCCCTTCCAGGGCCTGGGCGTACTTGAGGACCTCTTTGTTCAGCTCCGGACCGTTTTTGAGCTCTTCGATGAACTCGGGGACCAGCCGGTAGCAGTTCTTCAGCGTTATCTTGACGTCAACGTCCTCCAGGCCCTTCTGGAACATCTTTCCGTTATGTTCCACGACCTTGAAACCGGGCTTCAGCTCGTCCAGTTTGGGGTTGTAGGGGTATTCTTTCTCTTTCTTCTCGCTCAGGCGGTCCGGCACCATCTTCGTGAGGCGGTTGCTCTCATCGATGCTGACGTGGCTGATCCGCGCCACATCTTTGATGGCGCTCTTGGCCGCCATGGTGCCGAAGGTGATCACGCGGGATACGTGTGACGCTCCGTACTTGTCCTCCACATACTGGTGGGCCTTTGTCAAGTCCTCGAAATCCACGTCGATATCCGGCATGCTGATACGGTCCGGATTCAGGAAACGCTCGAACAGAAGTTGGTACCGGATAGGGTCCAAATTCGTGATTTTCAGGCAGTAAGCGACAACGGAACCTGCGGCGCTGCCACGGCCCGGCCCCACCATGGAACCCATGGCCCGGGATGCGGCGATATAGTCCTGGACGATGAGGAAATAGTCCGGGAAGCCCATGCGGCAGATGGTCTTGAGCTCGAAGTCGATGCGCTCTTCCTGCTCCTGGGTGAGTGTTTCTCCGTAGCGTTCATGCGCGCCGCGGTAGGTCAGGTGGCAAAGGTAGGCCACCGAGTGGCAGAAACCGTCGCCGCGGTAGGTGCCGTGCTTGTCGCATCGGCCTGCGTCGATGATGTCCTTGTATTTCTCCAGGTAGGTGTCGATGCTGGCCATGAAGGCCGGGTCGATCTCGTAGACGGGGAGGACGGGATCCCGGTCGATGGAGTAGGATTCGACCTTGGAGGCCACTTCCAGCGTGTTTTCGAGCGCTTCCGGATGGTCCGGGAAGAGCGCGAGCATTTCCTCTTCGGTCTTGATGTATTCCTGCTGGGTGTAGCGGAGGCGGTCCGGGTCGTCGATGTAGGCGTTGGTGGTGAGGCAGATGAGGCGGTCGTGCACGGGGCCGTCCTCTTTGCGCACGAAGTGGGCGTCGTTGGTGGCGATGACCTTGACGCCGTACTTGGCGGCGAGCTTGAAGATTTCTTCCGTGTAATAGCACTGGTCCTGGTACAGCTGGTTGTCCAGCCCGGGGACTTCCGTCTTGTGCTTCATCACCTCCAGGTAATAGTCCTCGCCGAAGACACGCTTGTGCCACAGGATGGCCTTTTCCACGGCGGCATCGTCGTGGGCCATGATGGCGCGCGGCACTTCGCCCGCCAGGCACGCGCTGGAGCAGATGAGGCCCTCGTGATACTGTTCAATCACCTCATGGCTCACCCGGGGCCGATAGTAAAACCCGTTGATGTGGCCTTCCGAGACGATTTTCACCAGATTCAGGTAGCCGGTGTAGTTCTTGGCCAGCAGGATCAGGTGATAATAGCCCTTCTCCTTGAGTTTGTGGTCCCCTTTGGATACATAGATCTCACAGCCGATGATCGGCTTCACGTTGGGGTGTTTTTTGGCGTATTTGAAGAACTCTTTTACGCCGTACATGTTGCCGTGGTCCGTAATGGCCAGTGCCGGCATGCCCAACTCATCGGCCCGGTTGAAGAGATTTTCTATGGAGGACTGTCCATCCAGGATAGAGTACTGGGTATGGACATGCAGATGAACAAAACTCATGGAACAAAGATAACAAAAAACCGCGGCCCTTGCAAGGTCGCGGTTTCATATCGGAAGAAATGATTATTTCTTGCGGGTGGTTGCGTCGTACATGATGGGCGTACCGATCATGATGGAAGCGTAGGTACCGATGATGACACCCAGGCACAGGGCCACGGCCAGACCGCGGATGCTTTCGCCGCCGAAGATGGCGATGGCGAGCATCGGCAGGAGGGTGGACACGGAGGTGTTCAGGGTACGGGTAAGGGTGGCGTTCAGAGCGGTGTTCACGGTTTCGCGGAAGTCCTCCTTCGGGTGCAGGCCTCTCTGCTCACGGATACGGTCGAAGATAACCACGTTATCGTTGATGGCGTAACCGATGATGGTGAGGATAGCGGCGATGAAGGTCTGGTCAACGTCCAGGTTGAACGGCAGGATACCGTTGAACAGGGAGAAGAAGCCAATCACGATGAGAGCCGTATGAGCCAGGGAGACCACGCCGCCCAGACCCCAGGTCCAACCCTTGAACCGGAAGGCGATGTAGGCGAAGATGGCCAGCAGGGCCAGGAACACGGCGATGAAAGCGCTGCGGGTGATGTCGCGGGCGATGGTAGGACCAACCTTGTCGGAGGAGATGATACCGTTCGGATTCTCCAGGGTGGAGGTGAAGTCGCTCAGCTGGATATCCTCGGCGTAGAAGCCCTTGAGGGCGTTGTACAGGAGGTTCTCAATCTCGGCGTCCACCTCGGTGGATTCGCTGTCGTTCTTGTACTGGGTGGTGATCTTCATCTGGGAGTCACCGCCGAACTGCTTCACCTCGACGGAATACTGGTCGATTCCGGCGGCGCGGGCAGCTTCTTCGAAGGTGGTTTCCACAGCGGAACGGACATCCTCAGCGGTGACGCTCTTGTCGAAGCGGACTACATAGGTACGGCCGCCGGTGAAGTCGACACCATAGCTGAAGCCCTTGAAGCAGATGCTGGCGATGGAGATGACGATGAGGGCGCCGGAGATCATGTAGGACCACTTCTTCAGGCCGATGAAGTCCACGTGCGTGTTCTTGAGGATATTGGCAGTGAGCTTGTTGGACAGGGAGACTGTCTTGCCGGCTTTGATGCGGTCGTCGAAGATGATGCGGGTGATGAAGATGGAGGTGAGCACCGAAGTGATGATACCGATGATCAGCGTCGTGGCAAAGCCCTGCACAGGACCGGAACCGAAGATGTAGAGGATGATACCGGTGATGAGGGTGGTCAGCTGACCGTCGATGATGGCGCTGTAAGCGTTCTTGTAACCGTCATGCACGGCCAGGGAGAAGCCCTTGCCGGCGGCCAGTTCTTCCTTGATGCGCTCGTAGATGATCACGTTGGCGTCCACAGCCATACCCAGGGTCAGGACCAGACCGGCGATACCGGGCAGGGTCAGGACGGCGCCGAAGCTCACGAGCACGCCGAACAGCAGCAGGACGTTGCAGAGCAGGGCCACGTCGGCGATGAGGCCGGCGCCCTGGTAGAAGAACACCATGTAGAGGAGCACCAGGCAGAAGGCGATGAGGAAGGAGATGAGACCGGCCTTGATGGACTGGGAACCCAGGGAAGGACCCACGACCTGCTCCTGGATGATGGTGGCGGGAGCGGGGAGCTTACCGGATTTGAGCACGTTGGCAAGGTCTTCGGCTTCCTGAACGTCGAAGTTGCCGGTAATCTCGGAGGAGCCGCCGGTGATTTCGGCGTTCACGGTAGGATAGGAATACACCAGGCCGTCCAGGACAATGGCGACCTGCTTGCCGATGTTTTCTTTGGTGAGGCGGGCCCAGATGGAGGCGCCCTCGGCGTTCATGGTCATGGAGACGGACGGGGAACCGCCGTTCTGCTGGCCGTTGAAGTTGACGCGGGCGTCGGTCACGACACCGCCGTCGAGCGGGGCTTTTCCGTCGCGGGAAGTGGCCTTGATGGCAACCAGTTCATAGAGGTTGCTGCCCTTCACCAGGTCGGTAGGTTTGACGGACCACATGCCGCGGAAACCGGCAGGGAGGACGTCTGCAGCCATTGCAAGGTACTGGTTCACGGTCACGGTGTCAACGCCGGCGGCGAAGCCCAGGCAGGCGTTGTTCCAGCCGCTGGGGCTCAGGACCTGGAACAGGGGGTTGGCAACGGCGGTGCTGTCGCCAAGGTTGCCGAGCACCTCGCTCACGCGGGCGTCGACGGCATACAGGTCTACCTCGTTGCCCTGATAGGTGGGCCAGAATTCGAGGGAGGCGGTACCCTGCAGGAGTTTGCGCACACGCTCAGGGTCTTTCACGCCGGGCAGTTCGATCAGGATCTTGCCGGAGTTGCCCACCTGCTGGATGTTGGGCTGGGTGACACCGAAGCGGTCGATACGGTTGCGGAGCACGTTGAAGGAATTGTCAACGGCGCTCTTGGCCTCTGCGCGGATCATGTCGATGACCTGGGCGTTGGTGGCGTCGTTGGCCACTTTGTCGCGGAGCTCATAGGTGGCGAAAATCTCGGCCAGACGGCGCTGAGGGGCAACCTGATTCCAGGCGTCGGCAAAAAGGCCGATGAAATCCTGGCTGGAGTTCACGTTGTTGGCCTTGGCCTGTGCGAGGGCGGCGACGAAGTCCGGGTCGGTGGAGTTGCCGGAGAGGGCCTTCACCAGGTCTTCCAGCTGCACCTGCAGCATGACGTTCATACCTCCCTTGAGGTCCAGACCCAGGTTGATTTCCTTTTCCTTGGTGGATTTGTAGGTGTAGCCCAGGAATACTTTTTCGTTGCTGACAGAGTCAATGTACGCTCTGTTTCTGATGGCGGCCACGGAGTCCTGCACGAATTCGCGGACATCGGCGGCGACATTGTTTGATTCTACGAACTGAAGGGCCTGCTGTTCAGCGTATTTGGCTGCCTTGCTTTCCTGATAGCGGGTGATCGCGGTGAAGGAAAGCTGCCAGATGCTGGCGAGACCGAGCAGAATCGCTACGAATCGAATCCAACCTTTGCTTTGCATTTTGTTTATGGTTTAAATATTAATTATTTCACTCCTTTGCACTTGGGGCCGGTAGACACCACGGCAAAATAGGTTGCAAATTTACGATTTTTTTCTGATTTATGCACTTTCTCGGAACTATTTCTTAATTTTGTAGGCTTATTTGGAAATGACAAGACGCCCATTCGCCATATTTTGCCTGCTTCTGTGGACCGGCATCACCCTGTCGGCCCAGGAGGTGCTGGACCGTCCTGTCCCCATGAATTTCCCGGTTCCGGCAGGCCGGCCCACCCCGCAGCAGCTCATCGCCCGCGGCGACAGCCTGCACCGCACCTATCATTTCCAGGAAGCCATCGGCACGTATCTTTCTGTTTCGGGCGCCCAGCTGGACAGCCGCACCCTGGCTTCGGTGGAGAAGAAAATCGCCGCTTCGCAGAACGGGCTGAACATGACCGATTTCTGCGCTTCGCCCCATGTGGTGGCCCGCCAGCGCTTCTCCCGCAAGGATTTCTTCCTCTTCTATCCGCTCAAGACCCAGTCCTGGCACGCCGCCCCGAACCCGCTCGACTCCCTCGAAGGTTTTCCGCTGTATGCCCCCAAAGGGGCCGACGTCATCTACTTCAGCGCCGCCGACCGGGCCGGCACCCGCAGTCTTTTCATCACTGAGGACCTGGACTCCCTCTGGCGCGCGCCGCGGCTGGTGGAAGAGACGCTTGTCTCCACGGGCAGCGAGATTTTCCCCATGCTTTCCCCGGACGGAAAAACGCTTTACTTCGCTTCCGACGGCCTTTTCGGCATGGGAGGATACGACCTTTATGCCAGTACCTGGGACGAGGAATCCCTCTCCTGGGGCGAGCCGGTGAACCTCGGTTTCCCGTTCAGCTCTCCCGGCGACGATTTTCTCCTGATGGACACCCCGGACGGAAAGTACACCCTGTTCGCCTCCAACCGCGACTGCTCCAAGGACAGCGTCTACGTCTATGTCCTTGACTACGAGAAGGTCCGGCCCAGAAATCCCGTCCGTTCGCACGAGGAACTGGTGCGCATCGCTTCGCTCCGTCCCGTCGAGGATCCGTCCCGCATTGACAACGGGTCTGCCGTTTCCGGCGACGTCCCCGACAACGCCAACACACGTCTGTACATGCGCAAGAATGAGGAGGCCCGGGCTCTCCGCGACTCCATCTACCGGCACCAGAAAGCGCTCGACGCCCTTCGGCTTTCGCTCTCCCAGGCCCGGGAGGATGAGACGGCGGCCATCACCGCCCGCATCCACGACAGCGAAAAGGCCCTCGAGCCCCTCCGGCAGCTCCTCGAAGAGACCGAGCTGGAAATCCGCCTGGTGGAGCAGAACTTCCTCCGCAGCGGCGTAGTCTCCTCCGGCAGCACCCAGGACCGCGAAGTCGTGGGCACATCCCTCAGCTATACCTTCGCGAAAAACGCCATGGGCGGCCGTCTGCGCATGAAAATCGGCACCCACAACACCCGTCCCACCTTCCGCGTCGCCCCCGTAGGCCGATTCGCCTCCGACAACACCCTCCCCGCCGGCATCGTGTACCAGATTCAGCTGTTCACCGCCCCCCGGCACGCCTCCGTCGACGATCTGAACGGCCTCGTCCCTGTGTATGAGCGCCTTTCCAGCAACCTCCGCTATACCTATTCCGTCGGGCTGTATCCCACCTATTCGTCGGCCCTTCTGGACCTGAACAGCGTCCGGGTGCAAGGATTTCCCGACGCCCGGATCGTCGCCTTCCGTGACGGCCGCCCCATCCCCGTCCGCACCGCCCGGCAGGAAGAATAATTTTTTGTGATTATTAGAAAAATACTTATCTTTGCAGTCCCGTTCCTTGTAACGGAGTTTCAAACGCTTTAAGCCCGGAGGGGTGGGTGAGTGGCTGAAACCAGCAGTTTGCTAAACTGCCGTACGGGTTATTCTGTACCACGAGTTCGAATCTCGTCCCCTCCGCTTTCAAAAGACAGCCTTTCCCGGGCTGTCTTTTTCTTTTCCGCGCACGGATCAGGCCATTTTTGTGCTCGTGTGCCGTGTTTTGCTCCGTCCGCGCACGGATCAGGCCATTTTTGTGCTCGTGTATTGTGCAGGCGGTCAATAATTTATATATTTGCGAACGAATAAAACACGCTGCGATATGAACATAGTTGAAGTACTTGGTGCGAAAACGAGGACGGAGCTGGTTGAAAAAACAAAGGCTGCGCTCATGGAGTGCAACCTTTGTACGGACAAGGTGGTGATGGAGTTTCCCGACGGGATGTGGGGCAGCGAGCTCCGGGACATCGTGAGGCTCGAACTCAGGGGCGCCATCGAGGCAAACTTGAAGCGCAACGGCGGCTATATGTGCGACGCCCAGAATTTCTCCGTCACCGGACAGGAGCTGATCCCCATTTATTCCCGCTTCGGCATTAAATAAGGCTGTTCTAAAAACTGAAGTATTCCAGCCGCGGTGGCACAGGAAATGCGGCTGGATGTCGTCCACCAGGTTCACCTTGTCCTTGTTGACAACGTCTGCGAGCGGGTTGGGGGCCGGTGTGGGCGTCTGGCCTTTTTTCCAAAGCTTGACCTCTCCGAAGGCAATGGTGTACAGGCCCTTCAGGTGGTCAAAACGAAGTTCGTCCACGCCGCTGATGTCCAATTACCTCGTCAAAGATGCGCCTGCCGTCGGCCCGCACGGTAACGATGTGTGTTCCGTCATCATCGGGCGAAAAACGGTTGCCCCCATAGGCTGACCATCCCTTTGACAATCCCACCACAAAACTCAGCTTCTCGTATTGTCCTTTGAGGGAAAAGACCGCATAAGCCCATTCTTCCGCGTCGGAATTGAGCACGCCGTTTCTGAGGGTGAATCCGTTTGTATATCTGAATGCGGATATTCCCATGACATCATCATAGTTCTTCACTCCCGGATAGCAGGGGTTGAGATAGACTTGCGCCGCGGCGCTGAGTGCGCTCAGCAGCATGACGGACAGGAGGAAGAACTATTTCATGGGCGTAGCGTCTATTGTATTTTTAAAATAACCTGCTCTGTTGGCTGGTTGGCGGAGGAAAGCCAGACCAGGCCACCTTCCACTTTGTCCACATGCAGGGAATAGTCGGTCCGCTGTCCTGGAACGGAGGAACTGACATTCTGCAGGATGTTCACAGAGACGGTATTGTCCTTGTCCATGCGTCCGAACACTTCCAGGCTGATGAATTTGTTCTGTACGGGGTCCATGAAGGCATACAGGAGGTGAGACTCGTCATGCCGTCGGGACAGCAGCTGGTGGGCGCTTTTGGCATAGGTCCAGTTCAGGCCCAGGATGCCGTATACTCCTGGAATTCCCAACTCCTGCGCGTTCTTTCCCCTCTGGGTCACGTGAACGCTTTCGGAGAGGTTCTTTTCGGTATTCGTGAACAGGATGTCGGCTTCCCGCTGCTGGGTGGACGGGTTGTCCTCCAGCGCAAAGGAATAGCTGTTGGTGGACATGGAGCGCGTGACCACCTGGGTAATCCAAGGGGCCGATTCCGGGACCGTTACGGTCACGGCGACGTTGCTGGTAACATCCACCGTAATGACGCCGCTCACGCTTTCTGCCGTGATGTTGCCGGAGCTCAGGACAATCTTGGGCTCGGAGCCTTCCTGGTAGATGGTGACGGTCTCTTTTCCGAGGCTGCTGGAGATGGCAATCCGGCCTTCCCGCGGCTCCACGTCCTCATTGGCGTCGATGGCGAAGGTGAGGGTTTTCTGGGTGACGGCCTTGGTGCTCTGATAGTGGATCCAGGCGTCTCCGGCTTCAATCGCGTAGGTGTAGTCCACATTGGCCTTGACGGTGATTTCCACGGTTGTCGCCTCTTTCCCGACCTGGGTTTTATTGGCCGACAGGGTAAGCGCGTCGTTTTGTTTCTGCGTCAGGGTCACATTGGCCGATGCGCTTCCGGCTTTGATCTGGACGGTCGCGCTCCGTTCGCTTCCCGAATCGTTTTCCGAAACCGTGAGGGTGACTTTCCCGTTGCCTTTGGTTCCGCTTTCCGGGGAGATGGAGAGCCAGCCGTCGGCCCGGTTGTTCACGGCTTTGGCCGTCCAGGCTTCGCTGGCGGTGAAGGTGACATTCACCGTCCCTCCTTTGGCTTCCAGGACGGGGCTGGCCGGCGAGGTCAGCGTTACGCTGGCCGCTACCGGCTGGGTTCCGCCGCCGGAAGGAGGGTTGCCGGAACCGGAAGTTCCGCCGGATTCTTTTCCGCCGCAGGCGTACAGCAGGAAGGCGGTGGCTGCAAGGAAGAAGGTTATCTTTTTCATGTTGCGGGCGGTTAAAGGACGTTCAAACTCAGTTCAAGGGAATCCGGAGCCTCTCCGTTGAGGTAGGTGACGGTGGCTTGCAGCAGGTGTTCTCCTGCGCTGAGCGTAACCGAATCTGTGTCCAGCGCCGTTCCGTCCATCTTCCAGCTGATGTGGTCGACGGGCCGGGACCGGGAGGAGACGACTTTCAGCGGGAAAATGTCGCCGGCGGTCAGGGTGTGGGCGGGCATCTGGATGTAAGGGTATCCGAGGTCGGTGAGGGTGGCCCCGTCGGCGACGCGGACCAGGTCTTTTACGGTAAAGCTGATCAGGGCGTTCCCGCAGTTCCAGTTCCACTGGAAGGCGGGCTGGACCCATTGGCTGCCGCCGGGCTGGGTGGTGGAGAACCCGTAATACATGCACAGACCGCCGTCTACGGCCGGTCCTGCGTCGGTCAGCATGGCGTAGGTTTCGTTGGCGTTTTTGATCATATAGCCGACATACAGGTCTGTGCCGGCGGGAATGGTGAACGGATTGTCAAGGATATACGTGTTGGCCGGTGCGGAGGAGTAGATATTGGTAACGACGCCGGATACCTGCACGGCCAGGGAACGTTTGGTTGTCCCTTCGTCGATAAACAGCCAGACTTCTTCTCCGGTGGCGCGGGTCGAGAAAGAGATGGACGTAATCTGTTTGCCCGCGTGTGCGGTGAGTTCACTGGCTTTGAAGCGCTGGGCAACCGTATAATTCTGCACGGTGTTATATCCCCAGTATCCATAGGCGGTCAGCGGGAAGGCAGCCTTGGTCAGGGATTCATCCGTGCTTCCGGTCAGGACGGGCGTGAGCGAGAAGTCCTGCCGGACGCTCTCCGATGCATTGACTTCCGCTTCCGCAGGGAGAAAACCGTCGGCAAAGACAGCGATGTTCAAGGCCTGGGGCGCGTCGTCAGACAGGGTAAGGCTGTAGGTTCCGTCCTGCCCGGTCCGGAGTTCATAGAGGGCCGAGTTGCGGACGCTGCCGGCCCTGAGCGTCCTTCCGCGGGAAACGCCCGCCGCGGCGGACGAGGGGGAAATCAGGACGAAGGCGTCCGGGATGGGGTTGTTCTGGGAATCGGTGACCTTCCCGGCGACGTACCGGTCTCCCGGACTAAGGGTGAAGGAAGCCGTTCCGTCACTGTACTGGATGTTATTCATCCGGTAGGGAATCAGGCCGTTCCAGTCCCTGAGTTCATACCAGGTTACGGAATACGGCGTGCTCCAATAGTCGCAGTAATTGGATGTGGGGAAAGTCCAGAGATTGTAAAACAACGTTTTGTACGTGGCATCCTGGATGGAATACCCGCGGACATACAGATAGGGATCCGGCAGGAGGATATAGTCGCAGGGGTGGTCCTCATAGATATTGATTTCAATCCCGTTTCTCCACCGGGTGGCCGCCGGAAGTCCATGGACGGGATTCTGGGAGCGGTCAATGTGATAGATAATCAGGCCGGCGGCCAGGGAGCGGTCCCACTTTTGCCCGTTCCTCACTTCCGGAATAAAGTATTCGCCCTCGGTGGAGGATTTAATCCGGTAGCACTTGTTTCCGTCCAGGCTCTGAAGGGTATGCTGCCCGGTCCCCAGGTCCTCGAACTCCGTGATGTATCCCAGTTCGTACCTTTCGTAGGAACTCAGCCGCACGGGGACATAACCATTTTCCATGTGGTTTCCGCTGGCCATGAGGTTCCAGAAATGAGGGTAGTCGGCCTGGCCGTTTTCTTCATAGTCGGTGTCATACAGGTCCGGGAGTCCCAGCACATGGCCGAATTCATGGCAGAACGTGCCGATCCCGCAGTTCTGTTCCCCCTCGTTCCCCTTGAATTCCGCCGAGCAGCTGTAGATGCGGGGTTTGACGCCGTCGTATGCCGACGATTCATTGGCGCCAAAAGCCCACTTATGGGCCCAGATCGCATCGGGACCGCCTCCGTTAGCCTGGTCGTATCCGGGGAAAATCAGGCAGATGTTGTCGATGAATCCGTCTCCGTCTCCGTCATACTGGGCAAAGTTCACTTGGGCGTCCAGTTTGGGGAGGCTTTCCAGAATCATCTGCTTCGCCATGTAATAGTGGTTGCTGTCGTCGCCTTCCGGGAATTGCGTACTGGCTCTGGAGAGGGCGACGGGGCCGTAGACGTCGAAAATGGGAGTGAACCTGCCGGCGGAGGCGTCGGTCCAGTAATCTTTGGCCGACCCGACGGAGTTGTAGTCGGAGAATCCCGGTTCGTTCAACATGCGGCGCACATAGTCGGCTGTCCCTTCTTTAAAGGGTTTGTCGCTGAACTCCGCCAGGATGACGAGGAAGTGTCTCTCTCCCCACCCGAGGGTGGTGGCCGCCCGCTTTCCGGAGCGCCGTGGGACCTGCATGTCCCGCTCCGAGCGGAGCTGACGGGCCTGCTGTATGCGCCTGGCGTCGTGTTTTACACTTCCGGATGGTTTCCACCATCCGTCGGCATTGCGGATATAACAGGTTTCCCCGTCTTCGGAAGTATACCAGCTGTAAAATTCATCTCCGTAGATGCGCAGCGTGACGAAACTGCCGTCCGGCTGCCGCATTTTTACGGGTGTGGGAATGGCCGGTGTCGCCCAAAGGAACTGCAATGCAACAAACAGGAGAACATGTGACAGGAGTAACTTTCTCATTATTAGTCCGTTTGGTTTCGGACAAATATAATCATTTTATTTGAATAGTTCCCTCCTGTATCAGGAATTCTCTACTGTTTCATCTGTTTCACCGGGAAGGTGAAGTAAGTGTCGGGGAAAGGTTCGTTCCGGAGGGTGAAGTGCCACCATTCGGTGTCCAGGGGTTTGAAGCCGTGACGGAGCATGGCGCGGCGCAGGATCATCCGGTTCGCGAACTGTTCGGGAGTGATGCTGCGGCCGGCAGGGCTCTTGTGGTTGTCGCCGGTGTACTGCCCGGTGTCGGGGTTTCCGCAGAAATCCGGATGGCTTTCGGGACCGAACCAGTCAAAGGTCCCGCCCATGTCCACCTCTTTCTCCGTGCGCATGTCAAAGAGGGTCAGGTCCACCGTAGAGCCGCGAGTATGGCCGCTTTTCTCCATGATATACTCCTGCTCAAAGAGGACGCTCTTGTCCAGGTCGGGATAGAAGTAGGGCTTCATCCGGGTGTCCGGGATGTCCGCCGCCCAGCGGACAAAATGGTCCACCGCTTTCTGGGGCCTGTAAGCGTCGTAAATCTTGAGCCGATATCCCTGCGCCATCACGTCGTCGCTCACGGCCTTCAGCGCCAGGGCGGCTTCGCGGGTCAGGAGCGCCGTGGGCTCCAGATACCCGTCTATCCGCGCACCTGCAAAATTATACGTGCTGAAGTAGCGGATTTCCAGGATGGCGTCCGGAACGGCGTCCGTAAGCGTGACAAAGGAGCGGCTGTCTTCCGTCGCGGGAACAGTCCGCGTGGTGCCGCACGCCCAGCACAGAAGGGCGGCGACGATAGCAAGGTGCTTGATTCTCATCATGATACTACTTTGTGTCGGTGTATTCAAAATCCCGGAACCACGCCGTACCGCCGTCCTCCCCGGTATTGTAACTGTAGAGGGCCGGGCGCACACCGTTCCAAAAACCGTTGTGTGCCGGGAAAGGCTTCCCGAAGCGCTCGAAGCGTTTTCCGTCCCGGCTGTACTGGAAAGTGAATCCGTCTTCCGGCGCTTGGACGTCGAAGCACAGGCGCAACCAAACTCGGGAGGCTTTCAGGGCCAGCGAGTCCACCGTCCTGCCTTCTTTTTCAAAATACAGTTCCCGTTCTCCGGATGTCTGCCGGACACCCAGGCAAAAGTTCTCTCTTCCCATGCACGCGAGGCCTGCCTTCTGACCGTCGGCCAAGTCCGACAGGTCCATGCGGACGGTATAGCTTCCCTTGTATCCCATCAACTTCTGGGTCAAGGTGTTGCGGGCTTTCTTGAAAGAATCGGCCTTGAGTCCGTCAATCGCCAGGCGGCCTTTCCGCCGGGTGAGGGACCAGCCTTCGTCGGCGGGATTGTGGTTGAACTGCCATTGAAGTCCGAGTCCGGGTCCCCGGAAGTTGTCCGACGAGGCGGGAAGACTGCGCTTCCGGGCAACACGGGCGGCGGGTTTCTTCCAGCAGGGGACGGGCTCTCCTATCCCGTTTCCGTCATAATCTTCCCCCACCACAGGCCAGCCGTCCTCCCAGTGCATGGGCTGCAGGTGGACGACGCGGCCCAGCGGGTCCCTTTCTTGGAAATGCAGGAACCACCACTCGCCTTCCGGCGTGTCCACAATGGCGCCCTGGTGGGGGCCGTTGATTTCAGTAGACCCTTTCTCCAGAACGATTTTCCGTTCATAGGGGCCGTAGATGCTCCGGGAACGGAGGACGGTCTGCCATCCGCCGCCGACCCCGCCTTCCGGGATGCTCATGTAATACAGGCCGTTCCACTTGTGGATTTTCGTCCCTTCCGCCACCGGGCCGCGATAGACCGTCGTTCCCTCGTCCAGCAGTTCCCTGCCGTCCGGAGACATCCTGTGGAGGATGATCGGCCCGGCGCCCCATACGCTGTGTCCCAGATAGGCTTTTCCGTCATCGTCCCAGAACGGGCACGGGTCTTCCCAGTGCCAGACTTTCTTGACCAGGTGGAGCGGGGCCCACGGACCGGCCGGGTCGGAAGCCGTGCTCATAAACAGGCCTTCGTCGGGCGTGCAGAAGTACACATAGTAAGTGCCGTCGTGGAAGCGGATGCTGGGCGCCCAGGAGCCTCCGGCGTAATGCTCATTCGTATCCCAGCCCGGAAAATCCAGCCGGGAATAGATCTGGGAAATGATTTTCCAGTTCACCAGGTCGGCCGACTCCAGCACCTGCATTCCCATGAAATGGAAATCCGAAGCGACCATGTAGTAGCGGTCTCCCACACGGATGGCGTCGGGGTCGGAATAGTCGGCCAGGAGGACGGGGTTCCTGTAATAACCGTCCCCGGTGTCGCCCCAGGCGGCCTTGGGGCCGTCTTTTGCAAGCGGCTCCGCGGACAGGACCGTCAGCGCTGCGATAAGTGTAAGAAACAATCTGTCCATGCGGTCAGTCGTGCCCTGGAAGTGCCTGTATCAGCGTTTGTCGATAATGGTGGCGTTGGGGTAGTCGGCCGGGTTGAAGGTTACGTCCTTCTCGCTCACGCCGATCGAGACGTTCTCGATGCTGATCGTGATCATCGACTGTTTGGTTTTCAGGTAGATCGGAAGGAAAGTGGCTTTGGATATGGCCATCTCGATTTTCTTGGGATCGTCCTTCTCTTTGTTGGTCTTGGACTTTTTTGCGAGGATGTACCAGGCCTGGGGCGTCTCCTTCTGGATGCTCAGGTCGTAGCCGTCGCTCACGCCCTTGAACGCATCCACGTCGCTGCTTTCCTTTTCATCGTTCCTTTCCTTTTTCCGGGCCGATATCGTGATTTCCCCTTTTTCAGGGTTGTACTCCCATTCGGTGGTCTCATCCATCCAGCTGGTGATGGCTTTTCCATGGGCGGAAACGATGGTTTTCAGTTTCTCTCCCAGCGTTACATTGTGCGATGAGACGGTGCCGATGATGGGCATTTTCATGTTCAAGTCCATCACCATGCCTTCCATGTCGCCCCGGTCCATCTGGGCCGACATTTTCTCGACAATTTCTTCCGGGGTCTGGGCCCAAAGCGCTCCGGCGAAAAACAGGGCGGCCGCTGCTGCCAAAAAGTGATTCAGTTTCATGTCCGTTTTTTGTAGGGATAATTTAAAAAGTGTCAAGTTTAGTGCCTCTTAATCAAGCAGATAAGACCTATGAAGGTAAAGACGGCGTTCATCAGGAGCAGCTCGTAGCTGAAGTGGTATCCGTTCAGCCAGGCCTCGGAGTTCACGTCCAGCACCAGGCACAGGATGGGGGCCAGGACGGCCACGACGGGAACCCAGGCATCCCGGACCTGTTTTTTGCACAGCAGGCCGAAGGCGAACAGACCCAGGATGGGGCCGTAGGTGTAGCTGGCCAGCCGGTACACGGCATCAATGACGCTGGTGCTGTTCACGGCATTGAAAACCAGGATGCAGACGCCCATCAGCACGGCCATACCCGTATGCACCCACGTGCGCTTGTCTTCCTTTCCGCCCAGGATGTCAATGGTAAAGGACGTCGTGAGCGAGGTGAGCGCGCTGCCGCCGGCGGGGAAACCGGCCATCACCAGGCCGACAATGAACAGCGCCGCCACCAGTCCCGAGGCCGGGAGCATGCCCGACCAGGTGACCGCCGGGAAGATGGCGTCGCCGGCGGCCTGGATCCCGTGCAGGGCGGCGAACTGATACAGATACACGCCCAGGAACAGGAACAGCGAAATGACGACAATCTGAAGCAACACGCTCACAATCAGGTTCTTCTGCGAGTCCCGGATACTCTTGCAGGCGAGGGTGCGCTGCATCATGTCCTGGTCCAGGCCGGTGGCCGCCACCACGGTGAACAGGCCGCCCACCAGCTGTTTCCAGAAATACTGGGGATGGTTCACGTCGTCAAAATAGAACACCCGCATGAGTGAAGTGTCCGGCTTTCCCACTTCCCGGCCGATGAGGATGATGCAAAGGATCACCGCCACCAGCATGGAAACCGTTTTCAGGATATCCAGGCCGATCACCGCCTTCACTCCGCCGCGCACCGTATACAGCCATTCCAGCACCATCACCACCAGCACCGTCACCCAGAACGGAATGCCCGCCGGGCTGGCCACCAGCAGCTGCAGCGTGGCGATCATCAGAAACAGGCGCACCGACGCGCCCAGCATCTTCGAGAGGAAGAAAAACCACGCCCCCGTCTTGTGGGAGGCCGTTCCGTAGCGTTTTTCCAGGTACTCGTAGACGGAGACGACGTTGAGGCGGAAGTACAGCGGGGCCAGCACAAAGGCAATCACCAGGTATCCCAGGAAAAAGCCGATGCACATCTGCAGGTAGCCCCATTCCACGGAGCCCACCATGCCGGGTACGGAAACGAATGTGACGCCCGACAGGCAGGAGCCGATCATGGCGATGGCGACCTTCCACCACGCGGTGGACCGGGTCGCGTAGAAATCATTAGCCATTGTTGAGGTTTTCTTTGTAGGCGCGTCCTACCGGCAGCGGATCCTTCAGGCCCAGCAGCCGCACCTGCGCGGCCGTACGTTTCTCGATACGCCAGAGCGGGACGATGTAGGACCGGTGGATGCGGATGAATTTCCCCTCGGGAAGCTGCTCCAGCACCTTTTTCAGCGGAATCTGGGACACCACGTCCTCCCGGTGGTCCAGATGCACGCAGGCATAATTGTTCCGCCCTTCGATATACTGGATGGCCGACAGCGGCACGTGCACGGTCTTGTAGTCGGCTTTCAGGAGGATTTCTTCGCCGGTGACTTCCTGCGCCTCGGCCCGGCGGGTCTCGAGGGCTTCAATGGCGTCCTGGACGGCCTCGTCGGCCTCTTTTGTCTCAGTGAGTTCTTTCACGCGGGTGGCGAGCATGCCCACGGGGATGCCGTAGGCGACCACCGAGAGCAGCAGGATCCACATGGCCCTCACGTGCGGCTGGATTTTGCCGATCTGCGCCGGGTCCTTGGGAAACTCCACGTCCGTGAGGCTCATCAGGAACGTGACCACGCCGACGAGAAACAGCATGCCGGCGACGGTCACCTGCCCTTTCCAGCCTTGCAGCATCAGCGGCCCCAGAGCCTTCCGGCACAGCAGCCATACGCCGTACAGCCACAGCCAGTAGCCCAGCACATAGCTGGCGTGCCACTGGATCCATTCTCCGGTGGGAAACAGGAACATCATCCCCGGCAACACTGCGATGCAGAAGATGATGTCCGTAATGAGAATTTCGTTCTTCACGCTTTAAAACTGGTAGCCGGCGAACTCGATGTCGCGGGCGGCGCGTTCTTTCAGCTGAGGATTGCGGAAAGCCTGCTCCAGGTTGGTCTTCACGCCTTCAGCATCTCCCTGACGGGCCGACACGATGGCCTTCAGGTACCATACCTTCGGGTCTCCGCATTTGGCGGTAGCCTTGGCTTTGTCCAACTGGTCGGTGAGGATGTAGGCGAGGACGGTGTTGTGGCAGCAGCCCTTCGGGTCCTTGAGCACCTGGGCGGCTTCCTCGTACTGTCCGGTGAGGATCAGGAGGGTTCCCAGATTGGCCTTGGCCTCGTCGGTGCCGGCTTTGCGGAAGCACTCTTCGGCCTTCTTGTAGTCCTGCTTGCGGAGGGCCAGCACGCCCATAGCGTTCACGATGTCGCCGTCACCGCTCTTAACCTCTGCGAGGCCGGCTTCGGCCTTGTCGTTCTTCCCCTGCATCAGGTACAGGGCGGCCAGGTTGTACTGGGCGCGGTCGCTGGAGAAGCGGTCGATGGCTTTCTTGTAGATGCTTTCCTTCTGGGCGGGGTCTTTCACCAGGGAGGCCACCCGCAGGAGGGCTTCCTCGTCCAGGATGTTGATGTTGTTCTCCACCAGGTCCAGGAGTTCCTCGCTGGTGTAGTTCTTATATTCGACGTTGGCGATCAGGCGGGCGCGGCGCAGTTCCGGAAGCACTTCGCCTTTCAGGGCGGTGTACACCTGGGAGAGGTTGCGGATCTCGTTTTCGCGGACGGCAGGGTCGCTGTACATGGAGAGAACCCTCAGGATCAGGTCTTTGTCCTCCAGGTTGCTCTGGGAAACCAGCTGTTGGAAGCCTTCCCAGTCTTCGCCCACGCTGCGGACGGTGGGATCCACCGTCTCGTGGCCTTTGGTCACTTTGTTCCAGGCTTTGGAGGCCGACGCGGAACGGTCGCCGGAGAGGGCGTTGTTCTTGTTCTCGGCACCTTCCGGGGAGGCGTAGGCGACGATTTCCGTGCTCTTGACGGTGGCGCGGTCATTGGCCTTCACGGCATCCAGGGCGGCCAGGAAATCCTTCACGGACTTGCCCTTGAGCTCGGAGCCCCTTACTTCCGAGCTGTTCACCAGGTACTTGATCTGGCCTTCGGTGGTGCTGGAGAGCACTTCCTGGTAGTTGTCCTTCTTGAAAGCCACGGTACCCTGCTGCTTCACCAGCATGTAGGTGGTGTTGGCGCCGTCGGCCACTTTCTTCACGGGAAGGTTTACGCTCTTTTTGCCGGCGATCACTTTGCCGCGGAGCTCCAGATAGCTCTTTTCCATGCCTTCCACATAGTCGAAGTGCACTTTTTCCGTTACTTTCTGGCCGTCTTTGGAGACCACCTTGTAGTTGTTTTTCACTTTTTCGCCCTGGTATTTGAAGGGCTTCATGGCTGCTTCGCCACCTTCGTACACGATGACGGGCGTCACTTCCACCACAACGTTGGGGTTGAAGTAGTCTTTCGGATAGGTGACGGTCACCTGGGCGTCGATGGTGCCGTTCACGACTTCCAGCACGGGCGGGATGCAGTCCACTTTCACGTTCTCGGCCATCTGGGCCATCTTTTCGGGGGAAGCGCAGGCAATCGCGAGGACCGCTGCGGACAGGTAGACAAAGATTTTTTTCATATCGGTCTGTTATTACATTCGTTCAAGACTAACAAATATAGCCATTTTGCATTTTTTGTGCAAATCAGCGGCGGAGCAGGGCGCTCACGTCCGTCCACCGGTAGAAACTGCCGGGAGCGGCCATTTCCAGAGGCAGGGTGGCTTCCCGGCCGTTCAGCAGCACCTGCACCAGGATGTCGGGGCTTTTGCGGCTCCGGAAGAAGATCAGCTGCAAGTTGCAGGCCATGGGAATGTCGAAGGTGCGCCAATGTTCTTGAAGCTCCAGCGGGTCCGCCGTGCGGTATCCCATCCCGTTCACGTCCAGGCGGGACAGGACCGGGGCCAGGGTGGAGTCGTGTGCAAAGCGGAGGTCCAGCCGGACAGGGCCGCCCGCGACGGCCTCGTCGGCCTTCAGGGCGATGTCCGTGAGGAGGGCTGTCATGGAAGCGGGGCGGATGTTCTCCACTTCGGAAGAAAGGCCCAGGCGGAGGTATTCGTCGTAGTTGTTCACGAGCCAGAGGTTGTACAGCTCATCCGGTGTGAAAATGTGCTTGAGTTTCTCGGGGACGGGCACGTCCAGGTTGTCCAGCGTTCCGTAAACCACGTGCAGCTGCTCCAGGAAGCGGTAGGGGTCCGCTATGACGGAAAGGTCCGTAAACCAGCGCTGCAGCGTGGCCGACAGGTGGATCCGCCCGTCGGCAAAGGCGTTGAATTTGTCCACTACTTCCTGCGGCCACGAGTTGGGCATGTCGATGACTTTGGGCAGGAGGTAGTCCTGGTAAGGGTAGCCATAGTCGGCCCAGTAGGAGAAATCTTTGTCCAGTTCGGCCAGCTGGCCCAGGAAGCTGTACATGCTGACGATGACCCGGTGCACGCCGGTGGAGACGGCCCGCGCCTTGGTGTCTCCTTTGAAGACGGCGGGGTAGTTCCGGTACATCTCGCGGGCGATGCGCCGATGCTGCTCCTGGCCTTTCTGCGTCAGGTTGCCCTCGCGGTTTTTCACCAGGGGGTAGAGTTGCGCGTAGGCCTGGAAGATCTCCTCGCCCTCCTGCGTAAGGATCCCTTTCTCATGGGCCGACGACCAGACGGCCCACTGGTCGCCGTACGCAGTGGAGCCCAGGGCAAAACGGGCACCGTGTCGACCTAAATGACTGATATAGAAAGGTTTGTAACCCCTCGGTGCCGGAGTGGGAACGGCCTGTCCCTCCGGATACATGGTGTGGACGCCGTCGGAGAGCCGGAGGTCGGCCATGATGGCGTCATAGGTGCCGGACTGGGCGTTCAGGCCGACATGGGCCGCCAGGAGAAGGCACAAAAAAATCGCTGTCTTTTTCATCATGCGTAAAGATAGCGATTTTTTATGAGATTCTGACAGGCGGTTATTGCCGAACCACCACTTCGCCCCCTGCAGCGTCTACCGTGATGACGGAATCTTTGTGTACCGAACCGTCCAGGATGGCCTTGGCCAGCAGGTTCACCAGCTCCCGCTGCATGAGCCGTTTGATGGGCCGGGCGCCATAGGCGGGGTCGTAGCCGCCGCTGACCATGTGGTCCTCGAAAGCGGGCGTGAAGCTGAGCGTGATGCCGTTTTCGGAAAGCTTCCGCTGCAGGTCCTCTTCCTGGATGTGGAGGATGTCGCGGATATCGGCCTTGGTGAGCGGGTCGAACATGATAATCTCGTCAATCCTGTTCAGGAATTCCGGACGGACGGTGGCTTTCAGCACGTCCAGGACCTTTTCCTTACACTCGTCCAGGAGGTTCCTCCGGGTGGCGATGGCCTGCATGTCCAGGCCGTTCACTTCCGGCAGCCGCTCCATATAGCTCTGGATAATCTCGGCCCCGGCGTTGGAGGTCATGATGAGGATGGTGTTCTTGAAGTCCACCGTGCGGCCCTTGTTGTCGGTGAGCCGGCCGTCGTCCAGCACCTGCAGAAGCACGTTGAACACGTCCGGATGGGCTTTTTCAATCTCGTCCAGCAGGACCACCGAGTAGGGTTTGCGGCGGACGGCCTCGGTGAGCTGGCCGCCTTCGTCATAGCCCACATATCCCGG
>DGXN01000006.1:53597-118650 GCA_002396335.1 Bacteroidales bacterium UBA4231
TAGCCCACATATCCCGGAGGCGCACCCACCAGGCGGGACACCGTGTGCCGCTCCTGGTACTCGGACATGTCGATTCGGGTCATCATGTTCTCGTCGTTGAACAGGAATTCCGCGAGGGCCTTGGCCAGTTCGGTCTTGCCCACGCCGGTCGTACCCATGAACAGGAACGAGCCGATCGGGCGCTTCTCGTTGGACAGGCCGGCGCGGCTGCGGCGGACGGCGTCGGCAACGGCGCGGATGGCGTCGTCCTGGCCGACGACACGCTTGTGCAGTTCCGTCTCCATCCGCAGGAGTTTGTCCTTCTCGCTTTCCAGCATCCGCTTGACGGGAATTCCGGTCCACTTGGCCACCACTTCCGCAATGTCTTCCGGCGTAACCGCCTCAGTGACAAGCGGATTCTTGATGGCTTCGGCCTTGGCGGTAAGCTCGTCGATGCGCTTCTGGGTGTCGGCCATCTTGCCGTAGCGGATTTCGGCCACTTTCGCGTAGTCTCCGTTGCGTTCGGCCGTCTTGGCCTGGTGGTTCAGCTCTTCCATCTCCTGCCGGGCGTTCTGCAGGCCGCCGAGGGTGTCTTTCTCCTCGTTCCAACGCTTCATCAGCTGCTCCCGCTGCTCCTGGAGCTGCTTGAGTTCGGCCTCCAGTTTCTCCAGTTTCGCGGACACGCCTTCGCGTTTGATGGCTTCGCGCTCGATCTCTTTCTGCCGGATGGCGGAGTTCAGCTCGTCAATGGGTTCCGGCACGGAATTCATCTCCAGACGCAGCTTGGAGGCCGCTTCGTCCACCAGGTCGATGGCTTTGTCCGGCAGGTAACGGCTGGTGATGTAGCGGTGGCTCAGGTTCACGGCGGCGATCAGCGCGTCGTCTTCGATGCGCACCTTGTGGTGGTTCTCGTAGCGCTCTTTCAGGCCACGGAGGATGGCGATGCTTTCCGCGGGGGACGGTTCGTCCACCATGACCATCTGGAACCGGCGCTCCAGGGCTTTGTCGGCCTCGAAGTACTTTTGGTACTCGTCCAAGGTGGTGGAGCCGATGGTGCGGAGTTCGCCGCGGGCCAGGGCGGGTTTCAGGATGTTGGATGCGTCCATGGCGCCGCTGGAACGCCCTGCGCCCACCAGCGTATGGATTTCATCGATGAACAGGATGATCTCGCCGGCGCTGTCCACGACTTCTTTCACGACGCCTTTGAGCCGTTCCTCGAATTCGCCCTGGTACTTTGCGCCTGCGATCAGGGCGCCCATATCCAGGGAATAGACTTTCTTGGATTTCAGGTTTTCGGGGACCTGGCCGTTGACGATTTTCTGGGCGATGCCCTCCGATATAGCGGTCTTGCCCACGCCGGGCTCGCCGACCAGGATGGGGTTGTTCTTGGTGCGTCGGGACAGGATCTGGAGGACACGGCGGATTTCGTCATCCCGGCCGATGACGGGATCCAGCTTGCCGCTGGCCGCGCGTTCGTTCAGGTTGATGGCGAAGCGCTGCAGGAAGCTGTTGTTATTATTGTTGTTGTCGTTCATATACATTCCTCCTTTTTCGGATAAAATAAAATTCTTTCGCTGCACCCGGAGCTTATTCTGGGTGCAGCGAAGAATCTATCTTCAAGCTTTGTTCCGAACGGAGGAACCTGCCAAAATGGCAGTTACCCCTTATTCAGCAGCCTCCGGATTCTCCTGGGAGATGGGGAAGGCGGGGATTTCGTCGGCAGCCTGGTCGGCCTGGTTGACGATCTCGGTGCTGATGGCGTCGTTGGAGCCGTGGCTGGTGTTGCCGCGGCCGACGAAGACGGTGATGATGCTGAGGACCAGGATGAAGGCCACCAGATACCAGGTGGCTTTTTCCAGGATGGTGGCCGTCTGACGGACGCCAAGGGTCTGGTTGGCGGAGGTGAAATTGGTTGCCAGGCCGCCGTCCTTGCCATTCTGGAGGAGGACGACCGCAATCAGGAGAATGGCCGCAATAATGATGAAGACGACCAAGATGGTGAATGCGTTCATATCTAATTTTTAATCTAATTCGTCAATAAGGGATGCAAAGTAAGCACTTTTTTCCGGAATATCCAAAACCAAACGGGAATAAATGCGCCTCGCTTCCTCCGGACGGCCCTGTTCCACAAAGATGCGGGCGAGGGTTTCTGTAGCAAAACGGTCCGCGATGTCGGAGACTTCCTCCCCGTCCGGGGAGCCGCCTTCCTGTTTCCCCGCAAACCGGCTGAAAATGTTGTCGCCGCCTTCGCGGACATTGTCGTACTGGGCCTGGGAGAAATAGTCGCCTCCAACCACCCGCACCTGATGGGCCTCTGTTTCGGCCTGGGCCGACGGTTCCAGATACGACGACAGGAGCCGGGAGACGTCCTTGTCCTCATAGGCGGCATCGTGGGAACTTCTCAGCAGGGCGGCGAGTTTGCTGCGGTCGGCCACATAGAGGGCCTGGGCGGCGTATTCGTCCTCGCCCCAGGAGTCTCCGCCCAGACGGGACATCCGCCGGCACAGTTCCATGCGGGCGCCTGCGTACCAGGGATACAGGTTCACCACGCCGGTAAGTTCGTCCAGCGTGAGGGTGTGAATGTCGATATGGGAAGAGCCTACCATTGTGCTACGGTTGCGTTGAAGATGTCTTCCACCAGTTTTTCGATGATGGTTTCACAGAGGGTGCTCTCGACGGCGTCCAGCGACTGGGTGGCGTCGAAGTCCTCGTACGCGCTGAAAGTCTTGGAGACGTCGTCTTCAGGGTATTTCCGGTTGGTGAATTCCACTTTCACGGTAACGGTGAGGCGGTTCTGGGCGGCCTGTTCGTCGGCCGTGATGGCGGTGGCCTTCACGTCATAGCCGGTCACTTCGCACACCAGCTCCAGGTCGCCGTCCACGTCCACCTGTTCCAGGCGGGTGAGCTTGCGGAACTTGTCCTGCAGAGCTTCGGTGAGGTCGTTCGACAGGGAGGGGTTCACGCGGAGGGCCTTGTATTCCACGTAGGGGATGGTGATGGTGTTCACGTCGGCCTGGATGGAAGTGCCTGTGAAAGAATAGATTCCACAGGAAAGGACCAGGACGGCGGCAGCGGTTATGGCTAGGAGGCGTTTCATTTGCGGCGGTATTCGGGCGGAAGTTTGCGGTAGAGGGTGCGTTCGCTCATCCCCAGCTCCTCCGCGGCTTTCTTGCGGTTTCCGTGGTATTTCTCCAGGGCCTGGCGGATGAGGTCTTCCTCCGTGCGGCGGACACTGAGGGTATGTTCCCCATGGTCTTCCTCATGGGTCTGGACATGGACGATGGGGCTGGCGGCCTGGTATTCTTCGCCCTGCCATTCGGCCTCCTCCTGGAGAGGCTCCTGCTGGGTAGGAAGAGGCAGTTCACGGCGGTCCAGGCGGGCTTTCAGGGCATCCACCTCCTGCTTGAGGTCGAAGATAGCCTTGAAGATAGCCTGGCGTTCGTCGGCATTGAAAGCAGGTCCGGAAGGCTGCGGGCCTTCGTACAGGACGGGAATAGGCTCCCCTTCCTCACGCGGCATCAGCGGTTCCAGCTCCCGGGCCGACAGTTCGATGCGCTGAAGGGTAGGCGTCACCTTCACGGACAGCTGCGCCGTCAGACTCTGCGTAAAGCCTTGCAGCTGGCGGATATTGCCCGGCCAGCGATACTGCTCCAGCAAGCGGATAGCGTCCGGCTTCAGGGAAATCTTGCACATCCCGTTCACTTCCGAAAAGTCCGAAGTGAATTTACGGAACAGCAGGTAAATGTCCGATTTCCGGTCCTTGAGCGGAGGAATGCGGATCTGGGCGGCACTGAGGCGGAAATACAAGTCCTCGCGGAACTTGCCCCGCTTTACAGCCTCGTACAAGTGGACATTCGTCGCCGCCACGATGCGCACATCCGTATGCTCCACCTTATTGGAACCCACCTTGCGGAATTCGCCGCTCTGCAGCACCCGTAGCAGCAGCGCCTGACTCTCCAGCGGCAGCTCCGCAATTTCATCCAGGAAAAGCGTCCCGCCGTCGGCCTCCTCAAAATAGCCCTTACGATTGTCCACAGCGCCGGTGAACGACCCCTTGACATGGCCGAACAACTCCGAATTCACCAACTCCTTGGGCAGCGCGCCACAGTTCACCACAAAGAAATTCCCCTGCCTCCGTGCACTGAACTGATGGATAATGCGCGCCACATTCTCCTTACCCACGCCGCTTTCGCCCTGAATCAGGACACTCAGTCCGGTAGGAGCAAATTTGACCGCCGTCTCCAGCGCCTCATTCAGCGCCGGATCATTGCCGATAATGTCGTATTTATTCTTTAACGCTTGCAAGTCCATAGTCTTGCAAATTTAATCATTTTTTATGAGAGCCCCAAACCCCTCCTCGCAGGACAGTATTTGCGGGATTAGATTAAGATTTAGGGTGCCGTTGTTTTTTATGGGGCTCCGATTCTTTCCGCTTAGTTTCCCTGACGGATGGGGACTCCCTCCCGGGGGGCTCCAGTCGCTTCGCTCCTTCCGTACCCTCCCACCGTATCCTTCGTCATCCGCTGCGCGGATAACTTGTCTCCGGCGGGCCCCTCCCTCTTCCCATGGCCGAGGGGGGCCATGCCCCCGGGAGGGAGTCCCCATCCGTCGCCGCTGCTCGGTGCCTGGAATGAGGCTATGGTTTGCGTGGCACTTAAGTTGCTGATAGTCAGTCAGATGCTGAAATCGCTTCCGGCAAAATGACGTAGGCGATTTCAGGAAGTGTCTCAGGGTCAATTACTTACCTGCCACGGTTAAAATGGTGAAACTAGGAATCTGCGCCCTGGTTGGTGCTGGAGCGGCAGTTTTGGCGCAGGTGTCACTGGAAATGGTGCAGGTGCCGTTGTTTTGGCGCAGGTGTCACGGGAAATGGTGCAGGTGCCGTTGTTTTGGTGCAGGTGTTACGGCAAATGGCGCAGGTGCCGTTGTTTTGGTGCAGGTGTTACGGCAAATGGTGCAGGTCTCGGTGTTTCTGGTGCAGGTGTAATTGTAAATGGCGCAGGTGCGTTTTTGGGTGGGGGACCTGCACCACTGGAGAGCGTAGAATGGGATTTCGTGGCGCAGGTGTGGGCTGTAAAAACGCACCTGCACCAAAAGAGGAGACACCTGCTCCAAATGTGCAAAGACCTGCGCCAAAATAACACACTCGTCCGTGCTACCCCCCAATCCGTCCTCAAATGTGCACGCCGTGGCTGCAGAAACTTACACCCCTTCCGCATTCGTCCAGTCCAGATGCCAAAGCACAAAGGCGGCTGGCGGGAAGGATTCTTTACTTGGTTCAGAATGGCAGTTTCGCCGTTCTGTGACAGGGGAATCTGTCGAAGAATCTTTTCTGTCAGCCGCTTTTGTTTCCTGTGGGAGGACCGCCCTGGAGAACCGCCCTGGAGGACCGCCCTGGAGGACCGCCCTGGAGAACCGCCCCGGAGGACCGCCCCGGAGGACCGCCCCAGAGGACCGCCCCAGAGGACCGCCCCCAGAAGCCCCCGGAAAAACGTCCGGGGCGGAGGGTTTAGTGCAGCATCACGGTCAGGCCGGCCATGACGATGGAGACCATGCTCATGAGTTTGATGAGGATGTTCAGGGAAGGACCGGAGGTGTCTTTGAAGGGGTCGCCTACGGTGTCGCCCACGACGGTGGCATGGTGGGAGGAGGAGTTTTTGCCGCCGAAGTGGCCTTCTTCCACGTATTTCTTGGCATTGTCCCAGGCACCGCCGGAGTTGGCGAGGAAGATGGCCAGGACAAAGCCTGCACCCAGTCCGCCGGCCAGCAGGCCGATCACTCCGGCAGGCCCGAGGATCATGCCCACTACCATGGGAACGATGATGGCCAGCAGGGACGGGAACACCATTTCGTGCTGGGCGGCTTTGGTGGAGATGCGGACGCAGGAGGTGTAGTCCGGGCGCTGTTTGCCTTCCAGGATGCCGGCGATTTCGCGGAACTGGCGGCGGACTTCAACCACCATCTTGGAGGCGGCGCGGCCCACGGCGTTCATGGTGAGGCCGCAGAACAGGAAGGCCATCATGGCGCCGATGAAAACGCCCACCAGCACCATGGGGTTCATGAGGGTGATGTCGTAGTAGTTGACGATGTCCATGATGGAAGCGCTGACGGTGTCCACTGTCTTGTCGCCGATTTCCAGCACGGTCTTTCCGATATGTCCCAGCCCGATCTTCAGTTCTTCAATATACGAAGCCAGCAAGGCCAGGGCGGTCAGCGCGGCGGAGCCGATGGCAAAGCCCTTGCCAGTCGCGGCCGTAGTATTGCCGAGGGAATCCAGGATGTCGGTCTTTTCGCGGACGGAGGGGTCCAGTTCGCTCATCTGGGCGTTGCCGCCGGCGTTGTCGGCGATGGGGCCGTAAGCGTCTGTGGCCAAGGTGATTCCCAGGGTGGAAAGCATGCCCACCGCAGCGATGGAGATGCCGTACAGGCCCATCGAAAGGGTGTCCACGCCATAGTGGAATCCGGTGGCAAACCCGTAGGCCAGCAGGATGGCGCAGGCGATAGTGACCACCGGGATGGCGGTGGAAATCATGCCCAGGCCCACGCCGCTGATGATGACGGTGGCGGGACCGGTCTGGGCGCTTTCGGCCAGTTTCTGCGTGGGTTTATAGGAGTGCGAAGTATAGTATTCCGTCACTTTGCCGATAATCACGCCGGCCACCAGGCCGCTGATCACGCTCAGGGCCATCTGCCACCAGTTGGGGAAGCCCAGCAGGTAGAACACGCCGAAGGACAGCGCGGCGATCAGCACGGCGCTGAGGTTGGTGCCCACGGACAGCGAACCCAGCAGGTCCTGCAGGGTGGCGCCTTCCTTGGTGCGGACCACGTAAATACCTAAGATAGAGAGTACTACGCCGATAGCGGCAATGAGCATCGGCGCCATGATGGCCCGCATCTGCACGTCGGTCCCGTCGGCAAAGAAGGCCGATGCGCCGAGCGCCATGGTGGCAAGGATGGAGCCGCAGTAGCTTTCGTACAGGTCGGCGCCCATGCCGGCGACGTCGCCTACATTGTCGCCCACGTTGTCGGCGATGGTGGCGGGGTTGCGGGGGTCGTCCTCCGGGATGTCCTGTTCCACTTTTCCGACGATGTCGGCTCCGACGTCCGCGGCTTTGGTGTAGATGCCGCCGCCCACGCGGGCGAACAGCGCCTGCGTAGAGGCGCCCATGCCGAAGGTGAGCATGGTCGTGGTGATCACCACCAGCGTCTGTGCGGCCGACGCTTCCTCGACGAAGGCGTTCAGCACAATCCACCAGATGCTGATGTCCAGCAGGCCCAGGCCCACGACGGTCAGACCCATTACCGCACCGCTGCGGAAGGCGATCTTAAGGCCGGAGTTCAGGTTGCGCATGGTGGCGTTGGCCGTGCGTGCAGAGGCGTAGGTGGCCGTTTTCATGCCCACGAAGCCGGCGAGGCCGCTGAAGAAGCCGCCGGTCAGGAAGGCGAACGGAACCCAGGGGTTCTGCACGTGGAAGCCGTAGGCCAGGACGGCAAACAGCACTGCCAGAACGGCGAATACGATGACAACCACTTTGTACTGCTGCTTGAGGTAAGCCATGGCTCCCTCACGTACGTACTGGGCGATTTCTTTCATGGTAGGGGTTCCCTCGCTTTCTTTCATCATCTGACGGAAGAAAATGTAAGCGAACGCCAGGGCGATCAGTGCCGCAGCGGGCACAAGGTAGAACAGTGTGGTCATAGTTTTAGTTCATTTCGTCTATGGTAAACATCCCGTCCAGCGAGCCCAGGAGCTTCTGGATAGTGTTCAGGTAATCTTTTTGGCGGAGTCTCAGGGACAGGCGGACTTTTCCGTCGGCAATGGTGTAGTTCTCCACTTTCAGTTTCATGGCCTGGAGCTTTCCCGGCAACTGGCCCAGGAAGAATGCTTTATCCGGGGTTAGCGTCAGGTCCACCACCTTTTCCGTGTGGTAGAGGTTCACGAAATGCATCATCTCCAGGCAGGCGACCGTCAGCAGGGCCGACGCGATGGCCACCGGGTACATCCCCGCGCCGCAGGCCAGGCCGATCGCCGCTGCAACCCAGAGTCCCGCCGCCGTCGTGACGCCACGGACCACATTGCGCTGGAAGATAATCACGCCCGCTCCGATGAAGCCGATACCGGACACCACCTGAGCCGCGACACGCGCTGCGTCATGCTGTTTCCCGTCAAAGGCAAACTGGGAGATAATCATGAATAGCGCACTGCCCAGCGCCACGATGAAATGCGTGCGGACACCGGCCTCCTTGGCGCGGATTTCCCGCTCCAGGCCGATCAGTCCGCCCATCAGTCCGGCTATCACGAGCCGCAGAATCAGTACCCAATCGATTTCCATAAATACAAATATACGTTTTTTAGAACAATCCCGGTGTTATTCCCAGCCATTTCAGTATAGTTTGGCCGAAAAGAAGGATAAGCAGCCAGGAGAAGGTCATCATGGTGATGCCGAATTTGAAAGCGTCGGTCTGGCTGTATTGGTTGGTGTTGTACAGCAGCGCGGCAGGCTTGCTGTTGAACGGGAGCACATAGCAGTGCTCGATGAGCATGGCGGTCGGGAGAGACAGCGACATGGGCGGGAAGCCGAAACGCTTCTCCACACCCAGGGCAATGGGAACGAACACCATGGTGCGGATGGTCTTCGACTGGAAAATCAGCCCGGAGTACATCATCAGGAAGGTAAGGATGACGTAAAGCACCCAGAACGGGGTTCCGGACGTGATGCCCATGGCGTCGAAGGCGGCATTGACCATAGTATTAGGAAGGTCGGTGGCGTTGAGGCCGCTGCCCAGGACATACGCACCGGCGCTGAACAGCATCAGGTGCCAGGGGATGTCCACGTCGTTCCACTTCACCACGCCGATGCCCGGAATCAGGGCCAGGATGGCGCCGATCAGGGCTACGATGGTCTCGTCGATGTTGTGGAACGTGCCTTTGGTGACCCACAGGAACAGGACGATAAGGAAGATGACAACGGCCTTCCACTCTTCCATGGACATTTTTCCCATGGTGGAGAGTTCGGCCTTCAAACGCTCGATGCCGCCTTCAATCTGAGGAACCTGTTCTTCCTTTTTCATGGGGAAGAACACGTACATGCCCAGCAGGAGGCCCACCACCAGGATGATGATACTCATCGGCCCGACAGCTATCAGCCATTCTTTGTAGCCAAAGTCGCAGCTCCCCAGGAAGCCTGCAATCAGCGAGATGGCCAGCAGATGCGCACCGCTGCCCGTGTAAAAGGCATTGGCGCCGATGTTGACCTGGAACAGGTTCTGGATCACCAGGTTGCGGCCGAAGTTGTTGCGGTGGCCGTTGGAGGCTCCGTAGATGGCGCAGATGACCATGAAGATGGGCAGCATGATGGTGGCCTTAACGGTTGTGGCCGATATAAAGGCACTCAGCACCAGGTTGATCACGAGGAAACTCCACAGCACGCCCTTGGCGCTTCGGCCGAATTTGATGACGAACGCGAGCGCGAGCCGCTTGGCGAACCGCGTTTTCACCAGCATGGAAGCCAGTACGAAGCTGAGGATGTTCAGCCACATGACCGGGTGGCCCAGCTGGGCCAGCGCTTCTTTCTGCGTGGTCACGTTGAACAGAACCACGCCCAGCATCAGGATCAGGGAGGTCAGGTAGTTGGGAATGGCCTCCGTCATCCACAGGATCAGGCTGGCCACGAAGATGGCCAGCATGGCGTAATTGGCCCTTATGAAGCCATCCAGACCCAGGGCGGCCAGCCGCTTCTGTGCCGAAGCGGCCAGCCCTCCGGTGTCCAGATTGTCAATGAAGCCGATATGGCAGAACCAGCAGATCCAGACAAAGGCGATGAGGGCGAGCGGAGCACCCAGCCGGGCCATCCACACCTCAAACTTCGATTTCTGCATCTTGGGCAGCTTCTCGACTTTGTAGTTGTTCATGTCCAGCGGGTCGAACTCGGGCACCGCCTGGGTCTTGGAATCTGTGGTTTCCATATCTTACTTCCAGTTCTTATAAGGGTTCTTCATGAGCATGGAGTTGAAGTACTTGGGGTCGCCGGTCACTTCTTCTCCCAGCCATTCCGGTTTGTCGAAAGGCTCGTTCTCGTCGGCAAGTTCGACTTCGGCTACGGTGAGGCCGTCGTTGTCGCCGTAGAACTCGTCCACTTCCCAGGTGTGAACGCCGTCGGTGTTTTTCACCAGGTAGCGGGTCTTGTCAATCACGCCGGGCTCGGCAAGGTCCAGGAGGGCTTTTACGTCCTCGACAGGGATTTCTTTTTCCCATTCGAAACGGGCGGCGCCGGAAGCGTTGCCGATTCCCTTGACGGTGATGAAGCCCTTGTCGCCCTTCACGCGGATGCGGACGGTGCGCTCAGGCACGCTGGAAAGGTAACCCTGGGTGATACGGGTGGCCTTGAAGGCATCGGCCTTGAAATCGCCCTTTACGAGGAATTTTTTCTCGATTTCCTGTGCCATAGTCTATTCGTTTGCTAAAGGTTTGTCACTCATGCCGATCACACGCTTGATGGCCTGCAGGTAGTTGATGTTCTCCACGCCTTCGAGGCAGCAGTCGGCAACCGTTTTCTTGATGTCTTCAATCTCGGTGGATTCGGAGTTGATGGTGACCACCTTGGCGCCGTTGATGAGGACGTTGCCCACTTCGCAGATGGTGTTGTTCACCATATAGCCGAAGCGCTGCTTGTGCACGCGCACGGCGGCAAGGTCCGGGCAGGCCTTCACCATGGCGATGAATTCGTCAAAGGTGTAAGTGTCCTTGGTGAGCTTGGGCATCTCTACCATAAAGGCCGGAAATACCTCTTTTTCAAGCACTTCCTTGGAGATGGGGAATTCGCCCTTCATGAGGGGGTTCCACTGCTCGAAGCCGTCCACGGTCTGGACATAGGTCTTGATGTCCATCTTCCCGTCGCGGATCTTGGTGTTGTTGATGTCGTTCTTGGCCGAGATGATGTAAATCTCGTCGCTCTGGCGCTCCCATACCTTCTCGGGTACCGGAACGGAAAGCCGGGCCATCCGCTTTGCAGCGGCGTCAAAATTCTGTCCGAAGCTGCGGAATTCAAAGCGGGGCTTTGAAATCTCGCCGATTTTCAGTTCTGCCATAATCTATGTTATTTTGCTAACCAGGATTCGATGCTGTCGGTGCCGTCCGTATTCTTTGCGCCCGGGGTGGCGGTGGGCTGGATATACCACTTGTTGTCCGCGTTGCGGCCATAGGAACCTGCCACTTTGCTGCCAGGGTGGCCGACGATATTCAAGTCATCCAGGCTGTTGCCCAGCGGGTCGGTGAGCTGGACGCGGACATTCTTCTTGGCGGAAAGACCGGAGTCAAAGACCAGTCCGGTGCCCGCATATTCGGGATGCGTGGCTTCAGAACCGTCGGTAGGGGCGACGACATCCGTGCTGTACAGCAGGAGGAATGCGCCGGCGGCCAGTTCCTGGCTCTGGCCGGTCCAGACATCCTTGGTGTCCTTCAGGATGTGCAGGCCTTTGATATTGATGGACTCTTTGCCGGTGTTGACGATTTCGATGAACTTGTCGTTGCCGTTGAGTTCGTTGAGCTTCAGCGGGCTGTAGTCAATGGGAATGACGCCCACGGTGTAGGTTCCTTCGGCCGATTTTGACGTCCCGTTGGCGGTAGATGCCTCGACATAATACTTCACGACAGTGCCCATGGGAAGGGCGGGGATGGTGCCGGAGTATACTTTATTGGCGCCTTTCATTTCGATGGGGGTGGCGGCTTTTCCGTTGGCCGTGTAGTTGAGGGTCACCTTCGCGATGTCCACCAGGGCGTTGACTTTCACCGTAACGGTCACGGCTTCGTTCTCGTCGTAGGCGATGGTGTTGGCAAGGCCGTCATAGGAAGCGTAAGGATAGACGATGTCCTTTACGCAGGAAGTGGTGAGCGCCAGAAGGGCGGCTGCAGCAAATATAAAAAGCTTTTTCATAAGACAGGTCATTTTAGAAGTCAATCTCGAAACGGAGGGCGATCATGTGGTAGTCCACACCGGCTTTGCCGGCGGCGGTGACAATCTTGGTGAAGTCCTTGGTGGCTTTGCCGCTCTCGTCAAGGCCCACATTCAGCTTGCCTTTGCCGTTGGCGTAACGGTCGTTGTTGTTGTACTGGTAGTTCAGCTGCATCTTCACGTTGTTGGTGACCCAGTAGTTGAGGCCGATGGTGTACGCTTCGGCAGAGCCGCCGAACACGTTGCCGTTGTTCAGGTTCAGGAACTCGTAGCGGGCGCAGAGTTCAAGGTCTCCCCACTTCTTGCCGGGTTTGATCTTGGTGTACTTGCCACCGTTGGCGTCGTAGCGCTGGCTGCCGCCGAACAGGAGGTATCCGGCCTGGGCGTACCAGCCCCAGAACTGCTTGGGAGTGGGATCTGCGGCGTCTTTCTTGAAGAAAACGTGGTCCATCACGAAAGCACCTTCGTAGCGCAGGCCTTTCCAGTGACCGGCCAGCTCGGCCGTCCAGAGGAGGTTGTGGTCATAGCCGGCAAGGTCGTCGGTGTCGACGTATTTCTTGCGGTTGATGGAAGTGGAGTTACGTGCGCTGGCACGGTAGGTGCCGTATTTCTCGACACTGGTCTTGGGGGTACGGTACGATGCGGCACCGCCGATGTGCAGGGAAGAAGTCTCGGACTTGAACAGGGGACGGAAGACCACTTTTCCGGTGAGGGAATAACCGGCGTTGTAACCGAAGTCCTTGTTGTTGTCGGCCATGTAGGTCCATTCCTCAGAACCGGCCATTTCAGGGCCGAAGATGCCTGCGGAAGCCCAGAGCCAGTCCTTTGCATACTTCACGTTGAAGCCGACGTGACGGGACGGGGTGAGGGCGGAGCAGACCATCGGGCGCTCGATGAACTGCAGGTAGCGGGAGGTGGTGTTTCTCTGGATGGAGAAGTTCTCCTTGAAGTTACCTGCCTGGATTTCCCAGTTCTTGAGGCCGGTATAGCGGATGATGGCATCCTTGAGTTCCACCAGGCCGTTTGCGAGGTCCATGTCAAATTCACCGTACCAGTTTTCATCGACCTGGCCTTTCACGGCGAAACGGGCGCGGCGGATCTGTACGCCGTTGCCGATCGCGTCGGCATAGGCGGGGGCGCCGAAGAAGACTGCACCGTCGGCTTGGGCGCGGATGTCGAACCAGAGTTTATACTTGGTGGTGGGGGATGCCATCACCAGGATACCGTCCTGGGCTTCGACATCCAGGACATCGGACTGAACAGCCACGCCGTACTGGTTGTACTTGGCAGGGGCTTTCTGCGCATAGGCCGCCGTGACGGCGACCAGGGCAACTGCTAATACAGAGATTAGTTTACGCATAGTGTTTATAAATTAAAGGTTAGATGGATTTGATAAATTGTACCAGATTGTCGGAACGGCTGAGGCCCAGTTTGTTGCGGAGCCTGTAGCGGCTGATTTCGACGCTCTTGGGGGTTATGTTCATAAGGGATGCGATATATTTTGAGGAAAAGCCCTGCCGTAGCAGGTTCGCCAGTTTCCGCTCGCTTTCCGTAAGGCTGGGGTAGGACTCTTTCAGTCGCATGTTGAAGTCGCGGTGCAGGACCTCCGACCGGGCGTAGAAGTCGTTCATCTCGCGGGTGAAGTACATGCGCTCGCGAAGGTCTTTGAGGATGGCTTCCAGCGCCTGGTCTTTTGCCGGGCCGTCGGGCAGGGCGCGGGCCTTGGAAAGCTTGTCGTACACCTTTTCCATAAAGGCTTTTTGCTCGCTCACGCCCACGGCAAAGTCGACCAGTTCTTTCCGCTTGATATCCAGTTTGTTAAGGAGCTCTTTTTCATTGGTTTCCACCCGCACTTCCAGGGCCGACAGGGATTTCTGGGTGGAGTAGACCTGTTCCTGGCGGGAGCGGATCATCTGGCGGCGGTTTTCTTCCCGCCGGTCGGCCCGGATATAGATGTACAGTCCCACGGAGATGGCCAGGACCCCCAGCAGGATGAGGACGGGGATGAGCGTGGCGGAGCGGGAACTGACGCCCAGGATCATGCTGAAGCAGTAGCTCATCAGGAAGCCCAGTATGGGCGCGGTGACGGAGGCGGCCGTACTCTTGAGGATGGTTTCCTGGTTGATGGCGGCCTGCCGGCGGACCAGGGAGCCCCCGATGAGGGCGCCCAATAGGAGACAATTCAGCGACAGCGGGGCGGGCACCAGGCAGATTCTGCGGAGAACAGGCAGCGAACACACACCCAGCACCAGCGCCATCGAAAGCAGAATAGCAAGCACATGGGCCGACCCGAAGTCCAGGGACCGTCCCGCCATATTGTCGGTGCGGCTCCGCAGGAAAGGAAGGCTGGTCAGGAGGATCAGCAGCAGGACACCTGCGGTGAAACCGGCGCCGACCGGCGTGTTGCCGAGGATGAGCTGCGGAAACAGGGAACAGACGGCTGCGTTGTTCCACGCGGCTGTCACGGCCAGCAGAAGCGACCCCAGCACGCATCCCAGCAACAGGCGGTGGTCCACAATGGCCAGATGTCGCCCGCTCTTGGAAGAGTACAGCAGGAACAGTTTGGTGAACAGGGCCGACAGACCCAGGCACACCAGCGGTGCTGCAATCCAGGTGCCGGCGATGCCCGCAATAAAGGCCCAGTCCATAGTTCCGTCTACCATGAGCCGGCAGCCGAGGATGGCGCCCACAAGGGCGTAAGGAACACTGGTGCGGATGTGGATGATGGCAGAAATCAGGACCGCGGCGCAGGTGCCCAGGGAAATGGCAGTGACCGCCCGCAGGTCCGGCGAGGGAACGGCCTCCAGGAGCACGTTTTCATAAAGGTCCGGGAGGAAGAAGGGGGCCGACACGCCGGCCATCAGAATCAGGGGCAGCAGAACCTTGACACTCCAGCGCTCGTCGGCCCCGGAGGCGTGGATGGGGCCGGTCAGGGACGGCAGCTCCAGCCTCAGGAGCGGGAGGCCGGTCACCACCAGGGCAACAAAGAGTGTGACAAGGTTCAGGAACATTGCTACAGACTGCGTTTGATAGCCATGACAGACAGCTGTTCAGCCACTTTCACGGCCGACGTGGACAGGTCTTCGATGTGGAGGGCGAAGTAGCGGAGATGGAATTTTTCGCTGAGCTTAAGCTGGCCCATGTCGTGGAAAACGGTACGTTTGATGGACTGGGACAGTTTCACGGCTTGTTTGTCGTACAGATAGACGCGGTGGATGGCTTCGCTCACGTGTTCCGGTTCCGAGAAATAGGCCTTGGTGCCGGGGATGGTGGTTTCTGCCGCCAGGGTGGCCAGCTCCGCCAGTTTTACAAATTCTTTTTTCAGTTCGGAGGGCACGTTGGGGGATTCGATTTCGAACTGGATGAGGTCGTTGGAGAGGATGGAGAGAATGTGGTCGTAGCGCTCCAGCAGGCGCATGATGTCGCCGCGGTAGCGGATCAGGGAGCCGCGGGAATAGAGCATGTTTTCGATGTCTCTCCGCAGGACGCCGGCTTCCGTCTCGGCCGTAGCCATGGCGGAGAGGGTCTTGGAGAAGCTGTCCATGTCGTTGTAGAGGTAACTGCGGACCCCTTCCTTGAACAGTATCAACGCAGTATCCACCGTGTTGAGGAGTTTGTCCACGGACTGCGCAAAAATTCGGGCACTGCTTGTAGAGAATATACGGAACAGTTTCATCGGGTGTGGTCAGTTTGTTTATGCCAAAGATAGAAATTGTTCCGAACCTCTACAACTAATTTTTCCACATGCAGGGTTTTTGTAGAGTTTTTTCTACAGCAAAAACGGGTCCTCCGCAAGGGAAAACCCGTTTTGTTTTGTTGCTGTAGTAGCTTTATCCGCGCTTTGTGCGGGGAAATTAAACCTCTGTAGCGGTGGCGAATTCAGAGAGGAAGCGCATGTCGTTTTCGAAGTAGTGGCGGAGGTCGTTGACCTGCCACTTGAGCATGGCGATACGCTCGACGCCCATGCCGAAGGCGAAGCCGCTGTATTTCTCAGGGTCGATGCCGCTGGCCTTGAGGACGTTGGGGTCTACCATGCCGCAGCCCATGATTTCCAGCCAGCCGGTTCCTTTGCAGATGTTGCAGCCCTTGCCGTGGCAGATATTGCAACTGACGTCCACCTCGGCGGAAGGTTCGGTGAAGGGAAAGTAGGAAGGACGCATGCGGATCTCGGTGTCCGGGCCGAACATCTCGCGGGCGAACAGCAGGATGGCCTGCTTGAGGTCCGCGAAGGTGACATCCTCATCGATATAAAGGCCTTCCACCTGATGGAAAATGCAGTGGGCGCGGGCCGAAATGGCTTCATTGCGGAAAACGCGGCCGGGGCAGACGACACGGATGGGAAGCGGCTGCGACTCCATGGTGCGCACCTGCACGGAGGAGGTGTGGGTGCGGAGCAGGAGCGGATTCAGATGCCCGGTACTGACGAAGAAGGTATCCTGCATTTCGCGGGCGGGATGGTTCGGGGGGAAGTTGAGGGCCTCGAACACATGGTAATCGTCCTCGATTTCGGGACCTTCGGCCACGTCGTAGCCGAATTTGCGGAAAATGTCCACAATCTGCTGGCGGACGATGGAGACCGGGTGGCGGGAACCCAGGGGGAAAGCGTCACCGGGCATGGTGAGGTCTTCCTTGGGGGTGCTGCCGGCGTTGTCGGCCTGGGCGCTGGACTTGAGTTCTTCAATGCGGGAAAGGGCGGTTTTCTTGAGCTCATTGAGCTTCTGGCCGTATTCGCGCTTGAGTTCTGGGGCAATGGTGCGGAACTGCTCCATGAGGGCAGTGATCTCGCCCTTCTTGCCGAGGAAACGGACGCGGGCTTCTTCGGCCTCTTTCTGGGTGGTGGCTTTCAGCTCTTCCAGCTCTTTGAAAATCTGTTCAATCGCTTCTTTCATAATATGTTACTTCTTTTTCTTGTTCCTTTTGTCACGGGCTTCCTGGGCGCGGCGGCCGCCGGTTTTCCAGTATTTGGACCACTGCTCCTTGGAGAAATATTTCTTATAGGTGTTGTCTATCTGCTGCATCCATTTGTCCTGGACGCTCTGGTACAGGTCCGGGTTTTCCACCTTGGCGGTCTGCATCTGCTCCATCTCTTCGGTGAGGGCTCTGTAGTCGTGGGTGAGGGTGGAGTCGACGTAGAATTCCTGCCAGTATTCCAGGTCCAGGAGATTGGACAGGCGCTGGACTTCTTTATCTACGAATTCCAACAGCTGCTTTTCCTTCTGTTCGGGGGTCTGCGGTCCCTGATCCTGGGCCCGGAGGACGAAAACCGACATGGATAAAGCAATGACAACGCTCAATAAACGATAAATTTTCATACCTTTGTAAACTGATGTCAAGACGCAAAATTACGCAAATAATCGAAAAAGCCCAAATACGATGAGAAAAACCCTTCTCAAAATCCTGGCCGTTGTGCTCTCCGTCGTGGCCGGTTCCGTAGACGGAAATACCTGTACCAATGTCATTGTCACGCGCGGCGCCACCAAGGACGGCTCCGTCCTGGTCTCCTATGCGGCCGACTCGCACAGCCTTTTCGGCGAGCTGTACTACAAACCGGCGGCCGACTGGAAAGCCGGTACCATGCTCAAAATCTATGACTGGGACACCAACCGCTACATCGGCGAAATCGAACAGGTTCCGCACACCTACCAGACGGTCGGCAACATGAACGAGCACCAGGTCATCATCACCGAAACCACCTGGGGCGGCCGTCCGGAGCTGGAGGACAAGAAAGGCGGCATCGACTACGGCAGCCTCATCTATGTCACCCTGCAGCGCGCCAAGACGGCCCGGGAAGCCATCGACATCATCGTGGATCTTGCCAACACCTACGGTTACGCTTCCGAGGGTGAAACCTTCTCCATCGCCGACAAGAACGAGGCCTGGATCATGGAACTCATCGGCAAGGGCATGAACATCAAAAACGGCGTGAATACCCAGAAGGGAATCGTGTGGGTGGCCATCCGCATCCCGGACGGCGCCATCTGCGCCCATGCCAACCAGGCCCGTATCGGCAAGTTCCCCCTGAACGACCCCGACAACTGCCTGTACGCCCCCGACGTGATTTCCTTCGCCCGCCGGAAAGGCTATTTCGAGGGCCTGGACAGCGAGTTCAGCTTCAAGAAAGCCTACAATCCCGTCGACTTCGGCACCGTCCGCGGCTGTGACGCCCGTGCCTGGAGCGCCTTCAACATCCTCACCGACGGCTGGTTCTCCTTCTACGACGAAGACGGTGACGCCGTCACCCGTGATGCCTATTCATACCTGGATTACGTCATGGGCAACAACCTGGAAGGCGACTTCCCCCTGTACGTGTTCCCCCGCAAAAAAGCCGGCGTCAAAGAAGTGGCCGACGTCATGCGCGACCACTTTGAAGGCACGCCCATGGACATGACCCAGGATATCGGCGCAGGCGGAAACGCCCTCCCGTACCGCTGGCGGCCCATGGAGTTTGAATTCGACGGAAACACCTATGTGAACGAGCGTGCCATCGCCACCCAGCAGACCGGCTTCTGGATGGTGGGCCAGGCCCGCAACTACGTCCCGGACGTGGTGGGCGGCATCCTGTGGTTCGGCACCGACGACGCGGCAACCTCCTACCTCACCCCTATCTATACCAGCATCACCAAGGTGCCGGAGTGCTTCAAGGAAGGCAACGGCGACATGCTTCACTATTCGGACAAGGCCTCCTTCTGGATCAACAACCGCGTCTCCAATGCCTGCTACAAGATGTACAATGTCATGGCCCCTTACGTCCGCGCCAAGGCCGACGCTTTCGAACGCGAGCAGATGGAGCGCCGCACCCACTCGGTGGACAGCATGGCCGTGGTGATGTACAACGAGGTGGCCGTCAAACTGCAGAAGAAACTCTCCTCCAAAGGCGACGTGATGGTGTCCCGCACCCCCTTCTCCAAGATTACGCGCTACATCACGGACTACACCGTCAAGACCGCCCAGGCTCAGTTCGAAGCCTGGCGCAACCTGGAAGTGGAACTGCTCCTGAAATTCATGGACGGCAACGTGAAGCCCCAGAACGAAGACGGCTCCTTCAAGCATTCCCAGTATTCGGAAGGCCTCCCGGAAAAAATCGAATGGCCCGGCTACACCGAGCTTTGGAAAGAAACCGTTGCCCAGGAACATGGAGAAGTGATCCGGGTTCCTGAACAGTAAAAAGCAGCGTGTCATGAAAAGGCTTTTCCTCCTCCTGCTGCTGGTCCCCGCCACTTTGCTGGCGCAGGTCCCTTCCCGCGAGGCCTTGGAGGCCGATCTTAGGGAAAACATCTTCCGTGCGGGGATGAACATGGACCCGTACGAATATCTCCCCGGACCTCAGACACCTGCCCCGAAAGGTTATAAACCCTTCTATATCAGCCATTACGGCCGACACGGCTCCCGCAGCAACTGGGAAGGGACCTGGTATGCCGACGTGCAGTCCAAGTACACCCGTGCCGCCCGGGCGGGCCTCCTTACGCCGACAGGCCTCGCCGCTAAAACGCAGATCGACAGTCTCATCCTGCTGCACGACCACATGGACGGCCGCCTCACCTACCTGGGAACGCAGGAGCATCGGCAGATCGCGGCCCGCATGTACCGGAATTACCGCCGGGTGTTCCATAACGGCAGCAAGAAGGTCAGCGCCCGTTCCAGCATCGTTCCGCGCGTTTTGGTGAGCATGAACGCCTTCACCGGCGAACTCGCCTCCCTGGAAGACGGTCTGGATTTCCGCTGGGATACCGGCGAAGAGCTCATGAAGATCCTGAGCACCGATTCCCCGAAGTGGGTGAAAGACAGCGTAAACGTCATCTTGGCCCGCCAGAAGGCCGACAATGTCCCCGACACCACTGACTTCCTGCGCCGCATCTTCACCGATCCGGCCGCCGGTGCCGCCCTTACCGGGGACCCTGTGGTACTGATGAAACAGACCTTCGACATGGCCTGCGGATGCGCTGCCTTCTTGCTGGACGACCGCCTCTTCCGCCTGTTCACAGAGAAGGACCTCTACGCCTATGAGCAGAACCTTGCCATGAACTTCTACCTCAGGCAGTGCAACTCCGTCGAATTCGGCGACGCCCGCATGGTGTCCGTGAATCCCCTCATCCAGGACATCATCGACAAGGCCGACGCCGCCATCACAACGGGTGAATACTGTGCCGACCTTCGCTTCGGCCATGACTATCAGGTGCTTGCGCTGGGCTCCCGCCTGGGGCTCGAAGGTATCGCCGACCGCCTGGACCAGGAAAGCTGCAAAAACTGGCCCGGCTGGCGCTACACCCCTTTTGCCGCCAATATCCAGCTCATTTTTTACCGCAACGCCAAAGGAGACGTCCTTGTGAAACCCCTTTTGAACGAGCGGGAAACCCGCATCCTGGGCCTCGAGGGCTTCCCGTACTACAAATGGGAGGACATGAAAGCCTGGCTCTTCGCTCACTGGCCCAAACCGTAGTGTCATGCGGCTCCTTTTCATCACCGACTTCACCGAGCAGTTTCCCAACCGTCTGCTCCGCGGCATCCTTCGCTACTCCGAGGAAAGCGGAGAACATTGGGTGGTCTGCCGGATGCCGTCGGCTTACATGCGGCAGGTGGGAATCCGGAAGGTGGTGGATCAGGCCGTCCAGTGGCATGCGGAGGTGGTGATCGGCCAGTTCGAGCCCGGTGACAATTACGGACTCTTCCAGAAAAAAGGCATGGTGGTGCTGGCGCAGGACTACATCCGTAAATTCCCCGACATCCCCAACATTACGGCCGACTATCGCCGCATGGGCGCCATGGCGGCCGACCGTTTCATCGCCCGCGGCTTCCGCGAATTCGCCTTCTTCGGCAACAACGGCATGTGCTGGAGCGACGAGCGCATGGAGGGCTTCCGGGACCGCCTGGAGGAAAGCGGTTTTCACGGGCACATACACATTTATGAAGGCCGTAACCGGGTCAGCAATCTGTGGTTCTATGACAGGAAGCGTCTGACCGACTGGCTCAGCGGTCTGCCCAAGCCAGTGGGCATCATGGCCTGCGACGACAACCAGGCTTCCATCCTGGTGGCGGCATGCAGCGTTATCGGCATCCGTGTCCCTTTTGACGCCGCCATCATCGGGGTGGACAATGACGAGATCGTCTGCAGCATGACCGAACCGTCCCTGTCCTCCATCGACGTGGATATCGAGCGGGGCGGCTATGAGTCAGCCCGTCTGGCGGAGCAGATGTTCCGTGAGGGCAATTATGTGGGGCGGGACATTGTCCTTCAGCCGCTTTCCATCGTCACCCGTACCTCGTCCAATGTGATGGCTACCCGCGACACCGGAATCCATTCGGCCCTGGAATTCATTAACAGTAATATCGACCATAAAATCCTGGTTACAGACGTTCTGAAGCACGTTCCCATGTCCCGGCGGCTGCTGGAGCAGCGCTTCCTGAAAGCCACCGGAAGCACCATCTACCAGTACATTTCCCGGCTCCGGGTGGACCGCTTTGCCCAGCTTCTGCTGGAAACCAGCGACTCCATTGCCGACATTGCCGCCCGAATGGATGAACCGGATCCCAAAAACCTTTCCCGTCGTTTCCAAGCTTTAAAAGGTTGCACACCAAGTGCTTTTAGAAAGCAAAATTTGCGCAAATTGGGAGTATAATTTCGCAAATTAAGTCATTTTTGGGGGTACTGCCCATTATATTTGCAGTAGCTAACCCCTAATAGAATGACACTCGGAATTGACATTGGCGGAACGACCATCAGTCTCGGGCTCGTAAAGGAGTCCCGGGTGGTGTCCAAAGTCCAGGTTCCGTCCTTCCCGGCCAACGCTTCCCAAAATGAGACGCTGGAGTATCTGGAAGCCTGTATTTCAGATATCCTGGTGCCTGAAGTGACCCGTATCGGCATCGGTGTTCCGTCTGTCACGGATCCCGTGAAAGGAATCGTGTACAATGCGGTCAACATCCCCTCCTGGGACATCGTTCCCCTGAAAGAGCGCCTGGAGCGGCGCTTTCACCTTCCCGTCAGCGTAAACAATGACGCCAACTGCTATGCCCTGGGCGCCTCCCTCTTTACCGGCCTGGCCGAGATGCTGGTCGCCGTCACCCTGGGAACAGGCACCGGCGTGGGCATCATCAGCGACGGACAGCTTCTCTGCGGCTCCCACTGCGGAGCCGGAGAAATCGGCTCCCTGCCTTATCTGGGGCAGGATTATGAGAGTTTCTGCTCCAAGAAATTCTTCCATGCCAAAGGCGTGAGCCCCCGGAAAGTGGCCGATGACGCCGCCGCCGGAGACCCGGAAGCCTTGTCCTTCTACAGGGACTTCGGCCATCATTTGGGAGAATTCCTCTCCGTGGTCTTGTTTGCCTACGACCCCAACCGCATTGTTCTCGGCGGGGGGATTTCGCATTCCTTCCCGCTCTTCCGCGACGCCATGTGGGAAACCCTCCGCTGCCGTTACCCGTATGCCGCTACGCTGGAAGACCTGGAAATCCTTGCCCTTCCGGATTCTGACGTCGCCCTCGTAGGCGCAGCGTCGCTTAATAGTTAAAGGTTATGAAACAGATCATGCTTCTTACGGTGATGAGTTTTCTTATCGGCTGCACGGCGCTGCCCCAGAGCGGCCTCCTGACCGACTGGACCCTTCAGCGTCAGGACGGCGGTCCGGCGTATCAGGTTACGGTTCCCACCACGGTGGCGGGCGCCCTGAACCAGGCCGGCATCCTCGGAGCGGACCTCCTTCTGGAAGACCATTACAAAGCGGCGGACAAGACCCTCTTCGAAAAGCCCTGGGTATTCACCACCCGTTTCGGGGCCCGGAAGGGGAATGTCACTGTCCTCCGCTTCAACGCCCTCAACTTCAGGGCCGACATCGACCTGAACGGCCACCGGATCGCCTCGGCCGACACCACCTGCGGCTCTTTTGCCGTGCGGGAGTTGGACGTGACGCGCTTCGTCAAGAGCCGCAATACCCTCAAAGTCACCGTCTACCGTCCGGAAAGCGGTGAACTGAACCACGGCTACGTGGACTGGAATCCCCGTCCCCTGGACGAAAGTATGGGTATCACCGGGAATGTAGAGTTAATCTCTACAAAGGATGTCCAGGTTGAGGATGTTTTCGTACGACCTGTCGTCAACCCGGACAACCTCTCTGAGGCCGGGATGTTGGTTAATAATTGGGTTTGCAACCGCTCGGAAAGTGCCGTGGAGGGAGTCCTGCGCGGCACTTACGAGGGCGGTTCGTTTGAAGTCCCCGTCAAGTTGGAAGCGGGCGAGAAGAAAGAAGTGACGGTAAGCCAGACCATCCTGAATCCCCGTATCTGGTGGACCCGGGAGCTGGGGTCTCCGGAACTGTATCATCTGAACGTGGCTTTTGTCTCCGGCGGTGCGGTGTCCCATCAGAAAGACGTCACCTTCGGCCTCAGGGACATCGAAGGCTATGTGGATGAGAACGGTCACCGTCAGTTCCGGCTCAACGGAAAGAAGGTTCTGGTGAAAGCCGCCGGCTGGACCGACGACATCTTCATGCAGGACACTCCCGAGAGCATCGCCCTCCAAGTGGGTCTGGTGGCCGACATGGGCCTCAACTGCATCCGCTTCGAAAACATCTGGGGCAAGGACGACACCGTGTACGACCTCTGCGACTCCCTGGGTATCCTGGCCCTGGTGGGCTTCAGCTGCCAGTGGGAGTGGGAAGACTACTGCGGACTCAAGGAAACGAAGGGCTACGGCTGCATTAACGACCCGGTCTCCGAAGACATGGCCGTCCGCTACTTCCGGGACCAGGTCATCCGTCTGCGGAACCATCCTTCCCTGATCGGCTGGCTTACCGGCAGCGACCGCATTCCCAACGAACGCCTGGAGAAACGTTATCTGGAAATCTATAACCAGTTGGAATACAGACCTTACATCTGTTCGGCCAAGGGCCTCACTTCGCTGGGCGGCCCTTCCGGCATGAAGATGGAAGGCCCTTACGAGTGGGTGGGTCCGGACTACTGGTGGACCAACACCACGGCCGGCGGCGCCTACGGCTTCAACACGGAAACCGGCCCGGGTCTGAATATCCCCCAGCTGGAAAACCTCCGCCGCACCGTGGGTGAAAAGGACCTTTGGCCCATCGGCCCCAATTGGGCTTATCACTGCACGGCCTCTTCCTCGCACATGAACAGCACGGCCTTCCAGGAGAAAGTGATGGCCGGTGTTTATGGAGAAGCGGCTGATTTACAGGACTATATGCGTAAGGCGCATGCCCTGGACTACGATTCCCAGCGCGCCATGTACGAGGCTTTCCGCGGCAATGTGCCCAATGCAACCGGCATTGTCCAGTGGATGCTCAACAGCGCCTGGCCCAGCCTGTACTGGCAGCTTTACGACTGGTGGGGCGTTCCCACCGCCGGCTACTACGGCACCAAGGCCGCCTGCCGTCCCGTCCAGCTGGTGTTCAATTACAAGGACGGCAGCGTCCTCGCCGTCAATGAAACCATTCCGGAAGCTGCTGTGGAAGCTACCCTCAAAGTGTACGACATCCATTCCAAGCTTGTCCGGGAAGAAAAGAAAGAGATTACCTCCCGCGCGTACGAACCTGTCAAGGTGTTCGAGAAGATTGCCGGTCCCTGCTTCGTGTCCCTGGAGATTGACGGCCCCTTCAAGGCCCGTAACTTCTATGCCATCCCCGCCGGGGACAACGTTTACAGCGCAAAAGACGAGTGGTGGGGCGTAGAAACCGACAAGTATGCCGACCTGCGCTTCGTCAGCGAACTTCCTGAGGCCCTTGTCCGGATGGATATCCGGAAGACCGGCGACAGCTACGAAATCACCCTCGAAAACGTGTCGGAAGTCATTGCCTATCAGAATATCCTGAAAGCCCTGGACAACAGCGGAAACCTCCTTCCCGGCGCTTTCTGGAGCGACAACTTCCTCTCTCTCGCCCCCGGCGAGAAATGCACCGTCCGGTGTACTCCCGGTCCCGGTGAACCCGTCTTTGCCTTCAACAGTTGGAACGCTAAACTCGCAGAATGATGAAACGCCTGATATTCCTGTTATTCGCCTTCTCGGCAGTCGGCCTGTATGCCCAGAATCCTGACGACCTGGACCGGGACCGCTCCAAATATGCCACCTATTCCTTCTCCAAGGACGACCAGTATAAGGTGGAAGTCCCTTACGAGACTGTCAAGGTGAAGCAGCCCAAGGGCCGGAAGGTGAAGAACGTCATCTTCATGATCGGCGACGGCACCGGCCTTACGCAGTGGTCGGTGGGCTGGGTGGCCAACGGCGGCGCCCTCAACATCGACCAGATGCCCGTCGCGGGCTATTCCCGCACCTATGCGACGGACAAACTCATCACCGACTCCTGCGCCGGCGGTACGGCGCTGGCCAATGGCCGGAAGACCAAATACGGCTACATCGGCCTGGGGCCTGACGGAGAGAAGGTGGAATCCAACCTCCAGTATGGAAAGCGCGTCAAGGGCATGAAGACGGGTGTCGCGGTAACCTGCCGCATCAACGACGCCACGCCGGCCGATTTCTGCATCTACGGCCCCACCCGCAAGGACGAGGAAGGCCTGGCCCTCCAGTACCTGGATGCCGACGTGGACTTCATCTCCGGCGGCGGTACCCACTTCTGGAACCAGCGCAGCGACGGCCGCAACCTGATCGAAGAGATGAAGGCCAAAGGCTACACTTTCGTAGATGAGCTGGATGACATCGCCGACGCCGAGGGCGACCGTTTCCTGGGCCTGTACGACGAATACGACCTCAAGCCCGCCCTGGACCGCGGCCCCATCCTCATGGAAAGCACCATGAAAGCCATCGAGATGCTGGACAACAAGAAAGGCTTCTTCCTCATGGTGGAAGGCTCCCAGATAGACGACTGGGCCCACCGCAACAAAGTGGGCTACATGTGTGAGGAACTCTTCGACTTTGACAAAGTGATCGGCGCAGTCCTGAAGTGGGCCGAAAAAGACGGCCGCACCCTGGTGGTCGTCACCGCCGACCACAACACCGGCGGTCTCACCCTCCTCAAGGGCAGCATCGAGGACCGCGAAGTGAAAGTCCATTTCTCCACCAAAGGGCACGACGGCATCGTGGTCCCGGTCTTCGCCTTCGGCCCAGGGGCCGAGAACTTCGCCGGCGTGCATGACAACGCCGAGATCGGCCAGATTGTGCGTAAACTGATGAAATGATGCTGCTTACCCTCATATTGGCGGCTGCCTTGCAGCTGATTCCCGCGCCCGCTCAGATCCAGGTGCGGGGAGGCTCGTTCAAGGTGGACCCGGCAAAGATGTCCTTTGTGGCGGACCCTGCCTCCGGTCTTCCGGAAGAAGGCTATACCATCGATGTCACACGCGCCCGCGTAAAGGTGGTGGCCTCCTCCGAGGCCGGCCTGTTCTATGCCCGGCAGACCCTCCGGCAGCTGGAAGAAAACGGCCGCATCCCCTGCGTGAAAATCACGGATTACCCGCGGTTCCGCTGGCGCGGCTTCCACGTGGATCCCTGCCGTCATTTCCTGTCGGTGGAGGAAACCAAGAAGCAGATTGACATCCTGTCCTCCTACAAGATGAACGTCATGCACTGGCACCTGACCGACGACCAGGGCTGGCGCATCCAGATCAAGCGCTATCCCCGTCTGACGGAGGTGGGGGGGGCACGAACTGAATTTGACGGTTCGGTCCACGAGGGGTATTACACCCAGGACCAGATCCGCGAAGTGGTGGCCTACGCCGCCGAGCGGCACGTCACCGTCGTTCCGGAAATCGAAATGCCCGGCCATGCCCGTGCCGCCATCGCCGCTTATCCCGGCCTTTCCTGCACCAAGGAAACCGAACATCCCCAGAACATGTGGGGTTCCCCGAACATTGTCATGTGCCCCGGCAGCGAATTCACCTTCGAATTCCTCGCCGGCGTCATCGACGAGGTCTGCGCCCTTTTCCCTTCCGAGTACATCCACATCGGCGGAGACGAGTGCCTGAAAGTGAAGTGGGAGCACTGCCCCGCCTGTCAGGCCCGCATCCAGGCCGAAGGACTGAAGGCCGACGCCACCGGCACGGCCGAAGAGAAGCTCCAGAGCTATGCCGTCCGCCGGATGGAAGGCATCCTCGCCACCCACGGGCGCAAGCTCATCGGCTGGGATGAAATCCTGGAAGGCGGCCTGAGCCCGAACGCCACCGTGATGAGCTGGCGGGGTGAAAAAGGCGGTATCGCCGCCGCCCTCGAGGGACACGACGTCATCATGACTCCCTCCAAGGAAGGCATGTACCTGGACCACGTGCAGGGAGACCCCAAGATCGAGCCCGTTTCGATCGGCAACTATACGACGCTGGAGAAGGCTTACAAGTATGAGCCTGTGCCAGAGGAACTTGTGGCCGACGGAAAGGCTTCCCACGTACTGGGTCTGCAGTGCAACAACTGGAGCGAATACATCTACAGCGACGCGCACCGGCAGTATATGCTGTTCCCGCGCGCTTTCGCCGTGGCCGAAACCGGCTGGACCCTGAAGGAGAACAAAGACTGGGACAGCTTCCGCGTGCGCGTGGACAAAGCCTGCCGGGACCTGGACCGCCGGGGCGTGAATTATCACATCCCGCTGCCCGAGCAGCCCGGCGGCAGCTGCGACCGCCTGGTCTTCATCGACAAGGCCGACCTGGCCTTCACCACCACCCGCCCCGTCGCCGCCATGGTGTATACGCTGGACGGCAGTGAGCCTACGGTGCAGTCGGCCCGTTACCAAAGGCCTCTGACCTTTACGGAGGACGCAGTGGTCAAGATTGCCTCCGTCACTTCTTACGGCAAGCTGAGCCCGGTGCGTACGGTCAGCGTCCGGAAAATGAATCCTCTTCCTGCCCTGCCTGCTGAAAAGGCCATCGGCCTTACAGCCCGGCGGACGGACGGACGCTTCCTCTGCGCGGCCGACCTTGCCGGCGCCACCTGGCGTGACGTGCCCCTGAAGCGCCTTCGCGACCTTACGACGCTCGAACCCTTCGACCGCAACCTCCCCGACAGCACCCGCTTCTATGCCGCCGAGGCCGAAGGGATGTTCCGTGTTCCCGACACCGCCGTCTACCGTTTCTCCTCCGACTGCGACCAGGTCTGGATTGACGGGAAACTCCTTATCGACAACGGGCTGGAAGTCAAGCGTTTCTCCCGCCGGGATGCGGAGCTGGCCTTGGAAGAGGGACTCCACCGGATGAAAGTCGTGTACATTTTCAACGTCCTGGGCGGCTGGAATTCCCTCCGCGGCAAGACCGACGTGCTGATCCGGAAGGCAGGAGACGAAAAGTTCAACCCCGTAGACATTCAGAAGTAGTATGTATAAACGGCTTATCATAAAGGGTTTGGCGCTTGCGGCACTCTCGCTCCTTCTGTGCAGCGGGGAGTGCTCCAAGGAGCAGATCGGGTACACCATTCCTTCGCCTTCGGCCGGAACGGGCACCGGCGGTACATCCGGAGGCAATGGAAACGGCGGCGGCACAGGAACGGGCGGCGGCACCGGCACAGGTACGGGTACCGAAACTGGCACCCTTTGCACCGACATCGGCCAGAAGCCCATCGTGCTGGCGTACTTTACGGAGTACACGGAAGAACTGCCTGACGTGACCCGTCTGACCCATATCAACTATGCGCACGGCCGGTTCGGCAATCCCAAGACCGGCGACGGTGGCATCGTCATTACCGAATCCAAGCAGGCCCCCCTCAGGCAGGTGGTGGCCCTCAAGAGCCAGAATCCCAAACTCAAGGTCATGCTGATGATCGGCGGCTGGGGCGCCCATGCCGACGGCTTCTCCATGATGGCCCGTGACGCGGCCAAGCGCACCGCTTTCTGCAAGGCCGTCAAGGCCCATATCGACAATTACAAGCTGGACGGTGTGGACATCGACTGGGAGTATCCCACCCAGAGTGCCGACAACGAAACCGGCTGCGACCCTTCCGACACCCGGAACTTCAACCTGGTGCTCAAAGAGCTCCGCGAAACCCTGGGGACAGGCAAGATTATCTCCTTCGCCTCTTCTTCCAGCGCCAAGTATGTAGACTGGAAGACGGCCATGCAGTACCTGGACTATGTCAACGTGATGACCTACGACATGGGTGCCGCCCCGAACGGCCACAATTCCCCGCTGCACAAAGGGGTCAAATTCACGCACCGCAGCTGGGACGAGAGCGTCCAGGCGCACGTGAGCGGCGGTGTTCCCAAAGAGCGGATGGTCATGGGCGTTCCTTTCTACGGAAAGGCGGAGAAGAACCCCTCCGAGGCCGACAAGGTCTTCGTGGACAGCAAAGGAAAAGTGGGCTATTCCATCAAGTACAAGGATATCGTCCCCATTGTCAACGAAGGAAAGTACATGGGCGTTACCGTGAACCGGAAACTCCACCGCGTATGGGATGCCCAGTCCATGGTCCCTTACCTTGCCGACGAGAGCGGCCGCAATGTCCTCTCCTATGACGATCCGGATTCTGTCGAAGCCAAGGGCCTGTATGTGAAAAACGGCGGCCTGCTGGGCGCCATGTTCTGGGAATACCGCGGCGACACGTCCGGCCATGATCTCCTGAAATCCTTGGTAAAAGCCCTTTACGGAAAAGATACTGTGTTGTAAATAACTAATAACTATCAACTTAACTTAATAATCAATGAAAACCAAAGTAGTCCATTTACTGAAACTGGCTGCTGCAATGTGTCTCACGCTGGGACTCTGGTGCCTTCCCGCCGGGGCTCAGAAGGGCATTACCGTGAACGGTAGTGTGGTGGACGCAGACGGCTTGCCGGTGATCGGCGCTGGTGTCACCCTGAAAGGCACCACCACCGGTGTGGCTGCCGACATGGACGGTAAGTTTACTCTTACCGTTCCCGGCGAGACTGCTGTGCTGGAAGTCTCGGCACTGGGTTATGTGACGGAGGAAGTGAAAGTGGGGAAGCAGCGGAACATAACCGTCGTGCTCCGGGACGACACCCAGTCCATCGAGGCCACGGTGGTGGTGGCTTACGGTACGCAGACCAGGGCCACGGTCACCGGTGCTCTCACCTCCATCGACAACAAGGCGCTCATCAAAGCCCCTGTGGCCGATGTCACCAATGTCCTCGCCGGCCAGATGCCCGGTGTGGCCACCGTGCAGGAAAGCGGCCAGCCTGGCGAAGACTATGCCAAGATCTACATCCGCGGCGCCAGTTCCCTTTCGGACGGGGCATCTACCCCGCTGATTCTTGTCGATGGCGTGGAACGCCCGATGAACACAGTCGATCCCAACGAAATCGAGAGCCTGTCAATCCTCAAGGATGCTGCCTCAACCGCCGTATTCGGTGTGCGTGGTGCTAACGGTGTCATCATCATCACGACAAAGCGTGGCGATGCCGGCAAGCCCAAGATTTCTGTCAGTTCCATCACCGGTGTGCAGATGCCCATGGCTTACATCACCCAGGCCGACAGCTATGACTATGCGCGTTACTACAACGTGATGCACTACAACGACGACGACCCGCAGGTGGCAAACTATTTCACACCGGAAGCCATTGAGGCCTTCCGCACGGGCAGCGACCCCATCATGTACCCTAACACGCACTGGAACGAACTGATGTTCCGCAAGGCCTTCCTCCAGACCAAGAACAACATCAACATCTCCGGCGGCTCGGACAAGGTGCGTTACTTCGTGTCCATGGGCTACATGTTCCAGAACGGCCTTTTGAAGCCCATCCCCGGCGTTACCTATGACAACAACTACAATTACAACCGCTATAACTACCGCGCCAACCTTGACTTCAAGCTCACGGAAACCACGGACATGCACTTCAACATAAGCGGCGTCATAGGAAACACCCACGAGCCCTACACAACCCGTGACAATATCTGGACGCTCACCATGCTGTGGGCCCACCCTGTGGGAAGCCCGGGCGTGGTTGGGGACCAGACATTCACCAGCGTGTCCACAAGCGCGCTGCCCTCCGGCCTTACCAAGTGGAACGGCTGGGAGTACTACTACATGACCGGCTATACGGACAAGTACAAGACCACCATGGGCATGGACCTTACCATCAACCAGAAGCTCGACTTCATAACGGAAGGTCTCAGCGCCAGCATAAGGGGCTCCTACGACGCCTCCATGACCATGAAGAAGTACCGTACCGGCGGCAGCGGCCTGCACTACACCTATGAATACGCCTCCTGGAACAACGACTCCGGACTTGGCATCGCAGACCCCGACTTCGACCGTACGCTTGAAACCGTCATTTCCGGCAGCGAGGCTCCCCTCAGCTGGAAAGACCCTTCAACAGATGACGACAAGAGCTGGTACCTTGAAGCCCGTTTAGACTACAGCCGCAAGTTTGCTCACGCGCATAACGTAAGCGCGCTGCTCCTTTACAACCAGTCCCGTGACTACTATCCTTATTATGAGTACAATGATTCTTCAGACCCCGCAAAGAAAGCCCTTGCCGCACTGGCTTACCTGCCGCGAGGCTATGTGGGCTTTGTCGGCCGTGTTACTTACGGATACAAAGACAAATACCTTGTAGACCTCAGCGCCGGTTATAACGGCTCAGAGAACTTCGCCCCCGGAAAAACCCGTTACGGTTTCTTCCCGTCTGCCTCCGTGGGCTGGGTTGTGACAGAGGAAAAATTCATGAAGAATGTCCGTTTTGTGGATTTCCTCAAACTCCGCGCATCAATCGGTAAAGTAGGTAATGACCTTGGCCAGACCGCCCGTTTCATGTATATGGAAGGCACATGGCAGGAAAAAGGCTCCTATTACTATGGAGTTAATAATTCCGGCGGCGTTCCACGTTATGAACTGGGTTCTCCCGCAAACCTTGGTATCACCTGGGAAACAGCGCTCAAGTCAAATATCGGCCTTGATATGGACCTCTTCAACAAAAGGCTCCATTTCTCAGGAGATATCTTCAACGAGCACCGCACCAACATCCTTGTAAAGCCCAACTCACTTCCCGGCGTCATAGCCTTCACCCCCCAGAACATGAACAGGGGCGAAGTCCTGAACTCCGGCTACGAGGTAGAACTTGGCTGGCGTGACCACATAGGCGACTTTACCTACGACATCAACGCCAATGTCACGTTTGCCCGCAACAAGATCCTGTTCATGGACGAGGTTCCCGCCGAAATGCCATATCAGAACCAGACCGGCGGCTCCACCAACAGGCACCTCCTGTATATCTTCGAACGCCTGTACCAGAAGTCCGACTTCTACACGGATGCCGACGGCGTCATGCGCCTTAATCCGGAGCTTCCTCAGCCCACCACCACCGTATATCCCGGTGACGCAATGTACAAGGATATCGGCGGAGCGCTTGACGAGAACGGAAATCCCATCCCGGACGGTATCATAGACGGCCGTGACAAGATGTACACCGGTTTCCCGGACCGCCCGGAATACGTGTTCGGCTCCAACTGGAAATTCGGCTACAAGGGCTTCAGCCTCGCCCTCAACTGGGTTGCCGCAACTAATGTAAACCGCGTTTGGAATGCCGATTACCGTGTTCCTTTCACAAATACCGGTCACCGTGGTCTTCTGCAGATGTTTGCAGAGCGCAGCTGGATAGACAACGACAACCCCTGGGCTCCCGGCCGTGAAGACGGAGACCTCCCGCGCTTCACCAAGACAAACTACCCCTGGAACTCGGAAGACTCCACCCTCTGGACCGTAGATGCCAGTTACCTGCGCCTGAAGAGTGCAAGTTTTGGTTACACCTTCTCCCGCAACAGGTTCTTTGACAAGCTTGGAATTGGTTCCGTTGGCCTCATGTTCACGGGATACAACCTCCTTACCTTCTCAAAGATGACCCTGCAGGACCCCGAGGCCCGTTCCTCCGACGCCGACGGTACCTACCCGCTGGTCAAGACCTTCAACCTTGCAATCAACATCACATTCTAAACAGGCTGCACCATGAAAAAGACTATAGAAATACTGGCGATGACGCTCCTCCTCCTTGCAGGTGCCGCATCGTGTGAAAGCCTCAAACTGGGCGACGCCGGCCTGAGCAAGGCCCCGGAAAGCTCCGGAGCTACTCTTGACACCCTCTTTGCGTCCCTGAAGGATGCCGACAAAGTTCTGACATCGGCCTACTATTATCTTCCTTACGGCCTTATTTCAGATTTTGACAGCAAGATGGGTAAGGATATCCTTGAGTCTATCACAGACCACTTTGTGTCTAACAAGCACACCGAGGGTGACGGTCCTAACGACCTATACTACACAGGAGCTCTAGGTGCCAATATTGCCGGACAGTCCGCCGGCGGCGAAGCCTACCGCTTTGGCTCCGAAAAAGACTATACCGCAATACGTTACGCCTGGTTCTTCCTGGAGAACGCAGACCGCATTCCCACGGACTCCGACGGCTTCAGCACGGCCGAACTCGCAAAGAAGAAGGCCGAAGCTAAGTTGTGCATAGCCATCGCCTATGCCAACATGGTTCGTTACGTGGGCGGCGTCCCGCTTATCAAGCACCACATTGAGACCAGCGACGAAATGTCCTTCCCCCGCAGCACTTTTGCCGAAACCATCGACTTTATAGTCCAGATGTGCGACGAAGCCGCCGCAGACCTGCCCTGGAGCGTAGTTGCCACCGAAGACGGCCGCCTCACAAAAGCCGCCGCAATAGGCCTTAAACTCCGCATCCTGTGCTTTGCCGCTTCCCCCACCTTCAACTCCGACACTCCCTGGCACCCCGCCGCCGCAGACTGGGAAGGCATGGGCAAGTATGTCCGCTATGGCCAGACCTACGACAAGGGGCTCTGGGACAGGGCAAAGGCAGCCGCCGATGAATTCATGGACGGCCTTTCCGCCGGAGGTTTCTACGCCCTTGTACAGGCAACGCCAACCGGCGTGGATCCCATTACGGGCACAACCTACTGCACGCCAAGGGATTACCGCCTTGCCTACCGCGACGCCTACAACAAGCGCGGCACCACGGAAAGCATCATTTCCATCCGCAAGAGCAACTCCACAAGCTACCACAACTCCAACATGGACCTCCAGGACGACTTCGGCTGCGGAGCCACCCTCAACTGGGTGAACAAGTTCCCCTATGCCGACGGAACCCCGTTCCCGGAGAACTTCGACTGGAAGAATCCTTCGGCGGCAGGCGCAGACCGCATGCCGTTCTTCAAGTCCGACGCCAACGGAGACCATAAAGTGGATGCCGCCACCTTCACGGAAACCCGCGACCCCCGTCTGTATGAGAACATCTGCGTTCCCGGGGACATCTGGAAAAACGGAACCGTGGGCCCCAACTACGTAAACGCCAAGGGCCCCAACTTCCAGGACGGCAACACCGGTTTCCTGCAGATGAAATTCATCATGCAGCAGGAGGCCGACCGCAATACTCCTCCCCACTGGTGCATGATGCGCTTCGCGGAGGTCCTTCTCAATGCCGCCGAAGCATATAACGAGTCCAACGGTGGTCCTGACGCCAAGGCCGAAGCCTGGCTCAATGCCGTCCGCGCCCGCGTGGGACTTCCTCCCGTGGCAACCGGCATGACCAAGGAACAGTTCAGGCAGGCCCTCATCCTCGAGCGCGAACTTGAGTTCGGCTTTGAGGAGGTCCGCTGGTTCGACATGGTCCGCTGGGGCCTCAAGGAGGCTTTCACAACAAGGCTGAAGGCTCTTGAGGTAACCGGAAACAAGCAGAAGAACGCTACCAGCTTTACCTTCAAGGTCAAGGATGCATATCCTCCAAGGGTATGGTATAACGACTTTGACACCAGATGGTATCTTGCTCCCATTCCTGCCGTGGAAGTGAACAAAGGCTACGGCATGACTCAGAATCCGGGTTGGTAAACTTTAAATGTACCCGAAGATGAAAAAACTCTATACATACCTCATAATACTTCCGCTTCTTGTGGTTTCCACCGCCGCGGCTGCGCAGGAAGTGCCCTCACAGATAGATTCCGTCTCTCTTGGGAACCTCTTCCAGCTCATGGCCGGGTCCAGCCAGACAGCAGGACAGGAGCTTTTTGAAAAGAGCCCCGAATTTGACGTTGCAAAGGCTCTCTACGGCCAGTTCTCCGGCCTTCTTGTGAAGCAGGGTACGGGCCGCTCGGATGAAAACCAGTCCAAGCTCCGCCTCCACGGCCACAGTCCGCTCATTGTTGTGGACGGTTTCGTGCGTGAGATCGGGGACCTCAACGGACTGGAGATAGAATCCGTTTCCGTGCTCAAGGATGCCGCCGCCATGGCCCTCTACGGCGTAAAGGGCGCCAACGGCGTAATAATGATTACCACAAAGCGCGGCAAGGACAGCCCCCTGAAAGTGACCGCCAAGTACCAGTACGGCCTTTCGCTTGCAACCCGCACTCCGAAGCTTGCCGACGCCTACACCTACGCCTACTATGTAAACCAGGCTGCAGGGCTTGACGGACTTGCGGCTCCTTACAGCAATACGGCGCTGAACGGCTACTACAACACCGTGAACGGTGCACCCGGAGCCGATGTCTACGCCTATCCCAACGTGGACTGGTGGGGCCAGATTTTCCGTAACCACGGAGACGACCACCGCGCCCAGTTCACCTTCACGGGCGGCAACCGCAATTTCCGCTACTATGCGGCCGTGGACTATTTCAAGAACAACGCCATGTACGTAACGCCGTCATCCGACGACCGCTACAACGGGCACGTCTACGACAACCGCCTCAGCATCCGCTCCAACGTGGATGTGAACATCACGGACTACACCGCAATGAAAATAGGCCTCATGGCGCGCCTCTCGGAAGACAACAAGCCTTATGCCTTGAGGCTCAGTTCCATTGAGAGCACCCTTTACAATCTTCCGGCTGCGGCCTTCCCCATCAAGCATGCGGACGGCACCTACGGCGGCAGCGCCATCTACGGTGCCATTAACCCCGTGGCTCAGTTCCAGGAGTCAGGAGAAAACCTGTATTTCCGTCCAAAAGTGCTTGCCGACGTAACCTTGCACCAGGACTTCAGCCCGCTTGTGAAGGGCCTTTCGGCCGACCTTGCCGTTGCCTTTGACTACATTGGCAAGATGACCGAAACCGCATACAAGGAGTTCCGCTACGCCGAACTTGTGGGTGGAGCGCTCCAGTATTACGGCACCAACTCCAAGACAATTGAGCACAGTCACTGGTTCAGTTCCCTTTCCATGAAGGTGGACCTCATGGCCAAAGTGAACTACTCCGGCACATTCGGCGGGCATCACGTGGATGCCCATGTGGCTTATCGCCAGCGCTCCTGGGTTGAGGCCGAACGCAACGCTTCCTCCAAGACACAGGAAATCCTGGGCAGCGTTAGCTACAACTGGAAAAAACGCATCTTCGCAGACGCAGTCCTCAATTACTCTGGATCGGCTTACCTCAAGCCCGGAAAGCGTTTCAACCTGTATCCCGCCCTCAGCGTTGCCGGTATCATCTCCACAAAGCCTTACGTGAAGGCATTCGGCTCAATAGGCCTTTCCGGCAGCGACGGAGACCTTGAGCACGAGCTCTGGATCCAGGCTTACGGCTCTTCAAACGGCCACAGCTACAACTTCGGAATGGCTCCCACCAGCTATTCCGGCCGTGCCGAAGGCAACCTGGCGGCGCTTACCCTTGCCCCCGAGCAGGCCGCAACGGCAACTCTCGGTGCCGAAACCCGCCTATTTGACGACCGCCTGTATGTGCGCCTGGACGGCTTCCTGGAAGACCGTACTAAGATTCTCATAGAACCCGCAAACGTGTCGGGAGTCCTGGGCCTTGACCTCAATGCCCAGAGCGTTGGAGAATACAAGTATGCCGGCGCCGACCTCTCCATTGCGTGGGACGACAAAATAGGGGATTTCTCCTATGGCGTATACGGCAATGCCGGATATCTCACGTCAAAGGTCATAGACGACGGCCAGGCATTCCAGGCCTGGGATTACCTCTACCACAAGGGCAATCCCGTGGGCCAGTGCTACGGCCTTGAGGTGATAGGCTTCTTTGCCGACGACGCCGACATTGCGGCAAGCCCTGCCCAGACCTTCGGTGAAGGCGTCCGTCCCGGAGACCTCAAGTACAAGGACCAGAACGGAGACGGGCTCATCAACGACGAAGACCGCGTGAAGCTAATGTCTTCCACCACGCCCAAGCTGCAGTACGGATTCGGCTTCAATGTGGGTTACAAGGGATTCCGCTTCTACGCCGATTTCCAGGGTGTCGCAGGTGTGACGGTGAACCTTCTGGATTCCCCGCTCTACACGCCTCTCACATCCTCAAACCGCACCATATCACTTACTTACCTTGGAAGGGAAACCCCCTGGACGCCGGAAACCGCCGCTTCGGCCACAATGCCGCGCCTTACCACCCAGTCCGGAGCCAATAACTTCCGCTCCAACTCCCTGTATTACCGCGACGGCTCTTTCCTGAAGCTTCGCAATATCGGCATCTCCTATACAATTCCAAGGAGCCTGATGCGAATCTGCGACGCCACCGTATCCCTCACCGCCACCAACCTGTTCAGCGCCGACACCATCCAGTTTGCGGATCCCGAACAGCTTGGGGCGAACTACCCCACCACCCGGGTTTTCTGGGCGGGTGTCAAGTTTAACTTTTAAACCGGGAAAGACATGAAAAAGATACTTTACATAGTTTCAACCGCACTCCTCCTCTCAGGATGCAATTTCCTGGATTTTGACGAGACCTCCTCGCTGTATGACCGTGAGGACATGTACACCACTTACAGCAATATCCAACGCATGCTTACAAACATCTACGGATACATGCCTTCAAAGGATATTGCCGACGTAAGCAGCGCCCTCAGGGACTGCGGCTCCGACGATGCCGAATACGCAGACCCTGATGCCTCCGTGCAGCGTTTCAACAACGGCAACTGGAGCGCAATCCAGACCGTAGACGACAAATGGAGTTTCTACGACGCCATCCGTTCCGCCAACGAATTCCTGGAGTCAATCAAGACCGTTGACATTTCAATGTACCGCTACGACGCCAAGTACGCCCAGTGGCAGGAGCATCTGGCCCTCTATCCCTACGAGGCCCGTACGCTCCGCGCCTATTACCTTTTTGAGCTTGCCCGCCGCTATGGTGACATTGCAATGCCCGTGGACGTGATGCTGTCCGTGGAGGAAGCCAACACAATTGGCAAAACCTCCTTTGACGATGTCATAGAGTACATAAAGGAAGAATGCGACACCTGCGCCAAGTACCTGCCGGACACATACATCGGCATGCTTGACGACGAATACGGACGCGTCACAAGGGGCTTTGCCATGGCCCTCAAGACCAAGGCCCTCCTCTATGCCGCCAGCCCTCTTTTCAACCAGTCCGGAGACGCGGAGAAATGGAGGAAAGCAGCCCTTGCCGCAAAGGATGTCATGGAGCTCAAGAGCGCAAACGGCCTTCCCGTATATGCCCTTGACCCCGCCGAAAAAGCCAACAACATCACTCCTTCACAAGAAGTGATTCTCCAGATCATGCGCTCCGAGAGCAACAGCTTCGAGAGGAACAATTTCCCCGTACGCTTTACCATGGGCCGGCGCACCAGCATGGCCGGCACTTTCCCCACGCAGGAGCTTGTGGACGCCTTCCAGACATTGGCCGGCTATGATGTCACCCTTGATGCAACGGGCTGGCACAGCGCCGACCCCGCCTTTGACGCCACCAAGCCCTACGACGGCCGTGACCCCCGCTTTGCGCGTGCGGTCCTTGCCGACGGCATGGCCTTCAAGGGCTCCACGATTGACGTAAGCGTGGGGGGAGCAGACTATTCGGCAACCCGCCAGGGCCTCTGCTCTCCCACCGGTTACTACCTCAGGAGGTATATCATCGAGTCCTGCGACTTCACCCCCGAGGCCGAAATCTCCGGCAAGCACAGCTGGATTGTCTCCCGCTATGCCGAAATCCTGCTGTCCTACGCCGAGGCCGTGAACGAGGTCCTCGGCCCTGACGGCACGGATGCCGACTTCCCGGTCAGCGCCCGCGAAGCCCTCAATGAGGTCCGCGCCAATGCAGGCATGCCAAACGTGACTGTGAGCGGGAAGGAGGACTTCCGCAAGGCCGTCCAGCGTGAGTGGAGGGTTGAATTCGCCTTCGAGGACCACCGTTTCTGGGATGTCCGCCGCTGGAAAATTGGTGCCGAAACCCAGACCTCCGTTTCCGGCGTGGAGATTGTGAACGCCGGCGGAACCAAGTCCTACAGTCGCAAGGTTGTGGAAAACCGCACCTGGAACGACAGGATGTACCTCTATCCCATCCCTCAGTCCGAACTCTTCTGCAACCCCAACCTGGGGCCTCAGAATCAGGGTTGGTAGTTGTGTAAACAATTGAAAAGATGAGAGTCATGAAACAGATATTTCATTTCATTCTTATGGGTTCCGTCCTTGCGGCAATGCTTTCCGGCTGCTCCGGGAAAACCGGAATACCGGAAGCCAACAAGGACGTCGTAGACCTCAGGTACCGCGTAGAGAACGAGTACCACCTGGAGGCCATCAATGCTGCGCCTTTCACAATTGTAGTGAAGTCGTCCCGCCCCTGGACAATCTCCAGCCAGCACCCGGACTGGTGCATCATCGGCCAGGAGGAAGGTGAGGCCGTTGCCGACACCCTGGTTCACAAGGGCCAGGGCGAAAGCACCACGGTGAAGGTGCAGTACTACGACAACACAGACCTCGACGACCGCATAGACAAGATAGAGATAGCCAGCGACTACTATCTGGGCAAGACCGTCACGGTGTACCAGAAGGGTATCGCATATCTCAATGTCCCCGAGGCCGACATTGAAGGCGGTCTCATGGCCGAAAAGGCGGCCAGTACGCTTGAGGTGAACATCAAGTCCAACCAAAGCTGGAGCGCAAAGATCCTCCCGGAGGCCGACGGCGAAACCGACTGGCTTTCAATTTCCGAAGGAGAGACCGGAGAGCAGGACGGCAAGGTGGTCATAGCCATTGAAGAGAACGGCGGTGAAAAGCGCTATGCCAACGTTGCCGTCTACGACCGCCACGGAGAAGAGCGTGCCATGATAAAGATAACCCAGGACGGTGTCCAGCTGGATCCGGAATCCTTTGAGATCCGTGTGGGTTATGACCAGCTTTCGGCCTACCTGAACGTGGTTTCCAACGGTTCCTGGACCGCCGAAAAGCAAAGCGCCTCCGACGACTGGTACTCCATTGACAATCCCACCGGCCATACCGGCGACGGAACGCTCAATCTCACTCTTACGGCCAACGAGGGCAGCACCTCGCTCCGAAAGAGCGCCATCGTCCTGAGGAGCATCCCGCTTGAGGAGGGAGACCCTGTGATAGAAAAGACCATAGAGCTCAAGCAGGCCTATCCAATTGCCCCTGTCCGCAAGGTCATGGACAACGAGGAACTGGGAGCGTGGAAGTCCGACAAAGGCATTGATCCCGTCTATACGGCAGGCGTCGGAACGCTCTTCGACAGCCAGTCCGGCGACGTCTACTGCCGTCTCAACCAGGGAGGAATGCCCTTCGGCACATACACCTTCCGCTGGAGTTCAATAGGGGCCACGGCCCGCGTCCGCCACTGGTTCTGCTACTCCAAGAGCGCGGAAATGAAGGTTGACATAAGGCCGAAGAGCGGCTACATCAGCTTCGACTTCAACGCCCCGGACGGGGACTCATCCCAGAAGCCGTCCATCGCTTCCTCCTACAGCACGGATCTTGATTTCACCAAGCCCATGGAAATAACCTACAAGTTCGACCCCGCAGGCGCTGGCTACTGCCATGTGACCTACCTTTGCAACGGCGTCGAGATGGCATCTTTCGACACATCGGCCTCAACCATGTGCACCACCACCTGGGGAGCCGACATCAACATGTATATCGGAGTTGCCGCCGACGGCGAGCCCGCCAGTGCGGTGCTCGAATGGTACGAGTACACGGCTTCTGTAGATTGGGAACAATAATTTAGAAAGGAAACGTTATGAAAAAGATATTTGCAAGCATCGCAGTCCTTTCTGCATGGATATTCCTGTTTTCCTGCACAAAGCCCGGAAACACATCTCCCTCCGATGAAACCCCTGAGGGGAAAGAGGAAGTTCAGCCGGTGTCGCTCCAGCTCACCTTCGCCCTTCCGGAAAACGGTGAAAAGACCGCCTGGGTGGCCGGAGACCAGATTGTTGTGCACGGAGAATACGCCAAGGACCAGGTTACCGTAACCCTGGCCGCGGGCGATATCGGCTCCGACGGCAAAACGGCCACCCTTACGGTGGACGGCCTGAAGCCTTATGTCCGTGACGACGTAGGAAGCACCCTCTACGCAGGCTATCCGGCCGACGCCGTAGACCTACTCCCGCACTGTTTCTTCTATACAAAGTTCAACACCTCGAACCGCTACCTCCTTGCGGCCTGCAACGACTCCGCAAACAAGTTCCAGTTTGTGGAAATATGCTCCAAGCTCACCTTCTCCGTAGACGGCGATTTTGACTCCTACGCCATTACGGGCCGAAAAGATGCCATAACCGGCTACGAGGCCCTGCAGGTGAAGATCACCGACAAGGAAAAGAACCTGAACCAGTACCGTCAGGGTGCCCTGGTAACGGTCAGCGGCAAGCTTTCTTCCGGCACTCAGTCCATTTATTTCCCCGTCGGCACAGAACTTCCCAACGGCTTTGACCTAAAGTTCTTCAAGAACGGGGAGGCCGTAAAGGTTTACACGGAAAAGGAAGAGGTTTCGTTTGAAGAAAAGAATCAGGACCTGGGGGACATTACGGCCCGCATCAAAGACTTTGTAATGGACCTGAATGTCTCCGACGCCGTGAGCCTCAGTGACGAGGGTACGGCAAACTGCTACATCGTAACGGCCCCCGGCACGTACAAGATTGCCGCCGTGAAGGGCAATACGGAGGAGTCTGTGGGCACCATAGAATCTTCCGCCGTCCTGTGGGAGACCTGCGGCAATGCCGACATAGTTGAAAAAGGCAGCCTTGTTGATGCCACCCTGTACGAGGGCGGATACATGTATTTCCGCGTTCCGGAGCCGTTTGTCGGCGGTAACGCCCTCATCGCTGCCATGGACGAGGAAGAGACTGTTCTCTGGAGCTGGCACATCTGGATGCCAAAGACTCCGGTAACGGATGTTGATGAAACCAACTTTGCCACTCTCAAGGTAATGGACCGCAATGTGGGCGCCCTTGTGGCAGTCCCTTCAAGCGGAGCCGCTCCCGCCGAATCCTTCGGCCTGCTGTACCAGTGGGGCCGAAAGGACCCGTTCCCTGGAATAGGTGATCCGGCTACATCGGCCCAGGCCACCCTTGCCGAAGGTCAGGAGATAACCTATCTGAACGAGCAAACCTCCATTGCCGGAGGAGCACAGAATCCCAATGTGTTCTATTATCTGGACGACAAAGACTGGCAGAATGAGGGCAACGACCCCGTGGCCGCCCTTTGGGGCGAGGCCAAAAAGACGGTCAACGACCCTTGCCCTGTAGGCTATGTCCTCCCTCAGCGTAACAACAGCTGTGGTTTCTGGGCCGGCAGCGACATCAGCTCTCAGTCCTACTTTACCCTTGATGCCGAAAACTACCGCTTTACGGTAGGAGCCCTCACGTTCCCTCTGGCCGGTTATATCGACGACGCCGACGGCATCCACAAGGGCGCCGGAGAAGCGGTCCAGATATGGAGCGGCCGATGGGACAGCGGCACCCAGAACGGCTACGGCTTTACCGGAGTGGTGGGTGACCAGTTCCGCCGTCGCGGCCAAATACGTTCAAGGGGAGGCTCTGTCCGCTGCGTGAAGCTGTAGTAAAACAAAAACTTAATGCGTAGAATAACAGTTATTTTGTTGGCTTTCCTGGTACCGCTGCTCTTTTCCTGCAGCGGTGCCAAGGAAAGTAATCTGCCCGCTCCACCCCCTCCGCAGGGGCAGGAGACCTCTGCTATGACCCCGAAACTGACCTTCTTTGGGTTTCAGACTCCGAAGCCTTCAAGATTTTTGTCTTTGACGGGGAAGTTACCACCCTCAAGGCCATTTACGATGTCTCATTCATCGGCAACGCGGAATCCATCTGCGTAGACCACGCCAGAAACTGTGTCTGGATGGCCGATGACGGCTCATCCTCAAAGATTTACAAGATTTCCTTCAGCGGGTTGTAGGAATTGTTGATATTACGTAATATATTTGTAAAGTAATGCATTAATTATGAGGCGGGTTCGTGTTATACACAGTCAGAGTTTAATGACTATGCCGCCCCCTACGACTATTGGTTTGAGCATAATGAGTGATTATTATGACATTTGTGAGACGACATAAATATAAGCTGCTGCTTTTTATCTTGCTTTTGTTTTTTTCTTGCGCCAAGAGTGATAACGCCATTTTGCACGAAGATGAGCCAGGTCCGTGGGAGAACACCTTATCCGGTAGCGTTTATTTGGCAGGTTGCTCATTTGAAGCAGAGGCGTGTATTTCCGATATCTGCTTTACCATAGGGCCGGAAGAAACACGTGTAGATTCAAATTGGATATCATCTGAATTGCTGGATTATTATTTTGATTTTGATTATTGTCCAGACAAGGGATTCAATCAGTCTCTTCACCTGAAGGATGTGCCAGTGTCGGGGATTATTGGTAAGGTTGCGTTTGACTCAGATATTTCAATAATTATATCAAATGGCGAGAATGAGAATATTTTTTCCGGAAAATTATCAGGTAATCTTCAAGATAATATGCGTCACAATATGAGCTATTATCGAGAAACTGGTAATAAGTGGAGCGGAGATTTGCTTATAACATGGAATGATGGGGTACATGATAATTATTTACATGTCAATAGATTAGTAACATATATAAATCCTGAGTAGATATGAGACTCAACCAGTTCGCCATTATGTTGCTTCTCCCGGTGCTGCTCTCATGTGCGGCACCGGAGCAGACGTCCACGCTTCCCCCACCGCCTCCGCAGGGGCAGGATGAAGATCCCAAGAATCCGGAGGACAACCCCGGCAACAATCCCGGAGATAACCCCGGCACCCCGGGAACCACCCCCGGTGGGCATATCATAGTAGGCTATGTGACTTACTGGGGAGACATCATGCCCAATCCGGATGTCCTCACCCACATCAACTATGCCTTCGGCAAGGTTGGAAGTGATTTTGAGAGCCTGGAGATCAGGAGCACGTCCCGCCTCAGGAAGGTTGTGGAGCTCAAGAAGCAGAAGCCTTCTCTCAAAGTTGTGCTTTCTGTAGGCGGCTGGGGTGCAGGCAATTTCTCGGAGATGGCGGCCGATGAAAACCACCGCAGGAAGTTCTGCGAGAACTGCCTCAAGGCGGTGAAGGACTATGGCCTGGACGGCATAGACCTTGACTGGGAGTATCCCACAAGCAGTTCCGCCGGCATATCCAGTTCTCCGGACGACACCAAGAACTTCACCCTCCTGGTGAAAGACCTCCGCTCCGTACTGGGCCCGGACCTCCTTGTCACAATGGCGTCTTCGGCCAATGCCAAGTACGTGAATTTCAAGGACTTCATAGATTACATGGACTGGGTCAACCTCATGACCTATGACATGGGCAACCCGCCAAAGCACAATGCCGCCCTGTATCCGTCGTCAATGACGCGCCGCAGCTGCGACGAATCTGTTGCACTTCACCTTGCCGCCGGGGTCCCCTATGAAAAGATGACCCTTGGAATGGCCTTCTACGGCCGCGACGACGACAAAACGTTCACCGCCAACGACGACGACAACTTTGTCTATTACCGGGACATCAGGACCGACGGCTTTGTAGAGCGCTGGGACGATGCCGCAAAGGTTCCGTATCTTACGGATTACGCCGGAAACGTGGTGCTTTGCTATGACAACGAGCTGTCCATCGGCCTCAAGGCCGACTACGTGAAGGAAAAGGGCCTCCTTGGCGCCATGTACTGGGCAATCGAGGGCGACGACAACTCCTGGACGCTTTCAAAGGCCATTTCCTCAAGGCTTCTGGGTACGGAACCCGGAACCGGGGACGAGGATGGAATACCCTCTTATGCAGTTACAAACGCCTATGTCCAGGCCTATATGGACGGGGTAAACTACACGGACTGGGACTTCTCCGGCACGCAGGTCTTCAATTATGAGGGCGGCGGTCCTGGAGAGGCCGATGTTCCTCCCACTATTGAAATCAAGTGGAACGCCACCGGGACAGGCAGTCAGACGCTGAAGCTTTGGGACGGCAGCTGGAGCCGGGAATGGAGCCTTGCTGCCGGAGTGTCAAGCCAGAGCGTAACCAACCTTGCGCCGGGCCATTACCATTATCAGGTGACGGATGCTTCATCAAGTGTAGTGGCCAAAGGAGAATTCAAGGCCACAGGTTCCCTGCATCAGATTTACTTTGAAAGGGATACCCGTAACGGCCGTTCCCTCGGCGGCCTCAAAACCCTTGACGGCAAAACCATCCGCCACTGGCTGCTTTACCGTGGCGGAAAGGCCTCGTCCATCAAGGATGCCGGAAAGAAGGAGGCTGCGGCCGTGGGAATAAAGGCCGAACTTGACCTTCGCGAGGCCGACGAATCCCAGACAAAGTCCTATTTCGGCAGCGGTGTGGCGTATCTTCGCCCCGGCTTCGGCTCAAGCGAGAACTACCGTACCATGCTCCGGGACTGTTCGGAAAGGGTTAAAGCCTGCTTTGAATTTATTGTGAGCAACCTCCGCAAGGGGAATCCCGTATACTTCCACTGCGCCGCCGGCCGTGACCGTACGGGTACCATCGCCGCGCTATGCCTGGGTGTTCTGGGCGTAAGGGAGGGGGATATTGCAAAGGACTATGAGCTTACGTACTTCTCCCCGGACGACTGGAGCATGTCCGGCCCCGATGACGCCAGGTATTACGACCATACTCGGCACGTAAGCAGTTACAAAAACTGTGTGCAGTATCTGAGGGACCAGGATCCGTCTTCTTCCAAAACGCTCAAAAAAGGTGCGGAAACCTATCTCCGTAACATTGGCGTAAGCCAGCAGGACATTGACGATTTCCGCACTATAATGCTCAAGGACTAGACTATTTTTTCAGTGACGGCACTGCCGCTTCAAAGTCGTTGGTTGAGTTGTTGGTATCTATCCCTATTTATGGGGATTATCGCTTGCTGGCGCGCTTGTCACGCTCCTTCTGGGCGCGTTTGGCACCGGATTTCCAGTATTTGGCCCACTGCTCCTCCGTGAAAAAGCGCTTGTAGGAGTTGTCTATCTGCTGCATCCATTTGTCGCTTATGGCCTGGTAGAGATCAGAGTTCTCAACCTTTGCCTTCTGCATGTTCTGGAGCTCTTCCATGCGGGCGTGGAGGTCGTGGTTGAGGGTGGAGTCTACATAGAACTCCTGCCAGTACTCAAGTTCCAGGAGGTCGCTGAGGCGCTTGACTTCCTTGTCAATGTATTCCAGCATCTGTTTTTCCTGCTGCTCCGGGCTCTGGGGCTGCTGGTTTTGTGCTTTTGCATTGATGCTAAACATCAAACAAGGCAGGAGGGCAATGATAATCTTATAAATTTTCATATCTTTGTATTCTTGTAACCGTACATGCAAAATTACGCAATAAATGGAAAAAGGCAAAAAAATACTTAGGGCTCTGGCTGTTTCGGCCATCATCTTGCTCACCTCTGCCATAGATGGCAATACTTGTACCAATGTGATAGTTTCCCGCGGCGCAAGCAAGGACGGCTCCGTCCTTGTGTCCTATGCGGCAGACTCCCACTACCTCTTCGGAGAGCTTTACTACAAGAAAGCCGCAGATTGGAAAGCCGGCACCATGCTCAAGATATACGACTGGGATTCAAATCGTTACCTTGGAGAGATAGAGCAGGTTCCCCATACCTACCAGACGGTTGGCAACATGAACGAGCATCAGGTGATAATCACAGAGACCACCTGGGGCGGCCGTCCGGAGCTTGAAGACAAGAGGGGAGGGATAGACTACGGTTCCCTCATCTACATAGCCCTCCAAAGGGCTAAGACCGCCCGTGAAGCCATTGACGTTATTGTGGAGCTTGCCAACGAGTACGGCTACGCATCGGAAGGCGAAACCTTCTCCATCGCCGATAAAAACGAGGCCTGGATAATGGAACTCATCGGCAAGGGCATGAACATCCGCAACGGCGTCAATGTGAACAAGGGCATCGTGTGGGTGGCCATGAGGGTGCCGGACGGCGCCATCTGCGCACATGCCAACCAGGCCCGTATTGGCAAATTCCCCCTCAACGACCCCGACAACTGCCTCTATGCCCCGGACGTAATCCGTTTCGCCCGCCGCAAGGGCTATTTCGAGGGCCCGGACTCCGAGTTCTCCTTCAAGAAAGCCTACTGCCCAGTGGATTTCGGCACGGTTCGCGGCTGTGACGCTCGCGCATGGAGCGCCTTCAATATCCTCACGGACGGCTGGTTCTCCTTCTATGATGAAGAAGGGAATGCAGTCACCAAGGACGCATACGGGTATCTGGACTATGTCATGGGCCAGAATCTGGAAGGAGACTTCCCCCTGTTTGTGTATCCCCGCAAGAAAGTTGGCGTAAAGGAGCTGGCCGATGTAATGCGTGACCACTTCGAGGGCACTCCCATGGACATGACCCAGGACATCGGTGCCGGCGGCAACGCCCTCCCTTACCGCTGGAGGCCCATGGAGTTCCAGTTCGACGGCAAAACCTATGTCAACGAGCGCGCCATCGCCACCCAGCAAACCGGTTTCTGGATGGTGGGCCAGGCCCGCAACTATGTCCCTGACGTTGTGGGCGGCATCCTGTGGTTCGGCACGGATGACGCTGCAACTTCTTATCTCTCACCTGTTTACACTTCCACCACAAAGGTGCCGGAGTGCTTCCGTGAGGGTAACGGAGACCTTCTGCATTATTCGGCCACATCCTCTTTCTGGATCAACAACCGCATCTCCAACGCCTGCTACAAGATGTACAACATCATGGCTCCTTACGTGCGCGCAAAGGTGGATGCCTTTGAGACAGACCAGATGGAGCGCCGCACTCATTCCGTAGACTCCATGGCGGTTGTGATGTACAACCAGGTGGTGGTGAAACTCCAGAAGAAACTCTCCTCAAAAGGTGATGTCATGGTGTCCAGCAAGCCTTTCGCAAAGGTTGTCAAATACGTTACTGACTACACCGTAAACACTGCCCAGGAGCAGTTTTCGGCCTGGCAGAAACTTGAAGAAGAGCTCCTTGTGAAGTTCATGGACGGCAACGTGAAGCCCCAGAACCCGGACGGCACCTTCAAGCACTCGGAGCACTCCGCCGCCATCCCCGAAAGCGTTGAATGGCCCGGCTACACCGAACTTTGGAAAGAAACCGTGGCCCAGGAGCACGGAGACGTCATCGTTGTACCTGAAAATAACTAAAACTATATGACCTACTTATTCTACCTGGTTCCGGCAGCGGCCGTGCTGGCACTGCTCTTTGCGTGGATCTTCTTCCGTCAGATGATGAAGGAGAGCGAAGGAACCCCTACCATGAAAGAAATCGCACAGTATGTGCGTGAGGGCGCAATGGCGTACCTCAAACAACAGTACAAGGTTGTAGTCATCGTGTTTATTGTGCTGGCGGCCTTGTTTGCAATCCTTGCATACGGCTTCGGCGTACAGAACCCCTGGGTGCCGTTCGCCTTCCTCACCGGCGGCTTCTTCAGCGGGCTGGCAGGCTTCGTGGGCATGAAAACCGCCACGTATGCTTCGGCCCGTACGGCCAACGCCACAATGAGGTCCCTCAATTCCGGCCTCAAGATTGCATTCCGTAGCGGCGCCGTCATGGGCCTTACCGTGGTGGGCCTGGGCCTTCTGGACATCGCCATCTGGTGGAGCGTCCTCAAGATTTTCTATGACCCCACTGATGCCCAGAACCTTGTAGTCATTACCACAACCATGCTTACCTTCGGCATGGGTGCTTCCACGCAGGCCCTCTTTGCCCGTGTTGGCGGCGGTATTTACACCAAGGCCGCGGATGTAGGGGCCGATATCGTGGGTAAAGTAGAGCAGGACATCCCCGAGGACGATCCCCGCAACCCCGCCACCATTGCCGATAACGTGGGTGACAATGTGGGCGATGTAGCCGGCATGGGCGCAGACCTTTATGAGAGTTACTGCGGCTCCATCCTTGCCACCATGGCGCTTGGCGCTTCGGCCTTCTTCGCAGACGGCACGGCGGTTCAGATGAGGGCTATCCTGGCTCCAATGATGATTGCCGCAATTGGCGTAGTCCTTTCAATTTTAGGCATTTACGTGGTGCGCACCAAGGAAGGCGCCTCTCTTCAGGACCTCCTTGGCTCCCTCAGCCGCGGCACCAACCTCGCCGCCATTCTCATAGCCGTGGTATCCTTCGGCGTATTCTACCTCCTCGGCTTCCCCAACTGGTGGCAGATGGCCCTTTCCGTAGTGTCCGGCCTTCTTGCAGGCGTGGTTATCGGCAAAATCACGGAGTACTACACCTCCCATTCCTACAAGCCCACCCAGAAGCTGGCCGAAAGCGCCCAGACCGGCCCCGCAACCGTAATTATCAACGGCGTGGGCCTTGGCATGATTTCAACGGCGGTTCCCGTTGTCACCATTTGCGTGGCCATCCTTCTGGCCTACGGCTTTGCAACCGGCTTCCACTTCAGCGTGGATACTTTGAGCATGGGCCTCTACGGCATCTCAATTGCGGCTGTAGGTATGCTCTCCACCCTTGGAATCACCCTTGCTACAGACGCTTACGGCCCCATCGCAGACAACGCCGGCGGCAATGCCCAGATGAGTGAGCTTGACCCTTCCGTGCGTGAAAAGACAGACATCCTGGACTCCCTTGGCAACACCACCGCCGCAACCGGAAAAGGCTTTGCAATAGGTTCTGCAGCCCTTACGGCCCTTGCGCTGCTGGCTTCCTACATAGAGGAAATCAAGATTGGCTTCGGCCACCTTGCCGCTAAGGGTGGTGAAATGGCGGCCGAATTCTCCCGCCTTGCCCACGGCAGCATTACGGATATAGTTGAGTACTACGATATTACGCTCATGAACCCTATGGTTCTTGTGGGTATTTTCATCGGTTCCATGATGGCCTTCCTGTTCTGTGGCCTCACCATGAACGCCGTTGGCCGCGCCGCGGAGAAAATGGTCATAGAGGTCCGTAGGCAGTTCCGTGAGATTGCCGGCATCCTTGAAGGGAAACAGCGCCCGGACTACACCAGTTGCGTACGCATTTCCACCAAGGCTGCCCAGCACGAGATGATTTTCCCGTCACTTCTTGCCATCATCGTTCCCATGCTTGTGGGTGTCATCCTTGGCCCTGCGGGTGTAATCGGCCTTCTTGCCGGCGGCCTTGGCGCAGGCTTTGTCCTGGCCATATTCCTTGCCAACTCCGGCGGCGCCTGGGACAATGCCAAGAAGTTTGTGGAGGAAGGCAACTTCGGCGGCAAGAACTCCGCCTCCCACCACGCCACTGTGGTTGGCGACACCGTGGGAGACCCCTTCAAGGACACCTCCGGCCCTTCCCTCAACATCCTCATCAAGCTCATGAGCATGGTCTCCATCGTCATGGCCGGCCTCACCGTGATGCTGCATTAGCCCCCCCATTGGCGTAATGCCGCAGGTTGTTGGGCATATCGTCAAAAATCGCTATCTTTGCAAGCTATATAAAAACAGATGCAATGAAAGAAGCCATTGAAAGAATATTCCGGGAGCTGAATGAGCTCAAGGCAACAAGCCAGAAAGAAGCCGAAGAAGCACGTATCCGTTTCCTTGGAAAGAAAGGTGAAGTCACGGCCCTCATGGAGGAATTCCGTAGTATCGCTCCGGAACTCAAGAGGGAGTATGGCCAGAAGCTCAATGAACTTAAAAAGTACACCATAGAGAAGATCGAGGCCCTGAAAGCTGCCGCCGAAACAGCAGCTGTGGCCGATGCCCCTAAGGAGGACCTCTCCATGCCCGGAGACTCTTTCCCGCTGGGTTCACGCCACCCCGTTTCAATTGTGCGCCAGCAGATTGTGGACATTTTCCGCAAATTCGGCTATGATGTGGCGGAAGGCCCTGAAATTGAGGACGATTACCATGTGTTTGAAGCCCTCAACTTCCCGCCCAACCACCCTGCCCGTGAAATGCAGGACACTTTCTTCGTGAGCACCGGTCACCTCAATCCGCTTCTTCTCCGCACCCACACGTCCTCAGTGCAGGTCCGCACCATGGAAACCCAGTCGCTGCCCATCCGCGTGGTGTGCCCCGGCCGCGTTTTCCGCAACGAAGCCATTTCGGCCCGCGCCCACTGCATTTTCCATCAGGTGGAAGGCCTTTACATTGACAAGGATGTCACTTTCGCAGACCTCAAGCAGGCCATCCTGCTGTTTGCCCGCGAGATGTTTGGAGCCGATACCGAAATCCGCATGAGGCCCTCCTACTTCCCGTTCACGGAGCCTTCGGCCGAGGTTGACGTTTCCTGCAACATCTGCAAGGGAAAGGGCTGCAACATTTGCAAAGGCACCGGCTGGCTGGAAATCATGGGCTGCGGCATGGTAGACCCCAACGTCCTCAAGGCCAGCGGAATAGACCCTGAAAAGTACTCCGGCTTCGCCTTCGGTATGGGCGTGGAGCGCATTGCAATGCTCAAGTGGCAGGTCAACGACCTCCGTCACTACTTCGAGAACGACATGCGCTTCCTCCACGAGTTCGCCACCGCCACGGAAGTGTAGCCGGTGAAAGCCCGTCAGATACTCATATTCCTCCTGGGCGTTTTTGCCGCCCTGGGCGTGCTGTGGCTGGTAGTGCCCGCAGATGGCATTGCCGCCGGCGGCCACACCGTCCGCTTTCCCAATCTTCAGGCCACGCTACGTGACGCCAATGAAACCAAAGTAGACGTAGACTCCGTCCTGAACGCCGTTGAGGCGCGTTTCAAGATGAAGCAGGACACCCTTGAGTACTACAGGCAGTTCTTCACGGAAAACCCTGACCGCATTTATCTTCCCGGAGACGACGTAACTTTTTTCAACCCCGTCTTCCGGGCCTTCGAGAAAAACACCCTCAGCCGCGTAATCCACTACGGAGACTCCCAGATAGAACTTGACCGCATATCCCAGGACCTTCGTGAGGCGCTTCAGAAGCGGTTCGGCGGCAACGGAACGGGCATGTTTCCGGCACTCAGCAACGTCCCTTCGGCCAGTATCATGAAAACGGCCGCCGGCGGATTTGTCCAGTACACAATGTATGGAGACTCAACCACGGTGCGGGCCGGTCACAGCCGCTACGGCATTCTGGCTCAGGTGGTTCAGCTTTCCGGCGGCGGCACCGTCACGCTTCGCGCCACCAAAAACAAGAACGCCCGTGAAAAGGTGCACAGCTTTGAGTCCGTCACCCTTCTCTACGGCCGTCCAAGCGGCGGTTTTTCCGTTCGCGCATACTCCGACACCCTAAAGCCCAAACCCGTGGAGACAATAGGGGAGAGCGGCCTTCGCAAAGTCACCTGGCACTTCGGCAGGCCTGTCCAGAAAGCCGTAATTTCCTTTAAGGGCAGTGCCGAAATCTACGCGGTTTCGGCCGATCCCAAAACCGGCGTACAGGTAGACAACATCCCCCTCAGAGGCTGCTCAGGCACTATTTTCACCCGCATCAACAAGGCTCTCATGTCGGACTCCATGGAAATGATGGACGCCCGTCTCATCATCCTCCAGTTTGGCGGAAACTATATGCCCGTCGCGCGAACCACAAAGGTCATAGAGCAGTACCAGGAGCAGATAGAGGCCCAGATCCAGTATTTCCATGAGGTGGCACCGGAGGCAAAGATCCTCTTTATCGGCCCCTCCGATATGGGAAAGAGCGTTGGGGGCCGAATTGTCACCTGGCCGCGCCTTCCTGAGCTTGTGGATTCCCTTAAGGCCACGGCTCTCAGGAACGACGCCGCCTACTGGGACCTCTTCCGCATGATGGGCGGGGAAAATTCCATGGGTCAGTGGGTTAAGCATAATCCGCCCTATGCCGGGCCGGATTACATCCACTTCACTCCCGCGGGGGCCCAGAAGGTTGGAGACGCCCTCTCCAATTCCCTCCTTACATATTACGACTATTACCGCCTGGCCAAGTGAAACGCCTCATTCTCATTGCTTTACTAGCTTTGGCGGTTCCTTGTGCCGCCCAGCGTCCTCCTGTTCTCAACATGGAGAAAAGCCATTTGGAGGGTGAGTCCGCATCCTTCGGCGCATTTCGGCAAAAGCTGGACTCGTTGGTGCACTTCGGCACAGGGGATGTCCGCATCCTGCATGTAGGCGGCTCTCATGTGCAAGGTGGAACCTGGACAGACCGCCTCCGCACCCGTTTCCTGTCCCTGCGTTACGGCCTGGACGGCGGCAGGGGGCTGGTTTTCCCCTTTGCGGCGGCCCTAACCAACACCCCCGTGAGCTACACCACCTCCTACAGCGGCCTCTGGGAGTCCCATAATTGCATCAAGGCCGACGGCTCCGACCTCGGCCTCACCGGCATAGTCGCGGAGGTCCGTGACACCGCCTCCCGCGTGGCCGTGGACCTTGCCCGTAACGGCGGTCCCGTGCTGCGCCAGGGCTACGCCTTCAACCGCGTGGATGTCCTTGGGGAAGGGGATATGCAGCCCGTGCTCCTGCTTCAGGGCCGCGACACCGTCTACGGGGTCACCTCCCACCAGTACACCCACTTCGACCTCCCGTATTACACAGACTGGCTGCAGGTGTTTTTCAAGGGAAGCGGCAAGTTCTCCCTCCGCGGAATTTACCTTGACCGCACCGGCGGCGGCCTCACTTATTCCGAGGCCGGAATCAACGGCGCGTCCACCTCTTCCTGGGCCAAATGTTCCCATTGGGCCGAAGATCTCCGGAGGGTAATGCCGGACCTTGTGATATTTTCAATCGGCATCAACGATATCCAGGGGCACGATTTCGATGCCGCCCGTTTCAAGGAAAATTACCGGTTCCTGCTGCGTCAGGTAAGGGGTGTAAACCCCAATTGCGCAGTCCTGTTTTCAGGGGTAAACGACAGTTATTTCAAGGGCAAGTACGTAAATCCACATACTTCGGCCATAGAGGAGGCCTTCCGTGAACTGGCCGAAGAATACGATGCCGTTTTCTGGGACATGTACTCTGTAATGGGCGGCCATGGCTCCTCCGACGCCTGGAAAGAAGCCGGCCTCATGCAGCCTGACCGCGTCCATTTCACCCCCGCTGGCTACCGCCTCATAGGGGATCTTCTCTTTGATGCCATAATGTCCTGGCCCGCCTCCTCTGTCATTCCAGGTGCATCATCTGTCATTTCGAGCGAAGCCCGTAAGGGCGAAGTCGAGAAATCTCAAACCTTATGACCATAGTAGATGTCATACGGGATTTCGCGGTGAGCCTGTTCTCCTTTGACCAGGCCCATCCGCTGTTGTTCACCCAGTTTTACTTCTGGGCGTTCTTCGCGCTGGTGTTCGCGGTGTTCTCCCTGTTCCACAGCAAGGTGCTTCTCCGCAACGGTTTCCTCTTTGCGGTGAGCCTTTTCTTCTATTACAAGACAAGCGGAGTCTTCCTGGCGCTTCTTGTCTTTGTGATAGTCTATAACTACTTTGCCGCCAAGGGGCTGTATCGGCTCAAAAAGGAGGGCTGGAAAAAGGCTCTCACCATCCTCAGCGTGGTCATAGACCTTGGCATCCTGGCATATTTCAAGTACGCCTACTTCCTCACGGACTTCCTTAACAACCTCTTCGGCCTGTCAATAGAGGTCCATGATGTCCTTGGAGAGTTCCTGAATGCCATTACGGGCACGTCCCTTTTCCGCGTAGACGCCATTATCCTGCCCGTGGGCATATCCTTCTTCACCTTCCAGGCGGTTAGTTACATAGTGGACGTGAAGCGCGGCCGGATAAAACCCGTGGAGAACTTCCTGGACTTTGGGTTCTATCTCAGCTTCTTCCCGCAGCTTGTCGCGGGCCCCATTGTGCGTGCGTCGGAGTTCATAGCGCAGCTTCGGAGGCCCTACAACCTCAGCCGCCGGTGGTTCGGGATTGCCATCTTCTGGATAATGAACGGCCTTCTCAAAAAGCTCATTCTGGCCGATTACATGGCCGTGAACTTCGCAGACCGCGTGTTTGAGAACCCTCTCTTGTACAGCGGCTTTGAGAACCTTTCGGCCCTTTTCTGCTACTCCCTGCAGGTATATGCCGATTTCTCCGGCTACACGGACATCGCCACCGGAGTTGCCATGCTCATGGGCTTCTACCTTCCCAAGAACTTCAACTCCCCGTACAAGGCCCCCAACACGCAGGATTTCTGGCGCCGCTGGCACATGACGCTTAGCCGCTGGCTCCGTGATTACCTCTACATTCCACTTGGTGGCAACCGTACCGCCAGCGCCGGCACTTATATAATTATAGTCACAGTAGCTGTAGTGGGGTCTTTCCTCAGCGGAAGCTGGTGGGTTGCAGTGGCGGTTGCCGTCATTGCGGGGGCAATCGGCCTTTGGGCGTGGAAGAGCCCCGGAGACCGCAAGCTTATTACCACCAACATCAACTCCATGAATACCATGCTCCTTGGCGGCCTGTGGCACGGCGCCAGCTGGAATTTCATGATCTGGGGTGGTCTCAACGGCCTTGGGCAGGTTATCTATAAGGTGTGGACCAGACGCTCCATGCTGGCCAAAACTGCCATTGCCGGCTTTTTCACTCTGCTGGTATGGGCCCTTTCCGTCTGGACTCCCGCTCCGGTTTGGAACCTCTTCCTGGTGTGGCTTATCATCATTCTGACAGGTACTTTTATCAAGACACTTTACCGCTGGGCGGCCTTCGGCTGGAAAACCATTTCTTCGGCCCCGGAACTTACGCCTAAAGGCATTGTGGTGCCCCTGAAGCTATCTCCTGCCGCCAAGTGGATTTCCAGCGCCTGGGACATTTTCCAGACATTTGTGTTCATCACCTTCACCCGCCTTTTCTTCCGAAGCGGCTCCAACCTTGACCCTGCCCTTGCCAACGAGCAGGCCTGGAACACCGCCAAGAACATGGTGAACCAGATAGGCTCCCACTGGGACTTGCACCTTATCCCCGCCATGATCCAGCAGCACGGCACCGTGCTCATCCTGTTTGTGGCCGGCATGCTCATCCACTGGCTCCCGGAGCGCTTCAAACGCCGTTACCGCCTCACTTTCAGCGCCCTCCCGCTTCCCGTCATGGCCCTTGTGGTGGTCCTCATAATCATCTTCTTCTACCAGTTCATCACCGCAGACCTCCAGTCCTTCATCTACTTCCAGTTCTAGGCTGGCGCCTAAGGCATTAATAATGAGTCACTTATAAATAGTCGGGTGCACTTTGCGGTGCACCCGGGAAGTTGTAACTTGTTGTGTAGCAGCGAACTACGCGCCAGGGGTTTAAGCTAAAAGATTTGTCAGCGCCACAAAATCCTCTACGGAAAGCTGTTCCGGACGCTGTGAGAAAACGGGTTGTGTCAGGAAGGCCGATAATTCTTCGGCCGTCCAGCCTTCGCGGGATGCTTTGGCCATGGCCAGCGGCTTCAGGGGATTTCGCATCATTTTACGGCGCTGGCCGAAGGCGGTTTTAACAACGTTCTTGAACAGTTTTTCGTCGCAGCCAAGTTCTGTGCGGCCATTGCGGCGCAGCCGTATGACGGCACTTTCAACTTTAGGTGGCGGGGCAAAACAGCCGGAGCCGACGGTAAAAAGATACTCAATGTCATACCAGGCCTGCAGCAGCACGCTCAGGATGCCGTAGGTTTTGGAACCGGGTTTTTCGGCAATACGCTCCGCAACTTCCTTCTGAACCATGCCCACAACCTGAGGAATGTGGTCTTTGTGGTCCAGTACCTTGAAGAAAATCTGGGAGGAGATATTGTAGGGGAAATTACCAATGACGCAGAAGTCTCCGGGGAAGATACGCTCCAGCGGAAGCGTGAGGAAATCGGCCTCCATGAGACGGCCCTGCATTCCCTGGAAGTGCGTAAGAAGATACTCCACGCTTTCAGTGTCAATCTCTACAAGTTTAAGGTCAAGTTCCGGCCTCTGAAGGAGGTACTGAGTGAGGACCCCCATTCCTGGGCCAACTTCCAGCACGGGAAAAGGAGATTTCTCGGTTGCGCTTGAAATGGCAAGCGCATCCACAATAGCACGAGCCACCTTCTGGTCCGTGAGGAAATGCTGCCCAAGGGCTTTTTTTGCACGTACTTCCATTAGCCCTGCGCAGTGGCTTTGCGCCTGCGGGCCAGAAGCGCCCACACTGCCCATACGGCCGTAATCACAAGGCACATGGGAACGCCCACGGTGAGGATTTCCCTCCACATCTGAGCTGCGCCGCCGGTCTGTGACAGAGCGGTGAAGAACGGGAACTGCCAGGTGAGTTCTCCGTTTATCGCGTGGTCTACGATGAGCATAATGGAACCGCCCCAGAGCATTTTCTCAAGAGTGTTTACGGAAGCCGGAACCGGCTTTTTGCTGAGTTTACGATATGCGGTGGTTGCGATTGCCTGAACAAGGGGTGCTACAAAACATGCCATAGTTAAAAGTTTTCCCAAAGATACGTATTTTTTTGCTAAATTTGCATCTTGGAATATTCTAAACTCAAAATATGTACAGAACACACACGTGCGGTGAACTCCGCATAGAAAACAAAGGGCAGAAGGTAACCCTCGCCGGATGGGTCCAGAAAGCCCGCAAGCTTGGCGGCATGACCTTCATTGACCTCCGTGACCGCTATGGCATCACCCAGCTTGTTGTTGAGGCCGATGCCCCCGCAGCACTTGTGGAAACCGCCACATCCCTGGGCCGTGAATTCGTAATCCAGGCCACCGGTGAAGTGGTTGAGCGCCAGGCCAAAAACGCCAAGATGCCCACCGGAGACATCGAGATCAAACTTGAAAGTATCAATATCCTCAACAAGAGCGTCACCCCGCCCTTCACCATAGAGGAAGAAAGTGACGGCGGCGAAGACCTCCGCATGAAATACCGCTACCTGGACCTTCGTCGTGGCCCGCTCCAGCGCGCCCTGGCGCTTCGGCACAAAGTAGCTCACGAAGTCCGCAACTACCTGGATTCCAAGGGCTTCATGGAAATCGAAACCCCTTACCTCATCAAGTCCACCCCGGAAGGCGCCCGTGACTTTGTGGTCCCTTCCCGCATGAACCCCGGTCAGTTCTACGCCCTTCCCCAGAGCCCCCAGACCTTCAAGCAGCTCCTCATGGTGGCCGGCTATGACCGCTACTTCCAGATTGTCCGCTGCTTCCGCGACGAAGACCTCCGCGCAGACCGTCAACCGGAATTCACCCAGATAGACTGCGAAATGTCCTTCGTGGAGCAGGAAGACGTCCTCAATATGTTCGAGGGCATGATGAGGACCATCTTCAAGAATGTGCTTGGCGTCGACATCCCCAACCCCATGCCTCGCATGAGCTGGTACGACGCCATGGACAACTACGGCTCCGACAAACCGGATGTCCGCTTCGGCATGAAAATCCATGAAATCACCTCTGCCGCAAAGGGCAAGGGCTTCAGCGTCCTTGACGATGCCGCATACATCGGCGCCATCTCCGTCCCCGGTGCGGCCGAATACACCCGCAAGCAGATAGACGAGCTCACAGAGTGGGTAAAACGCCCTCAGGTGGGCGCCAAAGGCCTCATTTACATAAAGGTTAATGCCGATGGCTCCTTCAAGAGCTCCATCGACAAATTCTACGGTGCCGAAGACCTCGCCGCCATCGCAAAGGCCGCAGAGGCCGCTCCCGGAGACCTCATCCTTGTCATGAGCGGCGCCAAGCGCAAGACTCAGACCATGCTGGGCGTGCTTCGTCTTGAGATGGGCGGCAGGCTTGGCCTTCGCAACCCCAAGGAGTTCGCACCCCTCTGGATTGTGGACTTCCCGCTTCTTGAATGGGACGACGAAACCCAGCGTTTCTACGCCATGCACCATCCCTTCACCGCCCCCAAGCCTGAGCACGAGAAATGGTTCTACAGCAACGCCAAGGAGGATCTTGAGCGCGTATGCGCCAACGCCTACGACTTCGTTCTCAACGGCAACGAGCTCGGCGGCGGCTCCATCCGTATCCACAACGCAGATATGCAGAAACGCATGTTCGAGGTCCTTGGCATAGGCCCGGAAGAGGCCGAATACAAGTTCGGCTTCATCATCAACGCCTTCAAGTTCGGCGCCCCGCCTCACGGTGGCCTCGCATTCGGCTTCGACCGCGTCTGCGCCCTTATGGGTGGCCAGGACACCATCAGGGACTACATCGCCTTCCCCAAGAACAACCAGGGCCGCGATGTCATGATAGATTCTCCTTCGGCCATAGACCAGGAGCAGCTGGACGAACTCCAGATAGCGCTTAACGTCAAGGCCGAATAACACTTCCCAAACTGAAATCCCTCATTTTTGGCCAAAAGTGAGGGATTTCAATTTACCATTCAACTGAAAACCCGCAAAAAAGGCTTAAAATGCGTGAACTGAGTAACTATGACCTTTCCGGTCGAAACACCTTCCGCATGAAGGTAAGGTGTGCGCTGTTCGTTGAGATTGAGGCCGAAGAAGAACTCCCGGCCCTGGACTTCAGCGCCCTGCCCCAGCCCGTAATGGTCATGGGCGGCGGGTCCAACCTCCTCTTCACCAAGGATTTCCCCGGCACCGTGCTGCACTACGGTGTTTCATCTATCGTTTCGAGTGAAGTCGAGAAATCTCACCTCCTTGTCACCTGCGCAGCCGGAACAGTCTTCGACGACTTCTGCGCCTGGGCGGCCTCTGAAGGCCTCTGGGGCCCGGAAAACCTCTCGCTCATTCCCGGAGAATGCGGCGCCAGCGCGGTTCAGAACATCGGTGCATACGGCGTTGAGGCCAAGGACATCATTGCCGATATCCGTGCCTGGGACCGCCGGGAAGGCCGGTTTGTGCACATAGACCCCGCCACCTGCGCCTATGGTTACCGCACCTCCAAGTTCAAAACTGAGTGGAAAGGCCGGTTCATCATCACCGCCGTCACTTACCGTCTCAGTCGCACTCCGCAGCCCCGCCTGGATTACGGTGGTCTCCGAAAAGCCCTGAACCTAAAGGGTCTGGACCTGGTCCACGGTAAATCTGGACTAGGTGCAATTTCAGGTGGTGGACCTGGTCCAGGCGGTGTGCCCCAGAACACACCAGGAGCCATAGTGGTTGGACCTGGTCCAGGGGACAAAAAGACACCTCGTCCAGAGAGTGGCTGGACCTGGTCCAAGGAGGTGGAATCGCTCACCCCCAAGATAATCCGCCAAACCATCATCGATATCCGCAACGCGAAGCTGCCGGACCCTGCCGTGACAGGTTCGGCCGGAAGCTTCTTCTGCAATCCGGTGATATCAAAAGAGCACTTTGAGCGCATTGTGGCCATGGCCAAGGCCGAAAACGGCCCGGACTACACCGTCCCTCATTTTGAGGTTGGAGACCAGGTCAAGGTCCCTGCCGCATGGATGATAGAGCAGTGCGGTTTCAAGGGCAAACGCCTTGGCGGCGCGCAGGTGTTTGAGAACCAGCCGCTGGTCATTGTCAACGCCAGCGGAGAGGCCTCCCCTGAAGAAATAATAGGCCTGGAAACCGAAGTAATCCAGGCCATCGAGTCAAAATACGGCATCACCCTCCATCCGGAGGTGGAACACGTATAATCATCCGTGGAGGTAAATCATTGATTATGTGACAGTTGCTCAAAAGAGGGTGCGTGATTTTTGACACCCTCTTTTATGTAACGCGCTGTGTTTCAGGTGGTTATCTCCACGCCACACATGCTTTGTAAAAACGCTATACGCGTTTAATACTTGTATTTTTGTGATAATTGGATTAACTTTATTGGCGTAAAACACACTGACTTATGGTAAACATCAATGACTTCATTCAGAAGGCCGTCAGCGCTTCGGCCGGAAAGGTAGAAATCCCTGCAAACATCAAGGACCAGGTTCTGGGCGGGCTTTCAGATTCAATCTTCGGCTCACTTACCCAGACAGCCACAAAGGCCGGCGGTCTTGACGAAATCAAGAACCTCCTCACTGGAAAGACAGATGCCGCTAAGAGCGACATTACCGCCCTTGCAGGAGACCTGTTCAACAAGAACATTGTGAGCAAACTGAATCTTGGCTCCCTTGCTCCTGCACTTACGGCCCTTATTCCCGGCATCATCGGCAAAGTGTCCGGTTTCATCAAGGACCAGGACGGTGACGGAGACGTTGACATCAACGACATCCTCCTTTCCCTCAAGGGCGGCGCAGGCAGCGGCCTTCTTGGTGCTGCAGCCGGTATCCTTGGCGGTTTGTTTGGCAAGAAAAAATAAAACGCAATGAAAAAATCCGGTGTTCTTGCAAAATCCTCATGGATTGCACTTGCGGTGACGGTTGTCGTGATTGGCGTCATGGCATCTTGCTGCACCACTATAGATTCGGCCTCGGTGGGCATCAAGTTCAAGAAATGGAGCTCCAATGCAGCCCTCAAGGGCGGCGTGGAAGGCACCTGCCGCGGCTGGGTGTGGTACAACCCCATCACGGAAAGTATCTTTGAGTATCCCACTTATATTCAGCGCGTTACCTATGAGCCGTTCACTGTGAACCCTAAGGATGCGGCCATCTTCTCCATGACCCCCACCCTGGCATACCAGATAGATGAGGCCAAGGCCGTGGATATCTTCGTGAAGTACCGCAAACCCGTGCGGGAACTGGAGATGGGCTACATAAACACCTGTATCTTTGAAGCTTATCGCACCTGCGCCAACAACTACACCTCGGATGAGCTCATGGCCAACCGTGCCAAGTTCGAAAACGAGGTCCGCGCCCGCCTGGACGAATCCATGAACCGCGAAGGCTTCATTGTGAGGGAATTCACCACAAAGATAGATCCTCCGGCATCGCTCACCGCGGCCATCAACGCCAAGAACGAGGCCGTCCAGAACGCCCTCAAGGCCGAAAACAAGGTGAAGGAAGCAGAGGCCGAAGCCAAGATTGCCATTGCAAAGGCAAAAGGTGAGGCCGAAGCCCAGCGCATCCAGGGTGACGGTGAGGCCTACTACAACCGCGTGGTTGCCGCATCCCTCAACGCCCTTCTGGTACAGCAGTACGCCATTGAGAAGTGGGACGGCAAACTTCCCACCTACAACGGCTCCAACGCACTGCCGTTCATTAATCTGACCAAGTAACTAATGGCAAAATTCATCATAGAAGGCGGGCACAAGCTCTCCGGCACCATTACTCCGCAGGGCGCAAAAAACGAGGCCCTGGAGGTCATCAGTGCGGTTCTCCTTACCCCGGACCCCGTCACAATAACCAACATCCCGGAAATCCTGGATGTCAAAAACCTCATTGAGCTCCTCCGGAACATGGGGGTAAAGGTAACCCGTCATGCAAAGGGCTTCTATACCTTCCAGGCCGATGAAGTGGACACATCCTACATTGAAACCGAGGAATTTGTGACAAAGTGCGCCAAGCTTCGCGGCTCGGTTATGGTGGTGGGTCCGCTCCTGACCCGCTTCGGCCATTCATGGTTCCCTAAGCCCGGCGGAGACAAAATAGGCCGAAGAAGGGTCGACACCCACCTTGACGGCATGGTAAACCTTGGCGCTGCAATGGATTATGACCCTTCCCGCCGCGCCTTCCACCTTACCTCAAGCGGTCGCCTTACAGGCCGATACATGCTCCTTGAAGAGGCTTCCGTCACCGGCACCGCCAACATTGTGATGGCCGCAGTGCTCGCAAGAGGCACCACCACCATCTACAACGCCGCCTGCGAGCCCTATGTCCAGCAGCTTTGCAAGATGCTCAACCGCATGGGCGCATTCATTGACGGCGTGGGCTCCAACCTCCTCAGGATCCATGGGGTGGAGAGCCTTCACGGCACGGAGCACAAGATTCTCCCGGATATGATCGAGGTAGGGTCGTTTATCGGCATGGCAGCCATCTGCCAAAGCGAAATCACCATCAAGGACGTCTCCTGGTACGACCTCGGAATTATCCCGGACGCCTTCCGCCGCCTTGGAATCAAGCTTGAGCAGAGAGGAGACGACATCTATGTCCCCGCCCACGACAGCTATGAGATTGATTCCTTCCTGGACGGCTCCATCATGACTCTGGCCGATGCTCCCTGGCCGGGCCTCACCCCGGACCTTCTCTCCGTGATGCTTGTTGTAGCCACCCAGTGCAAGGGTAGCGTCCTCATCCACCAGAAGATGTTCGAGTCCCGTCTGTTCTTTGTAGACCGCCTAATAGATATGGGTGCCCAGATCATTCTTTGCGACCCCCACAGGGCTGTTGTAATCGGCCACGATCACCGTATCACCCTCAAGGCCGCCCGCCTTGTGAGCCCGGATATCCGCGCCGGTATTGCAATGCTCCTTGCGGCAATGAGCGCCCGCGGCACATCCACCATAGACAACATTGAGCAGATAGACCGCGGCTACGAAGACATCGAAGGCCGCCTCAATGCCCTCGGGGCCCACATCACCCGTGCTTGACCCCCTGGCGCGTAACCCTCTGATAATCAGTCATTTCATGATTATCGGGTGCACCTGGAAGTGCACCCGATATATCATAATTGGCTGACAGTGAATCAGTTATCGGCCAGTGGGCAAGGTTCTGCCGGGCCAGTGAGGTAGATGTCTTTGAAGCCGGGGCCATCCCGGGTGAACTCAACCGTGAGCCAGTCTCCCCGGCGGCACTGAAGGTGGTATGAGATGCCCGGTCGGGGGCGGGCATGACGTGCGTCGGTTCCCGACACACCTTTGTCATCCCCGACGTGATCGGGGATCCCGTCGCAGTATGCGGCAATGGCACTTGCCGTGATGCCCGTGCCGCAGGCGAGGGTCTCACCCTCCACACCTTTCTCAAATGTGCGCACCTTAAGGCCCTCCGGCGTGACCTGCACAAAATTCACATTGGTCCCCTCCGGCTGGAACTCTGCGTCCCACCTGATGGGCCTGGCCTCACGCTCCATATCAATGGAGTCCACATCCTCCACAAACTGCACATAATGCCGGGTCCCCGTGTTGAGGAAGTATCCGTCTTTCACCTTGCTGACGCCCATGACGTCTATCATCTTGAGCCGCACCGTCCATTGAGATTTCTCGACTTCGCTCGAAATGATAGGTGTGTCATTTCGACCAAGGGCGCTACTGTCATTTCGACCAAGCGAAGCGCGCGGAGAAATCTCCGGCCTTCCCAAAATTATTGCCTCATGGATACCGTCCGGTGCCAGAAAGTGCCACGTGCCGTCCTCTGAGGCGGGTTTCAGGCCAAGGTAATCGGCAAAGGCAACTATGCATCGGCCTCCGTTGCCGCACATCATTCCGCCGGAGCCGTCAGGGTTGTAGAACTCCATCCCAAAATCCTGGCCCGGAGCCTCAGTGAGGATCATCAGGCCGTCCGTGCGGCATTCCCTGCAAAGGGACTGAATGCGCTCCGGCTGGCGATACTCATCCATATCGCCTTCCCGGCCGTCAAAGACCACAAAGTTGTTACCTGCTCCGGTGAATATGTAGGGCGTTTTTGCCATGTTATTGATTGTCAATTATTTGCGCATTTTACTCCAGGCCAAAGCGACGGGAGTAAAAGTTATAACTACTTATTAGTCAGGGCTTTAGTCAAAACGGCCGCCAAAAGTTTTATTCCCGGCTCCATCTTGGACTCCTCTATGAAGGAGAAGTTGAGGCGCATAGTGTTGCGGTGGCTGCCGTCAGGGTAGAAGAAGGAACCGGCAACGTAGGCTACCCCGGCCGATAGGGCTTCGTCGTAAAGCGCCACAGTGTCAATGCTTTCCGGAAGCGTGAGCCAGAGGAAAAGGCCGCCGTCCGGGTGCGTCCAGGACGTTCCGGCAGGCATATACTTCTCAAGGAGACCCAGCATAAGGTCACGCCGGCGCCTGTACTCTGCGATGGTATTAACCAGATTGGCATCAAGTGCGCCTGAGGTGAGGAACTCGCAGGCCATGTACTGGTCCAGCACCGGAGGGCAGAGGTCAAGGCACTGCTTGCACACGTAAATCTGCTCCAGAAGCGGTTCCGGGCCGATAATCCACCCCAGCCTGAACCCCGGCGCGAAGATCTTGGAGAAACTCCCAAGGTGAAGCGTGCGCTCCGGAGCCAGTTCACGGATGGTGGGGAGAGTCTCTCCGGTGTAACGCAGTTCACGGTACGGACTGTCCTCAACTATCAATATGTCAAGTTGCCTGGCCAGTGCAACAATCTCTTTTCTCTCCTCAAGAGTCAACGTCTTACCCGTAGGGTTGTTGAAGTCCGGGATGACGTAGATGAACTTGATGGAGGAGGTGGCATTATGTTCGCCAACCGCCTCCGCTTCGCTCCGGCCCCT
>DGXN01000006.1:118716-127323 GCA_002396335.1 Bacteroidales bacterium UBA4231
TTCGCTCCGGCCCCTCCCACAGCCTTCGGCTGCGGGCCCCTCCCTCTTATCCGGCCGAGGGTGGCCAGAGGTTGGCGAACATAACGCCACCTCCTCTACCCTGGCCCTATAAGCCCTGAAACTCTGGAGGGCGCCAAGGTACACGGGGCTTTGGGCAAGGACTATGTCTCCGGGGTCAAGGAAAACGCGTGAGCACACGTCAATGCCTTGTTGGGAAGATGTTGTTATCTGGACCTGCGACACAGGAACGCCGTAGCGCGCGGCAATGGCGGCGCGGAGTTCCGGAACGCCCTGCGTAGCACCGTACTGGAGTGCCCTTGTGCCGTATTTTTCCAAGACGGCGGCAGCCAGGCCGGGAATCTGGTCCGTGGGGAAAGTGACTGCGGCAGGGTAGCCTCCCGCAAAGGAACAGATGGTCTGGAGATCAACCTTTCGGAAGATTTCACGTACGGGGGACCTCAGGAACGAGGGAACATCGGCCGAAAAAAAGCGCTCATAATCCATAGGTGCAAAGTTAGCAAAAATTGGCAAGGAAGTGTATGTATTAAAAAAAAAGCTTATATTTGCCAAGTGAAACAATTGCATATCAAATAATTAGATAATTGAACGCTAATCATTTTCGCGCTTCTTGGAATTTCGACACTCTGGGTGTAACACAGCGGAAATGGTGGCGTTCACGAAGTCGCCACTTGCGGCTTCGTGGGCTTTATTCTCTGCTCTGTGTTGCGGGTGTCGCCACCTTTGGAAGTGAGCAGGGAATAGAGCCCTTTTTTTGATTTTAAAAAAATATGTATATTTGCACCGATGATTATTGACTGAATCATCAACAGGACATACGAAGCGTCAGCTTTATTCGTGCTTCTTGAAATTTCGACACATCAACTCTAGCACAGCGAATAAAGTTACGTTCACGTGGCCTTTAGGGCTTTCGTGGACTTTATTCTCTGTTTGTGTTGCAAAGGTCGTCGAAAACCTCAAGAAGCAGACAGGGGACAAAGTCCACTTCTGTTTGATGGGTTGGCCTTCCGGTGTCTTATGGAAGGAAGCAAATACAACCTCAAAATACTCAATGCTTTATGAAAAAATTACTATTCACCACCCTCATTGCGGCGGTAATTCTTCCTTTTTTCAGTTCATGCCAGAAGGCCAACTCTGATTCTTCCTCCGGCAACATTTCCATTATCGGCCAGTGGCAGATGACCAAAATGGTTGAACAGTATTATGTCAACGGACAGCTTCGTGGCGAAGAAACCACTTATGCCGATTCCCAGAACGGTATCCTACTGGAATTCCGCGCCGACTATACTTTTGTGATGGTTTCCACCAGCAACGGCCAGGCAAATTCCCCTACCCCCGGAACATATATCAAAACCGCCGAGATGGTGGTCCTGACATATTCCAACGGGAATACAGAGACTCTTAAGATTGAGTCCATGACTGCAAAGGAGGCCGTTGTGGTCTATGAATATACCTCCACACAGGGCACAGATGTGTACCGTGAGGTAGAAAGGGTATATCTCACCAAAGTCAGCTGAGTATGAAAGCGCTCGTCAGATGCCTGGGCGTGGCGGCAGCCGTGCTCGGCCTTTGGGCTTGTACTGCAAAGGAGAATCCGGATTCTTCAGGGTCCTCTTTTGACTTGTCACTAACCCCTCCAAACCTGACTCTCTCGCCCGGTGAGAGCGGCACTGTGACATATCTGTTTACGGCCCCGGTGACAAATCCCCAGGTTCTGGCTGTTCCCACAGACGGCCTGGAATCTGTGGTTACTCCAGGCGGCCAGAGCGGCACAATCAAGATTACCCTTTCCTCGGCAGTGACAGAAGGTCCTTTAACGGCCAAAATACTGGCAGTGGACGGTGAAAACTCCGTCCAGAAGGAAATAACTGTGACCGTAAAGGCCCCGGACCCCGTCACGCCGGTAGATCCTTCCTCCAAGCGCCGGATCAGGACCATCAAGGTCAAGGAAGGAAGCAGCACATATCACTATGCCTGGTTTGAGTATGACAACCAGAACAGGGTGTCCAAGGCCAAACTCTCCCAAAGCGGGAAGTACACCTATTACGTGAACTATACGTATCCAACCCAGAGCAGTGTGGTTGCTACGGTTGACGACTTCTCCTTCACCTTCTTCATTTCAAATGGCCAGCTCCTTTCCATATCAGAGTCCGACGGCGACAAGTTGAGCTTTGAATACGACAAAACCGGCAGGCTGTATTCCTCTGACATGAACGGGAGCACATATACATGGTCCGGAAATGACATGGCTTCATGCAGTTCAAAGTATGATTTTGTGGAGGAGTTCAGTTATTCACAATCTCAGGACAAATACGGATTTTCTTTCGTTCTGAGCCTGAGTGCAGGGGATTTGGACGAGATTGAGGAGTACTTCATGGCTCCCATCCTGTCCGGAGTCACCGGCCTCAACAGTGAGCACCTTCTCCAAACAATACGTTTCACCGGTTCCGGCGCAAGCGGCAATCCTTATTCGTCCATCAATTTCGATTACTCGCTTGACTCCCAGGGCTACCCCAAGACTATTCTTGCCGATAATGGCTACACCCTCTACATCTGGTACACGGATGAGCCCGAGTCCGACGATGAAAACATCGGCAGTCAACCGGTTGATCCATCCACGGACATCAAGGATGTTTCCGGTAGGGAATTCTGGAACGGGACGCCTTCTTCAACTCAGCTATACAGGCTGAGGGGCGTCATTGATTATATATATGACAAGACCTACGGCAATTTCTACATCAAGACAGAGGATGGTTATTACATTTATATCTACGGCGCCTCTTCAAATCCCATAGGGTACGGCGGAAGTCCGGACAAAACCTTTGCAAGCCGCCGTCTCCGTAAGGGCGATGAAGTCACCATGGTTGGTTACTGTTATAATTATGACGGCGGCAATGAGATGAATTATGGCTATGTAGAGTCTTCGTACCGCCTTCAGATGTCGGATTTTGAGGGACCCTACACCATTTATCTGGACATGGAGGAATATGTGGACGGTGACTACTATTTTAATGACGCTGAAATAGATATAACCGGGTCCAACCTGGAGGTTCACGGATTGGACGGTTATTCTTCAGAGCATTATTCCTATTGGCCGTCGGCGGCAATTGCCGAGTATGACGACGAAACCGGATGTATAACGCTCATCGGAGGATACTTCAGGAGCTCCTGGTCCTGGAACTATACTTCCAACCCTGACCAGGCTTACATGAGCATTTTCTATCCCGTGGTGGCCGATACAAACGCAAAGACATATGAATATTATGACAGCGTGTCGTTTGGGGAATACAATGCAAGCGGAATCCTAACCCTTCAACCTCGCTCCGAGTTCCGGGGCACCAGCGAATTCGGCCTTGAAAGGGCCGGTACCGGAGAGCAGAGTCAGTATATCTTCATTGATTACTACTATGACATAGATTCCAGCACCCTGGGCCAGGGCCAGTACAGAAGTAACGTTTGGCAGTTCTACTACATGACAAAGGACACCGGATCCTCCTCTTCCATAGTGGCCCGTTCCGCAGGCAAACCCGCCGCTGGCGCTGTTAGGGCCGATGTCCGCCATCCGTACGCCCCTCCCCGTACCGAACCCTCCCCTCGGCGTTAAGTCTAAGTAGTTATCCCTGAGTCTCCACTCGGGGATAATTTTTTATATGCACATAATCTGCAAGGGACATTTGTGAATCTGCATTACTCTTTATATCTTTGTAAAAGTAACGTTATAACGTCACTTTATAATATGGAGAGTATACTGTTTCACGGTTCAGACAAAATAATCCAGAACCCAACCAATGCCGGCGGGAAGGTCCACAATGACTTTGGGCAGGGCTTTTACTGCACACCTGACATTGAACTTGCCAGGGAATGGGCCTGTTCTAAAGAGCCATCGGCATTTGTGAATCATTACAGTTTTGAACCGGATTCCAACCTGAACGTCTGCAATTTATCCGGTCCTGAATATCATGTTCTCAACTGGATTGCAGTACTCATTTCAAACCGGGTATTTGATACGCCGCACGCCCCAACCCGAGAAATAAAGGAATACATTTTGTCCGAGTTCTTGCCAGACTTCTCCGGCGCCGACATTATCCGCGGATACCGTGCGGATGATTCCTATTTCAGCATTGCCAAATCCTTTCTTCAGGGAACGTTGACTGTCAAATGGCTGGACAGGGCCCTGCGGCTCGGCAATCTTGGGGAGCAGGTGTTCCTTCAATCGCAGCGGGCGTTTGAAGCGCTTGTCTTTATTTCGTCGGAGCCCGTAGAAAAAAGCATTTACTATCCCAAAAGGTTGAGAAGAGATAGTGATGCCAGAAGAGCCTTCGCGGATATTGAAGGGGCCGGGATGGGGGCCGACGGCATGTTTGCAATAGATATCCTTCGTAACAAAATAAAGAATGATGACCTGCGCTTACGATAAAGACATGATGTTGCTTGCAAGGGATAACCTTGCGGTCATGATTGACTATGCTGTAACATGGTGCGGTATAGGCCTGAGGGAGTTCTATGACCGCTTCCTTTCAAGCGGGATAGCCGATGCATTTGCAGACGGACATCCAAAATATACGCTCGGGATGAGTGGAATAGAGTTGGCTGTAAATGTAATGGAGAGTACCGGCGGCTCCCTTCCCGCGGATCAGGCGTATTTCTTCCCCTGGAATGACTCCTCTTATTTCTGGACAGGCTGGGCGCTTTGCCAGTATCAGTGGTACAAGTCCTGCAGCTTTGCCTCCATACAAAAAAACGGCCTTCCCATAGAGCGCATCCACTCTCTATACAATCCTCTCCATGAGGCCGATATCACCAAGGTCTTCCAAGTCTTTGACTCCTGGTACCACCCCAGGCCCATCTCCATCAGGGAGCGGAGAGAGTTGAACGGACTTACCCAGCAGCAGCTGTCCGGGAAATCCGGGGTTTCCCTGAGAATGGTCCGAGCCTATGAACAGGGCCGTCAGGATATAGGTAAGGCCGAGGCTTCTTCCGTCATCGGCCTTGCCCGTGCGCTCCACTGCGAGCCGTGGGAGTTGATATAGGATGATATTCCGGGGATTTTTTGTATTTTTGTAACTTGTATGAAAGCACTCAAATTACACGGCTGCGGCACCGCGCTTCTCACGCCCTTCAAGGGGGGAGAGGTGGACTATGAGAGTTTCGCCGCCACGGTAGACTGGCAGATGGAAACCGGCATAGATTTCCTGGTTCCGCTTGGCACCACCGGAGAAACTCCCACCCTCACGGAGTCTGAAAAGCTTCAGATTCTGGAGGTTACGCTTCAGCATGCCAAGGGCCGTCCCGTAATGGCGGGCGTCGGCTCCAACAGCCTCACCGGCACCCTTGCCAACATCCGTCTCCTTCAGGACGCCGATGCCTTCCTGGTGGTGGTCCCGTTCTACAACAAGCCGCCCCAAAGGGGCATGTACCAGTATTTCAAGGCCGTGGCAGAGTCTACGGACAAACCCATAGTGCTCTACAATGTTCCGGGCCGGACAGGTTCCAACATCGAGGCCGAAACCGTGCTGAAGCTTGCGCAGGATGTGCCTAACATTATCGGCATAAAGGAAGCTTCCGGAAAAATGGACCAGGCCCTGAAGATACTCTCCGGAAAGCCAGATGGCTTCGGCCTTCTCTCCGGCAACGACGACGACACCCTTGAGCTCATGAAAGCCGGCGCTGCGGGCGTAATCTCCGTTGCGTCAAACGTTTTTCCCAGTGCAATGGCAGATTTCGTCCACGCCCTGGAGGCCGGAAAATATGATGAGGCCGAAAAAATGAACGCCCGCCTGAAGCCGCTTTTCAAGGCCCTCTTCGTGGAGCCCAATCCCATCCCCGCAAAGGCCGCTATGGCTCAGCTGGGCCTTATGGAAAACAGCCTCAGGCTGCCCTTGGTGCCCGCAACTCAGGAAACCGAAGCCCTTTTACAGCAAACCCTGAAAGAACTCTTTTAATGGATATTACACTCAATGAATTCAATGCCCTCATGGACGCCCTTGAAAGGGGAGAAGTCCGTGTGGCCCAGAAAGAGAACGGCGTGTGGAAGGTAAATCGTGAAGTCAAGGAAAAAATCCTTGCCGGTTTCCGTCTTGGCGCCATAAAGGACATGTCTCAGGGGCAGTTCCCCTTCTTTGACAAAGACACCTTCCCCGTCAGGGAATTCCGGGCCGAAGACGGCGTACGCATAGTCCCCGGCGGCACCTCGGTCCGTCGCGGCGCCTACATGGCTCCCGGCACCATCATAATGCCCCCCGCCTATGTTAACGTAGGCGCTTACGTCGATGAAGGCACCATGGTCGACAGCCACGTAACCATTGGCTCCTGCGCCCAGGTGGGGAAGCACATCCATATTTCGGCCTCCACCCAGATTGGCGGAGTTCTTGAGCCCGCCGGCGCCCTTCCCACCATCATCGAGGACGGTGCGTTCATCGGTGGCAACTGCGGCATCTACGAAGGCACAATAGTTGAGGAAGGCGCCGTCATAGCATCCGGTGTTATAATTACCTCATCCACCGCCATTTACGATGCTACAAAGGACGAGTTCATTAAACGTAACGCAGACGGCCGAATAGTGGTTCCCGCAGGCGCCGTGGTGGTAAGCGGCTCAAAGCCCATTGTCCGCGGCGGCAAGGCTCTGGCCTCCGGCGTTCACCTTTACTGCCCGGTAATTGTGAAGTACCGCGACAGCAAAACAGAGGACAGCATCCATTTGGAAGATTTATTACGTTAATTGTCTCATAAGTTTTGAAAAGATGATAGTAGCAGTAGTTGGCGCAACGGGCCTCGTTGGCTCAAAGATGTTGCAGGTCCTGGAGGAAAGGAATTTCCCGGTAACGGAGCTTCTTCCGGTAGCCTCGGAGCGTTCCTGGGGCAAGAAAGTCACTTTTAAAGGCCGTGAGTGGACGGTAATGAGTGCCGAAGACGCCATTGCCCGCAAGCCTGTCCTTGCCATATTCTCCGCCGGCGGTGCCACTTCGGCCCAACTGGCGCCAAAATTTGCCGCCATCGGCTGCTACGTGGTGGACAACTCCTCCTACTGGCGCATGGACCCTTCGGTGCCGCTTGTGGTGCCGGAGATCAATGCCGATGTCTTGACGCAGAAGGACCACATCATCGCCAACCCCAACTGCTCCACCATCCAGATGGTGCTTCCCCTGGCGCCCCTTCATAAGGCCTTCGGCATCAAGCGCATAGTGGTGAGCACTTACCAAAGCGTCACCGGCGCCGGCCAGCGCGGCAAAGAGCAGCTTGAGGCCGAAATGTCCGGCGGCACGGGCACCAAGTTCCCGCATCAGATATTCATGAACGTCCTTCCGCACATAGATTCATTCCTCCCGGACGGCTACACCAAAGAGGAGATGAAGATGGTTAACGAAACCCGTAAAATCCTAAGAGACAGCTCAATAGCGGTTTCGGCCACAACGGTGCGCGTGCCTGTGGAGGGCGGTCACTCAGAGAGCGTGAACATAGAATTCAACAGGCCCTATGATTTGGCCGAGGCCCGTCGCCTTATGGCCGAAATGCCCGGCGTGGTTGTCCAGGACGACCCTTCAAACAACGTTTACCCCATGCCCATCACCGCCTGGGAGAAAGACGACGTCTTTGTGGGCCGAATCCGCCGCGACCCTTCCGTTGAAAACGGCCTGAATCTCTGGTGCGTCTCCGATAACATCCGAAAAGGCGCCGCCACAAATGCCGTGCAGATAGCCCAGGTGCTGCTTGAGAACGGCTGGCTAGGATAGGGTGGTGTCATTTCGAGCGAAGCCCTGGCAGGAAAACAAAGTGTATCCATGTCATTTCGAGCTAAGCCCTGGCAAGAAAGCAAAGTGTAACCGTGTCATTTCGAGCGAAGCCCTGAAAGGGCGAAGTCGAGAAATCTCATATAATTATGTACTGGAAACTGTTCCAAGACATACTGAGCATAGATTCCACTTCCGGCAAGGAGCGGGACATGGCCCTGTGGCTCCATGACCACCTGGAGGCTCCCTCCAAACAGCTTATGGAGGTGGGGGATGGCACTCTGAACCTTCTCCTGTCCTGGCCCGGCGTGCCTTCCGTCCCTAAAATAGGGACGCAGGGCGCAAAATCGGCCCAAAATGTGCCTACCGTCCAATTAAGCGGGACGGAGAGCGCACTGCAGGTGGTATTCTGCACCCACATGGACACCGTTCCGCCGTATATCGCCCCCAGTTTCCCGGAGTTACCGGAGGAGGGACCCTTCGGAGGGACTCCGCTCGCTACGCTCGCTCCGGCCCCTCCCACTGCCACAAGTGCCGGATTGGGAGCAAGCTCCCATCCGTCCCTTATGTCAGCGGGCCCCTCCCCCTACCCTTGTGCGGGGGTGCACAAGCCCTCCGAAGGGCCCCTCCTCCGGATAACCGGCCGTGGCAGCTGCGACGCAAAAGGGCAGATATTTGCCATGTACACTGCCTGCAAGCAGCTGGAGGCGGGGGGCAGAACGGGCTTCGGCCTTCTGATTCTTGCAGGGGAGGAAACAGGCTCTTGGGGTGCCAAGGCATTTTCAAAGACCGGTTTCCAGGCGCCGTTTCTCATAGTTGGAGAGCCAACAGAAAACAAGATGGTAAGTGCCGCAAAGGGCAC
>DGXN01000006.1:127475-129893 GCA_002396335.1 Bacteroidales bacterium UBA4231
AAGCGCCATAGACCTTTTCAACCAGTTCTACAATGCCCTTAAGGCAGTAGACTGGGGGCAGGATCCTGAGCTTGGAGATACCACGTGGAATGTTGGGCTTCTTCACTCTGACAACCCTCAGAACATCCTTTCCGGGGAACTCACCTGCCGGCTCTATTTCCGCACCACCTTCACCTCACATGATGCCGTGCAGCGCTGGATGAGGATTGCCGGTCAGGCCGGCAATGACGCCAGTGCCACGCCCTCCACCCCCGTCATGCCCTCCACCCCCGTCATGCCCTCCACCCCCGCCGTGCCCTCTGCCACTGTCATGCCCGACTTGATCGGGCATCTTACGGTCACGCCCCGCGGCGGAGACACGCCGTCACGGTACGTGACGCTGCCGGGGTTCCCGTCGGGGCCGGTGGCATTCGGCTCAGACGCTCCGCACCTTACTGGCTTCGGCCACAAGATAATCTGCGGCCCGGGAAGCATTACCGTCGCGCACCGTGACAATGAACACATCCTTGTGAGCGACCTTGAGACCGCCGTGCAGCAATACGTCCGTATGGCCGCTGCCCTGCAAACCGCTGATTGATAACAACTTACAATTTATCGGGTGCACCTGGAAGTGCACCCGGGAATACACAAGATATTGATTGATAGATAGTTACGCGCCAGATATGATAAAAGTAATAATCAGCGGCTACGGCAAAATGGGCCGCATGGTGGAAAAAGAGTTGCAGAACCGCGGCATAGAGCTGGTGGCAGCCAGCGAGGACATCACCGCAACGCCCAAGAAAGTTGCAAAGGAGTGCGTGTGCATAGATTTCACCACCCCTGAGGCTTTCCGCAGCAACTACCCGTTCATTGCCCGGAACTTCAAGGCCGCCGTAATTGGCACCACCGGCTGGAATGACATTAAGGCCGAAGTCATTAAGGCCTTTGAAGAAGCCGGCACGCCCATGATTTACGCTTCTAACTTCTCTTTGGGAGTAAACGCCCTGTACCAGGCCATAACAAAGGCTTCGGAAATCCTGAAAGGTGCCGGATACACCCCTGAGATTGAGGAAATTCACCATATCCACAAACTGGATGCTCCTTCCGGAACCGCCAAAACCATGGGTGAACTAGTGGAAGAAAAGCTTGGGGAAAAACCGGAAATCACCTCCATAAGGGAAGGCGAAGTTCCCGGAATCCACACACTTACGCTAACTTCCGGCTGTGACAAACTGACGCTCCGCCACGAGGCCTTTTCCCGTGAAGGCTTTGCAAAGGGCGCGGTGGTTGCAGCGCTCAAAACCGAAGGCCTCACGGGCGTTCACGAATTCTCCAGCCTCCTATGAGTTACAGGGTACTTAAATTCGGCGGATCGTCGGTAGCAAACGCAACGGCAATGTCCAGGGTCCTGGACATTGTTGAGGCCGAAGCCCGCAAAGGCACCGTAGTGCTTGTGAGCAGCGCCATAAGCGGCTGCACGGACGCCCTTCTGGACGGCTCCGAAAAAGCCATAAACAGCATGAGAGACCGCCACCAGGCCATAGTGAAGCGCCTTTTCACCGGGCAGGAACGCGCCAAGGTTCAAGAGCAGGTAGACCATCTTTTCGGCCAGCTTGCAGAATCTCCAAAGGATGAGCAGGTAACCTTTGGCGAACTTCTTTCCACCACCATCCTTGCCGCCAAGCTGCAGCAGGAAGGCTACAACGCCAAATGGCTGGATTCCAGGCAGTTGGTTGTAAAGGACAACCAGAAGGAAACCTATAAGCGTATAGCCCAAGCCGTAACAGGTGCCGAAATCTACATTGCCCCCGGCTTCATCTGCCAGGATACAAAAGGCAAAATCTGCACCCTGGGCCGCGGTGGCTCGGATTTCAGCGCCGCGCTTTACGCCGCCGCCGTAAAGGCCGAATCCCTCCAGATCTGGACCGATGTCCCCGGCATCATGACCGCCAACCCCAAGCAGGTCCCTCAGGCACGCACCATCCCAAGAATGAGTTACAACGCCGCCCTTCAGATGGCAACTCACGGAGCCAAGGTGCTTTACGCCCCCACCGTGGCACCAGCAATGGATGCCGGCATCGACATAGAAATCCGCAATACCTTCGCCCCGGAGGGTAAGTACACGCTCATCGGCCGGGAAGGTTCAAATGGCTGGATAGGCGTGGCTTCCCAGGAAGATGTCATTACGGTTGTAGGCAGTGGGGAAAACGGTGCCGAAAAAGCCGGTCAGGCCCTTCTCACGGAGGGAATATCGGCCCTGAGCATTGAGGAGACGGATGCCGGAGTCCAGCTAAAAGTTCGCAAAAAGGTGCTTGAACAGGCTCTCAGGGCTCTTCACAGGGCGTTTTTCCAGGAACTTCCGGTAAAGGAACTGAATCTTTTCATTGCCGGAGACGGTGCCGTGGCCCATGCCCTTTACAACATGATAAAGGGCGCGTC
>DGXN01000004.1 GCA_002396335.1 Bacteroidales bacterium UBA4231
GCGGGATAGCGGCGCTCCAGATAGTAGTCGCGGTCCTCTTCAGGAATCTGGGAAGGCTTGATTTCGTGCTTGCGGAGTTTCAGCACATCTTCCATCTTCTTGGGCACCCAGATGCGGCCGTCGTTACGCAGGGACTCACTCATGAGGGTGAGCTTGCACTGCTGGTCTCCGTGGACGGGAATACAGGTGGGGTGGATCTGGGCAAAGCAGGGATTGGCAAAGAAAGCACCCTTGCGGTATGCCTGCATAGCGGCCGATCCGTTGGAATTCATGGCGTTGGTGGAGAGGAAATAGGTATTTCCATAACCGCCGGTGGCAAGCACTACGGCGTGGGCGCCGAAACGCTCGATTTCACCGGTCACCAGGTTACGGGCGATGATACCTTTGGCTTCTCCGTTGATGATCACCAGGTCCAGCATTTCGTGACGGGGGTAGCTCTTCACGGTGCCGGCGGCGATTTCCTTGTTCAGGGAAGCGTAGGCACCCAGCAGGAGCTGCTGGCCGGTTTGTCCGCGGGCGTAGAAGGTACGGCTCACCTGGACACCGCCGAAGGAACGGTTGGCAAGGTATCCGCCATATTCACGGGCGAACGGGACACCCTGGGCAACGCACTGGTCAATGATGGAGGCACTCACCTCGGCCAGACGGTAGACGTTGGCTTCGCGGGAACGGTAGTCACCGCCTTTGATGGTGTCGTAGAAAAGACGGTAAATGGAGTCGTTGTCGTTCTGGTAGTTCTTGGCAGCGTTGATACCGCCCTGGGCTGCAATGGAATGCGCCCGGCGCGGGGAGTCGCTGATGCAGAAGATCTTCACGTTGTATCCCATCTCACCGAGGGAAGCAGCTGCAGATGCACCGCCAAGACCGGTACCCACTACAATCACTTCCAACTTCCGCTTATTGTTCGGAGAAACAATCCGGATTTCGGCTTTGCGCTTGGACCATTTGTCCTTCAGCGGTCCGTCCGGAATCTTGGAAATAAGTTTAGAATCGGCCATATAATTTATTGAATTGGTATTTTCTTCAGTTTGCAATTATAAGCATTTTTCGTGAATTTTTAAGCACTTTTTCGCACTTTCTGCCTTTTTTCCCTATAATTCATAGGATTTGCAGGGCACCCGGTCCGGTTTTCCAAGGGAGGCCCACATGGTCCTTCCTTCAAAAACAACGGCGCAGGAGGTGTTTTTCCTGAGGATTGGAGCGCCGGAGCAGGATATTTCACGGATAAAGAAACTGTGATCCCAGCGGTCCATCGGAACTTCCGTGTCCATCAGGATCTTATGGGCTTTCTTGTAGCGGTCCACGCCCTTGCGGTCCTGGACGCGGCCGGTCATCGTAAAGTTCGTGACCACCCGGTATCCCAGCGGTTCGCGGTTCACGTCGTACTTCACCCAGCTGCTGTTGTCCACCTCGTAGTAGGCAGCGCCTCCCTTTTCGTCAATGACGCCGAAGTTGGCCTGTACGCCCATCGGCCGGGAAAGCGTGTCCAGGAAATGCTCGAAGTCCTCGATGGTGGCGCAGATTTCAAGGGCCCTGTACATCAGGACGCCTTCCTTCTCCATCAGGGATTCCGGGACGTCGTCGTCCTTGAGGTCGTAGGTGGCGGTGTTCATGATGGCGAAGCCGGTCTCGTTTTCGCCCGCCCAGGCTTCCCGCGTTCCCAGAGGCACCTGGGCCGACGGATGGGTGGCCCAGTCGGCATTCACGATGCACATCATGCGGTATTTCTCTCCCTGAAAGTACTCTACGGCCACATCCTGGCACTGGGAGTCGCGGTGTTTGAACATGACGGCCTTGCCGTCTTTGGTATACTTTCCGCTCACAATCACGGAAGTGCAGGCAAAAGAAGGCACTGCGGCAAGCAGCAGCAGGACAAGACTAAAATAGCGAACCGTTTTCATCAGGACTGTATTTTCTTTGTGACAGATAATTCTCCATGCCAAGGTGTTCGTAGGCCAGTTCCGTGGCCACGCGGCCGCGCTGGGTACGGATCAGGAATCCTTCCTTGATCAAGAACGGCTCATACACCTCTTCCAGGGTGCCTGCATCCTCGCTGATGGAAGTAGCCAGCGTTCCCACGCCCACCGGACCGCCTTTGAAAGTAAGGATGAGGGTTTTCAGGATCTTGTTGTCGATGGAATCCAGCCCCCGCTTGTCAATCTTCAGTTTATTCAGGGCGAAACGCGTGATTTCCAACTCGATACGCCCGTCTCCGAGAACCTGTGCGAAATCCCGCACCCGCTTCAGGAGGGCATTGGCGATACGTGCGGTTCCGCGGCTGCGGAGCGCAATCTCGTATGCCGCATCCTCCTGGATTTCCAGATTCAGGATCCGGGCCGACCGCATCACAATCTTCATCAGGTCTTCCGTATCATAGTATTCCAGGGCCAGATTGATGCCGAACCGGGCCCTGAGCGGAGCCGTCAGGAGGCCGCTCCGGGTCGTGGCGCCAACCAGGGTGAAAGGATTCAGGTTGATCCTGACGCTCCGCGCCCCCGGTCCCTTGTCAATCATAATGTCAATCACGTAATCCTCCATGGCCGAATACAGGTATTCCTCCACTTCGGGGGACAGGCGGTGGATTTCGTCGATGAAAAGTACGTCGCCCGTTTCCAGGGAGGTAAGCAGGCCGGCCAGGTCGCCGGGTTTGTCCAGCACGGGACCCGACGTCACTTTCATGTTCACGCCCATCTCGTTGGCGATGATGTGCGCGAGCGTCGTTTTTCCCAGACCGGGAGGACCGTGGAAAAGAACATGGTCCAGGGCCTCTCCGCGCTGTTTTGCGGCTTTTATATAAATATTGAGGTTGGAAACGATTTCCTTCTGTCCGGTGAAATCATCCAGCTCCTGCGGGCGGATAATTCCGTCAAATTCACTATCTTTGCGGTCCAGTGTATTGTGCGGGTCGAATTCTGTCATACGGGCATTCGGTTCAATTCAAATACAAATATAGTTTTTATTTTTAAAATGATGGTTTTGATGTTGTTGTCAATATGTTGATAACATTTTTAAGTCATTAAAAACCAATATTTTAATAAATAATTGAAATGTTGAAAACCTGTCAGTTGCGCGTTGATAGTCCGTGAATAATCCATTCACGCTTTTCCCGAAAACGTTATCAACAGGGTTATGAACAGGTTATCAACAGGCAAAAAGAGGTAAATGTTGATAAGTCAAAACGCAACATTGCTGCTGCAGAAAAAACTCCAAAACAGTGGAGAAGCATTCTGCAGCGGGCTTTTCCTGTCTGCCCGCTGGGCTGTCGTATCGCAGGTGGCCGTATCGGGTACCCATTTTCTGGTGCTTCCCACCCGCGAAGCGGCCGAATACTGCAGTGCAGACCTTTATAACTTGGTGGAAGGTGACTGCGTGTTTTTCCTTCCTGAATCCGGTAAAAGCGTCGAAAGGAGCAATTACAAATCTTCGCTGGGTGTCCAGCGGACTTCGGCCATCGGACAACTTTTGCGTCCGTCAGGAGAGGAAGGGCGGCTTTTCATCGTAACCTATCCGGAAGCGGTGGAAGAAAAGATTCCGAAAACCCGGAATCTCACTGAAGCCCTCCTTGTTATCAAAGAAGGAGAGGAATTCCCTTACGAAAAACTCCGGACCCTCCTGCAGGAAAAAGGATTCGAAAGGGTAGACTTCGTATCGGCCCCCGGCCAGTATGCCATGCGCGGTGCGGTCATCGACATTTTCTCCTATTCGCTGGACAAGCCCTACCGCATCAGTTTCTTCGGTGATGAAGTGGACCAGATCAATACCTTCGACTGCAACACCCAGCTTTCCGTCGAAAAAGTCCCCGAGGCCGACATCTACCCCGACATCGCCGCCCGTGAGGCCGACGGGGACGGAGAATCCCTCCTGAGCCTCCTTCCGCAGGATGCCACCGTCTGGATAGATTCTTCCGACATGTATAAAGAAAGGGAGTTTTTCCCTCTTCTGACCCGCTGGAAGCACGTTTTTCTGGATATACCCCTGCAGAAAGAGAATGTGTCGTCCGTGAAGTTCAACATTTCTCCGCAGCCCGTTTTCAACAAGAACTTCGACCTGCTGATTTCCGACATCCGTTCCAAGATAGAAAACAACTACAAAGTCTACATCTTCGGGGAAAAGGAAAGCCAGCTGGAGCGCCTCCGTTCCATCATGCTGCAGGAAGAGAATGCGCTTTTGCCCGAATTCATAAAAGGGAAAAACATCCACGCCGGGTTTGTGGACAATGAGGATAAGGTGTGCTGGTACACGGACCACGAGATTTTCGACCGTTTCCACCGCGTCCGCATGCGCCGGACCGTAGAGAAGTCGGAACAGCTCACCCTCAACGACTTAAGTGCATTCAACCTGGGCGACTTCGTCGTCCATATCGACCACGGCATCGGCATTTTCGGCGGTCTGGTGAAAATCAAGGACGACCATGACCGTGTCCACGAGGTGGTGAAACTCATCTACAGCGGCGGCGACGTGGTTTTTGTTTCGGTCCATTCCCTGCATAAGATTTCGCGTTTCCGTTCCAAGGAAGGGGAACCGCCGCGCGTGAACAAACTGGGTTCCAAGACCTGGTCCAACATGAAGACGGCCGCCAAGTCGCGGGTCAAGGACATCGCCAAGGAACTCATCCAACTCTACGCCAAGCGCCGTTCTTCCCAGGGATATGCCTATTCGCCGGACAGTTATCTTCAGGAAGAGTTGGAGTCTTCCTTCATGTATGAGGACACTCCGGATCAGGAGCGGGCCACCAAGGCTGTGAAAGAAGACATGGAAGACACCTGCCCCATGGACCGCCTGGTGTGCGGCGACGTGGGCTTCGGAAAGACGGAAATAGCCATCCGGGCAGCGTTCAAAGCCGCCTGCGACTCCAAACAGGTGGCCGTCCTGGTGCCCACCACCATCCTCTGCCTGCAGCATTACGAAACCTTCAAGGCCCGTCTGGAAAACCTCCCCTGCACGGTGGAATATGTAAGCCGGTTAAGAACCGCCAAGCAGATTGCCGACATCAAAAAACGCCTGAAGGAAGGGTCGATAGACATCCTGATCGGCACGCATAAAATCCTGGGCGCCGGATTTGAATTCAAGGACCTCGGGCTCCTGATTATCGACGAAGAGCAGAAGTTCGGCGTATCGGCCAAGGAAAAACTCCGCCAGCTGAAGCATTCGGTGGATACGCTCACCCTGACGGCGACACCCATCCCCCGTACGCTGCAGTTCTCCCTGCTGGGGGCGCGCGACCTTTCCATCATCCAGACCCCTCCGCCCAACCGCATCCCCATCCAGACCGAGATCATCCTGTTCAACGAGGCCGAGATCAAGAGCATCATCAACTACGAACTCAACCGTGGCGGACAGGTCTTCTTCCTGCACAACAAAGTGGAGGAACTTCCCGCCATCGAAGACATCCTCCACCGGCTGGTGCCCGACATGAAAATCTGTGTAGCCCACGGAAAGATGGAGGCCAGGGAATTGGAAGACAAGATGTTGTCTTTCATGCGCGGCGAGGATGACCTCCTTCTCTGTACCACCATCATCGAAAACGGACTGGACATTCCCAATGCCAATACCATCATTGTCAATCAGGCGCAGAATATCGGCCTGAGCGACCTGCACCAGCTGCGCGGCCGGGTGGGAAGGTCCAACCGGAAGGCTTTCTGCTATCTCATCGTGCCTCCGCTGATAAGCATTTCCGACGACGCCCGCCGCAGGCTCCGGGCCATCGAGGAATTCTCCGACCTCGGCAGCGGTTTCAACATCGCCATGCAGGATTTGGATATCCGCGGCGCCGGCAACCTCCTCGGAGCCGAGCAGAGCGGCTTCATTTCCGACATGGGATACGAAACCTACCAGAAAATTCTCTCCGAGGCCATGGAAGAACTCGGTGTGGAAACCGGCAGTGCCGTGCGTTCCGGTCAGGAAAAATTTGTGGAGGACTGCACCATCGAAACCGACCGTCCCGCTTACATCCCCGACGACTACATCGACATCACCGCAGAGAAAATCCGTATATACAAGATGCTGGACGCCCTGTCCGACGACCGTGAGATCGACCGCATCGCCGCCCAGGTGCAGGACCGTTTCGGCCCGCTTCCGCAGGAATTGCAGAACCTGCTTTATGTAGTGAAAATCAGAAATTTAGGTACACACATTGGATTCGAAAAGATTATCATCAAGAATGGTATGCAGATCATGTTCTTCGTCTCCAATCCGCTGTCGCCTTACTACAAGTCCAAGGTGTTCGAGCAGGTGCTCGGAAAAGTGAACGAGAACCCCGGCCTGTACAAATTCAACCAGGACGGCGGAAGGCTCCGTACGGTAACCCGCGGAGTGGATTCCATGGAGAAGGCCTACCTTATTTTGAAAAAACTGCAATAATTTGTATTTTTGTGGGCTATGTCCAACTTATTAGTAGAAATAGGAAATACCGCCCTCAAGGCCGCCTGGTCCGACAGGATGACCCTCGGGAAAACATTCCGCTACCAAGGGGAAAAAGTCATGGACTTCATCCTCTCCCTCACCCAGCGTGAAAAACCCTCCGTCATGGTGGTATCCTCCGTCTACCCGCTCCAGGAGGCCGACATTGCCACCCTTCAGGGAGAATGTGCCCGTCTGATGGTCCTGGATGCCGAACATAAGGAAATTCTTCTTTCCCACGGCCTTCCCGCCCACATTTCCTACGACCGGGCCGCCGCCATCCTCGCCGCCAGGTATCTGTTCCGCGGCCGCGGCTGCACCATCGTGGACTTCGGCACCACCCTTTCGGTCGATTTTACCCGTGAAGACGGCCTGTACGAGGGCGGAAACATCTCTCTGGGATGCCGTACCCGCTTCAAGGCGCTGCACCGCTATTCCCGGGCCCTTCCCCTTCTGGACATTCCCGAAAACCCCGCCCCGGTGGGCCTCTCGGAAAGCGCATCCATCGAAAGCGGAGTCATTTCAGGCATTATATTTGAAATTGAAGGCTACCTGGCGCTTCATCCGGGGAATATCGCCATATTTACCGGCGGCGACGCGAATTATTTTGCAAAACGGATGAAAAGTTCCATCTTTGTAATTTGTAACCTCGTTTTGATGGGGTTGGCTTTAATGGCAGATGAGTATGTGCTCAAGATTGAAAAATAGTCTGGTGGCCGTTATGGTACTGTTTTTATCCGGTTGGGCGGCACAGGCCCAGACGGACGGAACGTACAGCGGATACTCTCCGTATTCCGTCTTCGGAATCGGACAGCTGCACCAGGGAGGGACGGCGTGGAACCGCGGTATGGGAGGCGTAGGCATCGCCGCCCGCAACAACCGCTTCGTGAACATCCTCAATCCCGCCTCCGTCACCGCCCGCGACTCCCTCTCGTTCATGTCGGACTTCGGCCTCAGCGGCCGCATGTCCATGTTTTCGGAAGGGGACAAGCGCAGCGTGAACACCCTGTTCAATATCGACGACTTTGTGATTTCCTTCCCCATGTGGCGCCACACGGCCTTCATGGCGGGCATCCGTCCCATCAGTGACGTCGGCTACAGCATCTCCACCACCGAGATGGACGTCTACACCAACAGACAGACCTTCACCACGGCCGGTAACGGCGGTATCTATCAGCTTTTCGCCGCCGCCGGCGTCACTTTCTGGAACCGCCTCTCCGTGGGCGCACAGCTTAACTACAACTTCGGCAACATCAACAAAAAGGCCTCCATGGTCTATGCCGACGACAGCTACCGCAACTCCGCTTCCGGAGACTCGCTCCAGATTCAGAACCTGTCGGCCAAACTGGGTCTGCAGTACGAGCAGCCCCTGTCCACCCGCTCTTCCCTCACGGTCGGCGCTACCTATCAGTTCGGTACCCGCATCAACGGCTATCACACCCATTACCGGGAACTGGGAAGCTACTCCTACGCCAGAAAACGCACCCAGACCACTTTGTCCGAAAAGAATCTGTTCATGGGCGACGAACTGGGCATCGGCCTCAGCTACCGCCTTGCAGATAAATTCATGGCCGAACTGGACTACACCCGCACCGACTGGTCCCGCAGCCAGATGGACCAGGTGAGCGGTTTCTCCAATGTCGGAGACGTCACCTTCGCCCCCGGAGTGGGCCAGAGTTTCCGCGGCGGTGTCGAGTTCACCCCCAACCGCAACGACATCCGTTATTTCCTCCGCCGGGTCACCTACCGCGCGGGCGCCTATTTCGACCAGTCCTACTATACGGTAGACGGCGCCCATGTCAATACGGTGGGCGTCACCGTCGGCCTTACCCTCCCCGTATTCCGCTGGTACAACGGCGTTTCCCTGGGCCTGGAATTCGCCCAGCGGGGCCTTGCCACCTCCCAGGTGAAAGAGCGGTACTTCGGCTTCAACATCGGTTTCAACGTGTTTGACATCTGGTTCCAGAAGCGCCCTTATGAATAGGATGGTACAATTATTGAAAACAAAAAAATTAAAAATACTTGTGATATGAAAAAGTTAGCTCTCATCTTCTTCGCCGTTATGGCCGTTTTCTCCACGCAGAATGCCTCTGCCCAGCGGGGAAAGTACGGCGCCGACAGTGCAGAATGCATCAAGTACCTCTCCTATTACCAGGAGTATTACAAGCAGAAAAACTATGAATCTGCTTTGCCCAACTGGCGTAAGGCCTACGCCCTGTGCCCCGCCACGGCATCCCAGAATATGTTCATCCACGGTACCACGTTGATGACCCGCCTGTACAACCAGACCAAGGATGCCGCCGCCCGCAGCGCCATCGTGGACACCATCCTCACCCTCCAGGACCAGCGTATGACCACCTACCCCAAAAAGCGTCAGGATATCCTGAACAACAAGGGACAGTACATGATCAACTACCGTGGATCCGACGCCGCCTACATCTACAATAACCTGAACGGCATCGTGGACGAACTGGGCTCCAAGAGCAACGGAAGCCTTCTGGTGAACCTCCTGCAGTCTTCCATCGCCCTGTACCGTGAGAACCAGCTCTCGGCCGACGACGTCATCAACATGTACGACAAGGTAACCGCCAACATCGAGGGCGCCACCGCCAAGAACGCCGCCGAGGAAGAGGACAACCTCAAAGTGAAAGCCACCATCGAGAGCATTTTCGCCGACTCCAAGGTCGCTTCCTGCGAGAACCTGATCAGCATCTTCGGCCCCCGCTTCGAAGCCGATCCGAACAATATCACCCTGGTCTCCAACATCGTGAGACTCATGAACTCCGCCGAGGACTGCGCCTCCAACGACCTGTACCTGAAGGCCGTCACTTCCATGTACAAGCTGGATCCTTCCTACCGCAGCGCCTACGCCCTGTATCGCCTGAACTCCGCCCGCGACAACGTGGCAGACGCCGGCCGCTACCTGGAAGAGGCCATCAACTCCCCCGAGAGCGACGCTGCCACCGACGCCCAGTACTACTATGAACTGGCCCTGTTCTCCTACAAGAACGGCATGCGCGGCAAAGCGTACGAAGCTGCCCGCAAGGCCATCGAAATGGACTATGGCTATGCCGGTAAGGCTTATCTGATCGTGGGCAACCTCTGGGCCTCCGCCACCTGCGGCGACACCATCGACAAATGGGCCCGCTACTGGGTAGCCACCGACTACTATCAGAAAGCCCGCAACGCGGATCCCACCGTGGCCGACGAAGCCGGTTCCTCCATCGCCAGCGTGAGCCGCTACTTCCCGGAAGCCTCCGAGGCCTTCATGTACGACCTCACCAAAGGTCAGGGTTACACCGTATCCTGCGGCGGTATGTCCGCTTCCACGACCGTACGCGTGCAGTAAGTGAACATCCGCATCATATTTAAGACGACGGCAACCGCACTCGCGGTTGCTTTCGTCGTATATTCGTGCAAGGGAAATCTCTCCGAGGCCGAAAAACTGGACCTGGACCGGATTCCTGTCCAGACCGTGGACGGGATGTTCTTTGTCCAGTCGGAGAACGGGCGTCTGAAAATGCGTGTGGAAGCCCCCAGGATGGAGGTTTACGAGCACGACACCCTATCCTACGATTTATTCCCCAAGGGGCTGAAAGTCTTCGGCTACAAGGAAGACGGAACCCTGGAAACCACCATCATATCGGACAAGGCCCGGCACGACAAATATCCCGGCGACAAGGAGCGCTGGTCGGCCTTCGGCAATGTCGTGATCCGGAACATCGTCAAGCAGGAGACCATGGAAACGGACACCATCTACTGGGACAACCATGCCCATGAGATCTGGACGGACTGCTATGTGAAGATGTATTCCCCCTCCGGTTTCATGCAGGGAAGTGGCATGCGTTCCGACGAAATGGCCCGCAATGCCATCCTGATGAATCCATTCGACAACGAGTTCCTCCTGGGTGCCGACAGCACCCGCGTCGTGGTGGACTCCGTCAATTTTATAGGGCCGATGTTAAAAAAATAGTAGGTATTTAGAAGAAAATTAGTAATTTTGCATCCCTTAAGCGAAATTTTTCGGAAATATTAAAAAATACATATCAAAATGGCAGCTCTCGAGACCATCAGAACTAAATTCGGCATTGGTGCATCCCTCATCATTGCCTTCGGTCTGTTACTCTTCCTTGTGAACCCGTCCGACATCATCCAGGCTATCCAGTCCACTTCCAGCAAGTACGATGTCGGCAAAATCAACGGTAAAAAAATCTCCTACACTGACTTCGAACAGGAAGTCCATCAGTTTGCCGAGGTGAGCGAAATGCTCACAGGCTCCTCCGCTTCCAGCGAGCAGGGCCAGCGCCAGTCCCGTGAAATGGCCTGGAACAACCTGGTAGACCGCTACCTGGTCATCCCCACCATCGAGGAAGCCGGCCTCCGCGTCGGCCAGCAGGAGCAGGTGGACCTGATGATCGGCGACAAAATCTCCCCGGTCATTGCCTCTTCCGGCCTGTTCGTCAACGAGGAAGGAGCCTTCTCGGCCTCCACTGTGCGTGATTTCATGGAGAACACCGCTTCCGACGAAAGCGGCCGCGGCATCCTCCTGCGCAACTACCTGCTGAACGCCGTTCGTTCCAACCGCTTCAGCGAGAAGTACTTCAACCTGTTCAACGCCGGTTCCTACGTGAACTCCCTTGAGCAGCAGAAAGCCATCGCCGAGAACAACACCACCGCCAGCGTGGACTTTGTCATGGTTCCCAACACCTACTTCCCGCAGGACAGCGCCATCGTCATCTCCTCCGCTGAAATCAAGAATTTCTACGACGCCCACAAGGACAACTTCCGCCAGAAAGCCACCCGTGACATCGAATACGCCGTCTTCGAGGTGAAACCCTCCGAGGAAGACATCGCCGCCCAGAATGACGAGTTCGTCTCCCTGTACGACGAGTTCGCCTCCGCCGATAACGTGCGCGCCTTCCTGCAGCGCAACAGCGACCGCCAGTGGAGCGACACCTGGTACAAGGGCGGAGACCTCCGCAGCGTCAACCGCGACGTGGACGAGTTCGTGTCGGCCAACAACAGCGGCGTTTCTCCCATCTACAAGAGCGGAGAAACCTTCTACGCCGCCCGCATCATGGAACTGGCCAACATCCCTGATTCCGTGTATGTGCGCCACATCATGCTCCAGGGTGCCGACGCCCGCCACACGGCCGACAGCCTCCTCGGTGTGCTGGGTAAAGGCAATTTCGCCGCCCTCGCCACCCTCTATTCGGCCGACAAGGGCAATGCCGCCGACGGCGAGCAGGGCAACCTCGGCTGGATGACCCAGAACATCATGATCCCCGGCTTCGAGTCCGTTCTCACCGCCCAGGTGGGCAAGCCTTACATCATCAACACCCAGTACGGCACCCATATCGTCGAGGTGACCAAGGCCACCAAGCCCGTTGCCAAGAAGAAGGTCGCCATCTTCGAAAAGGCCACCCTGCCCAGCAAGGAAACCTATTCCAAGATCTACAACCAGGCCAACCAGCTGGCCGTCCGCTCCGCCGGCAAGTTAGCCAACTACAAAGCCGCCTGCGACTCCACCGGCACCTACTCCCGTTCCCTCACCATCAACGAAGGTACGGACACTTACGGCAGCATCGGCCACGCCAAGGAAGTGACCCGCTGGGCCTTTGACAACAAGCCCGGAAAGGCTTCCGGCATCATCACCGTAGACAACAACTACTTCTTCGTGGTTGGCGTCAAGGCCGCCCACAAGGAAGGTTTCGCCAATGTGGAAGAAGTTACCGACGGCATCCGCAACCAGCTCTACCGTGAAAAGTACGGCGAAAAGAAAGTCGCTGAAGTCGCCTCCCAGATTGCCGGTCTCGGCACCCTGGAAGAGATTGCCGAAAAGCTCGGCACCACGGTTTCTTCCCTCACCGACGTCACCTTCTCCACCAGCTCCGCTCCCACGACGGAACCCGCTTTCATCGGTGCGGTAGCGTCGGCCAAGGAAGGTGTGATCAGCGGCCCTGTGGCCGGTATCATGGGCACCTACGTGTTCCAGGTGAAAGGCCGTGAGACTGGCGCCTACTACACCGAAGACGACGCCAAGGCCGCCCAGACCCGCATTGACGGCTACCACGCCCAGATGCTCGTCCCCATGATGATGGACAAGACCGTCACCGACAACCGCGCCCGCTTCTATTAGTAGATCGCTATGTCTCTGAAATGTGGAATAGTAGGCTTGCCCAACGTGGGTAAGTCTACTTTATTTAACTGTATCAGCTCCGGAAAAGCCCAGAGCGCCAACTTCCCCTTCTGCACCATCGACCCTAACGTCGGCTCCACCAACGTGCCCGACAAGCGCCTCGAAGTGCTTTCCGAAATCTGCCAGCCCAAGCGCACCATCCCCGCCACCGTGGAGATCGTGGACATCGCCGGCCTGGTGAAAGGTGCCTCCAAGGGAGAGGGCTTGGGAAACCAGTTCCTCGCGAACATCCGCGAGACCGACGCCATCCTGCACGTGCTGCGCTGCTTTGACGACAGCAACATCGTCCACGTAGACGGATCTGTAGACCCGGTCCGCGACAAAGAAGTGGTGGACACCGAACTCCAGATCAAAGACCTGGAAACGGTGGAAAACCGCATCAAGAAAGTGGAGAAACAGGCCACGACGGGCGGCGACAAAGAAGCCAAGAAACTCCTGCAGCTGCTGCTCCGTTACCGTGAAGCCCTGCTGAAAGGCCTTTCCTGCCGCACGGTAGCCCTCGAAAACGCCGAGGAGGAGCAGATGGCCAAAGACCTGTATCTGCTCACGAACAAGCCCGTTCTGTACGTTTGCAACGTAGACGAAGCGTCGGCCGCCACCGGCAACGCTTATGTGGACGCCGTCCGCGCCGCCGTCGCCTCCGAAAATGCCGAAATCCTGGTGATAGCCGCCCGTACGGAGGCCGAAATCGCCGAGATCGAGGAATACGAAGACCGCCAGATGTTCCTGGAAGAAATGGGCCTGGAAGAAAGCGGCGTCGTGCGCCTCATCCAGGGTGCCTACAAGCTCCTGGGCCTTCGCACCTTCTTTACCGCCGGAGCCGACGAATGCCGCGCCTGGACCATCATCGCCGGAGACAAGGCCCCCCGCGCCGCCGGTGTCATCCACACCGACTTCGAACGCGGCTTCATCCGGGCCGAAGTCATCAAGTACGAGGACTTTGTCCACTACCGCACCGAAGCCGCCGTCCGCGCCGCCGGTAAAATGGGTATCGAAGGAAAAGACTACGTCGTCCAGGACGGCGATATCATGCATTTCCTCTTTAACGTTTAGGGTAGCTTTTCTTTTTACGCCACCCGAGCACCACTGCGGCCCGCCTCGTGCTCGGGCAGGGCAAAATACGCCATCCAAGCACCAGAACGGCCCAATCCGTGCTTGGGCAGGGCAAAATACGCCATCCAAGCACCAGAACGGCCCAATCCGTGCTCGGGCAAGGCAAAATACGCCATCCAAGCACCAAAACGGCCCAATCCGTGCTCGGATAGATGAAAGGGACGGGACTAGTAATCTTCGGCCATTATTGTTAACTTTGTTTATAACAACGATAGAAATTAACTATGAATCGCTTGGCCATTCTTATTACGGGTCTTTTGCTTTGTTTGTTGGGGTGTGAAAATCCCCGTCAAAAGCCTCTGCGGGATGTTTGGTCATACATAAAAGAACGTCCGGACAGTGCTTTGACAACCCTGGAGCAGTATTCAGTTGAAGGTTTTACTCGCCGAAAAGACAAGGCGGAGTACGCTCTTTTGAAGTCCATCGCCTTGGATAAAAACTACATAGACTTAACATCCGATTCTCTGATTCGGGTCGCGCTGGATTATTATGATGTCCATGGCTCTCCCCGGCAGAAAATGTTCAGCTGGTTTTACCTGGCCAGGGTACAATTCAATGCCAGAGACTATAATCAAGCCATCGTCTCTCTGGAAAGGGCCGAGGATTACTTAAAGCAGTGTGATGAGCCCTATTATGAGGGACTTATTCACATGACGAAGTCGGCGATATATACAAATACACATAATAACTCGGAAGCATTATCAGAGTCAATACTTGGAAACCAGGCCTTTGCTAAGATTGGGGAAGACAGGCAGGCAAGAATAGCGTGTCTTGAGGTGGCATTAAATTATACAACGCTTAAGAAATATTCTCTCTCGGATTCTTGTTATTTATCTATTATTAATGATCCAGTTGCCGAGTCATCATTACGTGCTCAAAGCATGTGTTATTATGCTCGATCTCTTGTTTTTCAAGGGAAATATGAAGAGGCTTTAACTTGGTTTAATAAGGCCCTAAGTATTAGCAATAACATGTTTAGGTTAGAGAATGTTGGTGCATATGCATATGCTTTATATAAAAATGGAGACAATAACCTTTCGAAGGAGGTTTTTGAACAGTTAAGCAAACAACAACCAGGAAAAGTACCATATCTCTGGTTTCATTATTCCTATGAGTCTGATAAGGGAAACTATAAAGAAGCGTTAAAAGAGTACGAAGATCTCATTCATATTCAGGATTCTGTTGCCTTCCAGACAATGGAACAATCTATTGTTAAAACGCAAAGAGATTATTTGGGGAAGAATGCGGAAGTTCTTTCTCTGCAGAGTGAGAAACGTCGGCTGGTAATATATTTAATCTCAGCTTGTTCTATATCATGCCTTTTCCTTCTTATAGGTATTATCATTCTTATAAAGCGACGGAGTCGCCAAAAAGAAGAATACTTGCTTGCCGCACAAGAGGAAGCAAGACACTTATTACAGCAAGCTAATGCCGATCAGGCTGCCCTGGAAGATCAGTTGTCTCTATCGAGAAGACAATTCATTTCTGCTTACAAAAAACGTTTCTCAAAAATAGCCCATCTTTCAGAAACCTATTATAAAACATCCGACCAAAAAAAGAGTCGGGAACTTGTGTATGAAGAGGTACAGTCTCTCGCAACGTTTATCAGTCAAGATGCTCATACGTATCGACAATTAGAGAGAAACGTAAACGCAAACCTTTCCAATGCCATGTCTCTTTATAGGAAAGATTTTCCGGGTAAAGAAGAATCAGAGTATCGTTTTGTTTGCTATCTGATGGCGGGATTTCCTGCCTCTACAATTAATATGATTACGAATCTGTCGACGTCCAATATCTATGTCCGAAAAACCCGATTAATAGAGAACATAAAAGCCAGTGACTCTCCTAACAAAGACTGGATTTGTATGGTTCTTGAGGGGTAGTGCCGTATTGTAAGATTCTTAACCTATTTATTTTTAGCGAAACCTGTAAATGATTGGAAATTAGAAAATTTAAGGGGAGGTTGTTGTTAGGTGTGTAAGATAAAAACCCAAAGTATTTTCGATTGAGAAGAAAAAAGGCTCATAACTTTGCATGCAATAAAATGCATTATTATGAAGCCAAAACAACTAGTAATCTTAATCGGAACACTCCTTCTGTCTGTTCCCGCTTTTTCTCAATCAGAAGAGAAAACCCCCATTATTATTTCTTCGGAAATGCCTAATAGGCCCATAGTTAATCGTGCCCCAATGCTATCTCTCGTTTCCGGTTACATTGACACAACCCTTAACCTTGCGGTTATTGATTTTACGTGCAATATCGGCGAGGTGACAATTCGTTTTGAGCATCTTGAAAGCGGTTACACTCTACAGGAGATTATTGTCGGAACAGGAACCGTACTGATTCCTTTTGCTTGCGCAGAGGGACTTTGGTCTATAACATAACACTTGAAAACGAGTCTACAATAGTCGGACAATTTGAAATTGAATAAATATGAAAAACTGGATTTTACTTTTAAGCGTCCTTGTTGGCGTCATGTGTTCGTGTGAAAGGCTTGAGACGATTTCCGAACAGACAACAAAGAAAAAGATAACGAATATAGATATTGCCTCATTCTCTTCTCGCGAAGCATTGCTTAATGCTATTCTTGAAAGCGAGAATGCCACAAAAGATGGAAATGATGAGAGCCCGGACGTTGATCTTTTCACTGATCCAGATGAAGTAGACTATGAGAATGACCCTATTTTAAGTATCGATTTTCAGTTCATTGACGACTCTCATTTGCTTGACGTCGCCGATTTTGAAGGCGATGAGGATTACGGTGGAATAGAAGAGGGCTCTGAAACAGAAGAAGAATCTTCCTCGCAGACGATTTATGAAGCGCTTGGCTATGACGAATTGATTCCGAACCGTTCTTTGGCAAGGATGATGAACGCAAGGGCTGAAGTAATGGTCCAAGATACGATATATAAGGTTTCCCATCGCGGAACATATTTCTATCCAGCGATCTATAAAGAAGAATTTGAACAGTCTTACGAGTCCTTTGAGAATAGCGATGGTACACTTATTGACAGCTTACTATATCAAATGTCAGAGCATGTATTTCGTTATTCAACCTTTGATGGTGATCTATATGAAGAAGAGGAAGACAATCTTGAAGAAGGCGCCGATGATGAAGAAGATGGACCAAATCAAATATATGATTTGACCAAGGCCCCGACTATTGTACCGTTTTCTAATTTAAACTGGAATTCATTCCCGAGAGAGAATATATCAAGCCATACTTGGGTTGGAAAGATAATAGAGAGCATAATAGGAAGAAACAAAGCATATACTTACAACTATAACAATAGGACACGTTTCTATGCCAAGTTCTATTATTTTAATTATTGGTTTTATCAAGAAAGTGGTGTTGTTGTGAAAACACAGAGGAAGCCGTTTCTTTTATGGAAAGCCACCAATGCTCAAGAACTCTTTGCCGGGATTCATGGTGTACTGTACCAGATGACCATTCCATCCACGAATCCAATTCTGAATAACAACTATGCTGGGTCCGTTACGGAGAGCCTTCCTTTCCAAGGAGGAAGCGGAGAGGTTTCTTATTTTATTTGCAAAACAATTACTTATAACGGGATTCTATCTTTATTAAAAGGTCCTACCGAGATGTTGTTTTCAGAATTAAGAAGAATCACCGGGCACGATGCTTCCCGGTCTAAAGTACTGAAGTTTTTTGTAGATAGCAAACTAATTGTTTATATTCCCGCCGAATATATATACAAAACGAATACGGATCAAATCACTTACAACCTATATAAATTCCGCTATTTTGGCGTAGATGGTTTAAATTTATTAAATTTGCCTAATAATGCTCAAGGATGGATTGCCGCTGTGACGCGTTCTGTCAAGAATTCGCCTAAGTTTAAACTCCTTGGCGGAGAAGTCAGGGCTGCAGCAAAATATGATGGGCAAATAAAAGCAGTTTCGTTATACAAACCTTATAACTAATGAAAAAACTTCTGCTGATTCTGGCAATAAGTTTCCTCGGAGCAAATCTTTGCGCCGGGGAAACGCCGCCATGGGCCAAGAGAAATTGGTGTTTTGAGGTGGGCGCAGGGTGCGTTTATTCTCCCGACCCGATGTTCTTTGACCGGGCCGATTTTCCCGGCCCGTCCGGGTATTTGGAGACCGATTATTACCTCTCCTCTATTCCTGTGTCTTTTGGCCTGCGTCTTCAGGGAGGGGTTTTGGGCAGGAGTTTCTCAGATGGCAGAGGTCTTACTTTTCCGTCGGCCCAACTCATGGCAATGTGCGATTATTATAAGATAATCAGTGGCAAGCTCATGCTGTTTGTCGGTGGCGGTGCCGGTTTTTCGCATTGTGAACACACGGCATCCGTGAAGCCGAACTTGGCGTCAAACGGGTATAGCATCTTCTATTCTGATTCAGGCGATGATTATATGGGTGCCGTGCAGGTGCGGCTAGGTCTTATCCACAGCTTGCGTTGGCGTATTGCGTTTTCGTTCACATGGTCGGATAAAGCCAATGCTGCTTTTGGATTACACACAGGCTATATTTTCTAATCGATTTATATGAAAAAGATATTTGTTATTACACTCTTTGTGAGTTTGTTATCCGCGATGTCGGGTTTTGCCCAGAACAAAAGCCGGGCTGTTTACGGAGAACTGTTCGGCGCAAGCGGTGTGGGCGTGAACTATGATGCCCGGTTTATTCCGGGCAAAGGGGATGGCTTTGGTTATCGGACGGGCCTTGGGGTTGGATTTGCGTTTTCATCGGCCGGACTTTCGTTCGAGTTTACGGATGACAAGGTGCTTGCTTATAACCGCGAGGTGTCTTTCCGCCTCCCGCTTGAGGTGAATTACTTGCTTGGCAAGGGGTCTTCCAAATTTGAGGCGGGCGTTGGTGCCGCCCTGTCTCTTTCTCGCCTTACTTCGGACGATGGTGCCGCTCCCAAGACGACATTCGGGGTTGCTCCCTACCTGGGTCTGGGCTATCGGCTGGTTACTTCTTCCGGCTTCCTGCTGCGTCTGGGCGTTCTGCCGTCGGTCGATTTCGAGTACAAGACGGCTAGCCTGTATCCCTACATCGGCCTGGGTTACGCGTTCTAGTTTTACCGGAAGTACCGGTCCAGCCAGGCAGCGTTGACTTCGGCGAAGCCCGGGTCGGGATGGATGGCGGGGTTCCTCAGAAGGATGCCGCGGGCGTCTTCGTAGACATTGAAGCCCACGTTCAGCACCTGCATCTGGCCGTCGAGGGGGAGGGCGAAGACGAGGTCGTTGTCGGCCCCTTCCGTGCGGAGGAAGCGGAGCGGCGCATTTAGGGCCGACGGTGTCTTTTGCGCCAGTTCCCGCCGGGTGACCCATTTGCACATTTCGACGATGACGTCGTCCAGGAGGGCGTCGTGGATGTTCACTTTCTCGATGAGGTCGCCTGCTTCGCGGACCAGGCGGAGGGTGTAGCCTTCCAGCGAGGCGACGGCCTCCGACACTGCAGCGGGCGGGGTGGCGTCCCCGGGGAGGAGCCAGACCATCAGGCGAGCGTCGGGGTCGTGGTACAAGGTCTGGTAGAGGGCCAGGTTGCGGGCGCCGCAGTAGGGGCACTCCCACACGAATAAAGAGCCGTCCTTGACCCGGGTTTTGAGCGCAGGGTCAAGGGCGACGTTGATACTTTGGAGGGTCTGGACCTCCGTCTGCTGGTGGCAGTGATTACAGCTTGCGAGCGCCATCGCTGATCACTACGTCGTACACCTTGGGCGCATGGCCGAATTTAGCCGTAAACTGCTCCACGGCAGCGTCCACGAAGGGTTTGTAGAGTTCGTCTTTCACCAGGTTGATGGTGCAGCCGCCGAAGCCGCCGCCCATCACGCGGGAGCCGGTGACATCCATCTTGCGGGCCAGCTTGTTCAGGAAGTCCAGCTCTTCGCAGGACACTTCGTACAGGCGGCTCAGGCCGAAGTGCGTCTGGTACATCATCTCGCCCACGGTCTCATAGTCGTCCCGCTCGAGGGCGTCGCAGACATCCAGCACGCGCTGCACTTCGCCGATGACATATTCGGCCCTCAGGAAGTCTTCCTCGGGAATCTGGTCGCGGACCTCGTCCAGCCAGAGGCGCTTGGCGTCGGAGAGGAATTCCACGTCGGGATGGTTCTTCCGGATGGCTGCAGCGGCGTTTTCGCAGCTTTCGCGGCGCTTGTTGTAAGCGCTGGAGGCCAGCTCGTGCTTGACGCAAGAGTCGATCAGCACCAGCTTGTAGCCCTTCGGGTGGAACGGGAAGTACTTGTATTCGCCGGTTTTGCAGTTCAGGCGCATCAGAGCCCCCTCCTTGCCGAAGATAGAGGCGAACTGGTCCATGATACCGCACTTCACGCCGCAGTAGTTGTGCTCCGTGCTCTGGCCGATACGCGCCAGCTCGAACTTGTCGATACCGTTGCCGTTGATCTCGTTGATGGCAAAAGCGAAGACACTCTCCAGGGCAGCGGACGAACTGAGGCCTGCGCCCAGCGGAACATCTCCCGCGAAGACCGCATCAAAACCGGCCACCTTGCCGCCCCGCTTGATCGTTTCCCGGCATACGCCGAAAATGTAGCGGGCCCAGCTCTGCTCCGGCTTATCCTCCTCGTTGAGGCCGAACTCTACGTATTCGTCAAAATCCAGAGAGAACACCCGTACCTTGGAGGTTCCGTTAGGCTCGATAGCCGCCATAATGCCGAAGTTGATGGCGCCGGGGAAAACATAACCGCCATTGTAGTCCGTATGTTCACCGATGAGGTTGATCCGGCCTGAAGACATGTACATCGTGCCTTCCTTGCCGAAGAGGGTCTTGAATTTTTCCTGAATCTTGGTTTTCATATCTTGTGTTATTTAGTGTCTATCTACAAATATAGAAATTATTGGGCAAAAAACCGAACACCCGCCAGTTTCTTTGCCTTTCTCTCTGATTGTGTTCTGTTCCTTTCGAAGCCTCCTCCGCTATTCCATACGGTGTATGTACATTGTTTCGGCCTCCTGCAGTCTTCTGTGTGTACATACACCTTTGGGAAGGCCCTGTATTCGGGGTTCGGCTCGGTGTATGTACATTGTATCGGCCTCTTGCAGCCTTCTGTGTGTACATACACCTCCGGGAAGGCCCCGTATTCGGTGTTCGGCTCGGTGTATGTACATTGTTTCGGCCTCCTGCAGCATTCTACGTGTACATACACCTTTGGGAAGGCCCTGTATTCGGTGTTCGGCTCGGTGTATGTACATTGTTTCGACCTCCTGCAGCATCCTGTGTGTACATACACCTCCGGGAAGGCATTGGCTAGAGAACGAGACAGCGTTTCAGCTGGGCCTTGCCGGCGGGATAGCGGGTGTATAGATCGTTGGCTATCGCAATTTTTTCGTTAAGCGACAGTTGGTAAACCGACTTCTTCCCTATTCTTGGAATAATCTGTGTATCAATGATTCCACATAGTTCCAGATCGGTAATGGCAGCGGTTCGGTATCGGCTTTTTTCATTGCGGAGCAGGTCCGGCAAAGAGACATCGGCCCGTACCAGGACGGGGGCTTCGAAGGATTCCAGGGTGAGAGGTGCGGCGCCATTCTGGTCGAGGTCCTGTTCCTTCTTCCAGTCATCGCCGCTCTTTCGGCCCAAATAGTAGTTGAAAGCCTGGTAGGAGCCGTACGCAGCCTCAACAGCAGCGACGTCCAGAACGGAGGGACGCCAAAACACCCCGCTTGGAAGCATTTTCCAAGAGGGGTCGAATGCCGCTCGCCGGGGCAGAAACTGTGGAATCTGTCCCGGAGGAAGCATGTCGGGGACTTCTGCCTTTCCGAGCGACGTCCGGAAAAACGCATTGGCCGACGAATACGGATAGGCAAAAGGTGTATCGGCCACGCCGTGATGGGGTGGATTTTTCAGGACGTAGGACAAGGCGGCGAGGAAATGCCGCTCGCCGGAAATCTCCTGCAGAAAGAAGTCGCGTTCTCCCAGCGGACCATCTCGCAAATACTTGTGATTGAACTGTTTGGTGTAAGACTCGCGAGCTGTTCGGATCAACTCTCCGGGACAGCGCGTCCGATAACAACCATGATGATGGTCTGTGAGAAATGTCTCGGCATAACATGCGCTGTCGGTCTTATAAAGGGCCGAGCACAGGCTGTTGAATGCGACGTCCATGTCGGCCGCATTTCGGAACATAACTTCGTCGTGGGACGTGTAGCAAAGGTGATAATTCGGCATATTCCAAGTATTTATTGGCCGACAGGAAGGGCAACCCACACCGGGCAGTGGTCCGACACACCACCCAGGTAACGGGGACCGGAGTACGTGCGGAGGGGTTTCCAACCGGAATGGGCCGTGTCCCAGGTCATCAGAAAGGGAATCTGCAGGATACGCATAGGCGCAGGCCGACTCTCCGGTGTTGCAAAAACAAGGTCGATCAGCTCCCAGGCGCCGTCGTACTTGATGCTGCCCAAACCCTTCCGGGCCGGTTCTGCCGCCAGATTCAGAAAAGAAGAATCCAGTTGCCGATAAACGGGATTCTCCGGGGTGTCATTGAAGTCGCCGATGGCTATAATCCTATTGATTCCCAGGCGTTTAAGCGAGTCTGACAGGGATTTCATCCGCTGTACGGCCACTTGCCGGCGGGGCTCGGAAACGGCCGCACCACCGTATTTGGACGGGTGATGGTTTACAAGGAGGGCCAAGTCGGCCCCGGAGGGGTCGGTGAAATGAGCCACCAGGATGTCGCGGGTTGGAAGGAGCGTGTCGGCCTGATAGAGATGGCAGGGATGGGCCTGGATCAGGCGCAGCCGGGACCGGCGGTACAGGAGCGCGACGTCGATACCGCGCGGGTCCGGCGAATCGAAGTGCACCACCTCGTAGTCCAGTTTCCGGAGGATGGTTTCCTGCACTAAACGCCTCAGTACGAATCGATTCTCTATTTCTGCAAGGCCGACGGCGTCGGGCAGGCCGCCCTGAGTAGACCCCGCCCAGAGGATTCCCTTGGCAACCGCATTGCATTTGGCGCGAAACCGCTTCCGCGTCCAGTGGCGGGCGCCGCGGGAAGAGAATTCCGCATCGGAAACGCCGGTGGAGTCGCAGCGCCAGTCGAAAAAGTTCTCCAGGTTCCAGAACAGGACCCGGAGGCTGTCTTCCGGCGGGGCGGCCCGGACGAAAAGACAAAGGAAAAGAATACCGAACAGCTTCATGCCCAAAGATAAGGGCTTGTTTTGAATACGGGCATTCAAAACAGAAAAAGTTCGGAAAATGTTTTAGCGGATTTTTCGGCTATTAAAAATCTTTTTTAGCCGATTCCGCGTAAACGACAGAATTCCAGTGGCTAACGTTTATAATCGATATCCCAGAAGGCCAGGTTAAAAGAAGCCTCGGCCGCATTTTCCAAGTTATCGGGAAGGGCTGGATAAAAATCCAGGCCGGTCATGATCTCCAGATCGTCAAGGGAGATGGCGCATTTTTCCAGATAGTATCGGCCCTTGTCATTCTGCATCACGAAGCCGATGGCCTGATAGGCGTCGCCATCCTGGGCCAGCACCCCTTTGAAGAAGGCGTCCGGCACCACCACGTGGTTCTGGCCGATGGTTCCATACTTGTTTTCCCCCACAATGGGACCGGTCACAACCCAGACCCTGCCGAATTCCCGCGCCCATCGGCGGACCTGTTTTTCCAGATACTGCCAGTCCTTGTTGTTCAGCTCCTCCTTCTGCGGGCAGATGTTCATGAAGTAGAAGGTTTCGCCCATGGCTTCGTCGCTCCAGAAAAAGTCGCCGGCCGGAGCCATGTGGCCCTTGGTCCAGCCACTGCCGCGGTAGTCTTCCCGCATGGCCTGCTTCCCTTTGAAATTGCGGTCCATGGAGAAAATCTTGTCATCCCGGGTGGCCTGACCGTACGTTTCTTCCGCCGTGAGTTCGTAAGCCACCCAGTTGGGGATTAAAGTCGTCGTGTTGTAAGACGATACATATCCCTGGTAGCGGACAATATTGTCCTTTACAGTGATGGCCGGCAGTTCCAACTCCGCAGGGGCTGGCGACACGACTGTCTCGCAGCCGCTCAGGACCGCAATAACAAGTAGATTCAAAACAAGACGTTTCATGAAAAACAGATTACTCAGCAAAGGTACACATTTTCTTTTACTTCCCGGAGGTGTATGTACACACAGAATGCTGCAGGAGGTCGATTTCGTGTACATACACCGGTTCAACCCCCGGAAAACAGACCATCTCGGAGATGTATGTACACACAGAATGCTGCAGGAGGTCGATTTCGTGTACATACACCGGTTCAACCTCCGGAAAACAGACCATCACCGAGGTGTATGTACACACAGAATGCTGCAGGAGGTCGATTTCGTGTACATACACTGGTTCAACCTCCGGAAAACAGACCATCGCCGAGGTGTATGTACACATAGAACACCGTAGAAGGCTGTTTTTGTGTACATACGGTGTATGTGCAGTGGCAGGGCCAGAGGCTGTGCCAGGGCCGGAGGCAAGAGCCGTGGCATATCCTGGTGCACCGCCCCGCCTTCCGCCGGCATCCTGGCCAACCCCTAGAAATCCACGCCGAATACCATTTCTACGGACCAGGGGCTGTCGGGCTTGCGCCATGTGCCGCCGAGGTAGGAGGTGGAGATGCCTACGGTGGCGTCGAAGGGCAGGCACAGCAGGCGGGCAAGGGAGGCGGTCAGGTCGGCGCCGACGCTCCAGAGGTTTTTGTCCATCAGGCCGGAGGATCCGCGGGAGGAGAAGCCGGCGATGTCGGCGTGCGGCGTGAGGATGAAATGGGTGATGTAGGCTACCCAGGGGATGGAGATGTCGCCCAGGTAGATGGGGATGGCGTAGTCGGCGGTGAGTTTCCACTGACGGGGGAAGCTGCGGCCAGCGGCACCGGCCACGGAGGACCATCCGCGCGGCAGGGTGTTGACGGCCAGGTCGCCGAACAGGTCGTTGCCGATGCTGCTCTGCACCATGCCTGTGAGCCTGAGTCCCTGGTTTCGCGTGAAGCCGGGAAGGTAGCCGTAAGCGTAGCCGTAGGCGTTGGGGGCGAAGTAGCGCTGCAGGGAGGGTCGCACGGACACGCCGGCTTCCAGTCCCAGTCCCCACCGGGGGTAGACCTGGGCGTCGGCCCGCGGCATCATGACGTAGCCGCGTACGGAACCGGACAGCCGGGACATCCAGACGCTGGTGCGGTCGCCGACGGAGGAAAGCGCGTACAGCGAAGGGATGCCGTCGAACCCGTTGGCAGCCGTAAACACGACGGGATCCGTCGCAAAGAGGTTGTTGGAGAAGCTGTACCGGAGCTGCGGCGTCACGCCCCACAGGAGTCCGCCTTTGCTGTAGGAAAGCGGCACGTATGTGCGGACTTGTCCGGAAAGCAGCGGTGCCTCCCGCGCAAAAGCGGCCGTCCCGAAAGCGGAAACGATGCCGCTCCTGTTCTGCCGGACGATATACTGCCGGGCCGCCTCGTCACCGAAATCGACGGAGGCTTCGATGACCGGATAGAGTCCGGTGTAGGCCATCTGCAGGTGCAGGGAATTGCGCCAGTGCCCTTCTTCGTCCGGGTCCGGGTGCAGGCCGTAACCCACCATGCCGGACAGGGTGCCCAGGTTGTTCTGGAAGAATCCTGTCAGGCCGATCGAAGCCGTCTCGTAGGAAAAGTCCATGGACCCTTCCTTCACGGCGTCGTAGTTCACGTACAGCGGCAGCCAGGTATGCAGCCGCAGCGCATTCGCCAGCTTGTAGTAGCGTTTGGGGGCCGACATGGGCACCGCTTCCTCCAGGTTCACCGGCTCTCCCAGCGCCCGCTCCTGGGCGGTGAGCGCATCTTCGATGGCGTAGCGATGCAGATCAGTATAAGATACTTCCTTCGGCGTAAGTTCGCTCATGGGCGTGCAGAAAAGTTGCATGCCTTCGAGGGTCTGCGCGGAGTACCAGAGCTGGTCTTCGATTTCGCAGAAATCCGTGGCGCCGTAGCGCGTGGAGGTCAGCTGCACCAGCCGCCCTTCATGCGGATAGAAGTTGTACAGCTCGTTTACGCCGGTGCGGTCGCTCACCCATTCGATGCAGTCGTCCCCGTTCCCGAGGTTCACCACTTTCTGGGCCGACGGTGCCAGCACGCTCTCCCACACTCCTGAGGGCAGCACCCGCATGATCGACGACCCTTCCGGGCCGATCAGGCTCGCATACAGTTCCTCTCCCATCCAGGCGAATTCGGCCACCTGCTGTCCTTCCGGGGCGGGGAAGCGCTGCAGGACGGCGCCGGAATCGGCGTCCAGGATGACGGCGGCGGTGTTTCCGGAGACGGGATAGTCGGCCACGGCGAGGCGGCTGCCGTCCGGGGAGGGCTGGGGATTGTAGTAACGTGTCCCGCGGGTGAGGTCCCGCATTTTTCCGGTCCCGGGCTCGTAGTAGCGGATGATGGAGGTTCCGGCAAGGCCCCAGCGGGGATCGCGTATCGTTTCCGACCAGTAGAGCCTGTGTTTCTCTTCCTCGGCGAAGAGGGAGGAGGCATGGGAGTTGAAGCTGGCGATGCGGCGGGCCTTCCCGTCGCGGATCTCAATCAGTTCGTCCGTGTAGCGGTTGCCGCTGCGGAGGGCGTATATGACGCCGTCCAGATACTGCGGGGAGACATAATCTATCGCATAGGTGTCGCCCATGGACACGGCGGGTTCCTGTTTCAGGAAGGGTGCACGGGCGGCGTCGTCGGCCTGCCAGGTGCGGTTGAAGAAGTCTTCGATGTCCCGGAACGATTCCCGGAACGGCTTGCCGCTGTGGGCGCGGATCTGGCTCCGGAAGTTCGCGGGAGCCAGCATCCAGGGTTTGCGGCGCGATGTATCCAGCGCTTTCCGGACAATCAGCGGATCGTCGTACAGCACGCGGGCGCCGGCCACGGTCATATAGCCGACTTTATAGAGGTCGGGTGTGGAAAGTTTATAGGAACCGTAGCGCCAGCGGTCCCAGCTGCGGTAGTCGCCCTGGTCCAAGGCGACGCGGAAGTAGTTCAGGAAGTCGGCCGTCCGGGCGCGGGTGCCGTTGGCGATGCCTGTCTCCGCGACGACGGCGTCGCCTTCCGCGATGGCCTGCTCCATGAACAGCTGCCAGTGGATGGGGGACCAGCCTTCGCCGGTCACGACCTTCAGCCAGCCGCGGTCCGAATACTCCATCTGTGACTGGTGCCGGGGCTCATGCGCCGCCAGCTGGATGTCCCAGGAGACGGGGTCGGAGCCGTAGGGGTCCGTGAAGGTGAAAAGGTCCATCCGGGAAGGTGCCCAGCCCATGGACCCGTTGGCCGTGATGTGGTGCGTATGCAGGACCACGGGCATTTTTTTCCGGCCGATGCCGGGCGTCAGGTCCAGGCTCCGGCCCACGGCGGGGCGGAACTGCTCCAGCCGGCGGCCGAAAGTGCGGGCGAGGGTGTCGGCCCCGTCGGGGAAAATGATTTGATAATGAGGTGTTTGGATGGAATACCAGCGGAGATGGCCAGGGTCGTCCCCGGGGAGGTAGAACTGGGCGTTCATGGGGAGGACGTAAGCTATGGTAAGGCAAAGGGCCAGGAGGGTCTTTCGCATAAGCGGAGCAATAATTTTTCCAAAGTTAGTTAAAAAAGTGTACATTTGTGTATGATGAAACGCTGGCCTCTCATACTTTTTCTTCTGGCGGTTTCCTGCGGCCCCGGGAAACCGTCGGCCCCCCGGAAACTCACCCGGGAATTCCCGGCCATGGAAATCCCCGTCATGCTGACGGAGCCGCAGGAACGCGGCGAATGGTTGGGGCAGCATTTCTGGGACCGGTTCACCGCGCCGGACAGCCTGTATTTCTGCGATTCGCTCACCGTGAACGGTGTTCCGAAGGAAGATTTGGAAAAGCAGATGAGCGTTTTTGCCACGCTGCTGCAGCGCCTTCCGCTGCAGGACGGAGCCCGTGCCATGACCACGCTGTTCAGCCGGCTGGACGCTTTTCAGACCGCCCGGCCCGGCGGGAATGTCTTCGCGGAAACATCGGCACTGGTGTCGCGCTATTTTTACGATCCCAATTCCCCTTTCCGCAGCGAGGACCTGTATCTTCCCTTCGTGGAGAAACTGGCGGTGTCGGCCCATACGCCGGAAAGCATGCGGATGGCCTACCAGTGGGATGCCCGCATGTGCGCCTTGAACCGTGTCGGCACGCAAGCGGCTGATTTCCAATTTATTGATACGGCGGGAAAGCGGCGCACCCTGTACGGTATCCGGGCCCGCTATACCCTCCTTGTCTTCGGCAATCCGGACTGCCACGCTTGCAAAGAGCTCGTCGTCCAACTGGAGGAGGACCCCGTCGCCCGCCGTCTTGTCGCCGACTCAAGCCTGAAGGTCGTGGACATCTATATCGACGAGGACATCCCCCTCTGGAAAGAACGGATGGAGAGCTACCCCTCGGCCTGGATCAACGGCTATGACCCTACTTTCACCATCCGCGAGAATCTGGTGTACAACGTCCGCGCCCTGCCTTCCCTGTACCTGCTGGACGCCAAAAAGACGGTCCTCCTGAAGGACGCCCTTCCGGAACAGGTGCTTGCCTATCTGCAACAATAAACACACCCTGATATGAACATTACCAAAGAGCTTTGGGGCACTTCGCCCGACGGAAAAGAGATTTACCTTTATACCCTCAAGAACGCTTCGGGCGCCTATGTGCAGCTTTGCAGCGTGGGAGCGGCCATCGTGAGCATCGTCGTCCCCGACAAGGAAGGAAACCTGGCCGACGTGGTCATCGGCTACAGGAATCCGCTCGATTATTTTGCCGACGGGCCCTGTTCGGGAAAGGTTCCCGGACGGTATGCCAACCGCATTGCCAAGGGGAAGTTCACGCTGGACGGCGTGGAGTACACCCTGCCCGTCAATAACGGTCCCAATCATCTGCACGGCGGCCCCGACGGCTTCCAGAACCAGGTTTGGGACAGCCGCGTGGACGGAGACGCCGTCGAGTTCCTCTACTACGCCCAGGACGGCGAGGCCGGCTACCCGGGCAACCTCAAGACCATCGCCCACTACACCTGGGCCGACGACAACTCCCTCAAGCTCATCCTCACCGCCGAGACCGACAAGCCCACCGTGGTGAACCTCACCAACCATGTCTACTTCAATCTTGACGGCGAGGGCTCCGGTTCCGTGCTGAACCATCAGCTCGAGCTGAATGCCTCCCAGTGGCTCCCGACGGACGAAACCCTCATTCCGCTGGGTACCGCGGAGGATGTGGCCGGCACGCCGATGGATTTCGTGGAGGCCAAGCCCATCGGCCGCGACATCCACGCCGATTTCCCCGCCCTCAAATACGGCAAGGGTTACGACAACTGCTATCTGATTGACGGTGCCATGCCCGGTCAGCTCACCGAGGCGGCACAGCTGTGGGGCGCTGTCTCCGGCCGCCATCTGACGGTGCTGACCACCCAGCCGGCCGTGCAGGTGTACACCGGAAACTGGCTCAAAGGCTGCCCGACGGGGAAATCCGGCCGCGCCTACGAGGACTACGACGCCGTAGCCATCGAGTGCCAGCACTGTCCGGATTCACCCAACCAGCCTGCCTTCCCCACGACGGTGCTCCGTCCCGGGGAAACGCTGCAGGAGGCCATTATCTGGGCTTTTGAGGCTTAGTCAGCGCTTGCGGTAAACCACAAATTCGAACGTGTAACCGGTCTCCGGATCCGTATGGGTTTCGGAGGCCGATTCTTTTTCCCACACGGCGGGGTCGATGGGCGGGAAGAAGGCGTCGGCCCCTTCGACCACGGTGTGGACGTGGGTGATGTACAGGAGATCCATTTCCGGCAGGGCGGCCTTGTACACGGAGGCGCCGCCCATGATGAAGCATTTTTCGGCGCCGGTGGCTTCTGCTTCGCGGTAGGCTTCGTCGAAGGAATAGACGCAGGTGACGCCTTCGATGGGGTCTCCGCCCAGGTTCAGGACAATGTTCTTGCGCCCCGGCAGCGGCCGGCCGATGGAGAAGTAGGTGGTACGGCCCATGATCACGGGATAGCCGCGGGTGGTGTTTTTGAAGTACTGCAGGTCTTCAGAGATGTGCCAGGGGAGGGCGCCTTTAACGCCGATTCCGCCATCGTCCGCGATGGCTACGATGATGCATTTTTTCATATTGTGCCGTTTAAACAGCGACCGGAGCCTTGATCGCAGGCCACGGGTCGTATCCTTCAAGGGTAAAATCTTCATACTGGAAGTCGAAAATGGACTTCACTTCGGGATTCAGGTGCATTTTGGGGAGCGGACGGGGTTCGCGGCTCAGCTGGAGGGCGACCTGGTCGAAGTGGTTGGTGTAGATGTGGGTGTCGCCGGTGGTGTGGATGAATTCACCGGGCCTGAGGCCGGTGACCTGGGCGATCATCAGGGTCAGGAGGGCGTAGGAGGCAATGTTGAACGGAACGCCCAGGAACACGTCCGCGCTGCGCTGGTACAGCTGGCAGGACAGGCGTCCGTCTGCCACGTAGAATTGGAACAGGCAGTGGCAGGGGGGCAGGGCCATTTTCTCCACGTCGGCCGGGTTCCAGGCGGTTACCAGTATTCTGCGGGAGTCCGGATGGTGTTGTATCAGGTCGATAACCTGCGAAAGTTGGTCGATTACCCGCCCATCGTGTGTTTCCCATGAACGCCACTGATGGCCGTAAACCGGGCCCAGATTGCCTTCTTCGTCGGCCCATTCGTCCCAGATGGTGACGCCGTGGTCCTGGAGGTAGCGGACGTTGGTGTTGCCGGAAATGAACCAGAGGAGTTCATAAATGATGGATTTCAGGTGCACTTTCTTGGTGGTCAGAAGGGGGAATCCCTCTTCCAGGTTGAAGCGCATCTGATAGCCGAACACGCTCTGCGTGCCGGTTCCGGTCCGGTCGCTTTTCAGGACGCCGTGGGTACGGATATGGCGGAGAAGGTCAAGGTATTGTTGCATACTACAAAAGTAGTGAATTTATTTTGTATCTTTGCTTTTCAAAACGAACTAAATGGAAAATAAACGGGAAACATTCGGCAGCCGCCTGTCGGTGGTGATGGCCATGGCCGGGAGTGCCATCGGCCTGGGGAACATTTGGCGTTTTCCCTATTTAGCCGGACAGTACGGCGGAGCGGCCTTCATCCTGGTTTATGCCCTGTCTTCCTTCGTCCTGGCACTCCCCATCTTCTGGGCGGAGAGCATTATCGGCCGACGCGGGGGCGGCAATACCTTCGGGGCCCTGGAAAAACTTGCTCCGGGCACCCGCTGGAAGTCGCTGGGCCTGCTGACGGTGCTTACCCCCATCGTGCTCCTGAGTTACTACAGCGTGGTGGGCGGCTGGTCGGTGGATTACCTGTTCAAAGCCTGTACGCTCAGTTTTCAGGGGGATGTCCAGGGACTTTTCCAGCGCTTTATTTCCTCGCCCTGGGAACCTGTCATCATGCATACCGTGTTCCTTTCCGCCACGGCCGCCATCGTCATCCTGGGCGTGAAAAACGGCATCGAGAAATTCACCAAACTCACCATGCCGCTCCTTTTCGTGCTCATCGTTGCCATCGTCATCTTCGGCCTCACGCTGCCTGGAGCACGGGCCGGGGCGGAATACCTGCTGAAACCGGATTTTTCAAAGATTAACGCGCAGACTGTCGCCATTGCCATGGGACAGGCGTTTTTCTCGCTGTCGCTGGGCGTCGGGACCATCCTCACCTACGCTTCCTATGTCTCCAAGAAGGAGAACCTGTTCATTTCGGGCATGGGAACGGCGCTTTCCGACTTCTTGTTCGCCCTTCTGGCCGGCTTTGCCGTGATGCCGGCGGTGTTTTCGGCCGGCATTGCGCCGCACGAGGGCGCAGGCCTGGTGTTCGACACCCTCCCGTATATTTTCTCCCGGATGCAATCCTGGGTGGGCGCCGTGGTGGCCATCCTGTTTTTCATGACGGTGCTGGTCGCCGCTCTCACCTCGTCCATTTCCCTGCTGGAGGTGGGTGTCGCGTACCTTTCGGAAGAGAAGGGGATGAGCCGCGTGCGGGCCACCGTCGTGCTGGGTCTCGTTGCCTGGGTGGTGGGCATCCTGTGCTCGCTCAGCTTTGGCCCGCTCTCCTCTTTCAAGCTCATGGGCCTTTCCCTGTTCGACTTCCTGGACAACCTGGTGGCCACCTGGCTCATGCCCGTCGGCGGCCTTCTGTTTGTGATTTTCGTGGGCTGGAAAATGTCCAAAGACGACGTTCGGGACGAGTTTACCAGCGGCGGCACCTGCAACGTGCGCCTGTTTAACTGGGTGTATTTCCTGATGCGCTACCTGGCGCCCGTGGGTATTGCGGTGGTGTTTGTGACAACGCTCCTGAACTGAATAAAGATGTAATGTATGGCAAAGATAGCGGAAGATACTCCCCTCATCAAGCAATTCTTTGAGGTGAAAGCGCAGCATCCGGAAGCGCTCCTGCTGTACCGGGTGGGCGATTTTTATGAATCCTATTCGGATGACGCCGTTACCGCTTCCCGCGTCCTGGGCCTGGTTCTTACCAAGAAATCCAACGGAGACAAGGGGCCCATCCCCATGGCTGGTTTTCCGCACCATGCCATTGAGGGGTACCTGACCAAACTGGTCCGCGCCGGTTACAAGGTCGCCGTCTGCGACCAGCTGGAGGACCCGAAATTCGCCAAAAAACTGGTCAAACGCGGTGTGACAGAGATTGTTACGCCCGGCATCTCCTTTGGTGACGGCATGCTGGAACAGAAGGAGAACAACTACCTTTGCGGTCTCACCGTGGAAAAGGACCAGTGCGGCGCCGCCTTCCTGGATGTCTCCACCGGCCAGTTCCAGCTCACCCAGGGGCCGATGGACTATATCGGCACGCTCCTCGGCTCTCTGAAGCCCCGCGAACTGGTGGTACAAAGGGGGTATGAAAAAGGCCTGAAAGACCGTTTCGGGGACTTCTACACCACATCCATTGACGAATGGGCCTTTGTGTACGACGCTGCCGTCGAGCGCTTGAAGCGCCAGCTGGGCGTGGACAGCCTCAAAGGTTTCGCCATCGACCCGTATCCGCTGGGCATCTGCAGCGCCGGCGCCCTGCTGGTGTATCTGGAACAGACCCAGCACACCGGCCTCAAGAATATCTGCACCATCGGCCGCATCGACGAGGCCAAGTTCGTGTGGATGGACAAGTTCACCCTCCGCAACCTGGAAGTCTTCCAAAGCGCCTCCGGGGCCGACGGGGTCTCCCTCGTCCAGACCCTGGACAAATGCTCGTCTCCCATGGGTGCCCGCCTGCTGCGTTCGTGGCTCGCAATGCCCATCATGGATCTGAAGGAGCTGAACGCCCGTTACGACTGTGTCCAGTACTTCACCGAAAACCCGGAAATCCTGCAGCAGACGCAGATGGATCTGGGTAAAATGGGCGACCTGGAACGCATCCTGGGCCGTGTGGCCAACGGGAAGGCCGTTCCGCGGGAGATTGTCCAGCTGTCCCGGGGTCTTGCCCTGGCCCGTCCCATCAAAGAGCGCCTGGAAGGAAATCCCGCGCTCGGAAAACTGCTGAAAGGCCTTCGCAACTGCGAAAAACTCCTGCAGGAAATCCAGCGGGTGCTGGATCCGGAACCGGCGTACCAGATCGGGAAGGGGCCCGTGATCGGCACGGGTGTCAGTGCCGAACTGGACGACCTGCGCGCCTTGTCGGCCGGCGGGAAAGACTACCTCCTGCAAATGCAGCAGCGGGAGGCGGAGCGCACCGGCATCTCTTCGCTCAAGATTGCCTACAACAATGTCTTCGGCTATTATATAGAGGTTCGCAATACCTACAAAGACCAGGTGCCCCCGGAGTGGATCCGCAAGCAGACCCTCGTGAACGCCGAGCGCTACATCACCGACGAGCTCAAGCAATACGAGGAGAAGATCCTCACGGCCGAAGACCGCATCTACGCCATCGAGACGCAGCTGTACGCAGAACTCATCGCCCGCATCCAGCTGCAGATCCCCGATATCCAGTGTAACAGCCGCATCCTCTCGAAGGTGGATGTGCTCGCCTGTTTTGCCCAGCAGGCGCTGGAGCGGCACTATTGCCGGCCCCAGATGACCGACGGAAAGGCCCTCGATATCCGTGAAGGCCGACACCCCGTCATCGAGACCCTTATGCCGGCCGGGGAGGAATACGTCCCCAATGACGTGTACCTGGACAACGAAAAGCAGCAGATCATCATCCTTACCGGCCCCAACATGGCGGGTAAAAGCGCCCTCCTGCGGCAGACCGCGCTCATCGTCCTCATGGCGCAGTGTGGGTCGTGGGTGCCGGCGGCATCGGCCACCATCGGGTGGGTGGACAAGCTGTTCACCCGCGTCGGCGCCACCGACAACATCTCCCGCGGCGAGTCCACCTTCATGGTGGAAATGCTGGAAACGGCCATGATCCTGAATAACCTCAGCGGCCGGTCCCTGGTGCTGCTGGACGAAATCGGCCGGGGTACGTCCACTTACGACGGCATGTCCATCGCCCGCGGCATCGTGGAATTCATCCACGAATACGGCAAGGGAGCCAAGACCCTTTTCGCCACCCATTACCACGAACTGAACGACCTGGAAGCCATTTTCCCCCGTGTGAAAAACTACCACGTCGCCGTGAAAGAGGTGGGCCGGGAAGTGATTTTCCTGCGGAAACTCCGCGAGGGCGGCACGGCTCACAGCTTCGGCATCCACGTGGCCCGCATGGCCGGCATGCCTGCCCCTGTCCTCGAAAGTGCCGAACGTACCCTGAAGGCGCTCGAAAACAGCGAAAAGTTGGAAGCTATCGGCGCCCTGACGCCCGTGAAGCCTCACACCGTCCGCGAAGGCCGCGTGGAGAAAGATGGCTCCCTCCAGCTCTCCATGTTCCAACTGGACGACCCGCTCCTCGAATCCCTCCGCGACCGCCTCAAATCCGTCGACCTCAACAACCTCACCCCCCTCCAAGCCTTCGACCTCCTCCGCGCCATGAAGGAAGAACTGGGAATCTAGGGTGTGAGTGTTTCTATCACAAGACTTTTTTGGCTGGAAGGCTGTCACTTAAATGCCTGACCCTGAGTCACTTCCTGAAATCGCCTCAGTCATTTTGCCGGAGGCGATTTTAGCATCTTGCTGAATACCAGGCACTTAAGTGCCACGGCTTTGCGGGCCGATTGGCCCCTACTTGCGTCATTGGCCCCACCTACGCCCTCGGCCTCCATCCCAGGTGCAATTTGGGGCGTTTTTGCACCTAAGGTGGGTCTTGGAGAGGTCTCCGAGTGCAAAATGAGGTGTTTTTGCACCTAAGGTGGGTCTAAAAGGGGTTGTCAGGTGCATTTTGGGGCGTTTTTGCACCTGGGGTGGGTGGTAGGGGAAGGCGCATCGTCGGTCAGGGGGAAAAAACGGTGCTGACGTCGGTCGCTTGACGTCGTAACGCCTCCTTTTATGGGCTGCGCCCGCTGGGCCGCAACCCATAACGTCGTTGGACGGACTCCGTCATCCCGCTTCCGCGGGACCGCTCCCTTCCCATGCCCCCGCACGGAACCGTTTTTCCCCATTCCCTCCGCCACGCTTTCCCCCACTACTCACCTCGCGGGAAATCCCTTTCATGTGTCTCATTCCCCGTGGCATCTAAGTGATTGATGCTGAGTCGCTTCCTGAAATCGCCTCCGGCAAAATGACTGAGGCGATTTCAGTATCTCGCTGAATGTCAGACACTTAAGTGCCACGGCTTTGCGGGCCGATTGGACCACTTGCATCAAAATCTGCCCCCATTGTGTGTACATATACCGTATGTGCATCGTCGTCGGTGGAGGTGAGGGCCAGCGCCGAAGGATAGCTATAGCAGGCGGAAATGGGTGAAATCTTACATTTTCCCGTATAAATTACTGAAAAATAACTAATAGTGTTGGCGCAAAATAATCTATTTTTGCGCCATGAATCCTATTGCTATGACTTGTATTTCCAGAAAAGCCTACGAAAGTCCGCAAACCCATCCGGTGAGCATCTGGCCGGAAGGGGTGATTTGCGGCAGTATCAGCGCTAAATTCGGCGGAGTCAACGAACCGGGCGTCATTGCCGATGAAGATATAATTGATGGAGGATCGTTCTGATGAAAAATGCTTTGAAAGTTTTTTGCGCAGCGCTGCTTGTCGCTACCGTGTCCTGCCAGGAGCAGCCGCAGCCTGAAGAGTTGGTCGGCAAAGTCTCCCAGGCCGTTCCGCATACCGTAACCATCCATGCCTCGCTGGAGGGAACCAAATCCTTGATCGAGGAAGACGGCGCAGGTCATTTTTCGGCCAAATGGGAAGAAGGAGACCGGATTTATATCAAGGAATTCGTGAAAGGCGTTTCTTCCGACCCTTCGCTGAGTGACCTGGAGGGCCAGAGCAATTTTGTCACATCGGACGGATTGGCCGCTGGCGGAAAGACGGCCACCTTCACGGCCACCTTCGACCCCTATTACTGGGAAACGGCCCTGGACCCTGCGGAACTGGCTACGTATACGTTCACGTACAAGTATCTGGCCTGCTCGTATAATCCCTGGTCCTTGAAGACTGAGTCGGGCGAAATCGGCCTTCCTGTCTACTTGAATCCGGACATGCGGGTTTATGCCGGCGGTTTCCCCACCGCGGACGACCTGCTGGTCTCTCAGTTCTCGCAGGATTACGTGGGCAAGCCTTCAGAGATTACATTCAATTTCGCCCGCCTCGAGACCCTGGTCCAGGTGACCTTGGAGGGCCTTACGGAAGGGGATATCGTCAATTCGGGCTCGTGGTTCACCGGCAGCATGCTTTCCGGCGTGAACATGGAAGATATCTGCACCTATTTCCCCGAAACCGGGAAATGGAGCTTCAGGAGTCCGGGCGACATTGAGAACACCGGCATGCTGCGGGAATGCCTCCAGGTCAATTTCACCTGCATGGATCTTTCCCGCCCTGTCGTGGCCGATGCTTCCGGCAAGGCGGTCCTGTACCTCCGCACCCTTCCCGGCGAGATCAGCGACTGGTTCGGCATTATCTGCGAAGTGAAAAGGGAAGGCGACAGGTACCCCTATTCGAAACTGGTGTCCCTGGAGGACCTCGGCCGTACGCTGCAGTTCAAATCCGGCGGCCTCACGAAGTTCACGGTGGGTCTGCTTCCGGGCACGGTGGAAAACCCGTCGGCCATCAATTATATCGTGCCGAAACCCCGCACCGGCTTCATGGCCGCCTGGCCGGCCGACCCCCACGCCGCCGGCTACCAGTGCTACTACACCGACGAATACGGCAACGGCAGAACAACCCTCACCCCCGTCATGGGCACCGGTGAAATGGACGGCCTGTACACCGTGGAAGCGGACGGTCTGGCCCCTGGCGTTTACCATCTTTACGTCCGTGCCATCCCTGAGACCGGTTACGGCCTGGCGTCCTTCGACTATACCCAGAAGGACATCTATGTGAACAGGACCATCGAGTTCACCTGGCCCGACATCTCCTATGACTCCAGCCTCATCACGGATCTGGGAGACGGCCTCCTGCGGGTGACAGACAAAAATAATCCGCTGGCTCCCTGGTATTTCTATACCACAAACCTTACCACCAACTGGGGCTGGCTGTACAACAAGAACAGCGGCGTCTGGTCGGTCTCTACCAGCACGGTGCCCTCCATGCAGCACGACGGAGAGATCAAGTCCGTCCTGATCCAGCTTTCCAAGAGCAAGGAAAATACGGCGACGGTATATGGCGTCACGCCTGCCGGCGGCCAGGTGGAGATCCCCCAGCCGGAAGCCGGGTATTGGAGCGAAAGCAACAACTACTACGAGTACGACTTGTCCGGCGGCAGCTATACTGGCTTCAAGATTGCCAGCGGAGGCGAGCTGTATGTCTACATGCTCCGCGTCCTGTACTATCCTCCTACCGGTGAGTAACCCTTACCGGTAGGGTGTATCCTGCCATCGGCCGCCCTGGGCGCGGTGCATCTCTTCGGTGAGGTGGTCCCAGTAAAGGACGTCGGCCTTTTCGGGGTAGAATTCGTAGAAAATGCCGTCCACGTAGGTGTAGAAGCGGGAAATGTCCGTACACATGCCAAAGGTGGGCAGCTGGCCGATGGGAATGTCCAGCTGCAGCGCCTTCCCCTTCACGGTCCCGTCGAAGCGGAGTCCCGCCTTGTCCAGGGTGAGGGTGCCCTCGCCGCAGATTTCGGAGGTTTTTCCGCCGGTGAGGTATTTGTAATCCGGCAGCATGCCCACCTTCACCTTGCCGCTGTGGCAGAAGCCTTCCCGGCGTACTTCCCGGGCGGCCTCCTTCCGCTCCATCAGGGTCCAGTCCGTCACCAGCGGCGGGCAGACGGAGCCTTCGCCCTCCGGGTGGATGGAATAGTCGTCGTCCATGCGGATGGTGTTGCCGCAGGCGGTGCAGCGCATCCGGTCTCCTTCGCACTCCATCCGGTACAGCGCTCCGCATTTGGGGCAGCGGTACAGCAGCGTGTCCAGCGCTTTGGCCATCTGGCCTTTTCCCTTGAAATGCACATGTTCGCGGGCGTTCCACTGATAGTCGTCGTGGGCCAGCAGGCGGTTCATGGCGTCCTCGATCTCTTCGGCCGACATCGCCTTCAGCTGTTCAGGTGTAAACATTTTATCCACAACCACTTCCGTGCGTCCCGGGCGCTGGTCCAGGCAGTGTTTGGTATTGGACAGGTAGCCGCCGGCGATCTTGGTGTAGTACACCGTGACGCCCAGGTTCTTGAGGAGTTTTCCGGTGCCGGGCATCACGGGCTGTGCCATGCCGGTGATGGAACTCATCCCTTCCGGCATGAAGCAGACATGTCCGCCTTCCCGGATGATGCGCTGCACCGACTTGATGCAGTGGACGTCCGGCGTGAAATTGCGCTTGGGAATGACCCCTGCCGCCCGCAGGAGCAGGGTGGTGGGGAACACGAAGAATTCATTGTATCCCACCACATAATTGAGCCGATGCGGCCACACCGCCGGCGCCGTGTAGGCATAATCCAGCCGGGAAGCATGGTTGCTGACCAGCACATAGGGGTTTTTGTCCTCCGAGGGCTTTATCTTGAACGTGAAGTGGGTTTTCAGGATGGCATCCATGATTTTTACGACAAGGTAAAGGATGCTATACAGTACAGGATTCGGAATGCGCTCCCTCCGGAGCTCCAGTTTCCGTGCAAGGGTAGGTTTCATTGGTCTTAGTTTTAGACAAAAATACAAAGAATTTCGACAAATTCACAATCCGCCGGCGCCGGAATTGCGGACCGGCAGGATTCTGCAGAAAAAGCTTTTCCTTTGCACGTTATGCAAACACGTCCCATTTTGCACCTGGCAACCCCTCTCAGCCCCGCCTCAGGTGCAAAAACGTCCCAAAACGCACCTGGCAACCCCTTTCGGCCCCGCCTCAGGTGCAAAAACGCACCAAAATGCACCTGAGGGAGGCAGGTAGTCAGGGGTGGTGCGAAAGTGGACAGGGATTTGCAAAGAAATCGTTATCTTTGCAGGAGTGAAACGAGTGCTGGTCATAGCGTACTATTGGCCGCCGTCCGGAGGGTCGGGCGTGCAGCGGTGGGTGAAGTTCTGCAAGTACCTGCCCGCGGAGGGCTGGACCCCCGTCGTCTTCGCCCCTGAAAATGCCGACTACCCCTCCCTGGATCCCACCATCGGGGCCGACCTTCCCCAAGACCTGGAACTCATCCGCGGCGCCATCTGGGAACCCTATGCCGCCTATCGGAAACTCACCGGCGCCAAAAGCACCGAAGTGACGGAAATCTCCTCCGGAAAGAAAAACTTCAAGCAGAAACTCTCCCTCTGGATCCGGGCCAATCTCTTTGTTCCGGATCCCCGCGTGGGCTGGGTGCGTCCGTCGGTGAAAAAGCTGAAAAACTACCTCCGGGAGCATCCTGTGGACGTTATCGTCACCACCGGTCCGCCCCATTCGGTGCATCTGATCGGCCGGAAACTGCACAAAGCGCTGGGCATTCCGTGGGTGCCGGATTTCCGGGATCCGTGGTCCCGCATGTACTACCTGAAATACTTGCCGATGACCCCCGCCACCTGGCGTCTCCTCCGCCGCCAGGAGCAGGCCGTGCTGGACGAGTGCAGCACCGTCCTTGCCTGCACGCCGCTGGTGCAGGAGGAATTCCGAGCGCAGACCCGCACCCCCGTCGCCTGCATCACCAACGGCTACGACGAGGAAGACTTCGCCGGCCCCGCCCCGGAGCCCGACGGTCTGTTCAACCTTACGCACACCGGCCTTTTCGCGGCCGACGGCAACCCCGTCGCGCTTTGGCAAGTCCTCGGGAAAATGGCGGCGGAAGACCCTGCCTTCCGTCAGGCCCTCCGCATCCGCCTGGCCGGGAAAGTGGACCGGGAAGTGCTTCAGTCAATGGAGGATAACGGTCTCAAAGACAATATCATAGCGCTCGGCTACTGCTCCCACCCTCGCGCGGTACGGGAACAGCGCGCCGCATCCGTCCTCCTACTTCCCCTCCGGAACGACCCCCAGTACCGCCCCATCCTTCCCGGCAAACTCTTCGAGTACCTGGCGGCCCGGCGTCCCGTCCTGGGAATCGGCCAGACGGACGGTGCCATGGCGCGGGTCATCGGGGAGGCGCACGCCGGCGTCACCTTGGACTGGGCCGACGCCTCCGCCCTTGAAGCCTTCCTCCTGGAGGCCTGGAAGCAGCACTGCAGCGGCGGCGTGCCTGCCACGGCAGGCACCATCGGCCCGTATTCCCGCCGGGCGACGGCGCATGCACTGGCCCAACTCTTAGAAACCCTCACGAAATGAAAAAATACTGGAAAAACATAGCCGTCGCCTTGGGCGTCGTGGTCCTGTTCCTTGCCCTGAGCTACGCATTTGTCCCGCAGGTGTTGCAGGGAAAAATCGTGAACCAGAGCGACATCTCCGGCTATGTGGGCATGTCCCACGAAATGTCCGAGTGGAACAAATCCCACCCCGACAACCCCACCTACTGGACGGATTCCATGTTCGGCGGCATGCCCACCACGGCCATCTCCACCCAGAACGGCGGTGACTTCACCCAGTGGCTCTACGACGCGCTCCTGATTGGAAAACGTCCCGCCACCTACCTGTTCATCACGCTCCTGGGTGCATTCCTGCTGTTCCTGGCGCTGGGCGTCCAGTGGCCGTTGGCCGTGGGCGGCGCCATCGCGGTCGCGTTCTGCAGCTACAATTTCCAAATTATCCAGGTGGGCCACAATACCAAGATGCAAGCCATTGCCTTCATGCCCTGGGTCCTGGCCGCACTGGTGTACACTTACAAGAGCAAATCGTTCTGGCGGACGCTTGTCGGCGCCGTCCTTTTCGGCCTGGCGCTGAGCATGCAGATCAAGGCCAATCACCAGCAGATCACGTATTATCTGGCCCTGATGGTGCTTCTGTATGCCGTGGTGGTATTCATCGGCACGTTCAAAGACCTGCGCTGGAAAGAGTTCTGGGTGGCGTCGGCCCTGCTGCTCTGCGTGGGCGGAGCGGGGATCGCCACCAATGTGAACAAACTCCTGCCGCTGGCGAAATACACCCCCCAGACCATGCGCGGCGGGTCGGAACTCTCCGGCGAAGGCAACAACGCCGGGGGCCTGGACCTGGAGTACGCGACTTCCTGGAGCTACGGCTGGGAGGAGCTTCCCAACCTGATGATCCCGAACTTCAACGGCGGGTCGTCGGCCGGGGCGGTGGATCCGGACAAGTCGGCCACCGTCAAACTGCTGCGCCGGGCTGGCCAGAAGAACCTCCGCGAGGCGGCCAAAGCCCTGCCGATGTACTGGGGACCGCAACCGTTTACCGCCGGCCCCATGTACATGGGCGCCATCACGATATTCCTCTTCGTCCTGGGCCTGGGCCTGTACAAAGGGCGGGAGAAAGGATGGATCATCGCGGCCACCGTGCTGGCGGTGTTGATGGCCGTCGGCAGCCATTTCATGCCGTTTACCGCGCTTTGTTTCAAGGTTTTGCCGCTCTATAACAAGTTCCGGACAGTGTCCATGGCGCTGGTGGTGCTGCAGGTGACGCTGCCCATGCTGGGCTTCCTGGTGCTGGACGGCATCGTCCGCGAAAAATACACGCGCAAGGCCTTCCGGAAAGCATTTTGGTGGGCTTTCGGCCTCACGGGCGGGCTTTGCCTGGTGGCGGCGCTGGTGCCGGGCCTGTTCGGCACCTTCGAAAGCGCTTCGGACGCCGGCATGCAGGACGCCATCGTGGAAGCCCTGGTGCAGGACCGTATCGCCCTTTTCCGGGCCGACGCCCTCCGTTCCTTCGGCCTGATTGCCGCGACCGCCCTTCTTCTGCTGTGGGCCTACTCCCCGACGGGGCAGACTGCGCACGCCAAAGCCTTCGCCGGCTACGGGCGCAAATGGGTGGCCGCCGGAGTGATCTGCCTGCTGAGCGCCGCGAACCTTTTTTCCGTGGGCAAGCGCTACCTGAACGCCGACCACTTCACCACCCCGAAAGACTTCACCAAACCCTTCGCCGAGCGTCCCGTCGACCAGATGATCAAGGCCGACTCCGACCCCTCGTTCCGCGTCCTGGACCTCACGGTGAACGTGTTCAACTCGTCCGTGCCGTCGTACCACCACAAAAACGTGGGCGGTTATTCGCCTGCCAAGCTGCAGCGGTACCAGGACCTCATCGAGCGATACCTCACCCCTGAAATCAACGCCCTGTACAAACAGCTGGGTCAGGCCGAAACCCTCGAGGACGCCGCTGCCTGGATGGCCGGCGGCACCCCGCTCCTGAACGCGCTGAACACGCGCTACGTGGTGCTGGACGGCTCCTTTGCCCCGCTGCGGAACGACGGGGCGCTGGGCACCGCCTGGTTCGTGGATTCCGTGGTTGAGGCCGCTACGCCCGACGAGGAAATCGCCCTGGTGGGCACCGCCGACCTTCGCCGTCAGGCGGTCGTGACCGCTCCGGTCACCTTCCCGGCACCTGCCGCCGTCGGCACCGACCGCATCGAAATGACCTTCTACGCTCCCAACGAGCTTCATTACAGCTATACCGCCGCCACCGACCGCCTCGCCGTCTTCAGCGAAATCTACTACCCCAACGGCTGGTCGGCCACCGTAGACGGCACTCCGCTGCCCCTTCTTCGGGCCGACTGGACCCTCCGTGCAGCCCTTCTCCCTGCCGGCGAGCACGAGGTGGTGATGACCTTCCTGCCGGACAGCTACCGCGTGGGCGCCGCAGTGTCCCGGGTGGCTTCACTGGCGCTGTGGCTGCTGCTGGCGGTATCGCTCGTCGGCCTGTACCTGTCCTTAAAACGTGTGAAAAATGACTGAATCAGAGATATTTGACTGGCTGCGCCAAGTGCAGCACCCTGCCCAGGGCGACAAAGACATCGTGGAGCTGGGCATAGTGGATTCCGTGGACATCCTGGATGGCGCCATCTGCGTCACGCTGGCCTTCCCCAAGCGTCCCGACCCGCTGAAAAACTACCTGGTCGGCGCCGCTCAGGCCGCCATCTACCGCAATGCTCCCGCCGGTACGCCGGTCGAAGTGAAAACCATCGTCAAAGACCCGGTCAAACCCGCTCCGAAAGGAATCCAGTTCAACCTGGAGCAACTGCGGGAAGTGCGCCATATCGTGGGCATCGCCTCCGGGAAAGGCGGCGTGGGCAAGAGCACCGTCACCGTGAACCTCGCCGTCGCCCTGGCCCGTCAGGGCTTCCGCGTCGGCGTCGCCGATGCCGACGTCTACGGCCCCTCCATCCCCACCATGACCGGCACCGAAGACGTCCAGATCGAAATGTACGGCGAAGACGAAAACGACAACCTCTTCGTTCCCGTAGAGAAATATGGTGTGAAATGGCTGTCCGTCGGCCATGTCTCCGCCGCCGGCCAGGCCCTCATCTGGCGCGGCCCCATGGCCTCCACGGCCCTCAAGCAAATCATCCTCCAGACCCTCTGGGGACCGCTCGACTTCCTTCTGATCGACATGCCTCCGGGAACCGGCGACATCCACATCTCCCTCATCGGCGACGTGCCCATGAGCGGCGCCGTTATCGTCACCACGCCCCAGACCGTCGCCCTGGCCGACGTCCTCCGTGGCGTCAACATGTTCCGGAATCCGCAGGTTCAGAAGCCCATCTTCGGCCTCGTGGAAAACATGTCCTGGTTCACCCCGGCCGCCCATCCCGACGAGAAGTACTACCTCTTCGGCCAAGGCGGCGGCGCCCGCATGGCCTCCCAGCTGGACATCCCCTTCCTGGGCCAGATTCCCCTCGTACAGGACATCCGCGAAGGCGCCGACGACGGCACCCCTGTCGCCCTCCTCGACCGCCCCGACAGCCAGGCCTTCCGCGACATCGCCTCCGCCCTCGCCGCTTCAGTCTAGCACCTTTCTATGCTGCCCGAACCGTGGCACTTAAATAACTATGTATCAGCGTTTTCCTGAAATCGCCTACGGTTTTTTGCCGTAGGCGATTCCTGTATCTTATTGTGATTCAGCTACTTAGGTGTCACGGTTTTTGCGATGGTCCCACTCTCCGCTGGGCATCTTTGGGTGTATGTACACGCAGAGTGACTTGTATGGCCGTTTTTGTGTACATACGGTGTATGTGCAGGAGTAGTGTATACAGAGTGTAGCGCAGGTGTTTGGTTATTTGGTGCAGGTGTCTGCAGATTTGGTGCAGGTGCGATTTTGGGTGGGGAGCCTGCGCCATTGGAGAGCGTAGAATGGCATTTTGCGGCGCAG